>NZ_UNRE01000002.1 GCF_900537085.1 Agarivorans sp. Alg241-V36 | reverse complement strand
AACCAAATTCGACCCTCGATGACAGACGGTTATGATTGCTACCAAAATGCGTTGGCGGAAAGGATAAACGGAATACTGAAGCAGGAGTTTTTACTGTACCGATGTAAAACGCTTAAAGAAATGAAGATACTTGTAAAAGAATCGATAGCGATATACAACGCTATGAGGCCGCATCTGAGTTTAAATATGAAAACGCCCAATCAGGTGCACAATAGAAAAGGCCAGCTACTGGAGCTGGCCTAAAAATCGTCAACCTATCTTAGGACGGGTCATACTTTCTTTACTAGGAACTCGCTAATGCTTGCTCAAAGTCGCTGAGCAAGTCTTCAGTATCTTCAATACCAATTGAGCAGCGAATCATTGTTTCGCTAATCCCTGAGGCTTGACGCGCCTCTAAGCCCATTTCAAAGTAAATGGTTTGAGCCACAGGCAAGGCTAAGGTGCGATTATCACCTAAATGAGTAGCGTTAATCACAATGTTGGTTTTATCCAAAAACTCTGCGCAGTCGATGCCATCCACTAAATCAAAGCTCACCAAAGCGCCATAGTGCTTAAACAGCTCACTTGCTCGTTTATGCTGAGGGTGCGAGACCAATCCTGGGTAATAAACCTTAGCCACCTTAGGGTGTTCATCTAGCATCTTGGCTAAGGCTAAAGCATTAGCGCATTGACGTTCCATACGAAGTGCCATGGTTTCGGCGCCTACCGATAATAAATGCGCCGCTTGTGAGCTCAAGGCACCACCAAAATCTCTTAGGCCTTTTTTCTTGATTTGGTTGATTCCCCACATACTTGGATCGCCACTACGATAGCCTTCAAAAATATTGGGGAAAGTACTCCAATCAAATAAGCCTGTATCACTTACCGAGCCCCCCAGAGCATTACCGTGGCCACCAACATACTTAGATAAAGAAGTAATGATTAAGCTGGCACCTACCGATTTAGGCTGAAAGAGGTAAGAAGAAGTTAAAGTATTATCTACTACGTAAACCAAACCTCGTTGCTCACATAGCTCGCCAATTCCCGCTAAATCTACAATCTGAGTGGCAGGATTAGCAATGGTTTCAACAAACACCATTTTGGTGTTGTCTTGGCAAGCCTGTTCCACCGCTTCGCTACTGGTGGCATCAACCAAGGTCACCTCAATGCCATAACCTTTTAGTGTGCCAAATATGCTGCTGGTATTACCAAACAAGAATCGACTCGCAACAATGTGGTCGCCGGCTTTTAGCAAGGTTAAAAACACGGTACCAATGGCTGCCATGCCAGTACCAAATACTAGGCTGGCAATACTCTCGTCGAGCATGGCTATTTTGCGCTGTAAGTAATCAAGCGTAGGCGTTGATTGACGTGCATAAGCATGGCCAACTTGCTTGCCTTGAAAGACATCCACCAAGTCTTGGGTGGCGGCGTATCCATAAGGTACTGAGTTATGAATTGGCGCGTGAACAGCACCATCTTCTACGCCAGCTAAACGGTCGCAGTGAACCAGCTGAGTTGTGAATCCTTTAAAGCTCATAGGGCTACTTCTAGTAAAAACTAAGTGGCGCTATTATGCCTTAGCCAAGGCTTAAAAACGAGCAGCCCTTAGCGGGAGTCTCTTTGGAAAATACTACTTAGCCCAAATGCTCTTACCCATAGCAAATACTTGTTTGACATCTAAGGACTGCTGGTCAAGTACCACTAAATCAGCGTCAAAGCCCACCGCTAATTGACCTTTGTTTTTTAAGCCCAAAATCTTCGCTGGATTGCTAGAAATCACCGACAAAGCGATCTCTAAGGGCACTTGATTTGCCTGAACCGCCTCTTTAGCTGCTAAATACAAACTGTCTAACTTACCGGCTTGCATCCCCACTAACTCGCCCGCTTCATCAAACAGCGGTAAACTGGCATTGGCGTCTGAACTAAAGCTCACTCGTTGCCATGCAAGCCCTTGATCAACAATCGTTTTTAAAGCCTGAGCACAGCTTACTTCTCCGTCTTCGATAAACTGAGGGATTGTGCTGCTGGTAAAATCAATAGCCCCGCCTTCCTCTAGAAAGGCTAAAGCATCAGCAAATAGCTCAGCGTTACGGTTACAGTGCGTTGGGTAAAGCTGAGTTATCGACAAATCAGATTGTTCAACAATTTGCCTTAATAGCGCCAATTTTGTTTTGCCATCACCTACGTGGAAAAAACTAATACCTTTTTTACC
Source organism: Agarivorans sp. Alg241-V36 (assembly GCF_900537085.1). Lineage (NCBI taxonomy): Bacteria > Pseudomonadati > Pseudomonadota > Gammaproteobacteria > Alteromonadales > Alteromonadaceae > Agarivorans > Agarivorans sp. Alg241-V36. Next base: position 630,606 of record NZ_UNRE01000002.1, on the reverse strand, counting down.
CGCCAGTAAACCTGCGACACGCGCCTCTGCAACTACTTCTGTAAAAGCTTGAACCGAAGCCTGGCTAGCACGATGATCGGCAATGGCTATCTCTCCTACACCAATCATCTCTGGAATTAATACAATATCTTGCTCAATGCTTCCTGTGATAGTTTTAACCGGCAGGTGATAAGAACCGGTATAGCAATAGCAGCTTAAGCCCATTGCGCTTAACTCTCGTGCTTTACCTAAAACTTGCGCGGGCGTTCTAGTAACACTGTCGGTCCCTAGTGCACCTACCAAGGTGGTGACCCCTGTGGGTGCCGCGTCCTCAAAACTAAGTTCAGCAGTACGATAGCCAAAACCGCCTTCACCACCGCCACCAGTAAAGTGGACTAAGGCATCAACAAAGCCGGGGGCTAGAATGTTGCCTGATAAATCAATGCTGTCTACCAAGTCATGACTAGCCTTAAGCTCGATATTAGGTGCAACTTGCAAAATGCTGCCGTTAGCCAACAAAACATCCATTAAGCCTAAGCTTTCTGGCGCGTATACCTGAGCATTTTTAAGTAAAGTGAGCATAGCTATCTTCTTAATTCAAAACAAAAAAGGGGCCTAGGCCCCTTTATAAAACTTAACTTAGCGGCCGTAAATGGCGATGCCAGCGTTTTTCCCAATGCTTAAAGCCAAACACCAGTAAAAAGGTTACCGACAAGTAGATAAGCGCGGCGAAAGTAAAGGCCTCAAAGGGAGCGTAATACTTAGCATATACGTCACGCGCAGCACCGGTAAGGTCAATAATAGTTACCACACTGGCGATGGAGCTAGCGTGCAACATAAAGATTACTTCGTTACTGTATGCTGGCAACGCGCGGCGCAGTGCGCTTGGCAAAATAATTCTACGCATCGCTTTACCGTTAGACATGCCGTAAGCCTTCGCCGCTTCAATTTCACCTCGCGGTGTGGCAACAATGGCTCCACGGAAAATCTCCGTAGTATACGCAGCAGTGTTCAATACAAAAGCCAATAGACAAGGATAGAATGCTTCGCGAACTACCGGCCAAAACATTGAATCTTGAATGCCCTCAATGTAAGTCACACCGTAATAAATGATGTAAAGCTGAATCAGTAAGGGAGTACCACGGAATACGTAGGTAAATATCCAAACACTACGACTAATCAATACGTTGTCCGAGGCGCGCATAATGGCCAAAGGAATCGCTAGTATTAACCCCAGAATTAGCGATAAAAACACAAGTTGAACGGTCATAACTAAACCGTCCCAATACCCTAACACCGTGGTTAAGGTGAATATGTCGTTGTTGGCGAGCAAGTTCTCGATAGTTTCATACATAAGACGCGCTTACCTCACCGTGCCAGCACTAAAACGAATTTCTAATCGCTTCAGAAAAATTTCGGAAACACTAGTAAGTGCTAGATAAACAAAGGCAACCGGAATAAAGAATAAAAACGGTTCGTGTACCGCACCCGCTGCTTCTTTCGCTAGGCGCACCATGTCGGCTAAACCAATCACCGATACCAAGGCAGTGGTTTTAACCAACACCAACCAATTGTTACCAATACCGGGAATTGCGTGACGCATCATTTGCGGTACCGTGATACGGCGAAACACCTGTAAACTGCTCATGCCGTAAGCTTTTCCTGCTTCTATCTGGCCATTGTCTACCGCTAAAAAGGCGCCGCGGAAGGTTTCCGCCATGTAGGCACCAAATATAAATCCAATAGTAGTTACACCCGCAACAAACTCATTAATATTGATGTAGTAATCGATATCGTAGTTGTCGTATAACCAATCAGAAAACACATTCATCATGATTTGAGCGCCAAAGAAAATAAGCAGCATTAACACCAAATCGGGCACACCGCGAATCACCGTGGTGTAAACCACAGCAACGCCATTAGCAATACGGTTTTTTGATAAACGTGCCACCGCTGCCAACATGCCTAAAATTAGCGCTACAGCCAATGATAAGAAGGCAACTTCGATAGTGACTATCGCCCCCATAAATATTGAAGGGCCGTAACCATGAAGATCTAACATAATGAGTCTCTTAGAAAGTTAACCCGAGCAATGCTCGGGTTAATGGTAGTGCAAGGCTTACTTTTTAATACTGTAATCGAAGTATTTGTCGTTAATTTTGTCGTAAGTACCGTTAGATTTAACAGTCGCTAAAGCTTTGTTGAACATTTCAATCAGTTCGCCATCACGCTTACGAGCAGCAACACCAACACCTTCACCAAGTTGTACGTTGTCACCTAGAACTTTAAAGTCTGAACCTTTATCAACTTCTAAGATAGTGCTAACACCTACTGGGAAATCGATAACTACTACGTCTAAACGGCCACCGTGAAGGTCAACAACTAAGTCATCACCGGTTGTGTAACGTTTAATGTCAGCCACTTTAGAGTAGTTGTCAGTTGCGTAGGTATCTTGAATAGTACCGCGCTGAACACCAACACGTAGACCTTTTAGTGTATCTGGGTTTGCTGGGTCAACTTCGCTGGCTTTAGGGCCAAAGAAACCGGTAGGAGTATTGTAGTAAGGTTCTGAGAACAATACCTTTTTAGCACGGTCTTCGTTAATAGACATTGAAGAGAAAATTGCATCGTACTTACGTGCTAGTAGGCCAGGAATGATGCCATCCCATGCTTGAATTACCCACTCACATTTAACCTTCATTTCTTCACAAACCGCGTTACCTAGGTCAATTTCGAAACCAGTTAGTGAACCATCAGGTGCTTTGTACTCAAATGGTTCGTACGGTACGTCTACGGCTAAACGAACTACTTCCCAGTCTTTTGCTTCAACAGCTGTAGTACTTAGTGCAACTGCACCAATCATCGCGATTAATGTTTTTTTCATTTTTTACTCCGTGTTGTTTGCTTTAAGCGAATTAACGCTTGTCTTCCATAGTTATAATTTTAGTATTTTGGGGCTAGAAATTGCTTCATGCGCTCAGAATCTGGATTTTCGAATACTTTTTGTGGCGAACCTCGTTCTTCCACTATGCCTTGATGTAGGAATAACACCTGGTTGGATACGTCACGCGCAAAAGCCATTTCGTGGGTCACAACCAACATCGTGCGCCCCTCTTCTGCCAAACTACGCATCACTTTAAGCACTTCACCCACCAATTCAGGGTCAAGCGCCGAGGTTGGCTCATCAAATAGCATTACTTCGGGGTTCATGGCTAAGGCGCGAGCGATTGCTGCACGCTGCTGTTGTCCACCCGACATGTGAGCAGGGTAATAATCTTTACGGTCGTGCAAACCTACCCGCTCTAACAAGCCTTCAGCTTGCTCAATAGCTTCTTTCTTTGGAATGCCCAATACATGAACCGGCGCTTCAATGATGTTTTCTAATACGGTCATGTGAGACCAAAGGTTAAAGCCTTGAAACACCATCGAGAGTTTAGAGCGAATGCGTTCAACTTGTTTATTGTCGGAAGGTAAACGTTCACCATTGCGTAAGTGCTTGAAGCCAATCTTTTCACTGTGCAGTGCAATGTCACCTTGAGTGGGGATCTCAAGTAAATTCATGCAGCGTAAGAAGGTGCTTTTGCCAGAGCCAGAAGAACCAATGATGGAAATCACATCGCCTTTGTTAGCGGTAAGGTCAATACCCTTAAGTACTTCGTTATCGCCAAACACTTTGTGGATATTTGATGCTTCTAGTGCAGCCACATCACTCATATTTTATGTTTACCTTGTTAATGACTGCCTAAGCAACCAGCCTTGTTTCCTAAGGCGCGTAGTTATTGTTAAATAATTTGTTACACGTTCAACCCAACGAAAAGTATCATCGCAAAAGACAAAACTCAACATTTTATGGGGCAATTGGCGCTCTTATGATTACAAAACACCCTATTAAGCGATTTTATTAGCATCTTTATATTCAACCTGTATGCATAGATACGCTATTAAGCGCCCACGCGACGAATTTAATTTCAGTTTTAGAATTTTAGCTCGGTTTTTATAGATAATATGCCTTTTAGTGTAGTTTGCGGGCACAGCCGCATTTGCTGTTGCATAATTGTAAAATGCAGCGTAATTCTTAGTGATGATTAAGTGAGCCAGCTCTCATTACTTAGACCACAAATTTAGTAAGTAAATTACAGAATAAGGCCATCAACTACGATTACCTTCGGCTTTAAGCCACAAATAAGTAGTAAAATTACACAAATTATGGGCTTTTTTGACACAGATCAAATTCCAGATCTTGCTTACTTTGATACAATTTTGCTATCGAAAATAGCAGGTAGATGTTGTGGTTAAGAACAACAAAATAAGCGGCCAAAGTATTACCAACACCAATTTTCATCATTGCCAATTTTTTTGTTTCTTTCATATTTCTTTAATACAGTTAATCACTACAATTTTGAACTTTAGCTGCATACTGTTATTTCACACTTTATACTCACTATCCTTATATGTTGTTCGTCCCATTGAGACGATTATCGCGAGTGAGAAGGATCTCAGGCTTAACACACATAGTTAAGCATCTGCGGTTTACCGGTTTTTATATTTGTTTTTGAGGAAACTATGTCTAGTAACAACCACCAGTCTCAAGACGAAGAACTGAGCTATTCAGAAGCGCACCGCCCGGCTTCTGAGTTTGAAACTCGTTCCGACTACTTAGACCACGAACTAAAAATCATGAAGCCTCGTCGCTGGGGCTTAAATTTGCCAGGTCGTGACTTCCGCTTCGAATGGGAAGATTTGGTGCCAGCCATTGCCGGTACTATTGGTATTATTGCGATGTACTCTGCGGTAATGATGGCCTGGGCTGATGGCTTAACCGAGCGTTGGGACCACATCAACCTAGGTACTGAGTTTGCGATTGAAGTAGCGCGTGTAGAAATGCTTATCCCTGCGTTACTGTTCTGTGTATTGGCATCGGGAATATTCAATCCACGGGCTAACCTTGCGGGTAACCACGGCCCAATGATTCCATTGATTGGCGCAATCGCTTTAGCGGGTGCCCACCCACTTGCCCTAGCAATTTTGTTAGGTGTATTTGGTTTACTGCTTAGCTTCTTTAAAGGTGGTTCTAAACTGGTGAACTTAACCAGTGAAGGTGTTGCTGGCGGCTTACTGGTATTCCTTGGCTTTGGCGGCACGATGTCGATGATCGGTGACATCCAGTCTTGGTCTAAGGGGCTAGAATCAGTTGACGCAGGTATTGCTGCAGGTGAGATGGGTTACGTTGGCTTAGTAGTATTAGCCGCTACCATCGTACTTTACGCATTCTTGGCAAAAATTGGTAAACGTTGGTTAGCGATTCCAGCTTGTGCGGTTATGGGCCTTGCAATTGCTTTAGCCTTTGGCGCTGGTTTTGACCTTACCTTTAAGACCGAAATGGGCTTACCTAACTTAAACCCAGTTTACTGGTGGGGTTCTACTGAACAAGGTTGGCAGCTAGGTTTACCTAACGCAGAACACTTTATTGCTTCGTTACCATTTGCAATTTTAGCGGTAGCAATGTGGTCACCAGACTTCCTTGGCCACCGTATTTTCCAAGAACTAAACTACCCACGCGGTACTGACAAAGTATTAATGGATGTTGATGACACCATGACAACCTGTTCAGTTCGTCAAATCGTAGGTACTGCTGTAGGTGGTGGTAACATCACATCTAGCTGGGGTACTTACATGATCCCTGCTGCTATTGCTAAACGCCCTATTCCTGGCGGCGCAATTTTGCTTGGTTCATTATGTATCATCATTGCAATACTTGGCTTCCCAATGGATGTTGCAGTATGGCCTCCAGTAATGAAGATTGCTTTATTAGTAGGCGTGTTCTTACCGCTACTAGAAGCAGGCATGCAAATGATTAAAGACACCAAAGATTCACAATCTGCTGGTATCTGTATCTTTGCAGCAGCAGTAACTAACCCGGTATTGGCTTGGGCTCTAACTATGTTGCTTGATAACAATGGTCTAATCGGCGATAAAGAACGTCCGAAAAAACTATCTCTTGTAGACCGTATTGTTATCCCTGCAACCGTATTGTTGATTTGTTTTATCGCCATGATGGCGGTAGGTATGTTGGAAGGTAAATACGGCATTCCAGCATTGTTATAGTTTTAAATTTTTACCTCTTGGAACAGGCGCTATACTTGTTCCAAGGGAACTAGATAGTAGCTCTTTAGCTATCTGTTAAACCATAGAATATTCATTTGTATACCAACTTATAGGTGGGACAAAAAATGGCAGAGAAGAACGATGTTTTTGCTAGTGCTTGGACTGGTTTTAAAACCGGCGAATGGCAAAATGAAGTTAACGTTCGTGACTTTATTCAAACTAACTACACTCCATATGAAGGCGATGAGAGCTTTCTAGCTGGAGCAACCGAAGCTACGGATCAGCTTTGGGACAAAGTTATGGAAGGCATTAAAGAAGAAAACCGCACTCACTCGCCGGTAGACTTCGATACTTCAGTAATCTCAACCATCACCGCTCACGATGCTGGTTACATTAACCAAGATTTAGAGCAAATTGTTGGTCTACAAACTGAAGCGCCACTAAAACGTGCGATTATCCCTAACGGCGGTATTCGTATGATTGAAGGTTCTTGTAAAGCTTACGATCGCGAATTAGATCCAATGGTAAGCAAGATTTACACTGACTACCGTAAAACCCACAACCAAGGTGTATTTGACGTTTACACTGGCGCTATCATGAAGTGTCGTAAGTCAGGTGTACTAACTGGTTTGCCAGATGCTTATGGCCGTGGTCGTATTATTGGTGATTACCGTCGCGTAGCACTTTACGGTATCGACTTCTTGATGGCTGACAAAGTTAAGCAGCACCGTTCTTTAGAAGGTGACTTTGTAAACGGTTCTGACCTAGCTTCTACGATGCAGCTTCGCGAAGAAATCAGCGAACAGCACCGTGCACTAGGCCAAATTAAAGAAATGGCAGCTAAATACGGCTGTGATATTTCTCGCCCAGCTGAAAATGCAAAAGAAGCAGTACAGTGGACTTACTTCGGCTACCTAGCTGCAGTTAAATCGCAAAACGGCGCTGCAATGTCGTTTGGTCGTACTACTACTTTCTTAGATGTGTACATTGAGCGCGATATCGCTGCTGGCACACTAACAGAAGACGAAGCGCAAGAATTAGTAGACCACCTAGTAATGAAGCTACGTATGGTTCGTTTCCTACGTACGCCTGAATACGATGATTTGTTCTCTGGTGACCCAATCTGGGCAACTGAGTCTATCGGTGGTATGGGTACTGACGGTCGTACACTAGTAAGCCGTACAGCCTTCCGTTTCTTGAATACGCTATACACAATGGGGCCTTCTCCAGAGCCGAACATTACTGTTCTATGGTCTGAGCAACTACCTATTAACTTCAAGAAATACTGTGCCAAGGTATCTATCGATACTTCATCTATCCAGTATGAAAACGATGACCTAATGCGTACTGACTTCGACAACGATGACTACGCAATTGCTTGTTGTGTATCGCCAATGGTTGTTGGTAAACACATGCAGTTCTTCGGCGCTCGCGCTAACTTAGCTAAAACCCTTCTATACGCAATAAACGGCGGCGTAGATGAGAAGCTTAAGATCCAAGTTGGCCCTAAATCTGACAAGATCACTGACGAAGTTCTAAGCTATGACGACGTAATGGGTCGCCTAGACACCTTTATGGATTGGCTAGCAGAGCAATACGTGACCGCACTAAACTGTATTCACTACATGCACGACAAGTACAGCTACGAAGCTTCATTAATGGCACTTCACGATCGTGACGTTCGCCGTACAATGGCTTGTGGTATTGCTGGTCTATCGGTTGCTGCTGACTCATTGTCTGCTATCAAATTTGCTAAAGTTAAGCCTATTCGTGACGAAGACGGTATTGCTACCGACTTTGAAATTGAAGGTGATTACCCTAAATTTGGTAACAACGACGACAAAGTAGATGATATTGCTGTTGACCTAGTAAACCGCTTCATGACTAAGATACGTAAGCTTAAAACTTACCGTGACGCGATTCCTACTCAGTCAGTTCTTACTATTACTTCTAACGTTGTTTACGGTAAGAAAACAGGTACTACTCCAGATGGTCGTAAAGCAGGTGCTCCATTCGCTCCTGGTGCTAACCCAATGCACGGCCGTGATGAGAAAGGTGCAGTAGCCTCATTAACATCAGTAGCTAAACTGCCATTTGCTAACGCACAAGACGGTATCTCTTACACCTTCTCTATCGTGCCAAATGCACTAGGTAAAGATGACGATACTCAGAAGTCTAACTTAGCTGGCTTAATGGACGGTTACTTCTACCACAACGCTGACGTTGAAGGTGGTCAACACTTAAACGTAAACGTAATGAACCGTGAAATGTTGGTTGATGCGATGGAAAATCCTGAGAAATACCCTCAGCTTACCATCCGTGTATCGGGTTATGCAGTACGCTTTAACTCGCTAACACCAGAGCAACAACAAGACGTAATTACTCGTACTTTCACACAAAGTATGTAATTGAACGTTAAGTAGTTCTGCTTAGCAGAGACTACGGTTATAATTAACCTTGCCCAAGTTTTTGGGCAAGGTTTTTTTTTGGAGAAACAAATGTCAAAGATTGGGCGAATTCATTCTACTGAGTCTTGCGGAACCGTTGATGGACCAGGGATCAGGTTTATTGTATTTATGCAGGGTTGCTTAATGCGCTGCCAATATTGCCATAACCGTGATACTTGGGATTTACACGGTGGCAAAGAAGTCAGCGTTACCGAACTAATGAGTGACCTTACCCCCTATCGACGTTTTATGAATGCCAGTGGTGGTGGCGTAACTGCCAGCGGTGGTGAAGCAATTCTGCAAGCTGAATTTGTGCGGGACCTATTCCGAGAATGCCAAGCGCAAGGTATTCATACCTGCTTAGACACTAACGGATATGTACGCAAACATACCGATGTTATTGATGAGCTATTAGATGTCTCTGATTTAGTCATGCTCGACATTAAGCAAATCCACGATGACGTGCACCAAGACCTCGTAGGTGTTAGCAATAAACGTACTCTAGACTTTGCCCGTTACTTACACAAAGTTGGCCAAAAAACCTGGATCCGCTATGTAGTTGTGCCCGGCTTCACCGATGATGAAAAGTCTGCCCATGACTTAGGTGAGTTTTTAGCCCCGTTCGACAATGTAGAAAAAATTGAGCTCTTGCCTTATCACGAACTAGGCAAGCACAAATGGACAGCCATGGGTGAAAACTACCCGCTTGCAGGTGTTAAACCACCTAGTAAAGACACCATGGAAACCATAAGCGGTATACTAAAACAGTACCACGATAAAGTTATTTATTAATGGCACTGCGAGATTAAGCCTTAGATGATTATCTGCCCAATTTGTCAGCACTCTTTAAGCCTGCAAGATAAACAATGGTCCTGCGACAATGGCCATTGTTTTGATCAAGCAAAAGAAGGTTATACCAACCTGCTGGCGGTTCAACACAAACACTCAAAACAACCTGGCGACAGCAAAGCGATGCTGCAAGCAAGGCAAAACTTTCTCAATCAAGGACATTTTGAGTTTTTGGCAAACGCTATAAACCAAGTCATCAGCCAATATTCTGTCCAAAGTATTGTTGATCTGGGTTGTGGAGAGGGTTACTACACCCAAGCAATTCAAAGACAACAGAGTAACACAAACCCTGTGATAGGCATTGATATTGCGAAAGACGGCATTCGCATGGCCGCTAAGCGCTGTAAGCAGGCGCAATTTTTTGTCGCCAGCAACCATCGCCTGCCCATTGCCGATAACAGTATCGACTTTACGGTGAGAGTATTTGCGCCTAGTGATAACCAAGAGTTATTACGCATCAGTAAGGCTAAGTCTTACTTACTTAAAGTAGTCCCTGGGGCTATGCACTTATCTAAACTTCGTACTCTGTTGTACAAAGATCTTCAAGCTCACTCGGAGCAAGCCGAAGCTATGGCAGGTTGGCATTTATTGGAACAACAAAAAATCGCCCAAACAAGCCGCTTAAACCAAGCAGATATGAACGCATTATGTATGATGACACCCTTTGCATGGAAGAAAAACAAAGAGTTGGAACAGCATCTTGAACTAAGTGATAAGTTCGAAATGGACTTTGAATTTGTATTACAATTATATCAGCGAGACTGATCGCTAAAATCGTCAGTTAACACAAAACTCTTATCAAAACGTTTGAAAGCTTTTCGCAACAAATCTGCTAACTCTGCATAACGAGGTTGAGTAACAGCGGGGGCAATACTCTCACCAGCCTCGGCCAACTTGTGATGTAAGTCACGATACCAAGTAGCAAGGCTTGGTGGAAGTTGCGAATTTGCACGACGCCCCAACCAATACAAACCATGTAAAGGCATTAAAAAGATCACCATCGCCATCATTACAGATTGTGGTAATATTTCAGTCAAATTAGCCATGTACGGCATCATTACCGTAACCACAGCAATCGCAGGCATGGTTTTCATCGCTAGTGAAGTAGCAAAAATAACACGATTCTCAGGAAAGATAGGGGCCAGTACACGCTGATTAGGCCAGCGTTTCATGTATTCACGACCATCATTTAACATTTCAGAGAATTTGCCCATGGGCACCTCAACACTCAAAATTGACTTAAACCAATAAACTTGTAATTTTTTTACATTATTAGCTAGTTATTAGTATGACATATATGAATAGAATTTGCTTTCGGTTATCATTACCCCGGCAAACGGTTTCATATAGATCAGCTTATTTGTTAAGTGTAGCTTGATTGAGACCAAGGCACTAGGTCAAATCTAATTTGCCTTAGTCAGAGACTGAAAATCTGAAACGAAAAACGTGTCTCGCAATGCCCGACGTTTTTTCTTTCACTGTCTATAATTGAACAAATTCAACAACAGGTGTCTATAAATGAGCAACAAGCTGGTACTCGTTCTTAACTGTGGTAGCTCTTCACTTAAATTTGCAGTTCTTAATGCGTTAAGTGGCGAAGAGATTATTTCTGGTTTAGCAGAATGCTTTAATTTGGAAGATGCGCGCCTTAAATGGAAAGCGCAAGGTGAGAAAAACGAATCAAGCCTAGGTGCTTATGCATCTCACCGCGAAGCCATCGAATTCATCGTTAAAAATATTCTTGAAGCTAACCCAGAAATCTTAAACGACATCGTTGCAATTGGTCACCGCGTTGTTCATGGCGGTGAAAAATTCACCAAATCAGCAATCATTGATGAAGCGGTTGTAGAAGGTATCGAAGCCTGTTCTGGTCTTGCGCCTTTACATAACCCTGCGGCTTTAATCGGTATTCGAGCAGCTCAAGCTTGTTTCCCTAAACGTCCACACGTTGCGGTATTTGACACGGCTTTCCACCAAACTATGCCAGAAAGCTCATACTTGTACGCGCTACCTTACAAGTTATACCGCGAAAAAGGCATCCGCCGTTACGGCATGCACGGTACCAGCCACTTATTTGTATCTCGTGAAGCTGCGGCCGTGTTAGAACAGCCAATCGAACAAACTAACGTTATTACCGCTCACCTAGGTAATGGCGCTTCAATTTGTGCAGTTAAAAACGGTAAGAGCTTTGATACCAGCATGGGCTTAACTCCGTTAGAAGGTTTGGTAATGGGTACCCGCAGTGGCGACATTGACCCAGCCATTATCTTCCACCTTGTTGATCGCGAAGGTTACACCCTAAAAGAAGTAAACAACATGCTGCACAAGCAGTCTGGTTTAATGGGCTTAACCGAAGCAAGCAGTGATTGTCGTTACGCCGAAGACGGTTATGGCGAAGGTAAAGAACCAGCGATTCGTGCGATGAACGTATTCACCTACCGCCTAGCGAAAAGCATTATGTCTTACGCAGCCTCAATGGACGGTAAATTAGACGCCTTAGTATTTACCGGTGGTATTGGTGAAAACTCAGCGCTAGTTCGTAAACTTACTATCGAAAAGCTAGCCCTATTAGGCTTTAGCTTAGATGAGCAAGCAAACTTGGATGCACGTTTTGGTAATTCAGGTAACATTGGCACTAGCTCAAGCCGTCCAATCTTAGTTATTCCAACTAACGAAGAGATGGTAATTGCACAAGATGCAGTGGCGTTAACTCAAGCTTAATGCAGATTCTTATCAAGGCTGAGTAATACTCAGCCTTGTTCTATCACTTAACTTAAGAGGTACAGCCGTGGCTCGTACAATTATGTTAATCCCAGTTGGCGTTGGTGTTGGTGTAACATCCGTCAGCCTTGGTATGGTTCGCGCTATGGAACGTAATGGCGTAAACGTGAACTTTTTCAAACCTATCGCGCAGCCTAAAACGCGTGAGAAAGGTGCCGAACGTTCTACCGCTATTATCCGTCAAGCTTCAAACATTATTCCTCCAGAGCCTTTCACCCAGGCTTACGCAGAAAACCTCATCAGTGCCAACCAAATCGACGATTTACTCGAAGGCATTGTAGCGCGTTTTAACTCTGCAACTTCTGGGGCTGAAATTGTAGTAGTTGAAGGCTTAGTACCTACCTCAGAGTCGCCTTATGCAACCAATGTGAACTACGGTATTGCCAAGGCATTAGACGCTGACATGGTGTTTGTGACTAATCCGGGTAGCGATACTTCTCAGCAGCTAAAAGAGCGCATGGAAATTGCCTGTAACAACTTTGGCGGCTTGAAGAACAAACGCATTATTGGCTGCATTATTAACAAAGTTGGCGCGCCAATCGACGAGCACGAAATTACTCGTCCAGATCTGACCGAAATGTTCGATAACAAATCAGATCATTCAACCAACCTTGAAGTACTGCAAATGTTTGGCAAAAGCCCATTGCGTATCTTAGGTTGTGTACCTTGGAATGCACCGCTTGTTGCACCTCGTGCCCGAGACTTAGCTAACCACTTAAATGCCACCATCATTAATGAAGGTGACATGGATACCCGCCTAGGTCGCGTAACCTTCTGTGCGCGCAGTATTCCAAACATGGTTGAGCACTTTAATGCAGGCAGCTTGTTGGTAACGTCTGGCGACCGTTCAGACGTGATTGTATCGGCCTGTCTAGCAGCCATGAACGGCGTTAAGATTGGTGCCCTACTGCTTACTGGCGGTTACCAACCAGAGCCACAAGTACTTAAGTTATGTGAAGGTGCATTTGCTACAGGCTTGCCTGTTATGCTTATCAATTCAAATACTTGGCAAACTTCATTAGCGCTTCAAAGCTTTAATGCTGAAATCCCAGTAGATGACTCTCAACGCATCGAACTAGTACAAGATTACGTAGCTGGTCACATCGACAAACATTGGATTGAATCGCTGACTGCTATTTCAGCTCGCGCCCGTCGTTTATCGCCACCAGCTTTCCGTTACCAGTTAACCGAAATGGCACGCAACGCTAACAAGCGTATCGTGTTGCCAGAAGGCGAAGAGCCGCGCACTATCGCTGCTGCAGCTATCTGTGCCGAACGCGGTATTGCTCGCCCAGTATTGCTAGGTAACCCTGACGTTATTCAGCGTACTGCAAGTCAGCAAGGTGTTGTACTTGGTGAGAATGTGGAGATCTTCAACCCTGAAGAGATCCAAGGCAAATACGTTGCGCCAATGGTAGAGCTGCGTAAAGGCAAAGGCCTTACCGAAGTTGTTGCCAAAGAGCAATTAGAAGACAACGTAGTACTGGGTACTATGATGTTAGCCAACGAAGAGGTAGACGGTTTGGTATCTGGCGCGGTTAACACCACAGCCAACACCATTCGCCCACCGCTGCAGTTAATTAAAACCGCACCGGGCTACAACTTAGTAAGCTCTATCTTCTTTATGCTGCTACCTGACCAAGTATTGGTTTATGGTGACTGTGCGATTAATCCAGACCCAAGCGCAGAGCAATTGGCAGATATTGCCATTCAATCTGCGGAGTCTGCAGTTGCCTTTGGTATCGAGCCACGTGTTGCTATGATTTCTTACTCTACCGGCAGCTCAGGCTCTGGTTCAGACGTAGAGAAAGTGCGTGAAGCTACCAAAATTGCTAAAGAGCGTCGCCCTGAGCTAATCATTGATGGTCCGCTTCAGTACGATGCAGCAATCATGGAAAACGTTGCTAAAAGCAAGGCGCCTAACAGCCCTGTAGCAGGTAAAGCTACCGTGTTTATCTTCCCAGATTTGAACACCGGTAACACCACCTACAAAGCTGTACAACGTAGTGCCGACCTAATCAGTATTGGTCCTATGCTGCAAGGCATGGCTAAACCTGTGAACGATTTGTCACGTGGTGCATTGGTAGACGACATTGTTTACACCATCGCACTAACTGCAATTCAAGCAGGCCAAAGCAAGTAAGCTTATTATTAAGCAATAAAAAAGCCGATCTAGCGATCGGCTTTTTTGTGTCTGTTGATTAGATAGCTAAATAGCTAAACCAATAAGTAAGCCCTTTTCTTGCCATACTTTTACTTTAACACCGTCTACTTCTAGCTCTTTTTTCTTGGTGATATTTAGCCATTCTTCGGGTAACTTGGCTTGATAAAAAGTGTGTATTTGCAAGCTTTGGCGATTTCTTACTTTTAACTGTGCGGCAATTCGGCCGTCAATGCTGCAGTAGCGCCCACCGATTAGCTCCCACTTTTCCTTGTCTAATCGCTGCGATTGAATCAGCTTAAAATCTAAACGATTAAGGTGCTTTTGAATGTCGTTAATTGATGAAGACATAACTTCCATTTGCATCTGGCTGTTATGGTTATAAGCAATTTCTTTCGAAATAGCGGAATAATTAATGCCGGCAAAAAATGCCAAGTAGACAGTCACGGCCAACACACAAGAAACCGCCGTCGCCCAAGCCCATTGGCTTCCATCAAATTGCTTACTTCTGGCTAGGCCCTGCAATTTATTTACTTGTTTCTTAGAAAGCTGCAGCTCTTGAAAGTAATCTCGAGTTAGCTGCTTAAAGCTGCCATCTTGCGCACTAAAGCTCATCCTAAGAGACCTCCTCAATCAAGTGACCAAACTCATCACTTAAACGCTTTTTCAAGCGGGAAACTCTGGATAACAATGTGCCGCGGGCCACGCCGCTAGTGGTAGCAATTTCTTGAATGCTAAAGCCTTCTACCGCCCACAAATATAAAAGTTCGCGCTCATCTTCAGACAAACGTTCCATTACCAAGCCCACATGCTGCTGGTCAATAAGCAACAGCTCCATATCTTGTAGGCTCTCTTCCACAATAGTAGCGTCAATATACTGGTCTTCATCCACCACCAACTCGAGCTTCTTACGGCGAAAGTTGTCGATAAATTCGTTGCGAATCACTCGCATCATAAAGGGTTTAAGAGGTTCTGGCGGAGGATCTTTTTGCAGCACTTTTTCGCAACAGCTTTGCAATAGGTCATAGGCCTGCTCACTATTGTGGCATAGTGAAAAACTATAGCGATATAACTGGTTAAGCAGCGCGTCCGAAAATACCGGCCGGGCCTTACGTTTAAACAATTTCAGCATGCTATCTTACTGCTAACTATCCAGCAGACATTCCTTTGTTATTCAAGTAACTCGGCGCTTTCGCGCCGAACAAGCTATCACTTACTCACTGCACGGTTAAACAAGTAGTAAGACCTCACTCTGAGCAACATGTCTTGCAAACTAAAGCGGTTTCCTCCACCCAGTTTTGCTAACACTATGGCTGCCGCAGCTAAAGCAAACTCTCGTTTAACTCCGTTCAAGTTCTTAATCAGTGACTTATCGATAGAGAACTTCTGAAGCATAAACCAAATCATCACTAATACGCAGGCTACAGCTCCCATTTTTAGAGTTTTACCATGAGCAAAAATGAAAATTAGGCCCAAAACCAATAAAACCAGCTGATGAGTAGCGAAACTGGGAATTTTTGCATAACCTGCGAAAAAGCCAGCCACGATAAAAGTCACACCTAAGGAGAAGCGTAACAACAAGCCTAAAGTTTGCCAGTCTTGTGTTTTTGTACTCACCAAACCACGCTTACTACGCAGGCGTTCATCGATGCTTAACGCACCAGCTCCTAGGTTAAACAACACAAACATCATGCCCGAAAGGCTAATATCCCTAATCTGCACAAATATCGCTGGTGAAGTATAAGTGCTTACACCTACCGATGCACCAGGTACGGTATCAACGGGTAGCGAAACCACAAAGGTCCACAGCAAAAATCCGTAAAATAAGGCCAATGGCCTAACTAAAAAACCTGCAGCCAAAGCAACACCCGAAAATAACTCAAAAGCAGATAAGGTGGTTAGAAATGCCCAAGGGCTTAAGAATCCAGCAGAAAACAAATAATCTTGAAATAACTCATTAATATAACCCGTGGCTCCCATGTAGTTGGCCACCATTGCTGCTTCAGCACTTGGGTCTAACAACAAGCTTAGTTTTGAGCTACCACCAATAATAAACACTAAACCTAAGCCTACTCGCAACCACAAAGCTGCGTTGTCTAATTGTTTTGGTTCCATCTTTTTCCCTTTCCATTAATGACTTTGCTTAGCAGTAACGAATCAGCAGCGGCTTTGATTGCAGCTTTCTCAACTATTTTTTATTTTGTCACTAGTAAGTAGAAATTTATGTAGGGCTATAGAAGCCGGAAGGTAGAGAAGTGATAGAGCTTACAAATAATTTACCGCTAACAGTTTTCAGTAGAATGCAACTATTAAAATACCACCACAAATCATCGCTTCTTTTTTAGACAACAGAAAAAAGTCATATAAAACAATAAGATATTAATAAACAGTGGTTTCATACACACTTTAATCCACAGAATGTGTGGATAAGAAAATCAAAACACAACAGTTATGCACAGAGGTAGACAATTATTGAGCTCTGAATAACTATTTATTCACATTTAACTTGCTTACTCTTCATCTATTGGTACTTTATGTGTTAATGCCTGAATTTGATGGGCTACGCCAACCGCTTCTTCTACGTCTAGCAAAACAGCGATCCCCTGCCCCTCTTCTTGGTCAAACTCAGCCACCGCGCTAATGGTATTTAAAATAGGTTTGGCTAGGTGGCTCTCTACCACAAACAGCAATACGTCCCGCTGCGCTTCTAAATTCAAACCAAAAAAGGTCTTTTTGCGATGTACTCCTTCACCTCGCGCATTGTTAATTACCGTTGCACCAGTCGCGCCTGCAGCGCGAGCAGAATCTAGCACCAAGGTGGTTTTTTGGTCATCAACAAAGGCAAGAATCAATTTAAATTTCATCGTCATCTCCTGACAAACTAGAACTTGCTAAGAAACTAGTGACTTGCGCATAAGCAAGCACCGAAATGATTGGAAATAAGCTGGCAAAAGCAATTAAGCCAAAACCATCAAGCAAAGGGCTGCGCCCAGGTACTGATTCAGCTAAACCTAAACCTAGCGCGGTAACTAAGGGCACTGTAACCGTGGACGTTGTCACCCCACCGCTATCATAAGCCAAGGGGATAATCGCTTTGGGTGCAAACAGGGTTTGAATAACAACCAGTATATAGCCGGCAATAATGTAGTAATGCAGCGGGTCACCTACCACTATCCGGTAACTGCCTAAGGCTAAGCCTAGCGCCACACCAATCGCCACCGAGATCCGCAAACCTCCTATGGATACCGCACCGCCAGACACGCCATTGGCTTTTATCGCAACGGCTAAAAGGGAGGGCTCAGCGATAGTGGTACTAAAACCGATTGCCGCTGAAAACAAGTAAATCCAGGCATAAGCGGCCCAGTGTTCAGAGGCGATATACACCGAAGATTCTTCTAAGCCCAAAAACTCCGCGCTGGTGAGTTGCTTCGCCATAGATTGTCCCAGAGGAAACAAGGCCTGCTCCAAGCCCAGTAAAAACAGCACCATGCCCAGCACAACAAAAGCAGTACCTAACAACAACTGTTTTGGCTGGTTAATTGGCCTTTTAATAACTAAGTATTGAAACACCAATATAGTCACCACAATGGGGAAAATATCTCCCAAGGTAGCAAATAGAGTTTCTAAAAACCTTACGCTTGCGCTAATCAATAGACTATCCCGTAAAGCATCACAAACATCATTGGCGTTAGCGAAGCTAAAGCAATTAAACCAAAACCATCGAGCAAGGGATTACGGCCTTTAATGGCCGATGCCAAACCTACCCCTAAGGCAGTCACTAGCGGTACAGTAATGGTTGAGGTAGTTACCCCGCCGGAGTCATAGGCAATGCCAATTATTTCTTGTGGGGCGAACATGGTTAGCAACACAATTAGCATGTAACCGCCAATAATAATTAGATACAGTGGCCAGCCTTTTATAATTCGCACTACACCAATCACAATGGCTAAGCCAACGGCAAAGGCCACGCTTAGGCGCAACCCTGCAGCATACTCCTGCATGCTAGTTTCGGTATTTTCGATGTGTTTTGCTTCAGCGGCGACTTCAGCGGCTTCTTTAGCTACCGCCACCAGCGCCGGTTCGGCGATGGTAGTGCCAAAGCCTAAGCAAAATGCAAAACTTAGCAATGCCAATAAACTGCCTTTGTTAGCAAAGGCATGGGCGAGGTTTTCACCTATGGGAAACAAGCCTAACTCTAGGCCCATTACAAAAAAGCTTAAGCCAACTATCACCATTACCGCGCCAGCCAAAATACTCAAAACATTGGGCAAACTACTGTCGAGTACTCCCCATTGAAAAAACAGCACAACTACAACGATGGGCGAGATATCGCGAAGACTTTTAAGTAACGAAGAAAACAGGTGAGAAAAACGAAACCCCATATACGCTCCTTGTATTAAACCTTTGAATCAAAGGCTTAATACAAGCTTAGCAGAGCGTTAGTTTTCGCTTAGGTGCAAAGGCTAATAAAGGGCTAAATTGTGATATTTGTAGTTAGATTTGGTTTTGGAATATCAGTACTTTTAAACCATCATCGAGGCTTTTTTCTTGGACTGTGGCTGGCCTTTCTAGAGTTTCAAGCCACTTAAGCTGCGGCGCTTCACTCGCGACTGCATCCAACAAAAAGTCTCGGCTTAACCAAGGCGCATTTAAACACAGCATTGCTATACCGTTTTCACTTAACAAACTAGGTAGCTGGCGAATGATACGTGGGTAGTCTTTTTCTACTAAAAAGCTGCCTTTTTGCATCGACGGTGGATCGGCAATCACCAACTCATAAGGACCATGTTTACGCAGCTTACCCCAAGACTTAAACAAATCATGACCAAAAAAGCGCGCCTTTTTGTCATCTAACTGATTAAGACGCAAGTTATCGCGACCAACACTTAGCGCAGCTTTGCTCATATCAATATTCACCACCGACTTAGCACCGCCTGCAATGGCTGCCACGGCAAAGCCACAAGTATAAGAGAATAGATTAAGTACTTGCTTAGCCTCGGCATGCTGCTTCACCCACTCACGCCCTTTGGCCATATCCAAGAAAATGCCAAAGTTTTGATGGGTGCCTACTTCAACCTTGTAACGCAATCCAAGCTCACTCACCTCGGTAGGTGTTTGCTCACAACCCCATAAGTGATTCACCGGTGCCATGGCTTGGTCTCGCTGTTGCAAAAATATACCTTCAACCAAAGGTTCTGCACTTAGCTGCTGAACTAATTGATTAATTAGCTCATCACTTAAAGGGGCATAAGCAACAATCAACATTACCGGTGGCAGCCATTCAATGTTGAATGACTCAGCCCCTGCTATGCAGTGGCCACGGCCATGCACCGCGCGTAAGGCTTGTTGATTAAGTACAGGCAACTCAAGCTTCATCTACAGGTTCACTCTTTTTCTTTAGTTCGTCAGGGTGGCTAAGGATACGCGAGAACCAGTGTCCACTGTTACTCGATTCCAAACCAATTTTAATAATCATGGTCAGCGGCACCGACAACAACATACCTACACTGCCAAACAACCATCCCCAGAAGATTAACGACAGCACCACCACCAGAGAAGAAAGGCCTAAACCTTTGCCCATAATGCGCGGCTCTACAACATTGCCCATCACCAAGTTTACCGACACATAAAGGCCGGCAACCGCTAAGGCCTGACTAGGCCCCAGCTGCAATAAGGCCAGTAATACTGGCGGAATAGCCGCAATCAGTGAGCCCACGTTAGGAATGTAATTAAGCAAAAAGGCCAAAATCCCCCACAGGATTGCATAGTCTAAATCCAACAGGCTAAGCACAATGGTGATGGGAATAGCGGTAAACAAGCTAATTAAGGTTTTAACGGCAATGTAGCTATTTACCGCTTTAAGAAATTTATTCACCTGAGACATTCGCACGCCGGGATTATGAATGGCGTCGTGCATTCGCTGCGGCATGGTATCGGCTTCAAGCAACATAAAAATGGTAACCAGCAATATAATGAAAATATTGGCTGCGGCACCGCTTAAGCCAGTTAAGGTATTAGCAAACAAACCTAAAATAATCCCAGGGTCGAAGTAGTCGGTCACCACGCCCATCGACAGTTCAATATCAAATCGTGCGGCAAACTCGGTTAAACCGGCCAGTTGCACCAATAATTGTTCTCGATATATGGGAATTGATGCTCGAAAGTCGCTAATAGAACTGCCTACAACGCCTGCTAGCAGCAAGATTAAACACACAATCAGCATTAATACCAAGAACACCGACAGCACTCGAGGGATCCGAAGGCGAGTTAAAAAATTAACAATGGGACTAGCGATGATGGCAATAAACATCGACATTAAAAACGGAATTAATACCGGTGTTGCAGCTTTAAGCCCAGCCAACAAAACCACTAAAGCAGCCGCGGTTACCAAGCCATGGCGCATTGAGGTGGGTTGATTCACCACTCACTCCTAGAAATAACTGATTATGCTCAGCAGTTTAGCTTGCATAAGCGCTGGCGAAAAGGCTAAATAAAATTGAAACGTAAACAGGAGCAACCAGATGTTTTACTTATGCAGCCTTGGCAGCAACATTCAACCACATGAACATCTGCCCGCCGCGCTGTGCCAACTAAGTGAACGCTTGCACACTCTCACCATTAGCTCGTTTATTGAAACCACACCTTGGGACATGCAAACTGAGCATAAATTTGTCAATGCCCTTGGCTGGTTTGAATCTAAGCAAAGCCCCAGCCAACTAAAGCAATTTTTTAATCAGCTTGAAGCTAGGCATGGGCGTAACCGCAGCGATCCGCTCTCTAGCGCTAAAGACAGAAGTCTAGACATTGATTTAATTGGGCCGGTAGAACAACAAGCTGCCCTAGCCTATTTAGAGATAGATCCCTTTTTGCATTTGTTACAACAACAACTGTTTGCAACACCGGCTAAAACGCTCGCTGATGCCCTAGCAATAAACCTGCAGCTTAGCCCAGAGCGCTGCTTACCATTGGGTGAGCGACCTACCACCATCCACTTTAATTGAACAACCGGTTAAGTATTCATTATTAATTAGCAATTTTATGGTTTGCCACACAGGCTCTATGCCGCCCTCTTTGGCTAAGGGTGTTTGTGCCAATACTCGATCACGGTGCTGCTGATCATGTTCTTCTAAAAACAACATTGGCCCAGGTTCTATTCCATTCACCCTTACCTCGGGTGCCCAATGGCAGGCATAGGCTTTAAGCATGTTAGCCAAACCCGCTTTTGAGGCGCAGTAAGAGCGAAACTTAGCATGGGGTTGCTGAGCATAAATATCGCTCATCACCACCACGCAACCCTTAGCCTTACGCAAGGCTGGATACATGCATTCGTTAATCAGCTTTGGCGCTAACATATGCACCGCATACATGGCATCAAAAAAATTGGCTTGCTCCGCGGGGCTATGGCTTGGCTCATCACTCACAAATAGCGAGGCGTTATGAATCAATACATCCAGGCTTTCACACTCACTTGGTAAACGTTCAACAAAGCTTAATAGCTGGTCACGTCGGCTAAAATCGGCTTGTATTAGAATTACACCTAGCTCTCTTAGCTCGGCTAGCTCTGCGCGCTCACTTCGATATTGACCGATAACCCGATAACCTAAGCCAACAAACTGATGTGCAAGAAAAAAACCTAAACGCCGACCGACTCCCGTAATCAAAACCGTCTTCATCTTGCTTCCCATCCCCAAAAACTC
Organism: Agarivorans sp. Alg241-V36; assembly: GCF_900537085.1. Classification (NCBI taxonomy): domain Bacteria; kingdom Pseudomonadati; phylum Pseudomonadota; class Gammaproteobacteria; order Alteromonadales; family Alteromonadaceae; genus Agarivorans; species Agarivorans sp. Alg241-V36. Next base: position 608,587 of record NZ_UNRE01000002.1, on the reverse strand, counting down.
TGCTATTGTTAACTAAATCAAAGAGTAACATGGCTAGCCCTGACAAGGACTGCTCAAAATTATGAAAATACTACTTACCGGTGGAACTGGCTTCATCGGCAGCCGCTTAGTAAAACATCTTCAATTTAGTCATGAACTGACGATATTGTCACGCAACCCGATTAAGGCTTACCAAAAACTAGGCCACAATTTACTGGCGATTCCTTCCCTTAAAGATCTCAACAACCTTAACGAATATGATGCTGTTATTAACCTAGCTGGCGAACCCATTGCCAACAAACGTTGGAGTGAACAACAAAAAAAGCGCATTTGCGATAGTCGCTGGGTCTTGACCGAACAACTAGTTGAGCTATTTGCCCAAAGTGACCAGCCACCTCAAACCTTCATCAGTGGCAGCGCCATTGGCTATTATGGTGAACAAGGCCAACAAGATGTAGACGAAGCCAGCATTATTGAAGACGACTCCTTCCCTCACCAAGTTTGTAAAACTTGGGAGCAAATCGCACTAAAAGCGGCGAATGAAAATACCCGCGTTTGTGTATTACGCACCGGAGTTGTTATTGGCATAGAAGGTGGAGCTTTGGCTAAAATGCTGCCAGCCTTTCGCCTAGGTTTAGGCGGCCCTGTGGCTAATGGGCAACAGCAAATGTCGTGGATTCATATCAGCGACATGGTTGACGCGATTATATTTTTGCTCAATCACCAGCAGTGCCACGGCGCTTACAATCTAACCTCGCCAAACCCAGTAACTAATCAGCAGTTTAGCCAAGCACTTAGCAAGCAACTCAACCGCCCTTGTGTGTTTCGCGCCCCAGCTTGGGTGCTAAATACTGCCATGGGTGAAATGGCCAGCCTAATCACTGGTGGACAAAAGGTATTGCCTAAGCGACTCAGTAACGAAGGTTTTAACTTTCGCTACAAAGAGCTAGACCACGCCTTCAAAGAAATATTGCTACGCCGCTAGCGCCAAAAGCCTATAGATAAATAACAATAAGCCCAGTTAAGCTGGGTTTGTGTTGTTTTTTCAACGCGAAATACTGTGGGCCTTATAAGTAGTTCTCACCAATTGAGTAAGCCACGGTTTGGCTAATAGCTGCCAAGGGCAAGCTACTTTGTAACTGCCAGCCGTTAAACACTTCTTGCACCGCTTTTAGCCCTTTTATGCTGGTTGGCGCTTTGTTCACCACACCACGATTAACTAAATAGGCCACCACATCGTTAGACAAAATAAAGGTGTCTTTACCCATGCGGCGCAAGGCATAAGACGCTGAGTTACCACCTAGGCGTGCACCTTGTTTTTTAAGCAATAACCATAAACCCACAATGTCGTCGCTTGGCCACTGAGCCACGAACTTGCCAAAGCTGCCATGCTCTTTAGCTAGATCTAGAATCATTTGAGCATTGTGAGGCACGGTTATAATTTTTTGCCGATTACGAATAATGCTGGCGTCGTTACATAAGCGCTCAATGTGGCTGTCATCCAACATCAGCATTTTCTCTGGGTCAAAATCGAAGAAAGCTTGTTCAAAATTAGGCCATTTATCTTCCACTACTCGCCACACAAAGCCAGATTGGAAGATGGTTTTAGTAAAAGCCGACAACCAACGGTCATCGCTTATACCTGCTAAATGTTCGCTACTTAAAGGCGTGCTAAGTAAGTGCTGCAAGGCTGCGTCACCACCTTTTCGCTCAGCCGCTCGTTGCCAAATAGAAGAAAAGTCTTCAACCACAATCAATCCTTATTTATAAAATCAGAAGATGCCTAAGCGAGAAATAATACTAAACCGTTTTGGAGCTACAGGCTAAAGCCTTTAGTTAGCCATTTCATCAGCAACAAGCATAGCGCCTCACCACGACTGATTCGACCACACTGACAAAAATATTTAACATTAGAAATTTGTAACATAAAAGCGTTATAGTTTTCATAAACCTAAATGAAGATAGCGAAATATGCCCAGCAAACTTAAACATGAATTTGAGTTTGAGCCAGACTACGGATACACCCTAAGCCAACTTAAAGCGCTGCGCCCTAATGATCGGCCCAGAGGCTTTAAAAGCTTTTGGCAAAACAAGTATCAACATGCTCTGCAAATTAGGCCCGATGTCGCTATTCAAGATTGCCACCAAGACTCGCCAAACTGGCGCATTTTTAAGTGCTATTACAACTCAACTAAGCAAATGCGTTGCGGCGGCTGGTTGCTGCTTCCCCACTCGGGTGTAATAAGCCAAGCCATCATTAGCGCCCACGGTTATGGCAGTATAGAGCAAGTAGACTGCCAAGTGCCGCTTGCCAATACAGCAGTATTAATGCCTTGCTCACGGGGCATAGGCCTAAGTGCCAAAGCGCCAATTTCAGACAACCCAATGTGGCACGTATTACATAACATTCAAGATAAAGAACGCTACATCATTGGCGGTTGTGTTCAAGATTTATGGTGTGGTGTCAGTGCCTTGCTGCGCCTGTTTCCACAAGTTGCCGACAGAATAGGTTTAATGGGCAGTAGCTTTGGTGGCGGGCTAGGTATATTCGCTAGCGCCTTTGACCCACGTATTCAGCGTGCTCATTTTCATGTTCCTACCTTTGGCAATGTGGCGCTGCGTTTAAAGCTGGCTACCCATGGCAGTGGCAAGGCATTACAAGACTTTTACCAACAGCAACCAAAACTCGCCTTAAGCACCCTGCGCTACTTTGACTCAGCTACAGCAGCTACTTATTTAAACTGCCCTAGCCATTGGGCGTTAGCTCTGTTCGACCCATTTGTCGCGCCGCCGGGGCAATTCTCAGCCTACAACAATGCCCCTAAACCTAAGCAGTTAGCCGTGCTAAGAGCCGGACATTTCGAGTACCCCGAACAACAGCAACAGCGCGAACAACTTAATCAACAACTCAGTGAGTTTTTTGGTGAACTAAGTAAGTATGAATAGAGAATATCATCGTTGGTGGAGCCCTAACCTGCACCGCGATATGGAGCTATTGGTATTTGGCCATGCGGGCGCCAAAGTGCTGGTGTTTCCCACTCGTGGCGGGCGTTTTTATGAATACGAAAACCTAGGGCTAGTTAACTCAATCGCCCACAAAATTAATGCTGGGCAACTGCAATTATATTGCGTAGACAGCATAGACATAGAAAGCATGTACTGCTTTTGGGCCCACCCTGCTGGGCGTATTCAACGCCACCAGCAATACGAAGAATACATACTGCGCGAAGTACTGCCCTTAATGGCGCAAAAAAATGATCACCCTTGTACCATTTCTCACGGCTGTTCACTGGGTGCTTTTCATGCCGCCAATATAGTATTTCGCCACCCTCACCTGTTCAACAAACTAGCCGCGTTTTCTGGCCGTTTCGACCTCACTTGGCAGGTAGAATCTTTTAGTGATTTATTCGAAGGCTTTTATGATGACAGCGTATATTTCCACACACCTACTCATTATCTGGTTAACCTAAACTGCCCCCAGCGCTTAGCTGCACTGGCCAATACCGACTTACTGTTTATTATTGGTAATCAGGATCCCTTCCTGCAAAACAATCACGCCCTAAGCCATATTCTTAACCAAAAAGGCTTAAATCATAGAATGATCGAATGGGAAGGCCGTGCTCATCGCGGGCGCTATTGGCGACAAATGGTGCCGCTGCATCTATAAAAGAGCACTATCTCTAAACACGAAAACTTGAGAGCCAATTTTGGAATGCACCCAGACTCATTGTTTAGCGCTCATCTTTAGCAAATATTTTATTGGCACTATCAAGAAAGCTCTTATCGACATCCAAAACGAAGCACTTGCCCAGTTGTAAATCAAGGTTTTGCTTAGTGCTAATTTCAGGAGAGTATTCTTTTACCAACATAGCTAAATCTTGATACTTGTCCGCTGAATATGTACTCATTTCTACAATACCAGAGCTTATTTTCCTAATATCGGTAGTGTCATAACCTTGTGATTTAAAGTACCAAAACAAACAATTTGAGCGAGCAAAGCTTAAAACTGAGTTATCGAGTTGACGTTGTTCTGATGAAACAACAGAAGAAAAACCAATCGTGCTAAGCGTTATTGCTAGTAGCGCGCATTTAGCAACCTGCATTATGAAGCCTCCCAAAAACTGATTTTATGAGAAGCATCTCCATAACCTTGATATACGCACTCCTTTCCATTCCAAAGATCTGCATGACCTGTCGCATCCGACCACCCATGAACTTCAAATATAATTATCCCTTTTCTCCCGGAAAGTGCGGCATCATATTCGGAAGGCAAAAACGTTTCCGGCTTCCCATATTTTTCCGTAAGGTATTTGATCAGAATCTTTACCCTAAAAATATACCAGTTTTATTTTTCCCAGAAGAAACTTGGCCTTCATATTTTCCATTCGGACCAACGGCTTTGTAAAAAGGTATCTTATGCAGAGAACCTGAACCATTTAGAGCTTTTGACACTCGAGTGGCACAAGCATTACCAAATATACCCATGTCATAATTTAACTCTACCTTCCCCCCAATTTGCTTAAATACCGTTGATGCCGGTAAGGAAGGGTAATTGGAACTCAACACGTCCCAACTAGGTAATTTAGCCATCTCTTTTTCATCCTTAATTTATTCAAAAACAACAATTACAACCACTTAACAGAACACTACCCTTAAATGACATTTCAATCAATATAAGATTATGTTGTAACTTGATGTTCGCCAATAGAGAGCTTCATAGTTGAAATAAAGTTAACCACACATCAGTAGGCAAATTAAACGACTAACTATAAAGTAAAGGGACTTTGCTCTTTCTCTACAAAGAGGTAGCATCCAATAGTGACTAGGTAATCAATTGTTGGTGAAACAACTCAATGTTAAAGCTGAACACTAAAAATGCTAAGTTTTACAATTGGCAAAAAACATACAATTTCGATAACTGTAAGCTAAAAAGAAAAAGCTACGGAGACTTCTTATCCAATTACATTACTGGTGAAAGGGACGGCTTCGTCCTAAATCTAAATGGTGCATGGGGTACTGGAAAAACCGAGTTTCTCAAGCGCTTCTATACTAAACTGCTCCGTAAGCAGCACCCTGTTATTTATATTGACGCTTGGGAAAGCGACTTCTCCAAAGACCCTTAACCGTAGTGACTAGTGAACTATTAACTCAGTTAGAGCAATTCAACGACGATATCGGTTCACAGGCAAGTGCTCAATCATTGAAGCTCTTTCTAGGCAAGGCACTCAAAGGGTCTTTAGTAGGCCTAGCGGGCATTGCTAGCGCTAAACTTCTAAACGACTCTAATATTGGAATGGAAACAGTTAAAGAACTATTGGAAGATGATTCAGATACTTTTAGAACACAGTTAACTAAAGATTATTCGGAACAAATTGAAGCTATAAAACAAATTCGTTTAGGCCTTGAGCAACTAGCAGAAGTTCTAGAAATCAATTTTTCAGCAAGCCTTCCCGTAGTCGTATTAGTTGATGAGCTTGATCGTTGTAGACCAACCTATGCAATAGAAATGTTAGAGGTAATTAAACACTTCTTTTCTACCAAAAACTTCGTATTTGTAGTTGCTACCGATACAGAACAACTCTGTCACTCAATCAAAGCAGTGTACGGAAACGACTTTGCGTCCCTTCAATATTTAAAACGTTTCTTCGATAGAAAAGCAAACCTACCAGAACCTGATATTGAGCACTATTTAAGTAACAAGGAGTTCAATTATCCTGACTTGGAGATTTTTCCTTATTTCTCCTATACAGCAACAAACAGTGTTAACAAACACCTCGCAATTTTGGCGAAAGCTTATGGCCTACAAGTTAGGGACATAGACCAATTGGTAAACAAAGTAGACGCTTGCTTAAGAACCGTTGAGGCTTTAAAACGAAAGAAAAATGAAGCCCAACATATAAACATAGTCGCGTTGATTATTGGCTTAATAGAACAAGATCAAGGCTTAGAGTCATATAATGAACGAAGCAATTATATTACTCCCAAATCACAATTTGTTTTCGTCAATAAGGATATCATCCCTGGCTTGTCACTAAAGGATTGCATTAGCAAATCGCTAAGCTGTGTAGTACTAAAGCAGGGAACAATTAAAGGCCCCTTTGGAAGAGATATCTCTCACCATTACTTACCGAGGGGAGATGACTTGGGTTTAAGCCAGTCCAGTTCAACGCCTGAAGAAAAACACTGGTGGATAATGTCTCTTTCTAAAAATACCGCAGCCTTTAACGAAGAAATACCTAATAGCAAATACTGGCTATGGGAAGATCTCAAAGGCCTGATCGAATTAGCTGGTAAACTAGAGTGAATTATCAGTGAAACCTCAAGCAGCGGTTTTGTTTATTCCCACCTACTCCACTAAACACTCTAACAATCTTGCCTCTAGGTTGTCATCGAGTTTATCTGCTATCACCTCTATGCGGCTTTCTAGGCAGTCATCTAGCTCGGCTTCGCTTAGGCCGTCGCTGGTGTAGTTGTAGCCAAATACGCCGCTGCTGGTGATAAACACCGCTTTAATCCGCTCTACTTTTAGGCTGAGTAATAACAAACAGAGCTTCTTGCGGTCGAATACTTTATTGGGCGCAAATCGCCAACCAATGCTATTAAACCCTTCGCCTTGATTGCTAGCTTTTAAATAACCACTGTCGGGAATAGTTAACTCAGAGGCTAGCGGTTTATCGCTTCCATGATGATGGTGATGATGATCATCTGGAGCGTAATTACTGCTTGTTGTTCCTTTTAAACAGCCAATGTCTATCATACCATTTTTGCTAAACAGAACTTGTGTGCCATCGCGGCCCTGCTGTACCACGTAGTCTCGAAGTTGCTGCTGTTCATCGCCTTGGTAAAGATCTAACTTGTTGCCAATCACGGTGTCGGCAATGGCAATTTGTTGGTTAAAGGTATCGTGGCTGGTGTAACGTGAATCGCTTAGGTTTCTAGCATCAACAAGCGTAATGGTTTTATTTAACGACAATACCTGCTGGTAATACTTAGACGACAGCACTTCCAGCACTTCTTTAGGATGGCCCAAGCCTGTAGGCTCAATCAGCAACCTATCTGGCGTAGATTCACTGAGCAGCTGATTTAAGGCAATTTGCATCGGCAAACCTGCGGCGCAGCACATGCAGCCACCGGGCACTTCACGAATATACACCTGTTGCTGCTGGTGTTGGCCTTGCAGCAAGGCGCCATCAATACCAATTTCGCCAAACTCATTCACTAGTATCGCCCAGCGCTCGTTGTCGGGTTTATTGCGCATTAGCTGCAAAATAGCCGAGGTTTTACCTACGCCCAAAAAGCCGGTAATAATATTGGTGGGTACGGCGCTGATGGTTTGGCGCTTACTGCTCATGTTGTGTTCCAGGTCTTAGGGTTAAGCGGCTTGGTTCAAGCAGTCATCACAAACACAGTTCATTTCTAACTGTTGGCTTACTAGAGTAAAACCCGCTTGTTGAGCGTTTTGCTTTAGCTCGTCGATGGTTGAAGCTGCAATGGTGATTTCTTTTACTTTATTGCATTTTCCACAAATCAGAAATTGCGGTACCCCATGGCCATGGCTGCAGCAAATATGGGCGCAAGCAACGTATTTATTGGCCAAACTAAGCTTGTGCACTAAATGCTCGGTTTCTAAAAACTCAAGAATACGATAAACAGACATGGCGGGAATGCTTTGGTCGAACAGCTCTTTGCAGTGTTCGATCAGCTCATAGGCCGACAGCGCTTTATTAGACTGCACCAATGCCGACAGTACTTGTTTTCTCTTCGTCGTTAAGCGCACACCACGTTGCTTACAATGCTGTTCGGCATGTTGAATAACGCTATCTATTTGCATCATATGAATACTCAAACTCTGTTTTGCTGGTTTCGAAACCGCTTAACGAAATGATACATTGCAACATTGCAACATAACAAGCATTCAAGGCTTATTTTCTGTTTCTGCCGGCCGTTTAGCCCTGTTTAAAGCTGCGTTAAACAAGGCTAAATGTGCTTGAGCAAGTGACTAAGCTTTGGCAATTGCAACAATGAGCTCACTAGCGCCGAATGATGATGGAAGCTTCTAGCTCAAAATCGCGGCCAAGCTCTTGCTTGATGCGCTCTTTAAGTGTGTCTAATTGCTGGTCGTTAAGTGATTTCTTACTGACGAGTTGCAGGCGTAAGGTAAGTGGTTTAGTGCTTTGAGCGCGCACTGTGCGCAGCAATACTTCATTAAAGGTTTTACCTTGTAAGCGCTGCACTATTTGCGCCTCTTCCGATAGGCGATTAAAGCTAAACACTAAAGGAATACTTACTAAGGCCACTGCCAACAGGGCGATGCTCAAACCTTTTTTAGCCCGAGTAAACGGGGCAAAGCCTAAGGACAAAAAGGTTAAAGCCGCCGAAAATACAATGCCGGCTAAGTTAGTTAAAAAAAGCAAAAAGGCCCCAGAGGCAACCCCAATATTAAGCCAGCCTAAACCAATACCGGTTACCGCCAAAGGCGGCACCAAGGCAACTGCAATCGCCACCCCAGCCAGACTTTTAGCCGCGTCAATCCTTGCGTGGGCATAGGCTCCAGCAATGCCCGAGATAATTGCTACGCCTAAATCGAGCAAATTGGGGCTTAGCCGCGCCGAAATCTCTGGCGTAATGACTTCCATGGGAATAACAAAGCTCGCGCAGGCAGCAAAGCTTAAAGCAACACAAAGGCCGGTAAACAAGGTTCTGATACTAGCAGTCATTAAACTGGGATCTTGTCGGGTGAGCGCCATAGACAGCGAGATAATGGGCGCCATTAACGGGGCTAGAATCATCGCGCCGATAATCACCGGAGCAGAGCTGGCATAAAGACCAATGGTTGCCAATAGGGTCGACAGTACCATTAAAGTTAAAAAGGCCGGCGAAGTGGTGGCATTGTCGCGCAGCAGTTGATACAGATCTTTAAACTCTTCTTTGGCTGCGTGGGCGATCCACGGTAAAGGCTTAGCGGCCATGGCATTTATCGCTTCACCTTCTGGCAAGTTGGCGATTTTTCGGCTCTCTTTTACCGCAGCGACATTGTCTTGGCAGAGCATGTCTGCTGAGGGCAAAATACTCAGAGCTCGGTGTTCGCATTCAATGTTTAAACTATCGGCCTTGGCGATTACCCCATCGTGCCAATACTCCAACTCATTCTCAGCTTTAACTTCTATCGATTTAGATTTGATTAAACTAAGAAATCGCGGCTTTTTCACCACCCGACCAAACATCGCCAAGACCAAAAAGCGAAACATTTCCATAATACTGCGCGGCGCTAACAACATACTTTCTAACATGCCGTCGTTACAGTGAGTATCGACAAGAATGCGCTTAGACAGCATAGAGCCTTGAGCATGCTCAATAATCACTAAACCCACCAAAGAGGTTTCTAAACAGGTTTCACTGCCGGTGGTTAAGCTGAGCTTTTGCGGTTTGATTTCGCCAATTTTGCGTATGTTTTGCCAAGTTTGCGCAATGCGCTGCCGCCATGAAGCATTGTGCCCACCAGGGCGAAGGTTAAAGCTATGTCCTACAACCAAATGATTTAACACCACTTGCTGATTACAACGCAGTACATCTATTTTGCTCACCTGCGCTTGGCTAAATTCTGCCAAGGCTTTGTCGGCTGTATTGGCCAAACTAAAGGCGCGGCGCGCATGATTGGCTTTAGGGTGTGGCAATACCGCAATCACCCATTGTTGCTCTACGGCCAGTGCAATAACGTGCGTTAAGCTCTCGTCGCTTAGGTAGCAATATACTAGGCTGTCGGCTTTAAACTCTGGCGGTTCATTGAGATCCCAGATTTTGGGGAGAATAACATCTTCAAAAAGCGGAACCAGCTTTTGACTAACCAAATCACTGGCATCGGGCTCAAATAATAAAAAACTATCGGCCATTCCTGTTTCCATACAAGAGTTTAGACTTCATCTCAGCATGGAGGCTGTCGCCTAAAACTGCAAGTAACAAGATTACTGATTAAGTAGCCATTTGTAGTAATCGAGTCACTTTGGCACTGCCTAAATATTCTACGTTTAGCCTTGATTACCATAGATTTTCTTTACAAGTTAAAATTTTTTTAAGCTTAATGACAAACCAAATATTTAAACAGGTATGACAACTAAAGCCTTAATTTGCGGGCATTTAGACGTCCATGCGGCCAATTAATCATAAAAGCATTGCTTATTTTACAATCAATATAGCGCAAACAGCCGCTATTTTTTTTTAGTGTATTCTGCTATAACTTCCCTGAAACACTAAGGGTTCGCGCTGTTTAGCAAGGATAGTGCAGAATATGAACTCAATAAAAATAACGAATTAAAAACACAACAAGGACCATTATGAAACGTGTCATTCAATCTGCGATTGCCGCAGTTACACTTTTATCAAGTGCCGCTTTTGCTCAGCAAACGCTGCTACAGGAAATTTCTGAATCTGGCGAGCTACGTGCTTGTTTTGATGCCGGCTACATGCCTTTTGAAATGAAAGCCAAAAACGGCCAATTCATTGGTTTTGACATTGACTTAGGCAAGCAAATGGCGCGTGCTATGGGCGTTAAATACGTACCCGTAAACACCGCTTGGGACGGTATTATTCCAACCCTACTAACCGGTAAATGTCACCTAATCATGGGCGGCATGACTATTACTCCTCAGCGTAACATGCAAGTTAACTTTGCAGACCCATACGTAGTAATTGGCCAATCAATCCTACTTAGCCCTAAACTAGAAGGCAAAGTAACTAGCTACCGTGATTTGAACAGCGACCAATACACCGTGGTAACTAAGCTAGGTACAACTGGCGAAGGTGCTATTAAACGCTACATCCCTAAAGCTAAAGTAAACCTATTTGAAACCCAATCTGAAGCGGTACTTGAAGTAACCAACGGCAAAGCCGATGCTTTCATCTACGACTTACCGTTTAACGCGATTTACGCGGCAGAAAACCAAGGTCAACTTACTCACCTAGACCAGCCGTTCACTTTTGAACCACTAGGTTGGGCAGTTCGCCAGGGCGATCCTGATTTCTTAAACTTCTTGAACGGTTACTTGCGTCAAATCAAAGGTGACGGCACCTACGACCGCATTTACGACAAGTGGTTTAAAGACGACGCTTGGTTAAAACAAGTTCAATAGTAAGACTTAAGTGGCTGCCTTAGCAGCCACTTTTCTTTACTAAGTGCGCCTTAAGTGTGCTTAGTAAAGTAAAACCAAATATTAATAAAAGAGCTTCAGATGCAAACTCAAGCAAGCAAAATTCTGTGGAATGGCGTTTTTGTTGCCATTTTACTTAGCCTGTGTGGCCTTATTTACCTCTCCGGCGAAAAAATTGACTATAACTGGAACTGGCAACGTGTTGTTCCTTACATCGTAAACAACGAAGCAGCCAGTATTACTGCACCGCAAGACGGCAGCATAGAAAGTAACACCGCTGGGCAACTTCAGCTGGTATCCGATGCGGGTGAGGTATTAGTAAACCTTGCGGAATTTGAAAACATTTCGGTATATGAAGGCGATCTGGTTTTTGAAGGCGACCAACTGGCCTCCTCGGAAGAGTGGCGAATAGGCCCGCTAACCGAAGGCTTAATTGTTACAGTTAAAATTTCTTTGTGGTCATTGGTATTTGCCATTTTGCTTGGCTTGGTGATTGGCCTAATGCGTATTGCCGACAACCCAGCACTGCGTAAGTTATCCATCACATATATTGAGATTATTCGCGGCACTCCCTTGCTGGTACAAATTTTTATTGTGTACTTCTTCATTGGCACAGTATTCGACCTAGAGCGCTTTACTGCCGGTGTTATTGCGCTGTCGGTATTTACCGCCGCCTATGTGGCCGAAATTATCCGCTCGGGTATTCAGTCTATTCCTAAAGGCCAAATGGAAGCCGCTCGCTCGCTGGGTATGAACTATCCGCAAGCCATGGTTAACGTGATTTTGCCGCAGGCATTTAAACGTACCTTGCCACCAATGGCTGGCCAGTTTATTAACCTAATTAAAGATTCTTCACTGGTATCGGTGATCTCGATTACCGATTTAACCAAAGCCGGTCGAGAAGTAGTAAGTGGTAGTTTTGCGCCCTTTGAAGTGTGGTTTACCGTTGCCCTGCTTTACTTAGTACTTACCAGCAGCCTGTCTTGGGCTATTCAACGCTTAGAAAAGAGGTTAGCTGCCAGTGACTAAAGATTATCAAGGCGACGACATGATCGTTGCAAAAAAGATTAACAAAATTTACCCCAATGGCTGTCATGCGCTTAAAGACGTTTCAGCCACGGTAAATCGCGGCGAAGTAGTGGTTATTGTCGGCCCTTCAGGTTCTGGTAAATCAACCTTTTTGCGCACCTTAAACCAGCTAGAAACAGTAAGCAGCGGCTCAATTACTATTGATGGCACCGACATGTATGCCAAAGGCACTAACATTAATAGCCTGCGTGAAGAAGTAGGCATGGTGTTTCAAAATTTTAATTTGTTCCCGCACAAAACCGCCTTGGGTAATGTAATGCTAGCCCCAATAAAAGTGGCTAAGCGCCCTACCCAGCAAGCCGAAGATGAAGCCAAAGCCTTACTGCTTAAAGTAGGCTTGGCCGACAGAATGGGCAACTACCCTTCTCACCTCTCTGGTGGACAACAGCAACGTGTTGCGATTGCTCGCGCCCTGGCGATGCAACCAAACATCATGTTGTTTGATGAGCCCACCTCGGCGCTAGATCCAGAAATGGTAGGCGAAGTATTAGACGTGATGAAAGGCCTAGCTGCCGACGGCATGACCATGGTGGTAGTGACCCACGAAATGGGCTTTGCCCGAGAAGTGGCAGACCGAGTATTGTTTATGGAAGATGGTGAATTATTGGTAGAAGAATCTCCAGAGAACTTTTTCGACAATCCTAGTCACCCAAGACTAAAGCAATTCCTGTCTATGGTTCTGTAATCGCATCACTAAGTAAGTGCTAAACAAAGGGAGCCTCGGCTCCTTTTTGTTTATTTGTTTGGTTGTTTGCCTAGTAAATCATAAAGGGCGCTAACTAAACTGTTGCCAAAAGGCGCGCACAATTTCTTTATCAGCGCGCTCTCGTAGCTTAATTAAATAAATCGGCACTTGGCTGCTATAGGCAAATTGTTCCACTTTTAAGGGTACCAGTAAGCCTTGCTCAAGCTCCTGCTGCACAATGTGCTCTGGCACCCTTGCCCAGCCCAATCCCGCTAACAACAGTTCTTTCTTTAAATGGTAGTCATTAACGTACCAGCGCTGGCCTCCGGCAATTACGTTTATGTTGTCTGAACGCTTCTCAGAGCCTGAATCGGCCAACAAGATATGCGGCTTATTACGCAGTTCGCTTTGCTTTAGCACTTGCTCATGCTGTTCTAACAAATGCGGCGCGGCCACGGTGATCATGCGAATACTTGCTACTTCAATAAAATCAAAGCGAGCATCTAAGCCGATGTTTGGCGCTAAGGCTAAATCTGATTGTTGCTTTAGCAGGGGCTCTAAAACCCCAGATAAATGGCCAGAGTCTAGTTTGAGCTGCAAGTTGGTAAATTGCTTGCCAAAGGCTTCTATCTTGCTCACTAAGGGTGGCAAATAGCACATGGGGCTTAGGGTGAGTGAAAGCTCGGGATCAGCGCCTTGGGCAAGCTCGTGGCCGAGTAATTCCAACTCATTCGCCTGCTTTAACAAGCTTTTAGCCTTCACTAAAAAGCGCTCGCCTTCTGCAGTAAGTGTGGGGCGATAGCTACTTCGATTAAACAACGTAATGGCAAAGTGCTGCTCTAAGCTTTTAACCGATGCGCTTAAGGTAGGTTGGGTTTTGTTTAAGTGCTGCGCTGCTGCGCGAAAGCTCCCTAGCTTGGCAACACTAACAAAGGCGCGTAGCTGCTCATAATTCATGGCTAATCTCGATATAAATAATCTTCACATCCAGCTTAAACTAGATAGACAAATACAATCAAGATTATCCAAATAAGTGATTATTTATCTTTCAGGGTATTTGTTATTCTGCGCCCACATTCACAAGCTCAATGGCTTACATTGAAAGAGGTAAAGTGGATAGCACAGTTATTATCTTGCACCTAGTTGCTCTGTTAACGGGTATTTCTAAATTCTCAATTGGTGGAATGGGCGCCCTTATTTTGCCCTTATTGTTAATGGCCTACCCCGACGGTCAGGCTCTGGCGATTCTCATCCCAATGTTTTTGTTCACCGACCTACTCACCATGGCGGTGTATCGTCATCAGATCGCTTGGCGGATCCTCGTTAGGTTACTGTTGTTTATGGTACTTGGCTGCGGGCTTGGCGCATTGCTTTTGTCCTACCTAGATACTAGCCAGTTCACTCTTGCCATTGGCAGTATCATTATTGGTATGTTGGTTTTGAGCATCTACTTAGAGCGCAGTAACTCCCAGTGTATGAAAACACCCACAGTGGCCGCTGGCAGCGGAGTATTTGCCGGTTTCATTAGCATGACTGCCAATTCTGCCGGGCCGATCATCAGCTTATATATGATGCAGCAGCAATTAGGTAAAACCAGTTATGTAAGTACTCGGGCTTGGGTAGCGGGTTTGGTAAATGTTGCCAAAGTGCCCTTATTAATGAGCATTGGTTTACTCAATCTAGAGACAGCAAAAACCAGTTTAAGCGCGCTTCCTAGCTTATTATTAGGCTGCGCATTGGGGTTTCTTATTCTTAAGAAGATAAACCTTAAACAAATGACCTGGGCCATTAGAGTGCTTATTTTGTTGGCAGCTATCAAACTGCTTATTAACTAAACAGCTGGTTAAGCAATGCCCCGTAATCATAAGCAAAAAATACATAACAATTAATTATCAAATTGATAATTTTTAATAATTTCATAAAACTTACCGAGCTGCATATACTTTCTCCATCGAAGCAAAACAACGCAACAGTTTACAAATTAAGGTTTGGAGAAGAATTATGAAAATGAATCACGTTGGCATCATGGTAGGCGATATGGACAAAGCGGTAGAGTTCTACACTAAAGCGCTAGGCCTTCGCATTGTAATGAACAACACTAAAGTAATCGAAGAGCGCGAATCTGCAATCGGTCGCATGTGTATCGCAGTATTTGGTGAAGGCTTCAAAGGCTTTAATATTGCCCACCTTGTTACTTCTGACGGTATTGGAGTGGAACTGTTCGAAATGAAAGAGCGCGACGAGCGTCACGAAGTAGACTTCTCTCGCCTTGGCATCTTCCACTTCTGTTTACAACTACCCAAAGAGCAGTTTGAATCAGCAATCAAACGTGTTGAAGAGTTTGGCGGTAAAGTTCGCATGGACATTCACCGTTATCACCCAGAAGATGATTCTAAACAAGCGCAAATGGTTTACCTAGAAGACCCATTTGGTAACTTATTTGAGTTCTACTCGCATTCTTACGAAGACACGTATGCCTCTGATTACGAGTAAGTAATACCGTAATATAGCTATCAAAAAGGCTTAGCAGCGATGCTAAGCCTTTTGTTTTTGGCTAATTCTAGCTATCTATTATTTAGCGTGGTAAGCCTTAGATACAGCATAGCTATCTTCAAACCAGTTCCAGCTTTTTACTTTGCCATCAACAACATGAACACGTACTGCCCAACTAAATTTACCTGTATCAATACCCGACTCATTGGCAATCGCACTCATAGTACCCATAAACACTGCTTGTTCACCATTGGCAAAGCTATAGTCGGTAGTCCAACTAGTTACCTTTAAACCCGCACCAAACTTAGGAAGAAAGCTGTTAAACACTGTCTCTTTACCCTGCCAGTTTCCAATCCAAGGAATGTTGGAATCACCTTCGTTATGCCAAACAAAATCATCGCTCATTAGCGAATCAAGCTTATCCGCATCACCGGAGCCAGCCGCCCATAAAAATGCCTGAGCTGTCCCTAGCGTTTTGGCAGAGTCAACCTGCTTCGCCACATCAGAATCGGCGTGTACAGCGCTTAACTGGAACATAGCAATAAGGCCAATTAACGTTAGCATTGAGTTTTTCTTAATCATGGTATTTCTCCAAATGAGTTTTTGCTGCTTGGTCCAATCACTATACCTGTGCTAATTTTTAGGTAAATTCGCCAAATAAGCACTTTGGATATGCAAAAATGCACAGCATTAGATGGGCCGACTTACAATATGTATTAGCCGTTGCCAATGAAGGCTCGTTATCTGCCGCAGCAAGGTCACTAGGTGTAAATCACAGCACAGTATTACGCCGACTAAATGCCTTTGAATATCGCCATAAGCTGCAGGTTTTTCATAAGCTGCCAACAGGCTATAAATTAACGGTGGAAGGCCGCCAGTTACTTGATTCTGCATTGTCTATCGAATCAACCGTTAAAAGCTTAGAGCGAAGAATGTTCGGCCAAGAAATGAAGCTGGAAGGAACGCTGCGCTTAACCACCACCGACTCGCTATTGCGCTTTGTTCTGGCCAAGCACTTGGCTGTATTTCATCGGCTTTACCCGCGAATCCAGTTAGAACTTAATGTAACGCCTCGCCGCTTAGAGCTTTCCGACCTAGAAGCTGATGTAGCCATTCGCCCAACTCAATCTCTGCCAGAAAACCTTAAAGGCATTAAGTTGTGCGACATGGCTTTTGGTGTTTATGGGACGCCTAAATACATATCCAGCTTGAAGGGGAAACATCCCTTAAGATCTGCGCATTGGTTAGAGATGAGCCAAGGCAGTGCCTCACACTTAATTTCAACATTCATTCCCGAGGAGCAAGTGGTACTTAAAGCAGATTCATTCGAGCCGCTTCTTATGGCCGCTGAGCAACATATTGGCTTAGCCTACTTGCCTTGTTTTGTTGGTGAGTCTTCAGAGAAACTGCAAAGAGTGGACTTGAAGGTAGAGCACGATCAAACAGGATTATGGATGATGACCCACATTGATCTAGAAAACTCCGCCAAGGTAAAAGCATTCTTTGAATTTATGGAAACAGAACTAAAGTCAGACCAAAACGTTTGGCGAACCTTGGCTATCTAATCGCTAATTGTTAAATGGTTTAATGCTGTAGCTAATTCACTGGCTCAAATTAGCGGGCTTTCAAGCAAACTCAGCTAAGGTAGATATTGATGCTAGAACGCTTTTGGACAAAAGCTTGTTAGCTCGCCTGATCTAACAAGCTATTAGGCGAAGCAAAATAGGGGTATATTTTGGTCCAATTATCAAGAGTTAATGTATATTGGTTGACAAATAACGTAACGATTACACATCCATTCTCCGATTTATTATATAAAATCAGCCACTAGCATAACTTTTAATAGTATTTCTCAATTCATTCAGATCTGTATCAGCTGATTTGAAATAATCATTAAAATTTTCTTGTTGTTCTTGCGATACAAGATCATAAATTAAGGACATATAATATAAGCCTGTTTTAGCATAAACCTTTTTAGAAGTAGCCTTATCTCTAATCATCTCAATGATTAACTTTTGAAGTCCAACAAACTGGCTAAGAAGCTCATATTCACTTTCAGTCTTTTCAAGACCTAAAGGCAATTTATACAGGTCAAGATCGATCCGCCATCCTTGTTGAGCCCAAATGATTACTATTTCACTTCCATCTTCACCTATATAAATTTCTCTTTCGTCATCTTTACCGTTACTCGAATATTGGTCGTAATCAATCAGTGAGGCTTCAAAACCAAAGGTAGATGAAAACTTATCATACTCATCTATGCCGTAGGACTCTATGTACAACTGTTTTAAGTCAAATGATACTTTTACAGCTTCAAATGGAAGTAGAAAATTGTTTATCTTATGGGGCTGACCAATAAGTTTTTTACGGCAATCATCTAAAGGTTTTGAAAGGCATAAATTGAAAATTTTTGATAGGTTACTTTCTTCGGCTAAAGAGGCTACTGGAAAGCCAAAAACCAAAATCAACAAAAAAAAATATACTTTCACAAGGTGAGCCTTTAGTTAAGCTTATTCTATGCCATCGAAATAGCGGCTAATATTGTTCCTTCAATATATTGCACACTATGAATTTTCCTTATTACTATATCAATAATTAACGTTCGCTTTTGTATAATACTTTGATGTAACACGTAATGGGGCAAAAAATTGTCAGAATAGTTGTTATAGGAACCCTACATAATAGGGTCCCTTTCGGCTAACAAGCAGTGCCTTCTGAAAGTAATAATGCGTCTTCTAATTCAACACCAAGGTAGCGGATCGTGTTATCTACCTTTGTATGTCCTAGTAAAAGCTGAACCGCTCTAATATTTTTCGTTTTTGCATAGACTAATGTAGCTTTAGTTCGTCTCATCGAGTGAGTGCCATACAGGTTTGGGTCCAACCCAAGATTGAACGCCCATTTTCTGACTAGGTATCGATAGTACGAATAGCTAATCGCTTGCTGCTTTCGCCTTTGACTTGGAAAAAGGAAATCACTAGTGCTTAGCGAAGCAACTAGAATCCATTTCATTAGACTTTGTTGAGTTCTTGCCGTTATCTCAAATTGAACTTCAATGCCTGTTTTTTGCTGAATATGTATAACACGATTAAATATCCTGTCTTGTGAGGATACGTCGCAAACCCTAAGTAGGAGCAAGTCACTTGCTCTAAGTTTGCTATCAATGGCTAAGTTGAGCAACGCAAGCTGCATTAAGCTATTTTCAATTTCTAATCTGGTTCTGATCCGCCAAATTTCCTCAAGTCTGAAAGGCCTTTTGACGCCACTTCGTTTCGTTTGGTTTAAAACAACCATGATGACCTCCTTCTTGTTTTGGTCATCACCATTGTAGTTAGAAGGAAATGGACAAAAGCTTGTTAGAGCATTCACTCGTAAAAAGATGTTTCGGATTAGCGAAAGTATGAAAGAATAAGAATTAACGTCGTATTAATGCCAAAATGTTCTGGTTATGTGCAACAGGACAACCTGCTGCTGTAGTGAGTTTGTTTTTCATTTACTTTGTTCCTTAATTATTGAAATTTATAGCTAACTCTAAACTACGCCGTAATCTGCTTTACGAATATGGGATAAACAGAAGCAGGGTGACCTAACTGGATTGCCTCTAACATAGCTGCAAAGTATGGCATGGCGTGCACAAAGAATTTTTTGTATCCAAAACATAGGTGGTTTAAACCTGGTTCAAGGTCTGCGGTATAAGAAGTGCGCTCTTTTGGGCAACCGCCATTACACATCGGCCTGAAATGGCACTCTCGACACTGTTTGGGTAGTGACTTCCATTTGTTTAAACCAAAATCAACTTGCTTTTGAGAAGAAGCCACAGCGCTTAAATCTACCGATTCGATATCGCCGACTTGATGGTTCTCGTAGCTATAGTGATCACACGAATAGATGCTGCCATCATGTTCCAGCATCATTTGTTGACCACAACTCTCAGAATGGAAACACATCTGACTTGGTTGACCTGCAAGAATACCGAGCGTATTTTCGAAAAACTGAATGTGTACCTTTCCCACGTCTTTTTTTCGCCACTCATCGAACACATCACACAAAAAGTGCCCCCACTGATGCGCAGTTAAAGACCAATCTTTATCACCACGACGATCAAGGGAGTGCTCTACACAGGGCTGAAACTGAATAACGTTAGATCCGAGTTCTTTTAGTGTCTGATAAGTTTGCTTACCAAGGTGCGCATTTTCGTTATGAACAACGGTCAGGGTATTGAACTGAACTTTATGTTTTTGCAGTAGTCTCAGGCCACGTATCACTCGTGAGTAACTGCCATTTCCTTTAACGTCTGGTCGGCCTGAATTATGGTTAAATTCATCCCCATCGATGCTAAGGCCAATTAAAAAGTTATTCTTTTTGAAGAATTTCGCCCATTTCTCATTGATTAGAGTGCCATTGCTTTGGAAAGTGTTAGAGATCGTCATACCTGAACGAGCGTGTTTTTTCTGTAGTTCTACCGCTTTTTCGTAAAACTCAAGACCGCGTAACGCAGGCTCACCACCTTGCCAACTGAAATCGACAAATTTAATGTGTTTTGGCTGAGCTGCAATGTATTGCTGGACATAGGTTTCTAATAGAGCGTCAGACATCTGCATTGTCGCCCCTGGCTGATAACGCTCCTCTTTTCTCAAGTAGTAACAGTAGTGACAATCTAAGTTACACTTTGAGCCAACAGGCTTAACCAATAGGTGGAATGGGTGTGGTGATGTCATCGTCATATCTGCGCTCCCGTTGGATTTAGCATAATTATCCTTAGATGGTCTAAATTAGACCACTAGGACATTTCCTAACGAGAGAAGATATGGATTAAAAAAAGGGAAGCTCTGATTAAATGATCTTACGACTGTGTGCCCAAGCGATAAGTTCAGATGCACTAGCCAGTTTGAGTTGTTCAATCATTTTGTATTTGTGGTATTCGACCGTTTTTGAAGAAATGTTTAGTTCCAAAGCAACTTTCTTTGCTGAAAAGCCTTGAGCTAACAATTTAAGAATATCAACTTGCCTAGCGGTCAAATCCGTCTTTTTCTCAATAATGCTTTTCAACTCATCGGGTATGTAGCGCTCTCCAGCGAGTACATTTTTCATCGTAGTTGCTAGCTCAAAACCGGCTTGATGTTTAAGTACATAGCCGTCAGCACCATATTCATAAGCAGCTTTAACGATCTCTGGTTCATCATGCATAGATAAGCAGACAATTTTACTGTTTGGCGAGGACCGCTTGAGTAATGAAAGTGTAGTGTTAAGTTGCATACCTGGCATAGAAATATCAGTAATGATTAAGTCCGGTTGATACTGCTTAACCAGCTGAAATAACTCTGTTGCGTCAACGCCAATTCCAACCACTTGATGGGTTAAGTCCACTAGGCGGGCAATACCTTCGCTGACGATTTGGTGATCATCTGCAATTACAACGGTGGCCATTTATATCTCACTTGTTTTTATTGATAATGTAACAGTAGTCCCCGCTTTTGGATCATTGCGTTTAATGACTAACTGACCACCGATTAATTCACCTCGCTCAATCATGGATTGAATGCCTAGCGAGGGAGACTGAGAGTATTCTTGCTCTTGCGTAATTCCAATTCCGTCATCTCGAATGGATAATTCTATCAAGCCGCTACTGAATGGCTTTAACCTGATATTGACGGCTGAGGCATTGGCATGTTTTACGACGTTGGACAACGCTTCTTGGACAATACGATAGACATGCAATGCAGCGTCATTATTGATTGTGATATTTTTATCAAGCTCCATCGACAGGTACAGCTTTGAACGCTCAGCGACTTGTTCAGCATGAGACTCAATGGCGGCATTGAGCCCCACTCTTTCGATTACCACAGGATGAAGATGGCGAGATAAATGTTGAACATCCTTGGTGATTGATGCTAGTTCATTGGCACACTTCATTATTGCTGGCCTTGTTGTTTCATCGCTAATACTAGAGGTAAGGCTGAGTTCAATTCCTAAAGAAACGAGACGTTGGCTGAAGTCATCATGCAGATCGCGCGCAATATTTTGTCGTTCTCTTTCTCTTTCACCAATGATGCGTTTATTTCTCTCCACTACGTCTTGGCGACTTTTTATCAACTGCTCATAATGACGCACACGCTCAATACTGGATGCAATCATATTGCCCAGCACAGTAGCTGCGTTTACAAACTCTTCTGAATAGCTTTCTACCTCACTGAAGTTTGCGCAAGCTAACAAGCCCCATGGTTTCCCCATTGCACTTATCGGAACCAATATATGACGAAGCGGTTTTTCATCCTGTAAGTGGCTAGCAAGTTCAAGCAGTTCTGGCGACTCATCACTTGATACAACAACACCTGCCTGGATATGACGACGATATTCTAACACCAAGGATACAGGCAGTTGCGTTTTGACTCTAGGGACGCCTTCTCCCGCGGCTTCATAAAATCGCCAGTCACGTATTATGGTTTGTTCTATAGGCACGCATGAAATACGGTCGACTTTTAAAGCCATTCGACATTCGTGCAGAACCTCTATGATGGTCTCTTCCATTTGTGCTGTAGGAGAGTTCAGTAAGCGGCTAGACATAGAAATTAATGCTGAAGTGATTGAATCAGAGAGCATTTTCAAACCCCTTTTCATTTATGAACGTCATTACCATAAACAGCAATGCCTCAAATGCCCAGTAAGTTTTAAGTAAGTGGCTCAACTTCAGCTCGTTTAGGAATTGTCCTAGTTCAGTTAGTTTTGGAAAAAAAACATACTGTGCTCGTCTTATTCCAGGAGCATCTTATGAAACCCATTTCTAAAAGCTTACTAAAAAAAACCATGCTAAGCACTGCTTTAGCGACCGTTGCTGCGGCACCAGCAATGGCAAAAAACACCTCTGAAAAACCAAATATATTAGTCATTATGGCGGACGACATCGGTTGGTCAAACACATCTGCCTACAACCTAGGCATGATGGGCTACACAACGCCAAACATCGACCGCATCGCCAATGAAGGCATGCTTTTCACTGACCACTATGGCCAACCAAGCTCAACTGCTGGTCGTGCTGCATTCCTAACTGGCCAACTTCCTGTTCGCACAGGACTTCTGAATGTTGGTCTACCTGGTTCTCCAGTCGGTATTCACCAAGATGATCCTACATTAGCTGAAGTTCTTAAAGAGCAAGGT
Source organism: Agarivorans sp. Alg241-V36 (assembly GCF_900537085.1). Taxonomy (NCBI): domain Bacteria; kingdom Pseudomonadati; phylum Pseudomonadota; class Gammaproteobacteria; order Alteromonadales; family Alteromonadaceae; genus Agarivorans; species Agarivorans sp. Alg241-V36. The sequence continues at coordinate 586,042 of NZ_UNRE01000002.1, read as the reverse complement.
TACTTCAACGTACAGCTTGGTAAAAACCACCTAGGTGACCGTGAGCACATGATGCCTCACCGTCGCGGTTTTGATTTCTTCTACGGTAACCTTTACCACCTAAACGCTGAAGAAGAGCCAGAGCATCCAGATTACCCACAAGATCCAGCGTTTTTCGAGCGCTTCGGTCCTCGTGGTATTGTAACTGGTACAGCCGATGGCCCTACTGAGTCGGCAGGCCCTTTAACTAAGAAGCGAATGGAAACGATTGACCGTGAGCTTACAGACATGGCGCTAGATTACCTAGACGACTTCGCGAAGACAGATGACCCATTCTTCATGTGGTATAACCCTTCTCGCATGCACGTATGGACTCACCTAAGCGAAGAGTGGCAAGGCAAAACTGGCTATGGTTTATACGCAGATGGTATGGCTGAGCTAGACCACTACGTGGGTGAACTTCTCGATAAGTTAGAAGAGACAGGTCAACGTGACAACACTGTCGTTATCTTCACTACCGATAACGGTGCCGAGAAAATGTCTTGGCCGGATGGCGGCAACACACCATTTAAAGGCGAGAAAGGTCTAACTTCGGAAGGTGGTGTACGTGTGCCATTCATGGTTAGCTGGCCAGGTCACATCCCTGAAGGTGCTCGTAACAACGGTATCCAGTCTCACGAAGACTTGTTCACTACTCTAGCAACAATTGCTGGTGTTAAAGATGTTCAAGAGTCGTTCAAGACTAAACATGACGTTTACATAGATGGCTACGACCATACTAATGCGTGGTTCAAAAACGAAGACACTGAGCGTAACGAAATTTTCTACTTTGCTGAAACAGGTAACCTAGAGGCGGTTCGCGTTGGTAAGATCAAAGCAACATTTATCCACCCGACAGAAGAGAGCTGGTTCGCTCCACGTCTAGCCTCTACCTGGCCAGAACTGGTTGACCTACGTGCGGACCCATATGAGGAAGCGCCAGAACACTCAGGTCTATACCTACGTTGGTACGCAGAACGTATGTTCCATTTCGTTCCAGTCCAAGTTGAAGTAGCAGGCCTACTCCAGACGTTTAACGAATTCCCACTTCGTCAGGAGCCAACTGCATTCAACCTAGAGCGTGTACTCTCTACGCTACCTTACCGCGAGGAATAAACCTCTTCGGTTATCAGGCAACAATAAAAAGGTGCGCTTAATGCTCACCTTTTCTGGTTCTGAGGTTCATTTAGTAATACTCCTAGTTCACCGTTATCTTAACAGTTATTACTCTATCGCTATCCAAATACTCCTACTCCGGCCTTCGGGCTAAACGATGTCCCCAAGGAAATAACATGAGCGCACAACGAGACAGCTTTATTACGTTACAAGAGAAGATTAACTTACGCGTGCTTGGGCAGGAGAAGTCTGTTGAGCAGTTAGTGATAGCTTTGCTTGCCAACGGCCATGTTCTTCTCCAAGGTTTACCTGGTCTTGCTAAGACTCGCAGCGTAAGCGTAATGGCCAACCAATTAGATTCCGATCTCAACCGTATTCAGTTCACACCAGATATGCTTCCTGCTGACATTACAGGTAGCGAAGTTTACGAAAGCAACACGCAATCTCTCACGTTTAAAAAAGGCCCAGTATTTACGCACCTTTTACTGGCCGATGAAATCAACCGTGCGCCGGCTAAAGTGCAATCAGCACTGCTTGAAGCGATGGCAGAAAACCAAGTTTCCATAGCAGGCGAAACACACCCATTACCCGAACTCTTCATGGTTCTCGCCACACAAAACCCGGTGGAACAAGAAGGAACCTACCCTCTACCTGAAGCGCAGATGGATCGTTTCTTAATGCAGATCTTGATTGATTATCCAAGCAAAAACGCCGAGAAGAACATGCTTAAACTGTTGCGCATTGAGAACCAAGACTCCAACGACAGCGAACCGCTCATGACCATCGAACAAGTGTTAGAGGCTCGTCGTCAGATTGACAAGATTCATGTCGCAGAACATGTAGACCAGTACATTGTCGATCTTATCGATACGACACGCTACCCAGAAAAATGTGATGAACAGCTTAGCCAGTGGATTGAGTTAGGGGCTAGCCCTCGTGCCACCATTGCATTAGACAAATGTTCGCGTGCTCACGCATGGTTAAACAGCCAAGATTACGTGACACCAGACAACGTAAGAGCGGTGGCCCACTCAGTACTTCGCCACCGTCTAGTTTTGAGTTTTTCGTCTCAAAATCAAGGGGTAGATGCTGAGCAAGTCATCGATCAACTTCTAAATAGCGTTGCATTTTCTTAATTATGGGGAGGCTTTATGACCGTCGACCTTCGTATCTATCCAACTTCTGAAAGGCTTGCTGAGCTGACGTTACTAGGTCGTAAGATCTCGTGGCAACCGCCTTATAAAAAGTTAACTCCTCTCACTGGTAAGCATCGCAGTCAACAACGTGGCAGAGGGTTGGATTTTGTCGAACTCCGTCACTACTACGCAGGTGATGATGTTCGTTGTATTGACTGGAAAGTAACTCAACGAACAGGTCAACCTTATTTGCGAGTTTACGCAGAAGAGAACGATAAAAATATCGCTCTGCTCATCGATCTTAGAACTCATATGTTTTTTGCTTCCAATGGGCACATGAAGTCTGTCATTGCTTGTGAAGCTGCCGCCATTGCCGCGGGCGCAGCTTGTCATCATGGCGATCGCGTAGGCGCTGTCATTCTCACCGATAGTGAAATAGTCTCGTTACCATTTCGACGTGGCGAAAAAGCGCTCATGGCGCTTTTATCTGTAATCATTGAGCAATCAAACAAACTCCCAAATTGGATAGTGTCTAAAAAAGCACCCAATTTAGAGGGCGCATTAAAGCACTTAGTCGATCTTGGATTAAAAGAGAGCCAGTGTTTTATTTTTAGTGACTTCAGCGACTACGACCAACAAAATTCTAGCGTGATGATTGATAGATTAGCTCGTCGAAATAGCCTAGTGGGTATCCGAATTACCGACCCGCTGGAAGAACAATTCCCGAACCAGAATCTAGTCATCGGTAATGAAAGCCATCAAGTCGAACTAAAGAAAAGCGATCACTCCACCAGAGATCGTTATGAGCAGTACGTCCAAGAGCAAAAACATTCACTTTCTGAGCACTTTATGCGTCATCGCTTGGCATTACTTGATATGTCCACGCAATACGATGCTTGGACACAATTACTTTCACTGACCAAACAATAGGCATTTTATGAGCAATTCTACTCAAGGCCAAATTGTCGAATTTGGTAGTCACCTAGTAAAACGGGCTGAATGGATTTCTCCGCCTCAAGCTATTTCATGGTTTCCACAAACGCTGATGTGGCAGCTCATTGGACTCGCCACCATCACCGTGGTATTTGGCTATATTGCTCATCGCTATCACCAGTATCTTAAACGCACCTACTTACGCGAAGCTTGGGCGCTGTTTCAACAATACGAATATGAACAGAACATTGCCGCCATCGCGCATTTAATGAAGCAGTTGGCACATCAACGCTGGCCTAAATCCAATGTCGGCACAATGACTAACCAGGAGTTTGCTCAATTCATATGTCAAAGCAGCGCGACCACTTTGCATTCAGTACAGGTATCTCAATTAATGGAGAGCAGCTATCGCGCATCGCCTAATCTCACTGCCGGAGATAGGCAAGCGATCAAACAGTGGTTTAAGGAGGTGACATGTTAACCTTCTCTTACCCTCTATTCGGTCTACTGATTTTGCTACCGTTAGTGATGTTTCTGTGCCCCAAACACTTCACTCCTCACGCCGCACTGCGTTTTAGCCACTTCGATAAGTTAGTTGAAGTCACAGGCTCTAAACCTACCTCTGGCGCTGTGGTGATTTCACCTATTTGGTGGCAACGTCTCCTTATTACAGTGACCTACCTAAGCCTAGTTATCGCTGCAACAAAACCTGTTTGGCTAGGTGAGCCCGTTTCAATAGAAAAAAGTGGTCGTGAAATGATGGTGGCGGTGGATCTGTCTGGCTCAATGGAAGCTCGTGACTTTGTCGATCCAGATGGCATCAATGTTCGCCGTGTTGATGGTGTAAAACTTCTGCTCGACGATTTTCTAGTTCAACGTGAAGGCGATCGAATCGGCCTTATCGCTTTTGGTGATGATGCGTATTTACAGGCCCCATTTACTGACGATTTCTCTATTATCACTCAGTTGCTCAATGAAATGGATGTTCGCATGGCAGGGGCAGGAACAGCACTCGGAGATGCCATTGGCGTTGCGGTTAATCACTTTGAACATTCAGACAGTGCCAATAAAGTTCTCATTCTTATGACTGATGGACGCGATACTACCAGCAATTATCCGCCCATTGACGCTGCGCATTTTGCTGGTGAACACGACATTACTATCTATCCCATTGCCATTGGTGACGCAACGAACGTTGGTGAAGATGGCATTGACTTGGAAATGTTAGAGCGTATTGCCAATTACACCGGTGGTCAGGTATTTGAAGCGCTCAATGGGCAAGATCTAGTTGATGTTTATAAAGCACTCAACGAGCTAGAAGAAACGCTTTTTGATAGCTACACCATTCGACCAAAAGTAGAGCTCTATTACTGGCCACTTATTGTCAGTTTAATTCTCAACCTGCTGTTGCTAGTTATGGCTGCATTGCGTAGGCAGAGCAACAAGAATAAAGGAGACGACAATGGCTGAATTTCATTTCATTCGACCATGGTTACTATTGTTAGCTATTCCTTTAGGCGTTTTGTTCTTCACCCTTAAGCGAAAAGCTAACAGCAGTGAAAAGCAGCCTATCGCAGCTCACTTATTGCCATTTCTCAATATAGGAGAAAACAATGCACGTTGGTTTTCTCCTCAGCACTTGCTACCGCTCTTTCTTGCTTTGATGATCTTTATTGTTGCGGGGCCAACATGGCAGCCTGAACCCAATAGCCATGCAAAAAACCAAGCGCCGATTCTATTTGTGGTTGATTTATCACGCTCTATGGGGGAATCTGACATTGCACCTAATCGCCTTGAAAACGCTAAGCTGAAGCTATCTAACCTATTAGAATACAAACCTGATGGGGTAATTGGTGCGTATGTCTATGCAGGCAGCGCTCATATGCTCATTCCACCGACAGAAGACCGGGAAGTGCTTGAGCTGTATCTTTCTTCTTTATCAACAAACCTCGTTCCTAGACAAGGGAAAAACCTGCCTGCTGTCTTGGAGCAAATTGCCCATCAACACACAGAAAGCAATATTCCTGCAAGCATTGTCGTCGTTACCGACAGCCTCGATAACAGTGCAGTTCAAGCAATAGAGCGTTATGATCGTGATTTCCGTGATCAAGTGATCGTTTGGAAGTTTGGTTACAGCGAAACTGTCGATGCACCTTCGGGGATCCGCCTCATTCAAAATACTCCAGACAATAGCGACATTAAAAGCATTACCCGCTGGATCGACAGTTTCAGTTACTTCGACCCGACGGATGAAGAGATACAATGGCAAGAGGCCGGATTTTATCTCGTTTTACCTACACTAATGTTTAGTTTACTCTGGTTTCGCCGAGGCTGGAGTATCCGTTGGGTTCCTAGCGTATTGGTCGGCGTTGTTGCACTCAGTGCCTTTCAACCAAGCCCCGCTTTAGCAAAGGCATCAACGGATCTCGCTACCTGTGATTCATTGTCGATGAGGCTCTTCCTCACTCCAGATCAACAAGGGCAATGGTTTTATAATCAAGGCAATTATGCATGCGCGGCGCAAGCCTTTATCGATCCTGATTGGAAAATTGAATCCCTCATGCGCAATCAGCAGTGGGAATGGGCACTCACTATGCTCAACAATCAGCCAGACTCGATCGAAAAACGCTTCAAGGTGGCTCTGAGCTATTTGCATATTGACCGCTTTCGTTCATCAGAGCGTTGGTTCGAACAAGTGCTGGAATTAGAACCACAGCACCCGCAAGCTTTGCACAACCTAGCTCTACTTCAAGAGATTTTCGACCTCATGGCTGATCGTGCGCAAGGCCAAGGCACTGCAGGAGAAGACATGACTGCCGATGTTATTTCCACCCTAGAAGAAGATATGGGAATTGAAGAACCTGAAGACAAAATTGAGGTCATCAATAGTGCAGATTTAATGGCAGAAGAGCATTTAACCAAAATTTGGCTGGAGCAAGTTAAATCCAACCCTGAAGTGTTCCTTCGCAATAAGTTCTCCATCCAACTTCAGCAAATGGCCGAACCAGAGCTGCACATCGAACACTTTCCACAGGAGGTGAAACAATGAGCACGTTATTTCGCAATACACGCCTCATCAGTCATTTAGGTACCGCCATTGCATTTAGCATGGTACTCATGGCAAGTTTAAATGCGAAAGCATCAATCACTACAGATGATCCTCTCTCTGTTACCCCCTCACAGCAACTAAGCACCGTGAACACACAGTATCATGCCCGCTGGGCGCTGGGTAACGAGACCTTAACAGAGAGGCAACGTCATACCGTTTTCCTTGAGCTTTTGAGTGATACAGCGATTACTGACGTTATCAACGTTGACGATGTTTCAGCCAAAGATCTCTTTTTTGAGCAAACCACTACATTTTGGCAATACACCAGACCTATAGAAAATGGCAAACGTGTTGAACAAGCGGCATTAAAGTTAGAGCTATTTCCAGCCAAACCTGGAGAATTCACTTTACCAAGTATCAACATCACCCTTGGCCGTGGTGACAACAAAATATATATTCCGACACAGCCCTTAAAGATAACGGTTAACGCACTTCCTGAGGCGGCAAAGGGTAAGATTGCCTCTCCTAAGGTCACGGCAAACCAAACGGTTAGTGACGTAGAGATTACCGAAGGCGGCGCGGTAACCCGTTCTATCTTTCTCAATGTTACTGATCTACCAGGGCAATTTATTTCAGAGCTACCGTTTCTAAACCAAATTGAAGGTGTAGAAATTCGCACAGGTAATAGCCAGACAACAACCCAATCATTCCGCGCGGATATGACGGGAACACGCAGCACTGATATTCACTATCGTTTTGTTAACAAAGGGCAATACACCCTGCCCGAGCTGTCATTCCAGTGGTGGAACACAACAAAGAATAAAGTTGAAGAAATTTCGCTGCCAGCCATTAAGGTGATGGTCAACTCTGCACCACCTTTGCCTTTGGATCAGCGCATTGATCTATGGACTTCAAATGTAAAACAATGGCTGGTAGGACAACGTAAAAACCTCATTTTAGGCTTGTTACTTTTGATTGGCTTATGGCGTTTACGTTTTAAGTTTTCTTGCTTATGGAAGGCGTTTAACGTGCAGATTCAAACTGCAATTCACTCTTCTTCTGTAAAACGCTTAATAACTCTTTTTTGGGTTGCTATTGGTACAAAAAAACGTTCACGCCGAGCACTCTATCAATGGTTGTCACATCGTGGCATTTATGACCTAAACCATTATCCGACGCTGAAAAACGGCGTCCACACCAACAAACAAGGTCACTGGCGGTTAAAGCGCAGCATGGTGGTATGGGTGTTAACGAATGAAATAAGACAAGAGTGGCGTGCGAAGTACCGATTGAAACCAATCAATTCCGCGTAAATGGGTAAAGCTCAGATTAGGGAAAGTCCTAGTTAATCTCTTTAGAAAATCCATGTAGTGTTCCAGTTACTTACACGACCAACCATTGAGGGTTGTTAATATGACATTTAACAAAATCCTAGTTTTGCTTGCTGCACTCATCTGCACCAATGCACTTGCAAAAGAGACCGCTACGCCTGATACAGAAGCAAAGCGGCCAAACAAACCACTCGTTATTACTGGGGATGAGATTCAACCACTCTCCGATACTCACTGGCGAGAGAAAGTCTCGTACGCTGAAGCTGTCAAAGTTCGTTGCGTCGCGTTTGATGAAAACGAGCAAGCCGTTGCTATCGACTCCATCGCTGTGATTCCTCCTTTCTCTGTATCCGATATGTACACCCGAAAAGAGGACGGTAAGATAGAGGAAGTGAAATGTTGGATCACCAGTACCCGAACGGAAGATCTAGCCAAAGACTACATTCGTCATGATGCTTAGAATGCACCAAAGCTTTTTGTGATTGTATACGATTACAGCGTGCAGTGATGAATCTAACCGTAAATAGAAAAGCTCGTTTTGGAGCATAACCATATCGAAAACTGGACTAACAATATGAAGAACCTTGCCGTTAGTACCCTTGCACTCAGCATGTTATTTTCTTCAGGTGCTGTCATCGCAAACGGAACCCAGCCAAAACTCATTCTGCAGCTTACCGTTGACGCTCTACGTGGTGACTTACCCAATCGATTTAAAAACAACTTTGGTGAAGGTGGTTTTAAGCTGCTCTTAGATGAGGGAGTTCACTATACGAATGCACACTACCAACATGCGAACACAGAAACGATTGTAGGACACGCAGCCCTTGCAACAGGTGCCCATCCTGCCGTAAACGGTATGATAAGTAATGTGTGGTACGACCGCACTCAAGGACGCGTGGTTTACAATATCGAGGATGCCAATTACAACTTACTGGCAACAGGTGCTGACGTCGATCAATCAACAGAGATCGATTCTACCCAGCGCGTAGCACAAGGCGATGGTCGATCACCGCTCAATATTCAAACTTCTACAATTGGAGACGAAATTGTTAAAGCCTATCATGGTAAGTCTCGTGCTTTTTCCGTCTCTTTTAAAGACAGAGGGGCTGTGTCTTTAGGTGGTGAGTTAGGTAAAGCTTTCTGGTTCTCTAAATCTGCCAGCGCATTTGTAACAAGTGATTATTACTACGACAAGAATCCAGCTTGGGTTGACGAATGGAATGCCAAGGACTTTACTCAACGATACAGCGGCAAGCGATGGGAACTCAGTCTACCCCAAGAAAAATATCTATTTTCTGGTGATGGTGATGTCGAATATAAAGTTGACCTAGCTAATTTTAGTCGTAGCTTCCCTCACCCTTATGGTCCTGCTAGCTACCCATACTTCACTACACTATTGAGCTTAAGCCCAGCAGGCGATGAAATCGTTGCAGATTTTGCCAAAGCTGTCATTAACTCAGAAGCTTTAGGTCAAGGTAAATACCCTGACTATCTTTCGGTTAGTTTCTCAGCGACCGATTATGTCATCCATATGTATGGCCCTTCTAGTATCGAAGCAGAAGACAACCTAATACGTCTCGACCGCACATTAGCAGAACTATTCGCTCACGTAGATAAAACGGTAGGGCTTGATAACACACTGATTGTGCTGTCAGCAGATCACGGAGCCCCAGACGTACCGGGCTACGTGAATGCGTTAGGTGGCAATAAAGCTGACTATTTTGGCATTGAAAAAATGAAACAATCAGGCATTTTTGAATCAGTAAAGAAACGTTTTGGGCTAGATGAGGATGTCATGCGTCAATATGCTGATCCGTATCTATACCTGAACCATGAACTGATTGAGGCAAAAGGACATAAAGTGTCAGAGGTTCAGACTTTTATCGCCAGCGCATTAGAAAACATCGATGGTATTAGTCAAACAATTACAGCAACAGACATCATGAAAGGTCAGCTTGCGGATACCCGTATTAATCGATTAGTGGCTAACAACCACCACCCGACTCGCTCTGGAGATATCTATGTGGTGTTCGATCCAAATGTGTATATTAATAACTTTGACGGTTTGAAAGTAGCCTCTGTTCATGGTTCTCCATGGCGCTATGATACTTTCGTTCCTATCTTTTTTGCAGGAATGGATATAAAAGGTGCTAAAGTTCACCGGGAAGTCACCCCTTACGATATAGCGCCAACCATCTCTCAATTTATGAAAATAAACTTTCCGTCGGGTTCGACAGGAAACGTACTTATAGAGGTAGTTCCTTAACCTCTAAGTTTCAGTTATGAAATATGTACCAGAATTGACCACATGGCTAGAGAGTTTGTCATTAGAAAAAATAAGTCAAATCGCGCAACTTAAAGTCAGGTTCAACCCTGCTCTGAAGCACTTTGGGGCAAAAAATAGTCAGAATAGTTGTTATAGGAACCCTACATAATAGGGTCCCTTTCGGCTAACAAGCAGTGCCTTCTGAAAGTAATAATGCGTCTTCTAATTCAACACCAAGGTAGCGGATCGTGTTATCTACCTTTGTATGTCCTAGTAAAAGCTGAACCGCTCTAATATTTTTAGTTTTTGCATAGACTAATGTAGCTTTAGTTCGTCTCATTGAATGAGTGCCATACAGGTTTGGATCCAACCCAAGATTGCACGCCCATTTTCTGACTAGGTATCGATAGTACGAATAGCTAATCGGTTGCTGCTTTCGCCTTTGACTTGGAAAAAGGAAATCACTAGTAATTAGCAAAGCAACTAGCATCCATTTCATTAAACTTTGTTGAGTTCTTGCCGTTATCTCAAATTGAACTTCAATGCCTGTTTTTTGCTGAATATGTATAACACGATTAAATATCCTGTCTTGCGAAGATACGTCGCAAACCCTAAGTAGGAGCAAGTCACTTGCTCTAAGTTTGCTATCAATGGCTAAGTTGAGCAACGCAAGCTGCATTAAACTATTTTCAATTTCTAATCTGGTTCTGATCCGCCAAATTTCCTCTAGCCTGAAAGGCCTTTTGACGCCACTTCGTTTCGTTTGGTTTAAAACAACCATGATGACCTCCTTCTTGTTTTGGTCATCACCATTGTAGTTAGAAGGAAATGAACAGAAGCCTGTCAGAGCATTCACTTATTTGAAGGCGTTTCGGATTAGCGAAAGTATGGAAGAAGCGGAGTTAACGCCAAGCCTAGGGCAGCACTGTTGCGAAGCAACTTTTTGCTGTCCAGCCGCAGGGCGCGCGATGTCGGCTCACCTGTTTATGTGTACCTTCTCACTCTTCTCTTTATGATGAGCGAGTTGCAAGTCTTATTCTTTCCTGCCTAGCTTAGTCCCTTTCTAGTAAGCCATGCTGGCACTAAAGGGAAATGAAAATAAGTCTCAGTGTCAGATTTTTTTACATATTGATGTTTTTCTTAATCATCAAATGAGTTATTTATCACTACCCTCAGAGGCTTAGTAACTTTGGCCTTTTCCTTGCCTTCTAATTACCAGTGTTCAGAAATACACACAAAGCAATTCATCAAGATATTACTGCTGGGCCCAGTCAATTACGGTCAGTATCTTGGGGAGGTGATAAGTCGTGGTGGGTGTTTCAAGCCGGTGTGCATAACCAGCAAGAGAAAACGTTAGCCTTTACACCTTACAAGGAGTACCACGATGAGTGACCCTGATAACAGCATTGAAGATCTATTAAATAAGGTAATCAAAAAACTACTTCCACTGGTCAATGCCAGCATACCTCGCTTGATGGAAGAGCTAGATATGGACCCTATGGTCGACGTTGCTAGTGACAAAGAGACCTTGCCTGAATTTCCCTTTCCAGTGCCTTCTTGGCCGCCTTACGTTTGGGTAAAACCAGAATTGAGTTACGCCATTTTTGACATGGTCGGTTTAGCCTCCTTACGCATCGATACCATGACAATTGAAAAAGTGAACTGTAGAGCAGATTTTGAAGAAAGTGATACCCAACACTTAAGTGAATATGCCGGGGAGTTGGAGTTCGTGGGCAACCTCGAAAGAGACATTTCAACAAAAGTACTCGGCCGAGTGCGGGCGCAGGCAAAAATGCCCTGGCCATTTCCTGATGTTAATGCAAGCGTTGCCGTGAAAGGCAAAGCCACCGCGCAAGGCGGTGGCGCTAATGGGAAGGCGATTTTTACCGCGTCCATTAAGGATGGTCAAGTGTGTTTCAACAAGCTTGATATCTACCTCATCCATTTAACTTACAGCAACATTACGATCAAAATAGACGGTCTGGGTATCTTCAATGAGCTTCTCAAACCGGTGGTATCCATCATCGAGTATTTCTTTGGCGAGCAATTGCGCACCCTGGTTGCTTCATTGGTTCAATCCGCTCTAAACCAAGAGCTTCGCGATCTCTTACCCGTTTGTACCAATGAGTAAGGTTCTCTACCACTAGCCCTCGCGCATTGCGAGGGTTTATAGGCAAGGAAGAACAAAATGAAAAAGATAACTATCGCGTTGACTGGGTTTGCTGTGCTCAGCTGTAGCTATGTCGCCGCTGCCGATATTAGATCCGTGCAATTCCCTAATCAGAAATTGAAAGACAAGCAGAGTTCTGAAGCTTGTCCTGACAATGTCTGTCCAGGGTTGGGTAACGCTTTCTATTTGCCAAGCATTAACACCTTGAGCTTACTTAAAGGAGGAAAGGTATTTTTTAAAGACACAAAGCTAGGCACCTGTGCAAGTGTAAGTGCCGTCCAACAAGCATCAAGGGAAATAGCTACCTACGAAAGCATGGAGAAAATGGTAAATAAAGTCATGACGTCGGCCGACTTATCTGGGAGCTACAACACGGCGGTACTGAGCGCTAAAGGGTCTGTTAATGCCATGACAGGCAGTGATTCGACACTCTCATCTAGTTTCCATTCATCAATACTGGACGTTACGTTAGTAAAAAGCAGTATCGACTTTATTCACGACACCAATTGCTTCGGACTTGAGAATATTGAACCCAGCTATTTGGATGATATTGGGTCGCTACCGATGATTGAAGCTAAAAATGTGGGTGACCCAAACATATGGGGACAATACTTAAGCTTTATGCAATCTGTAGGCTCCCACATCATGATGCAGCAAATGATAGGGAGCCGTTTCCAGCAATGGGAAAGCTCAGAATCACAAAGCTCTGACATCCAAAATACCTTAAGCGCGAAGGCTTGTGCTGATGTGGAAGGGGTGTCAGCAGGAGGGGGCTGGAGTGTGAATAGTTGCGGTGCTTACTCAAAAGATGAGAAGGAAGCGGCTGTTAAACAACAAGCAACTACCAAACACGTGATTTTTGGGGGATCGGATGAAGCACGAGCGAATATGCTCAAAGAGGTAAGCAAAGAGACATTAGACGCGTTTATTGACAGCGCCGACAAAGGGACTCAAGCCGTTCGGTATACCTTCAAGCCGATTTGGGAACTACTGATGGAGGTGTACCGTTCACAATGTGAAAAACGAGGCAAGGGTTCTAAAGCCTGTGACAATCTGCAGCGCGCGTTCAATTTGCAAGCTACTTACGATGGATGGACTGCGATAGGGTGTGAACAGAGGAAAAGCAGCTCAGGGGCAATTTATCAACAGATGGTGATTGTGAGTACCGTGGATGGGCTGCAGACTTATGGTTGCGAAGCGCCTAAAACAGGTTGCAGAAATGATGATTCATGCCATATCGGAGGCACTTTTGGGACGCAGTGCTATTGCTATGGCCCGGATTGCTTGGATCGAGGGGACCAAGTGCCTTTTACCAAAAATTTTAGGGACAAGGTGGTCGGTTCTAAATCGGGCAGCTATAACCAGGGCGTAAATAACTCATGCTATTACAAATTTGGAGCCTATTGTGATTGCGATGCAAAGTGGGCAGGCGGAGAACCTTATCGATATTTGTACTTACAAGGGCGCCCTAGTGAGGATTAAACTTCTCGTGATGCGCCAGAGCAAGGCAGCCCTAACCCTGCTTTTATAGGCAGGGTTTCTAACTTATCAAGCTACCTTGTATGGTTGGGTTAGAGCTATTAGAATGTCGAACGAATAAATTGTACTAGGGCCATCTTTACTAGAGTGTGGCCTAACCGTACAACCGACACTCTAAATTACCAACTCATTTTGGGGCAAAAGCTTGTTACAACACCAGCCTTCAGCTCGCCTACAATTCAGGCCTTTAACTGTTCGCTTGAGTTTCTAAACAACAAAAAGCCGACCAAGAGTCGGCTTTGATATTTCCATAGCTGGACAACCCGTATTACTGCGACTGCTCAACTGCCACACTTACCGCAACACTGGCACCTACCATAGGGTTGTTACCCATACCTACCAAGCCCATCATTTCTACGTGAGCAGGCACTGAGGAAGAACCTGCAAATTGGGCATCGCAGTGCATTCTGCCCATGGTATCGGTTAGCCCGTAAGAGGCAGGGCCAGCGCCCACGTTGTCGGGGTGCATAGTGCGCCCTGTTCCACCGCCAGAAGCAACCGAAAAGTACTCTTTGCCGAGTAGTAAACGCTCTTTTTTATAAGTACCAGCAACCGGGTGCTGAAAGCGTGCAGCGTTAGTAGAGTTACCAGTAATAGAAATATCCACACCTTCGTGATGCATTACCGCTACACCCTCTACTACATCATCGGTGCCGTAGCAGCGAATAGTGGCTCGGTGGCCTTTGCCAAATACCTTTTCTCGGGTGATATTCAATTCGCCCGTTTGGTAATCAAATTGGGTTTGCACGTAGGTAAAACCATTCATCCGAGCAATCATATAAGCCGCATCTTTGCCAAGGCCATTAAGAATAAGGCGCAAAGGTTTGCTTCTTACTTGGTTAGCATACTCAGATATTTTAATTGCCCCTTCTGCGGCGGCATAAGACTCGTGCCCCGCTAAAAAACAAAAGCAATCCGACTGAGTTGAAAGCAAACGAGAGGCTAAGTTTCCGTGGCCTAAGCCCACCTTACGTTGATCAGCTACCGAGCCTGGTACACAAAAACTTTGCAGAGCTTCGCCAATAGAAAGCGCGGCTTGCTCGGCGGTTTTATCTTGCTTTTTAATTGCTATCGCGCCACCTAATACGTAGGCCCAAGCGGCATTTTCAAAGGCAATAGGCTGGGTGGTTAAGGTAATATCGTGTGGATCAAAGCCACGTGATTGGCATAGCTCGCGCGCGGCTTCTAATGATGTGAGTTGGTATTGCGCTAAAGTTTGCTCGATCCGCTCAATTCGGCGCTCTTTTCCTTCAAATTCTGCCATGTTGTTACTCCCTAAACTTTTCGCGGGTCAACGTACTGAACACCGTCTTCAAAGCGTCCATAGTGAGATTTACTGTCATCTAAAGCTTGATTGGCGTCTACCCCATCAGCAATGGCGCTCATCATCTTGCCCATTTGTACTATCTCGTAGCCAATAATTTCGTTGTCTTCGTCTAAGGCCATTCGCGTAACGTAGCCTTCGGCAAGCTCTAAATAGCGTGCCCCTTTAGCTCTGGTGCCATAGGCAGTGCCTACTTGAGAGCGCAAGCCTTTGCCTAAATCGTCTAGGCCAGCCCCAATGGGTAAGCCACCTTCAGAAAAAGCGGTTTGGCTTCGCCCATAGGCGAGGTTTTCGAAAATTGAGCGCATCGCTACATTAATTGCATCACACACTAAATCGGTATTAAGCGCCTCTAATAGCGTTTTTCCGGTAAGGATTTCTGATGCCATTGCTGCAGAATGGGTCATGCCCGAGCACCCCACCGTTTCAATTAAGCACTCTTCTATAATGCCATTTTTCACGTTAATCGATACCTTGGTTGCTCCTTGGTGTGGGGCGCAAGTGCCAACCCCATTAGACAAGCCAGAGATGTCGGTCACTTCAATGGCGTTTACCCATTTCCCTTCCATGGGGATGGGTGAGTTTTGATGATCTGGCCCGCGAGCAATAGGACACATCGACTCGATGGTATTGGTAAAAGACATACTTAACACTCCTCAATTCACACGTCTTATCAAGAGGATAGACGATAAGTAAACAAGCAAGCGGTCAATTGCTCAGTTACGAGCAATTAACTACTTTAACGATGATGTTCTTTAGTAATCTCTAAGGGACGGTATTAATAAGGCAAACGGGAGCAGTCATTGTCACTTTGAATCGCTTGATACAGCGACTCGCCATTGCTGCGGTTTATCACCAGTTTTACTCTTACTCCACGATACAAAGACTGCTGGTCTACTTTGCAAATATCGGCTCTTACTTGTTGGGCCAATAATTCGATGTCTTTAGCACTAGAGTCTTGCTCAGCTAAGGTTAAATGATAGTGAACCAAGTCTCCTTGCGCGCTGGCTGTTGCGTTAACTGACTCAAGCATGAACTGCCGTTGTTGTTGGTTATAGCTAGCTGCTAAAGCTTGAGCAGCTTGGTCTCGAGTGGGGAGCGGTTCGGCGAAAGAGGCAGAAGTAAAAATAGTTAAACTAGCAGCCAATAAGCACTGTAAACCAAGATTGCGGATAAACATAAGCGGTACTCAATATAATACATCAGACTTTGAGTGTAGTAAGTAGCGGCTTAAAGCAACAATAGACAGAAACAGAAAATCACAACTAAGTGTTAGTTGCTCAATACAGGATAAGAGTAGAAGAGAAAATTGGTGGAGCTACGCGGGATCGAACCGCGGACCTCTTGCATGCCATGCAAGCGCTCTCCCAGCTGAGCTATAGCCCCGATAAACGGTAGGGTGTGAATTGGTGGAGCTACGCGGGATCGAACCGCGGACCTCTTGCATGCCATGCAAGCGCTCTCCCAGCTGAGCTATAGCCCCAAAGTCACACTACTTTCAACACAATATCTGCCGAAAGCGAGCAGAATTCTAAGCAGCGGGAACTAGAGTGTCAACCGTTTTTCCCTAGAAACGAGCCACTTGCTCATTTAGCCAACAATTCAAGGCAAATTAAGCAAGTTTATTAATGCTGGCAGCGGTAAACCGCAGTAACGCTGTTGCCTCGTGAGTTAAACTCCACACTCTCGCAAAGAGACTCAAGCAAACCTAGCCCCCTACCTGAATATTGCTGTTCAGAGCTTTGCTCTGCGGCTTTTGTCACTTCAAAACCACTACCACTATCGGCCACTTTAATAGTGAACTGGCGAGTTTGCTTTCCATCAAACTCAATGGCAATACTCACCGACCCTTCGCTAAGCTCTTTAGCTTTGTGCTTACGTTGTCGATAATACTCTTCAAAACCACTGGCCGAGGTTTTGATTGCCGAATCCAAACCTAAGACGCCGTGTTCAAAAGCGTTGTTAAACAGTTCACTAACCACGGTAAATAGAATATTACGGTCGGTTTGGTGTACCGATAACTCTTGTAGAGTCGTCATCAGTAATGGAATAGGAGTAAACTTTTTAAGGCTAGTGGCGTCTAATTCAAGCGCCCAGCTCCACTGCCCTGCCGCTAAAGGACCGGCTTTATAAGTATTGGCAGATTGTTGATTTGGCCTATTCAGTAAATCGGGAATTTCGACCATGCTAATATCGTCTAGTTGCTCGGCACCCTCACAAAATAGCTGCAGTTCGTGCTGAATACTGGCAATAAACGAGGGGTGTGCGGCTCTATTAGCGATAGCATTAGCCAAGCGCTGATCACCAAACATTTCGCCACTGGCACTAAGCGCTTCGGTTACCCCATCACTTAGCATTACCCCATGATCATAAGGTAACCAGGGCAGAGTTTTAAGGTTAAGTTCTACTTCGTTTTGAATCCCCAAAGGAATTGATGCTGAAGTTAAACGCTCACGTATTGCTTGTTGCTGAGCATTATAAATAAGCATCTCGGGCATACCGCCATTCCACACCGTTAAAGACTTTTGCTGAAGCGATAGCTCCACAAATATACCCGCCATAAACATACCGGTAGGAAGCAAGCGATGCAGGCGACGATTAATTTGCCGAAGAATGGCTTCACCAGTGTAGCCTTTTCGGGTCATACCTCTAAAAATGTCGGCAACTGGCATTGCTCCAATTGCAGCGCGCAAACCATGCCCAGTAAAGTCGCCCAACAAAACATGAATATCGCCATTGGGGCGATATTCGGCAAAAATTACATCACCTGAAAAGGTAGAAGCGCTGTCTAGCGAGACCAGTAATTCTTGATCAGCACATTGCGAGTTAGCCACGGCGCTGCTAAACACCCGCTCGGCGAGCTCTTCTTCTTCTTGAAGTTGGTTATGCAGTCGGCTTATTTCATTATAAATGGCTTTAGTGCGCTCAAAGCCAAGCGCTTTGGCTTTGAGCACCGCCTGGTGAACCGGCTTAAATAAAATGTCATCACCACCACATGCTATGCACTTAACCAGCGCATCAACATCATTTTGAGCAGTCACAAATAAAACGGGAGTGAATTTTTGGGTGCTTAAACGCTTTATTTCGGCAGTTGCTTGATAGCCATCCATTACTGGCATCAATACATCCATGAACACAATATCAATATCTTGTTGTTTAAATAGCTCTACCGCTTGTTGACCATGTTCTGCAAATACCACTTGATAGCCAATATCACTGAGTATTTTCCCCAACAACAACCTGTTTATGCGGGTATCGTCAACCACAAGGGCTGTGCCTTTAACCGCCTTGTTGAGAAAGCTTAGCGTATCAACTTCAAACACTAATTTTCGATTTTAAGTAGTTTATCGAAGTTGGCTATTTCTAAAATTTTCAAAATCGCCGGTGAAGGTTTACGAATAGTAAGGGCTTCGGCTTGGCTTTTTTCGGCGTGCTCTTTAAGTAATAACATCATGCCTAATGCCGAGCTATCCATGTATTCTGCACTGCTTAAGTCAAGAATCAGCTGAATGCCCTCGACTGAAATGTGCTCATAGCAGGCTCTAAAGTCACGGTGTAGAGAATAATCGAACCTGCCAGCCACACTGATAATAAGCTGCCCAGAATCTTGATCTAACTGACTACTAATAGACATCGAATCTCCTTGTAACGATCACTATCGGTTTATGCTGAAACCTAAATTTAGTGTATTTGCCCTTAAGCAAGCATTAAAGCTTTCCTTGCTTTATAAACACTTGCGCTTGCTTAACTATGGTTTGTTAGTTTGTATCCACAAAACTAACCCTGCAACCACCATAGCAAAAAAAAAGCTAAATACTAGTTGCTTAAGCCTTTATTTATAAATAAGTCATTTGTAAATAAAGGCGCTACAAATGGGCCTAAACAGCACAGCCTAAATAGGGCCTACAGCATGTTATGCCATTGTGTCAATTTGGTTACAAGATTGGCATTAAAAGGCAATATAAATGAGATCTAAGAAGGATTTTTAGCGCATAAAACGTGGTTAAAAAACAAACTGTGAGGTAATTCAAGGTAATCGTTGCTGAGCTTGGGGCAAGATGAGTTCACTACTGATGCACAATAAAGGAACACGATGAGTATTAGACTTCAATTGCAGTTCTTGCTGGCGCTAGGTTTACTAGTTGCGGCCTGTGGCAGCATGTTATTGGTATAAACAAACTATTTGCGCTAACAAATAAAAAAAGCCAACTCTAAGAGTTGGCTTTTTAGGTTTTATCTGCTGGCTTACCAGCTAGCTTTATAGGCGCGGTAAGCTTTATCTAAAGACTTAGCTTGTTTTTTACTTACGCCAATATGGCTAAGCGCAAAACGCAAACGCGCGCGGCTCATATCCGAGCCTAAGATAGCCATAGCATCAACCACCGAGGTTGAGCTAGTTTTACCGGTGATGGCTACAAAAATCGGCTCTAAGAAGTCACGAATTTTAACATCTAGGTGAGTAGACAATTGCTTAGCTACCGCAAATACCGTGTCTTTATCCCACTGACGCTGCTCTTCTAATTGCCAAATAAACATTTGTAACAAGCTACGAACTTGCTCTTCTTCTAGCTTACCGCCAGTAAGTAGCTCTGGCGCATATTCCGGCATGCCTGAAACAAAGTGCCCTGCAAGCGGTGCTAAGTCACTCAATACATCTAAGCGCGCCTTAGCTTGAGGAATGATGCCCATTAGCGTTTCTTGATTGTAGGCCCACTCCACTAGGCGTTGCGCTAGCTGCTCGTCACTTAATTCTTCGCGGATCCATAAACCGTTTAACCATTTTAGTTTTTCAACATCAAATACTGGACCACCAAGCGATACACGCTTCATATCGA
Organism: Agarivorans sp. Alg241-V36; assembly: GCF_900537085.1. NCBI lineage: Bacteria > Pseudomonadati > Pseudomonadota > Gammaproteobacteria > Alteromonadales > Alteromonadaceae > Agarivorans > Agarivorans sp. Alg241-V36. The sequence continues at coordinate 566,325 of NZ_UNRE01000002.1, read as the reverse complement.
AGTGTTCAATCATCTCAGCTAGCGTGAACTTCTCACGCTCGTCAGGCATAGACCAACCCATGCGGCCTAAGTAGTTAAGCATCGCTTCTGGTAAAAAGCCCATCTTACGGTAGTAATTTACGCTGGTTGGGTTTTTACGCTTACTTAGCTTACTCTTATCTGGGTTACGCAATAATGGCATGTGGCCAAGTACCGGCGCTTCCCAACCTAAGTCTTGATAAAGCTTAAGCAGTTTTGGCGCTGAGTTTAGCCACTCTTCACCACGGAATACGTGGGTAATGCCCATGAGGTGGTCGTCAACAACGTTAGCCAAAAAGTAAGTTGGCAAGCCATCGGCTTTAAGTAGCACTTGCATGTCTACCTGTTCCCAAGGGATCTCAACGTCACCACGTAAATAGTCGTTAAAGCTAAAGCTGCCAGACTCTGGGATTTTCATACGCACAACGTAAGGTTTGCCTTCGGCCAGGTTAGCGGCAATTTCTTCGGCGCTAAGTTTTAAGCCACGACCATCATATTTAGGTTGTAGGCCTTCTGCCATTTGCTGCTTACGCATTTCATCAAGCTCTTCAGAAGTAGCAAAACAATAAAACGCTTTACCTTCATCAATAAGCTGCTGGGCGTATTTTTTGTAAATATCGCTTCGCTCACTTTGGCGGTAAGGGCCAGCGGATCCGCCACAATCTGGGCCCTCGTCCCAGCTCAAACCTAACCAGCTAAGGCTGTCGTATATAGCTTGTTCAGATTCACGCGAACTACGTGCTTGGTCAGTATCTTCAATACGCAGAATAAATTCGCCACCATGTTGCTTAGCGAAACAGTAGTTAAATAGTGCGATATAGGCGGTACCTACATGAGGGTCACCCGTTGGTGAAGGTGCTACGCGAGTACGAACTGTCATGTTTATTCTCTAGTTAAATAGTTGACCGAGTTGAATGGCGCGGATTTTACCACACCCAACAAAATTCGCTAGCTAAGAGCCACACTCAAACAATGCTTAATTTGCTAACAATTTAGCCAACACAGCAGCCTAAATAAGCATTTTGACGAGAATTTGTGCAAGCAGTCAGTTTCCTTAAAATTTGCGTTGACACACACGCAGACCACCCTATAATACGCCCCCACAAGACGGTCGCTTAGCTCAGTTGGGAGAGCATCGCCCTTACAAGGCGAGGGTCACTGGTTCAAGCCCAGTAGCGACCACCATATTTAAACACTAAACAATTAGTGTTAGTGGTTGGTAAGGGCATCGCCCTACTCTCTACATGGCGAGAATCACAGATTTAAGCCAGTAGCGACCACCATATTTAAAGCAAATGGTTCGATGAACGGTTTGTTAGTAAGAAAAATTCGGTCGCTTAGCTCAGTTGGGAGAGCATCGCCCTTACAAGGCGAGGGTCACTGGTTCAAGCCCAGTAGCGACCACCATATTTAAAGCAAACGGTTCGATGAACGGTTTGTTAGCAAGAAAATTCGGTCGCTTAGCTCAGTTGGGAGAGCATCGCCCTTACAAGGCGAGGGTCACTGGTTCAAGCCCAGTAGCGACCACCATATTTAAAGCAAACGGTTCGATGAACGGTTTGTTAGTAAGAAAAATTCGGTCGCTTAGCTCAGTTGGGAGAGCATCGCCCTTACAAGGCGAGGGTCACTGGTTCAAGCCCAGTAGCGACCACCATATTTAAAGCAAATGGTTCGATGAACGGTTTGTTAGTAGGAAAAATTCGGTCGCTTAGCTCAGTTGGGAGAGCATCGCCCTTACAAGGCGAGGGTCACTGGTTCAAGCCCAGTAGCGACCACCATATTAGAAAGGCCTGCATTATTTGTAGGCCTTTTTGCTTTCTGACAAACAGTAAATTCAGACTTACCGCTTAGCCATTAAGAGCGGGAGAGCACCGCCCTCCTCTTTGCTAGGCTGCTTTGCTAGTCGATGCTCACTGGTTCAAGCACCGTAGCGACCACCATATTAGAAAGGCCTGCATTACTTGCAGGCCTTTTTGCTTTCTACTAAACGATAAACTCAGACTTATCGCTTAGCCACAAAGAACGGGAGAGCATCGCCCTCCTCTTTGCTAGGCGAGGGTCACTGGTTCAAGCACCGTTGCGACCACCATAGTAGAAAGGCCTGCATTATTTGCAGGCCTTTTAGAACACGCTTGGAAGTTAAGCAGATTAGTCGCTAATTTATACATTAGATTAATTACTTTGAACGCTTTCATTACTGCTAGGATTGCGAATTAACTTAAGCAAGTTCACTTTAATAACTTGAAATACAGGCTTTCCTAGTACTGCAATTGAAGAAAAAAACAGTACTTCACCCACCAGCCAAAGGCTAGCACCTAAACTTGCAATTTCGATTGCTGAAAACGCAAGTATCCATCCAATCCCTCCAGCGATTGGCAGAAACAAAAAGATTAGTAATTGGCTAATCAACAGCATTATGGCCGCCAACACCTTTAGCTTTGTATCTAATATGTTGCTCAAGCTACCAGTTGGTAAGGTCTTAATGGTATTAGTTGTTTTGAAACTACTCATGCGATTCACCAGTTGGAGTTAAGATAAGCGCCAGATTAGTAGACCCGGCGCTAAATATAGTGATGCTTACTTAATCGAATTGTCTTTGGTCGCGATGCGCGCATAGATATCTTCTTCCCAGCCACCTATATCACCTAAATGACCCACTTCAGGCTTAATACCAGTGTCAAAAATGCTTACGTAAACTGGGTTAGGTTTAGCTTCAGGATATGGCAAAGCTTGGTCTGCATAAGGGCAGTTGCTCACTACGATATATTGATCTTTTTCCGCGTAAAACTCACAGCCAACGCCGTCCTCTACTCCTGGCGAAGGTGCTAGCATACAGCGCGTTATCCCTTGCTCGTCTTGTGAGAATTTGTTCGGCTGGAACATATTTATGTCATTTCGATCTGCGAACTGTTTAATCACCGCTCTGCGCTCAACAATATTCTCGATATTCGCAATTGCTGGAATGCGACCAAAGGCATGAATAAAGTTTTCTTGGCAGCTGTTTACGTTCCCTTCCTTGCCGTAACACATGTTCAGCCATTCAGGACAACAATGTGCAGCAAAAAAGATATGACTCCAGCTTTCGTCTTGTAGCTTTTCGTAGGGGAATTCATCCTCTACCAAGGTCACCATTTTTTCCATGAAGCCACTTTGAGACCAAACTGCACTATATAAACGCTGATTCAAGCCATTTACCGCCGATGTGTTTAAGTGGTCTCCCCATTGCTCTAGATTAGGCGTAACAAAATGAACATCAATTATCTGTGTACGATGATTATGTAAGCTAGGGCGCTGCTCAAAACGAATAACTTGCCCTGCTTTCACAAAATACGCATCACCTGTATGTGGCAGCAATACTTCATCACGAACATGTTTACGAGTTCCCTCTGCTTTGCTTGCTCTTACACTTTGATAAAAATTTACATTTGGCGATACTTTACGCTCATACGTTTTAGCTGGGTCAACATCTTCGTTATAAGTTGATTCAATTGCCTTAGACATGGTTTTATCTCACTATTTTGTTTGAGTTAAAACGCATCCTTGCCTGCAAGTGCAGTTAGGCTAGTAGCCTTTAATCACCATCTTTGTTCTCGGTGACTCACCTTGTGCTAGCTAATATACCTGCTAATCTAAAAGAACAAAGTCAGATACCTTTCAAAAAAACAGACAGATGGTTAATTTTAATCTAAATCAATTGAGTGCTTTTACTCTTGCAGCAGATCTAGGTTCATTTTCAGCTGCGGCAAGAAAGCTCGGAAAAGCCCACTCGGCAGTGAGCACAGCCATTGCGAACTTAGAACTAGATTTAAACGTAGAATTGTTCGAGCGTTCGGGGCGCAACCCAATACTTTCTCCTGCAGGAGAAGCGCTATACGCAGAAGCAGAGCAAATATTGCTGCGTTGTGAACAATTACAAAATCTTGCGAATCAACACAATCCTCAATTAGAAAGCAGCTTTACTTTAGTTGTTGATGATTTAATCGGGTTGCCAATGGAGCAACAGTTTTTAAACTCAATTGGCGAGCAATTTCCCAACTTACAACTCACCATCTCCGAGGCTTTAAGCCAAGATGTTATTGCACGCATTGCGAAAGACCAAGCCGATATAGGCATTGCTATAGTCCAACAGCAGTTAGCGGGGAGCCTGCACACTTTGCCATTGTGGTCTCAAGAGATGAGTTATTTTTGCTCGCCCAGCCATCCATTAACAAAGCTAGAAGTTGTGAATACTCAGCACCTCCAGCAACATCGGCAAGTATTGTTGGCTCGCAGTGAGCTATTTGAGTCATTAAAGATTTCGCCATATGTTTGGAAGGTAGACACATTAGCGGCTGCAAGCACGGTTGCCGAAGCCCAACAAGCCTGGCTAGTAGCCCCAGAGCACTACTTACAAGAACGAGTATCACAAGGTAAGCTTATTAAGTTAACGGTAAACGATGAGTTAAATACACCATTACAAATAGTGTTAGTTTGGCGCGCGAATAAAAGCCAGGGTTTAGTACATCAAGCGATCATCAACTGGTTTAAAAAGGCTTTAGCTGAGTAAACTAAAAATGCACTAGCCTCTCGCTTTCACCGCTTCAAATATAGACCTCATGTGACGCATATCGGTGCCGCAACAGCCGCCTAGAATATTGAGCTGGGGGTAGCTACGATGAAGTTCAGCAACTTGTTTACCTAATTCAGCTGGGTTGCCTTCGTCCAACTCAGTGGCTTGCTCAAGTGTTTGATGGCTACAGCAAGAGGCATTAACAACCAAGCCACGCAAGCGCTGCATCCACGCTCCACCATCTAAAATGTGAGAAAAATGACTCGGATGGGCGCAGTTTATTAAGTAATAAAGCACTGCTGAGTCTGTCTGAGCATCAACCATAGCGATGGCTTTTTGCAAACTCATACCCGTAGGTAAACGACCATCTGTTTCTAAGGTAAATGCTACTGCTACGGGCATCGTATATTTTTTCGCAGCTTTAACTATGCCTATCGCTTCCTCGGGGTAACAAATGGTAAATGCACTAATAAGATCTACTTCAGTGCTAGCACACACCGCTATTTGCTCACTGTGATAATCAAAGGCTTGGTGTACATTCATTAAATGACTGGGTGCATAACCATCATCACGCGGACCAACTTGCGCAGACAATACTATTGGCACATCAGGATTCTGCCGTTTAATACCAGCAATAAACTCTATTGCTTCTATGTTGAATTGCTTCAGCTGCTCAACAGTGATCCCAAGAGCTGCTGCTCTGTCTCGATTTGCCGTCCAAGACACTGAATCAAGAATACATCCCACTCCCAACTCGCTAGCTAACTGGATTAGTTGCTTGTAATAATCACCAAGCAAAAGTTTATCACTGGGAGTAGCTAGCAAAGGGTAAGCAGCAAAACCGGGCAAATTGAAGCCACGGCGATAAACCAGCTCGGTTTCTAGTCCGGTGTAACAAGCAAACAGCTTATTGCGATGGTGCGGGAAAAAGGCTTGGTGTTTCACTATGCTCACCTAAGTTAGCTTGGATTTATTGCTCACTTTAAAGCTGAACTACCGGCACCTTGCTTAGTGTAAAAGGCAAGAGGTATCAGTCTCAATGCGCATTTTTTAATAGCTCATTAATGACTTGCTTTCTAACAAGCTCAAGCTCGCCACTCTCTTGCATTTCTTGAAATACAGCGTCGATTTTATCGACTAAATCAGCATGCTTCTTGTGAACATAGTGATAGAGCAACTGACGACTTATAGGAGGGCCCACAACATGAACATTGTCTATATTCATAGATTTTCTTAGCCACATTCCATTAACCCAAGAAGAAACAGCAAAATCAATTTTTTGCGCACTTAACAAGGCCATCATCCTAACGTCAGTGTTAAAAACCCTTTGAAGAGGAAGATCTCGAGTGCATTCTTCAGCATGCTTCACCCCTCTTACTATGCCAACGGAATAAGGCGCTAAGTCTGCGCACTGTTTTATTTCTGCATTCTGTATCGAACCAAATACCACTTGGTCTATATAATTAATCGGAGTGGGAACACGGATTAGATTTGGGTAGCTATCGGCGATGCTCCAAATCCGGTGAATCTCACCATCAACCTTACCTTCATTAGATTGTACTAATGCGCGTTTAGTGGGCATATCTACAAACTCGACCTGAATACCCAGTTTTTGGTATGCAACCTTAACCACTTCTGCACCAATAGACGCGGTAAAATTATTAGGAAGATTAGTGAAATACAAGGTCGATACGTCGGATTGAGGCTTGGCATATATCGGCCAACAAAACAGCAGAGCTACAAGCAAAAACAGCTTCATTCGAAAGTCTTCAATTCCTATGAGTGACTTATTTAAAGCTTAATTCACTCCTTTAGTTATTGCGAATAATTGGCTTTACGAGTTTGCAATATAGGCCAACGCTGGGCTGGCCTAAGTTAAGATCACTTTAAAGGCTCTAATACTCCTTGTAGATACTTAAGCCATCCTCTGAAAAAGCGATAACTTTAAAGTCCTTATAGGCCTCACCTTCTCGAGCCATACCCGGAGAATGTTGCGGCATACCGGGCGCAGCTAAACCTTTGATGTTTTTAGGGCGCTCTTTTAACAAGCGGGCTATATCACTTTCAGGCACATGGCCTTCTATCAAATAGCCATCAATCACAGCGCTATGACAAGACTGCAACTGAGCAGGCATGTCGTAGCTTTGTTTTAGTACATTCCACTGCTGTTTGTGATGCACATTCACCTGATAACCTTTTTGCTCCATGATTTCGGCCCACTCGGTACAACAACCGCAGGTAGGTGACTTATAAAGCTCGATGCTAGTTTTAGCCAATACCGAACTGCTGAAACAAACCAATAGGCTTAGTAGTAATTTATTTAGTATTTTCATCATTATTCTCATATTCATTTACTGTTAATTGTAGAACCTGCTCTTCCACTTGTAGGTTTACCAAGCTTGCTGGCGCAACAAATTGCACGGCTTGGGTATCTAAAGGTTCTATATCTAATGTTTGTTTTATTGCCAAGGGGCTAAGATCGACCGCTACAGCAGCCAAGGTGTCGTTTTTAACAACCAGTTGGCTCAACTGTTGAGGTATGAGCTGCTGGAATTTAATGTTGGTATCATCACCTATGTTCCATTCCACCAGCGGCATAGCACCTAAGCTGGCTAGATATTGAATCACTTGCTCTCGTTGCCCTGGCGCGAAAGCGTCGCCTAGCAACTTCATAGTAGGTTCATTTTCTAGGGCTTGATTGAGCTGCTCTAAGCTGGCGCCACGAATGTTTCCACCCACGTTACCAGCACCATTAGCGTATTTGCCATGGCAAGCTGCGCATCCATAGCCACCAATAGTTAAATACAGATTTTGGCCAAGCGCATTGGCATTCGGCTCTGCATAAGCCAAGTTTGCATAGGCACTAAGCAGCATCGCTGCCGCCAATTTATAAAAAGAAATGTTCATCATTGTTCCACTTTTACCCCAGCTCGCTAGGGCTTAATGTTTCCACTATCGAACCAAAGGCTGATAGTGCGTAAATATAGTGGGTACTTAACTGATGGGAGGGCGGTAAAGAGGTTCTGCTGTATTAGTTGGGGCAATACTGCGCATAGCTAAGAAAGCTAATAGGCTGCTCGGAGATTCAGCTATGTTGAGCCCAAACAGGTTAATCAGAGGCGGAGCCATGCAGCTTACTGTGCAACAACTGGCCCCAATAGGCATTGTATGGCTGTGCGCATGTTCTTCGTTATTTGAAGCAGCAAAAGCGCCTAGACTGACATGACAATCTTGCATCGTTGAATGACTGATTGCCGAGAACTCTTCAGCCTTGCTTTGCGGCTCGATAATCGGGCTAGCACTGGCATTAATGCTAGTTAAAGCAAATGCCAGAACGGTATAAACCACTATCGATAAACGCGCTAAACTCAACAATACACAACCAACAACTTAATTTAAGAAACACTCTAGCGCCACCAATATGCCATTGCAAGCAGGCTCGCTAGCTTGATGGCGATATCAGACATGCCGCAGACTTTATGGCTTAAGCCTCAATCTGTTTTCTGAAAAATTGAATCATTTCATCACGGGTTTTACGGTGATTTAAATGAAAAATGTCCATAGGGAATAGCAGCTCAATGACCCCTGTGTCGAACATTCTTTTTACTTCATACTCGTTGTGCGCCACATCTTGCTGGTACATATAGTTAAGCCAAGTACGGTTGGTATGAATAATAAACTCCACCCGCATCCCGCCTAAGCGAGCAAAAAACTTCATCATTGGCGTTTTTTCACTAGAGCCCACCGCCCTGCCACGATATTCAGACCGTTCGGTTAAGGTGTCGGATATATCTTCAAGCACCATTAAAGAATTAGCACTAGAAGCACTGCGTGTGAGGTGCTTTTGAAAAGCCTTAATATCACTAACTGAATCTAGCACCGCCATAAGCCCTAATTCATCATCAACCGCAACCGCTGGATTCTTTTGGTTTTTGCGAAGCAGTTTTAATACTTTGGCTTCTGGCGGCTTTTTGCGAATAGATACGTAGATGGGAATTTTACGCTCGCCCACACTAAAGCTACGGCGTTTAAGAAGAGTTAGCTTCTCGCGCTCACCACGTTGAATAAGCTTAGCTTGCTGAGGATTTAATACTTTAACCTCACTACAAGCGTAGTCTTCACTTGGATGTTTGGAATGCAAGTACACTGGGTCTAACTCACCAATCTTGAGTTCCTTGCTCCACACATAACCATTTAAAAACTCGAGAAATGCCGAGAATTTATTTTCAATTTCGGTCTCTCGCTCACGCTGCTCGATACTACCAGCCAAGGTCATTAGAATCAGTTTACGCCGCGCTTCAAAGCGGGCTTTTTTGTGGTAGTCATCGTTGAACATAATCAACAATAGCTCTACCGGATTATTGGTCACTTCAATTTCGTTGGTATTTTCAATATGCGAAGCATAAGGAGAAAGAATTTTCCCCTTAATTGAGTGAATCACCGCGTCTGCAGTACGCGCATATTCATCAATTCGGCTCTCAATTTCATTCAAGTTGCCATCAATACCAAACATATTCCCCAATAGAGATAAGGCTCGCTCACTGCGCTGTTTACGCAAGCTTACATCGTCTATTAAGTTTTGGATTTGTGAGAAGCTGTCGATGCCCAAAAACTCAAATATTTGGCTGCGCAGCGCGCGATACTTAGACACATTATTGCTGTCTTGCTGCAAGCGTTTTACCCAGCTGCGAACGCTAGTAGAAAATGGGTGCGCCACAAAGGCATCACGGCTCACCGAAAAGGGGCCATCTTGCTGAAGCGAAGTAAAAACACTGTTTGGGGAAAGAACCGACATAAACAACCTAAATCACGAAGTACAACAACTAAACTCAAGAATTAACGAAGCAAAATATACACCAAAAGAGGTAAAAATTCAGAGGAATCACTCTTTACTCTTGGTTCATATAGCAATGCTTAGCACAACTAAGCTGCAACCATGTTAAGCACAGCAAATATTGACGAGCCACAGGCTTAGTTAAGTGATGAACAATCGCACCTAAACGATGCAACAACAGCGATTAATCGGGCTTTCGTAGGTAAATAAGCCAATAACCTAAACCCACAAATACCCCGCCACCAATAATATTACCAAGAGTAACTGGAATTAAATTATTGATGAAGAAGTTGCCAAAAGTGAGGTCGGCAAAGTCAGCGGGGCTTAAACCAGTAGCCTGCCAAAACTCGGGGCCAGCAAGGTTTTTAATGCCAATGGCCATAGGTACTTGAAACATATTGGCGATACAGTGCTCAAAACCGGCCGATACAAACATTGCTACCGGTAGAATCATAACCATAACTTTGTCGGTTAAGCTGCGGGCGCTAAAGGTCATCCACACCGCGATACATACCAGTACATTGCACATAATGCCCAAGGCAACCGCTTGAAAGAAATCATGATGGAGCTTGTGTTGAGCAATCCGCATGGTATTGATGCCAACCTCCCCCTCTGCAAAGGTATATTGCTTGGTCATTAGCATTAGCGATACCAACAGAATAGCCCCCGCCAGGTTACCTAAGTAAACCAAAGACCAGTTAACACATAAGCTTTTCCATGAGATTTTACCGCTAGCTCTTGCCACCAGCGTCAATACAGAGCTGGTAAACAATTCACCACCGGTAATAATCACAAAAATCAGGCCTAAGCTAAATGCCATGCCGCCAATTAAGCGGGTGAATCCCCAAGGGTACTCACCAGCTCCAGTGGTGACAGTGGTATAAAAAACAAAGGCTATGCCGATGTGTGCACCCGCAGTAAGTGCCAGCATAAAAGCTTTAAGCGGATCTTTGGTGGCTTTACTTACTCCAACGTCGGCTGCGCGCTCTGCCATTTGAGGTGGGAGCAAAGAATCAAATTGGCTCATAGGGATCACTTTATTGATGGTGGTTGATTAAGCGTAGCTGAATCCATGCATAGCAAGCCATTTAACAAAATCAAAGGCTTTGCTAGGGTCGGTTGACCTTAATGGTTATTCAACAAGAAAGGCCCGCTAGTAATCTAGCGGGCCTCTATAGTAGTGGGAGAATTAAGCTTAGCTTTGCAGCAAATCAACTAATTGTTGTTCGTTCCACACTTCTATGCCTAAGTCTTGGGCTTTGGTCAGTTTAGAGCCTGCAGCATCACCGGCAATCACAATGTCGGTTTTTTTAGAAACGCTGCCAGTTACTTTAGCGCCCAAGGCTTGCAGGGCTTGTTTCGCTTCGCTACGCCCTAATTGGTTTAAGGTGCCGGTAAGCACAATCACTTTGCCGTTCATGGCTAAGTCTTCTTCTACCTTATCTTCTATTGCTGGCCAGCTGAGTTGTTCGGCCAGCGCATTGACTAATTCTGCATTTTGCTCTTGAGTGAAGAAGAAACGCAGATGCTTAGCAACAATTTCACCCACATCGGGTACATCTTGCAATTGCTCGAGGCTAGCGTCTTCTATCGCCTGTAAGTTCTTAAAGTGTTGGGCAAGGTTACTAGCAGTTGCTTCGCCTACTTCGCGGATCCCTAAAGAATAAATAAAGCGCGCTAAAGTAGTTTCTCGCGCTGCTTCTATACCTGCTAGTAGTTTATCTACTGACTTCTCGCCCATGCGCTCTAAGCCTAATAAGGCATCGCGTTGCTGCGCGAGGTGAAACAGTTCTAAAGGAGTTTGCAGAAGCTCAGCTTCAACCAACTGCTCTACCAGCTTGTCGCCAATACCATCTATATCTAAGGCTTTACGGGCAACAAAGTGTTTAAGCGCTTCTTTACGCTGTGCGCCACAACGCAAGCCTGCTACACAACGTGCTACAGCTTCACCTTCGATGCGCTCAATAGCGCTATCACACACCGGGCAACTTTCGGGAAATACTATCTCTTTAGCATCTTCTGGACGACGCTCCAGTATTACCCCTGCTACCTGCGGAATCACATCGCCAGCTCGGCGTACAATTACGCTGTCACCAATACGCACAGCTAAACGTTCAATTTCATCGGCGTTGTGCAAGGTGGCATTACTTACGGTTACGCCACCAACAAAAACCGGCTCCAAGCGAGCAACAGGAGTAATGGCTCCGGTTCGCCCTACCTGAAATTCAACATCTCGCAATAGGGTAATTTCTTCTTGAGCAGGGTATTTATGCGAAGTAGCCCAACGCGGTGCTCTCGCAACAAAGCCCAGCTGTTGCTGCAAGGCTACAGAATCAACCTTGTACACCACACCATCAATTTCGTAAGCCAAAGTATTACGTTTGTTACCAATTGCTTGGAAATACTCGAAACATGCCTGGCTACCTACAACCGTCTTAATCTCAGGACAAACAGGTAAACCAAAGGACTTAATGATTTGTAGGTTTGCGAAGTGGCTATCACTTAATTCCTGGCTCACTACACCTAAGGAGTATGCGTAAAACGCCAAAGGACGTGTTGCGGTTATTTGCGAGTCTAACTGTCGCAAACTTCCCGCCGCTGCGTTGCGCGGGTTGGCGAAGCCTTTTTCACCCTTTTCGATGGCCAGCTGATTAAGCTTGTCAAAACCCGCCTTAGGCATGAAAATTTCGCCGCGCACTTCTAGCCTTTCTGGCCAGTTGTCGCCTCGTAAACGCAGTGGAATTGAGCGAATGGTTTTCACATTCTCGGTGACGTTTTCACCAGTGCTGCCATCTCCTCGAGTGGCCGCTTGCTGCAATACACCGTCCACGTAAAGAATGCTCACTGCCAAACCATCTAATTTAGGTTCAACACAATAGCTAATTTCATCTGCTGTAACTAAGCGCTCTTGCAGGCGTTTATTAAAGGCGCTGAGCTCTTCTTCACTGAATACATTGTCCAATGACAGCATTGGCATTTCGTGCTGAATTTGATCAAAGGCAGAGAGCGGTGTGCCGCTAACGCGCTGAGTAGGAGAGTCGCTGCGCAGCAGCTCTGGATGCAGCTTTTCTAAGCGCTGCAATTCGCGAAATAAGCGGTCATATTCTGCATCAGGAACCGAGGGTTCATCCAATACGTAATATTGGTAATTGTATTGCTCTAGTTGAGTTCTTAACTGCTCAATTTGTTGTTCTGGCTTGTCCATGAGAGACCTTTCAAATAAAAAAGCCTTCCCAAATACATGTCTTGGAAAGGCTTAAAAATACACACAATTTATTAGTTTACGAGCAGTTGCTTACGCTCGTATTCACGCACCCGTTGCTCATAGTGATTAACGGTCTGCTTGGTTAAAGGGTTACGCTGGTCATCTAGCATGATCGCGTCTAAGTCTTTAGCCAAAGTCATTGCTGCGTTATACATCAAGGCAAAGTTTTTAGTTGGTTCGCCCTTACATGGCACAGTCATAAATATGCTCACGCCACGGGTTTCCAGCTGGTCCATGGCATCAATATCAAAAGTGCCAGGGTTAACCATGTTAGCCAAACTAAAAATCACCGGACCAGTGCCGCTGTTATCTAAGTGGCGATGAAAAATATCCATATCACCATGGCGCAAACCAATTTTATCTAAACTAGCTAAAAGAGCTGCACCTTTTAAGAAACGGCCACTTTGCGCCATTACATTTAAAATAAACACGTCATCGGGTGCGTTAGGATCTTTAACCGGCTCTTGTGGTTCTTCAACCGCAGGCTCTACCAGCTCTTCTTTAGCTTCTTCCATATCAAAGGCAAACTCTGGTTCGCTAGCTAAAGAATTTTGCTCTGGCTCAGCACTAGCTGGCTCTGAATTGGCTTTAGGCTCTAAACTCTCTAAACCTTGGCTGTCGCTGATGCTTGGTGCTTCGTCTACCGCAGAAAAGCTGAACTCAGGCTCTTTACGCTGAACTGGCGCGCTAGGCTCTACCGCAAACTCTGGGCTGTTATTTGTCTCAAGCGGTTTAGCTGCTGGTGCCGCAGCTGGCGTTACCTCTTGCTGAGTAATGGCTTCTTCAATAGGGTCACCAATCACTCGCGCTTGCCCTACTCCTAGGTCGTCAAAACCTTGGTCGTCACGTGTTGCAGAAGATTCTTGAGCCCCTAAAGATTGTTTGGGACTCACCAGTTTTTCAGGTCGTTGTTTGCGACTACTCCAAAAACCATGTGCGAGCAAAGCAATAATTAAAATGATTCCAACAACGATAAGTACGATGCGTAATTCCTGCATTTAACTGTTCTCTAAAGCTATTATTCCACCATGGCTATCGCTTCTGCGATATCCACTGCTACCAAGCGTGATACACCTGGCTCCTGCATTGTTACCCCAGCAAGTTGCGAGGCCTTTTCCATTGTCACTTTATTGTGACTGATAAATATAAATTGAACCGTATCAGACATACTATGCACTAAATCGGCAAAACGTCCCACATTTACTTCATCTAGCGGCGCATCTACCTCATCAAGCATACAAAATGGCGCAGGATTTAAGCGAAATATAGCAAAAACCAAGGCCAGCGCAGTGAGCGCTTTTTCTCCGCCCGACAATAAACTAATGCTAGCATTCTTTTTACCGGGAGGTCGCGCCATTATGGTTACGCCGGTTTCTAGCAAATCATCAGAAGACAATTCAAGCCAGGCTTTTCCGCCACCAAAAACTTTGGGGAAAAGCTGCTGTAAGTCTGCGTCTACTTTAGCAAAAGTTTCACTAAATTTAGAGCGGGTTTGACGGTCAATTTTGGCGATTGCCGTTTGTAGCACTTCAATGGCCGCCTCTAAATCAGCAAGCTGCGTGTTTAACTCTTGATAACGTGCATTCTGCTGTTCAAATTCTTCTTCTGCGGCAAGGTTCACCGCACCTAAGCGTTTTAAGCGCGCATCTATTTGATTTAGCTCTGCGGCATAGTCATCTTCCAAACTGGCTTCTGGAAGAGATAACTCAAGGTGTTTTAAGTTTTCACCTTGTTCGGCGAGTTGTTCTAGTAACACCGTGCGCCGCGCCAATAAGCCTTGCTGCTCTATACGCTGTTGCGTGCCTTGTTCTATTAAATGTTTTAAACGCACTTGAGCGTCTTTAAGCTGCTGCGCCAAAGCTTGTTGTTGCTCAACACTTTGTTGGTGCGCTTCGCTAGCACCCGCCTGCTGCTCTTCCAATTCTAGGTGTTGCTCTAGCAGCTGTTCAATTTGCTCGCCAAGCAGAGCGAGTTGCTCATCGTGCTCTTCTGGCTGCGTCTGCAACTGCTGCTCTAGCTCCGTCAATTTTTGCTGCTGATAGCCTTGCTGTTGCAGTTGCGCTTGATATTTCGCTTGCTGTTGCTGCAATAGTAATTGCTGCTGATGACCAGCCTGTTGCTGTTGTTGCAAGCTCAAGCGTTGCTGCTTCAATGCATCTGTCGTCAGCTCAGTTTTTTGTTGCAAATATTGTTGTTTTTCACTTTGCTGGTTTAACTCTGCTTGATGCTGCTCAAGCTGTTCTTCAAGCAATAACTGCGATTCTTGATCTTGCTCCAGCGTAATCTGCAGTTCAGCGATTTGCTGCTGCACTTGCTCGGCTTGTTGCTTAGCAAATGCCTGCTGCTGTTCTAATAAAGCTAAGCGACTGCGCCAATCAGCAAGCTCGCCTTTCACATTCACTAAGTCTTGGCTAAGCCCTTTGAACTGTTCTTCTTGCTGCTGAGATTGCTGCTGCAAATCTTGCTGTTGAAGCGTTAGCTGTGTTGAGCGTTCTTCCAACTGCGCTAACAACTCGCTTAATTGCTGTCGCTCTTGTTGCAGGCTTAATAGCGAATGCTGATAGTTAGGAGGGCTTAACTGCTGCCAGTATTTTCCTATCCATTCGCCCTTAGCGGTTATCAATGATTGCTCATCGCTTAGTTGCTCACGCAAGCTTAGCGCCTGCTCGAGACTCTCTACCACTAGTACTTGGCCACATAAGTATCCGAGTTCAACATTCTCAAGCTGCTCAGCCAAGCTGTTTAAGCCTGCTAACTGAGAAGCGAGCTGTTGGTTTACTGGAGGCGCAACAGCGCTTAATGCCAAGGGAAACTGGGCATCTAGTTGCTCGCACCATTCGGCTTGTAACCACGCGCCTAGAACTACGTCTGCTGCCAATTCCCACCCAGCTTTAACGCCCAGTACTTCAAGCAGTGGCTGCTGAGCGGTTTGCTCAACCTGACTAAGCAATTTTTCTACACCTTGTAGACGGGTTTCTTCGGCAGCTTGCTGCAGTTGGGTTTGTTGCAGTTGTTGTTGGCAACTCGTTAGTTTGTCGGCTAAGTGCTGTTTAGCCTGCTCAGCCTGTGCTAACTGCGTCTCAAGCACTTGTTGTTTAGGTTCGACTTCTTCAAGCTGCTGAGTTAATTGCTGCAGCGCCACTTCATCACCATCGGCGGTGTGACTTAAGGTTTGCTCTAATTGAGCGATCTGCTGCTGATGACGCTGCTGCATTTGCTGACAGTGGCGCAATTGGGCTTCGCACTGCTGCACAGTGTGACGCGCCTGTTGGCTAGCCGCTAAAAAGGCATTGTTCTCTGTTATAGCATCGGCATGTTGTTGTTCAGCATCTTCCAGCTGAGGCTCAAGCTCTAACAGCACTTGCTGCTGCATTTCCAACTGCAATTCCAGCTCTTCAATCGTTTGCTGCTCAAGCTCTAGTTGCTCGCTCAACGCCATTAAGCTTGTGTTAATTTCGGCTTGTTGGTTTAAGTTACGCTCACGACTTTGTTGCGACTGACTTTGCTGTTGCTTGGTATGCAGTTGTTGCTGCTCTAACTTAGCCAGTTCGGTTTTTAGCTGATAGCTTTGCTGCTGCAAGCTTTGAATGTTCTCTTGCTGCTCTGCAATCTGGTTATTAAGCAAACTCAGTTGGTTTTCGGCTTGAGTAATAAGGTGTTCTTCGTGGCGTTGCTGCTGTTCAGCCTGGTCGTTGCCTTGATTACCGCTATCAATGTTTGCGTCTAATTGACGCAGCTCTTGAAGGCAAATAAGCGCCTTTAGCTCACGGTGCCGCTCTCGATACTGACGATAACGCTTAGCCGCTTGCGCTTGAGTTTTAAGCTTAGAAACCTGTTGAGCAAGTTCTGATTCAATGTCGCGTAGTCGAAGGATGTTTTCGTCGGTGTGCTTAATCCGCAGCTCGGTTTCACGTCGGCGTTCTTTGTATTTAGACACACCAGCAGCTTCTTCAATAAATACCCGCAGCTCTTGAGGTTTAGACTCAATTAAGCGACTAATCATGCCCTGTTCAATAATCGCGTAGCTGCGCGGGCCAAGCCCGGTACCAAGGAATAAGTCGGTAATATCACGCTTGCGGCATTTAGCGCCGTTCAACAGGTAATTATTTTGACCATCGCGGCTAACTTCTCGGCGAACCGCAATTTCGCTGTAGCTGGCAAACTCGCCGCCAATTCGCCCTTGCTGATTATCAAAAATCAACTCCACCATCGCTTTTGATACAGCGGCGCGCTTGGTTGAACCATTAAAAATAACATCGGTCATTGAACCACCACGCAAATGGCGAGCATTGCTCTCACCTAATACCCAGCGAACAGCGTCGATCACGTTCGACTTACCACAGCCGTTTGGCCCTACTATGGCGGTCATATCGGTGGGAAAAGGGATGGTGGTTCGGTCAACGAAAGATTTAAACCCGGCTAAGCGGATTTGTTTCAAGCGCATAAATGATTTTGCTTAATTTGTTACTATTGTTATGCAAGACTTTACCAGAGCTATCAACGCTTTGTAATATATGAGTCCATAAACAAACGAGGGATCACAACAATGACGCAGCATTCGCTTGCTTCTCGCAGCGGAATATCTTACATCGCCCAGGGTTTTGGCTTAATTACTCAACCTGGTCTTCGGCTTTTTGTGATGATTCCTTTGCTGGCCAACATCCTGCTATTTGGTGCTGCTTTCTATTTTTTGTATCAACAGCTAGGTACTTGGGTTCAGCAAATTATTGATTACCTGCCTAGCTGGTTAGATTGGCTAAGCTGGCTGATTTGGCCCAGCGCGATTATTGCCATCCTTATGGTGTTTGGCTTTACCTTTAGTATCATTGGCAACTGGATAGCAGCACCCTTTAATGGCCTATTGGCTGAAAAAGTGGAAATGCACCTTAGCGGTAAAAAAGTCGACGATATGTCGATTGTTGATCTGATTAAAGATTTACCACGCATTTTCTCTCGTGAATTACAGAAACTATGGTACTGGCTACCCAAGGCCTTGGGTTTATTGCTGCTGTTTTTAATTCCAGCTATTGGTCAAACCGTTGCGCCGATACTATGGTTCTTATTCTGCGCTTGGATGATGTGCATTCAATACATTGATTACCCCTTTGATAATCACCGTATTCCATTTGCCACCATGCGTGACCAACTTAAACAAGATCGCATCCGCAACAGTGGCTTTGGTGCGATCGTTTTATTTTTTAGCACCGTACCCCTATTAAACCTAATTATCATGCCTGTTGCGGTATGTGGCGCCACTGCCATTTGGGTCGATAGTTATCGCGACCAATTGATTGAGGAGAAGCAGTAATGAAAATCAATAAACTATTATCAGGCTTAGTATTAAGCGCCAGCTTATTTAGCACAGCTTCAGTATTAGCTGAAAGCAGCTCACTGCAAAAAATAACCTACGGCGAAGCTCAAGAAATGAACTTATCTAAAATTTCCCAAAAAACCTTTTTGAGTAACATAGATTTAGATTTAGCAGAAAAAGATGCCGTGGAATGGGCGAGTACCCAAAACGCCAGCCACTACTCGGTTTATACCGTAGAGCGCAGCCCTAAAAGAGATCGCTACCGCGTATCGATTGTGGTTTACAGCAACTAAGCTGCCTACTCTGGTTTATCACTGTATTGAGCAGCAATCTCAACGAATTGCTGCTCACATTTACAAAATGCTTCAACCACTGCAGGGTCAAAATGCGATCCCTTTCCTTCTAAGATAATTTGCCTAGCTTTGTCGTGAGAAAAAGCTGGTTTGTATACTCGCTTAGAAATGAGCGCATCGTAAACATCCGCTAAGGCCATTAATCTCGCACTTACGGGAATGTCACTTGCGGCTAACCCTTCGGGGTAACCACTTCCATCCCATTTCTCGTGATGAGACAAGGCAATTTCTTTAGCAAATTGCAGGAAGGCCGCATCCTCGCTACCAAATTGGCGCTCCGCTTCAGCTAAAGCATTTGCACCTATCTCAGGATGCTGGCGCATAATTTGCCATTCTTCATCATCAAGTTGACCTGGTTTGAGCAAAATAGCATCGGGAATGCCGACTTTGCCAATGTCATGCAAGGGTGCTGATTTATAGATTAAATCAATAATCTGAGGGCTTAACAAAGTGCTAAAACCTTGCTCATTTTGCAGCGTCTCAGCTAAGGCTTTAACGTAGTACTGAGTACGTAGAATATGCGCACCAGTTTCGTTATCTCGGGTTTCTGCCAGTGTCGCTAAACTGTGAATGGCAATATCCCGCGTTTGCTGAAGCGACAAGGTGCTGCGTTGTAAACTGGCGATCATTGAATTAGTTCGCTGGGCGATTAAGCCAAATTCATCACTACTACTAATGGTGACTTGAGTATCTAATTGGCCAGCTTGTACCATTGCCAAGCTACGGTTTTCGTTTTCTAACAAACGTTTCAGATTACGTGAGTAACTGCTTATTACTCGCAGCACATAAGCCAATACCACCAGCAATACAAAACTCAACTCGATAACAATATAACGTTGGGCCACGTCTATGGGATAGAGATCTGAACCGACATTGACCAACCAATCCAGATCCTTGTTAATCACCAAAAAAATTACACCTGCCAGTACAACAGCGCTGGCCGCTGCAAAAACTGCAAATTTTTGACTCAGCGAATTGGGTTTCGCTTTAATGAGTAAGTGCTGACCAGCCTTCTCTAAGTCTTGTGCAATTTGCCACTCTTTAAACAAGGCTAAGTCTGCCGCGACATAAAAGCCTAAAGCTGCTAAACCTAAGATAACTTTTAAGTTTGACTCCCAAGGCGGCTCAAACATCATCAAGTTATAGCTAACAATGCTTGCGCTCATGATTAAAAATAGCGATAAATCGAGAGTAAATTGGGCGCTTACTTGCTGTTCCTTTGGTTTCCTTTCAATTGCCAAACAGGCAAAGCGCCTCGCCAACAAGGTGACCAGAAAACTAACAATAATAGGAAGCAGTAGCTGGAGTGGTGTTTGCGCCTCTAAAAACGGACAAACTTGAACGCCATATATAGAAAACAACACCATAGCAATGAGCCAGTGCTTACTTGCTAAACGCGCAACCTTTTCCATTCGCTCTCCCACTGCCAAGGCTAAGTTTGTTAATAGTTTCAAACCCCTTAAACAATAATCAAAGAAACCCAAATAAGTAAAGCTATCAAAGCATTAATAGTGATGCGAGTTAGGCCCTTAGATCTAGTGACATAAAAATAGCCAGCACCTAGACCTTGAGCTCACTTAGGCGATAACAAAACCAAGGTTTATAAAGCTTGCTGTATACAAAAGCCCTGTTCATTGGCAAACAAGTTTGGAGTATCGAAATCAATAAACTCCATGGCTTCGCTATAAAAGCGACTTAACCATAGTGCCTCCATATTAGCTAAAGCAGAGCTATGTACATCAACAACGCCCTCATCGGCCAATACAATGTTGTCATATTTCGATATGAAAGAGTGCGGCACAATCGTACCGTCATACAAACAGTAACCTGACGCCTGCTCTCCAACTAAGCTATTCAAACGTTCCGCCAGAATTTGAATAGCCAGTGGGTCTGCGCCGTTATCATTTTCAACAGCCACCAGTTGAATTTGCAGCTCAAGTGAGTCGGCTTGTTGATAAGCTTCGAGGGTTTCTCGGCCAAAACTGTCTACGGCAAACAAATTGCTTATCTTAAAGTTACATATTCCAGCTCTACCTGCCATGCGTTCATCTTCGCAGTCTGGGCCCCAGTTATAATCTAATTGTGGAATAAAGATGCTAAGCTTTAGCAGCGCCAATAAAGACTGCGCGACACCGGTTCTAAATTGCTCTAGTAACTGGGCAAACTGCTGCCATAGTTGTTCTAACTGCTCAGAATTATCTGTTTCAGAATTAAGTAAATCCAATAAATCTAGCTCTTCTTGTGGGCTTAGCGGTTCAAGTTGGGGACCCTCTTCTGGGGAGTAAGTCATCGGTATCGCCAAAAAAGGTGCCATAAGCAAGGCTTTATCAAAGGTCTGCTCTCCGCGTATTGCAACCGCAGCCGCCACTGCGCCACCAACACTTAATCCAGCAATAATTTTTGAAGGGCCGGGAGATAACTGCCCGAGCAAGACCAGCTGATCAGCAAAATCTGAATATACTTGGGCGCTATTAGCCAAGCCACTAGACTCCAACAGCAAATCTTGCTGTTCACCCACAAGGCCGTGACCAGGCAGAGCCGGCAACACAACATGGTAACCGGCAGCCGCCAACTGCAAGCCCCAATCAAAAAGTTGTTGGTTACATGCGGTAAAGCCGTGCACCATAATGATGGTACCTTTTACGGCTAGCTGAGAGTTGGCTTCAATCACTTGAGGTGTGCAAGCGGCTTGCAAAGAGTACTCTGCTGGAGGCTCACTGGCCTCAACAACTTTTTGCCACTGGGCAACAAATTCTGGCTCAAAGCTATTTAGTAGCTCAGAACTTTGCTCTACATCCTTGCAAGCCAATAGAGCACTGGCAAGCAATAAAACAAAGGCTATTTTGGCGTTACATCGCAATACACACTCGCGTACAAACATAAATTCTCCGCTCACAGCGACCAAAAGCTTTAGTGAATAAACTCAGCTTAGTAGATACCAGCCTTGTCGTAGCAATGCTTCTTCACAAGTTTTCAACAATACTGCGCCTAATGGCATATCAATTTATCTCTTAATTACATAACGTTATAAATAAACGTTACTTCACCTTACCAAATAGCGCGTTATGCTAGTAACACAGTAATGCTGCTAAGTGCTGATAATCACTGATTGTAGCAAGCCTATAAACCTTAAAAAGGACGTTTCAATGAGTAAGATTTACGAAGACAATTCCCTGACTATTGGTCGTACACCACTAGTTCGCCTTAACCGCGTAAGCAAAGGTAACGTACTGGCTAAAGTAGAAAGCCGTAACCCTAGCTTCAGTGTTAAATGTCGTATCGGTGCAAACTTAGTATGGGACGCAGAAAAGAAAGGTTTGCTTGGCCCAGGTAAAGAAATCATTGAACCTACCAGTGGTAATACCGGTATTGCACTAGCATTTGTTGCTTCATCACGTGGTTACCCAATCACGCTAACAATGCCAAACACCATGAGCTTAGAGCGCCGTAAACTGCTTAAAGCATTGGGTGCAAACTTAGTACTAACTGAAGGTGCTAAAGGCATGAAAGGCGCTATTGCTAAAGCAGAAGAAATTCGCGATAGCAATGCAGAAAGATACGTATTACTTGGTCAATTTGATAACCCAGCTAACCCAGAGATCCACGAAAAAACCACTGGTCCAGAGATCTGGGAAGACACCGATGGCGAAGTTGATGTGTTTGTGGCGGGCGTAGGTACCGGTGGTACTATTACAGGTGTTAGCCGTTACATTAAACTGGAACAGGGCAAAAACATCACTTCTGTTGCTGTAGAGCCGGTAGATTCACCGATTATTGCTCAAGCTAAAGCGGGTGAAGAACTTACTCCTGGTCCACACAAAATCCAAGGTATTGGTGCAGGTTTCATTCCTGGCAACCTTGACTTAGAAATGGTTGACGCTGTTGAGCAAGTAAGCAACGAAGACGCCATTGCTATGGCACAACGCTTAATGGAAGAAGAAGGCATTTTAGCGGGTATCTCTTCAGGTGCCGCTGTTGTAGCTGCTAACCGCATCGCTGAAAAGCCAGAGTTTGCCGATAAAACGATTGTTGTAATACTACCAAGTTCAGGTGAGCGTTACCTATCAAGTGCTTTATTTGCCAACATCTTTACTGAACAAGAAAACGTTCAATAAGCAAATAAAACCAAGCAATAACTAAGCAGCCTGCAATAGGTTGCTTTTTTTTGCGACCAAGACTTTATTTTCAAAGAAAATTAACCATTAAGACTTGTGCAACAAAACTGCAAAATCTATACTCCAAACCGCTAAATAATGCGCTCCACAATGTATCAATTTGTAACAAAAGGTATCAAAATAGATACATTGTTCACTTCGATAAATTAGTATTATTTATTAAATTACATAGAGTTATACTAAAAACCCTTATGTAATATTAAGTAACATTGTACAACTAAATAGGAAAATTTGACGTAGATTAAACTTTACTCGAGGTTTTTACGTTATTTTTTTCTCGAAAACGTTTTACTAATAAGCGTCTAAGCTTATATCAAGCTATAGGCGACATAATTTAATTTGAGGAATGATTGTATGTTTGAGAAAAGTGTTGTTATCACCGCTGAAAATGGTCTTCATACTCGCCCTGCGGCACAATTCGTAAAAGAAGCAAAAGCATTTTCTAGCGATATCACTGTTGAGAGCAATGGCAAATCAGCCAGTGCAAAAAGCCTTTTTAAACTACAAACTCTTGGCCTAACCAAAGGCACTAGTGTGGTAATTCGTGCCGAAGGCGAAGACGAAGCTGCTGCAGTAGAAAAACTAGTTGCGTTAATGGATGAACTTGAATAAGTCAGCATTTTTATAAGTCCGTTAATCAGTTCAACTAAATAGGTGTAGGTTATGATTTCAGGTATTCTGGCATCTCCAGGAATTTCAATTGGTAAAGCACTGCTACTTGCGGAACAAGAAGTAGTGATTAACCAAACTAATATCGACGCAGCGCAGATAGAAAGCGAAGTACAACGCTTTTTCGATGGACGAAATAAAACGTCTGCACAGCTCGAAGAAATTAAAGTAATGGCAGGTAAAACCTTCGGCGAAGAGAAAGAAGCTATCTTCGAAGGACATATCATGTTGTTAGAAGATGAAGAGCTTGAAGAGGAAATTCTAGCCTGCATTAAAGATAACTTAGTTAGCGCAGACAACGCAGCTCATACCATTATTGAGCAAAACGCGCAGATGCTAGCTGAGTTAGACGACCCTTACCTAAAAGAACGCGCTACGGACTTTCGCGACATAGGTTCTCGTTTAGTTAAAAACATTCTAGGCATAGAAATTGTTTCTTTAAGCACCATAACTGAAGAAGTAATTTTAGTTGCCAACGATTTAACACCATCAGAAACGGCGCAAATTAACTTAGACAAAGTGCTAGGTTTTGTTACCGATATCGGCGGTCGCACTTCACATACCTCTATTATGGCTCGCTCATTAGAGCTACCCGCCGTAGTAGGTACCAACGATGTTACCCAACAAGTTAACAACGGTGACATCATTGCGCTAGACGCACTTAACAACGAAGTGATTATTAACCCTAGCGACGAACAACTAGCTACTTACAAGCAGCGTCAACAAAGCTACATAGACGAAAAAGCCGAGTTAGCTAAGTTAAAAGACTTGCCAGCGGTTTCTTTAGATGGTCATCAAATTGAAGTATGTGCCAACATTGGCACCATTAAAGATGTCGACGGCGCTCACCGCAACGGCTCAGAAGGTGTGGGTTTATACCGCACTGAGTTTTTGTTCATGGATCGCGATTCACTGCCAAGCGAAGACGAGCAGTTCGAAGCTTACAAAGCTGTAGTAGAAGCGATGCAAGGCCACCCTGTGATTATTCGTACTATGGATATTGGTGGCGATAAAGACTTACCTTATTTAGACTTGCCAAAAGAGATGAACCCATTCTTGGGTTGGCGTGCGATTCGTATTTTCTTCGACCGTGAAGAAATCATGAATGCTCAACTTCGCGCACTATTACGCGCTTCAGCTTTTGGTAAAGTGCGCATCATGTTCCCGATGATTATTTCGGTTGAAGAAATTCGCAAGTTAAACGGTGTATTAGATACGCTAAAAGCCGAGTTACGCGCTGAAGACATCGCCTTTGATGAAGAAGTTGAAGTTGGCGTAATGGTTGAAACACCTGCGGCGGCTGCTATTGCTCACCATTTAATAAAAGAAGTAGACTTCTTTAGTATTGGAACCAACGACTTAACTCAGTACACTCTAGCAGTAGATCGTGGTAACGAGCTTATTTCGTCACTCTATAACCCAATGTCACCGGCAGTTCTTACTTTAATCAAACAAGTTATTGATGCTTCCCATGCGGAAGGTAAGTGGACTGGTATGTGTGGTGAGTTGGCTGGTGATGAAACTGCCACCTTGTTATTGATGGGAATGGGCTTGGATGAATTTTCAATGAGTGCCATTTCTATACCAAGGATCAAAAAACTGATCCGTAATTCAAACTATGCTGATGTGAAGCAGTTAGCCGACCAAGCTTTAGCGTTGCCAACAGCCGCTGAGATTGAAACGCTAGTTGACACTTTTGTTAAACAAAATTCCGTCTGTTAAGATAGTTACAACTGCACAATACATAAGAATTTAGGAGCGCCACAATGGGTCTATTCGACAAATTCAAGAAAATGGTTTCAGATGATAGTTCAAGCAAAGGCGGGATCGATATTATCGCCCCACTATCAGGCGAAATCGTTCCTATTGAAGAAGTGCCTGATGTAGTATTTGCTGAGAAAATCGTGGGCGATGGTATCGCGATTAAGCCAAGCGGTAACAAAATGGTAGCGCCATGTGACGGTACCATTGGTAAGATTTTTGAAACTAACCACGCGTTTTCTTTGGAATCAACCGACGGTGTAGAACTGTTTGTTCACTTCGGTATTGATACTGTTGAGCTAAAAGGTGAAGGTTTCACTCGCGTCGCGGCTGAAGGCCAAGAAGTGAAACAAGGTGATGTGATTATTGAGTTTGATCTAGCAGTGCTAGAAGAAAAAGCAAAATCAACACTAACTCCTGTGGTTATCTCTAACATGGACGAAATTAAAGAGTTAGTGAAAAAATCTGGCTCTGTAACCATTAGCGAAACGCCGGTACTAACCATTATTAAATAAACTGGGCTTTGCCTAAGTGATGAAACCACGCTAGTTAGCGTGGTTTTTTTTGCCTTAAATTCGCCTTAACCCTACTAATTCCCCTACCAGCTTAATTGGTCGATGAGCTTTGCCCTCAGCTCTGGTATTCTTAGCCAAAATAAAAAAGGGAACATACATGTCTGCAACAAACATAGTGATGTTCGGGATCCCCAACTGCGACACCATTAAAAAAGCTCGCCGTTGGTTAAACGAACACAACATAGAATTTAGCTTCCACGACTATCGTAAAGATGGAGTAAGCCTTGAGCAAATTAGCCATTGGTGCGAGCAACTAGGCTGGGAAGCCGTTTTGAATAAACGCGGCACTACCTATCGCCAGCTAAGCGACCAGCAAAAGGCTGAACTAAATAAAGATTCAGCCAT
The DNA here is from genome assembly GCF_900537085.1 of Agarivorans sp. Alg241-V36. Classification (NCBI taxonomy): domain Bacteria; kingdom Pseudomonadati; phylum Pseudomonadota; class Gammaproteobacteria; order Alteromonadales; family Alteromonadaceae; genus Agarivorans; species Agarivorans sp. Alg241-V36. The sequence continues at coordinate 540,470 of NZ_UNRE01000002.1, read as the reverse complement.
TCAATTGCTAGCCGAGCATCCAGCAATGATTAAGCGCCCATTGCTTCAAGTTGAGCAATCATTCACGCTTGGCTTTAAAGCCGACCAATATCAACAACTCTTTTCTCCGGAAGCATAAATCCATGTCAGATAGTCCCGTTTTACATTTAGCAAAAGATCTCATTAGCCGCCCTTCGGTTACTCCGGAAGATTGTGATTGCCAAAAACTAATGACCGATAGGTTATCCGCTGTTGGTTTTAAAATTGAAGAGATGATATTTGAAGACACTACAAATATGTGGGCACGCAAAGGTGATAGCGGCCCATTATTTTGTTTTGCTGGCCATACCGATGTAGTGCCTCCAGGACCTGCCGAAAAATGGCATACCCCACCCTTTGAGCCCACGGTTATTGATGGTGTTTTACATGGGCGTGGCGCCGCTGACATGAAAGGCTCATTAGCAGCAATGGTGGTTGCTACCGAGCGGTTTGTGGCTGACTACCCTAATCACATTGGCTCTATTTCTTACTTGATCACATCTGACGAAGAAGGCCCATTTATCAACGGCACTACCCGCGTGGTAGATACCTTAATGGAGCGCAACGAAATAATTGATATGTGTTTGGTGGGTGAACCATCATCTACCCATCAGGTAGGAGATGTAGTTAAAAACGGTCGCCGCGGTTCACTAACTGGAGACCTTAGAGTAAAAGGTATTCAAGGCCACGTAGCTTACCCTCACCTCGCTAAAAACCCAATTCATGATGCAGCTCCTGCGCTTGCAGAATTAGCGGCTATGCATTGGGATAATGGCAATCAGTTCTTCCCGCCTACGAGCTTTCAAATTGCCAACATTCACTCTGGTACCGGCGCATCAAACGTTATCCCTGGTGAATTAGATGTTCAATTTAACTTCCGATACTCCACCGAGCTAACAGACAGCGACATTGTAAAACGTGTGCACAATATCTTTGATACCCACGGTTTAGATTACCAGTTAGATTGGACCTACAACGGCCAACCATTCTTAACCGAAGAAGGCGACTTCTTATCAGCGGTAAGTAATGCGGTAAGCAAAGTAACCAAGAAAGCGCCTGAGTTACTCACTACTGGAGGTACTTCAGATGGTCGTTTTATCGCCAAAATGGGCACCCAAGTTGTTGAGCTTGGCCCTGTAAATGCCACTATTCATAAAGTGAATGAGTGCGTTAAAGTGGCCGATTTAGAACAACTGGCTGACATGTATTACGAGCTATTAGTTAACGTACTTGGTGGCAATGAGTAACCCTGCCAATCCTCTAGCCCTTTATGGGCTAGACAAGGCCGAGCTAATTGATGACCCCAAGCTTGCTTGGGTTCATCAATTAGTATTGCCTGATCTAAATAAGCTTATCAAAGCTGCAGCACAAGCTGGATTTAACTTAAGCATTTTTAGCGGTTATCGAGATTTTAACCGCCAACTTGCAATCTGGAATAACAAGTGGAATGGCCTGCGACCGATTCTAGATGCCAATAGTCAAGCGCTGGACATCTCTACCCTGAGTGATGAGCAAAAGCTGCATGCTATTTTGCGTTGGTCAGCTTTACCGGGCACAAGTCGCCATCATTGGGGCACTGATTTTGATTTTTATGACCCTAAGTTATTACCGGCAGGCAGCAGTTTAGAGCTTATTCCCCAAGAATATGCGGAGCAAGGTTGCCAGCACGCTTTGTCCTTATGGTTAAGTGAATATGCTCAAGATTTCGGTTTTTTCTACCCCTACTTAAGCTTTAAGGGTGGCGTGGAATTTGAGCCTTGGCATTTAAGCCACCTTGCCACCAGCCAAACCATGATGAACAAGCTAGATGCCCGCCAAGTAATAGAGCACTTAAGTAACAAGCAAGTGGCAGGCTTTGCTTGTATTGAGCAACACATCGAACAAATCTTTAGCCAATACGTTACTAATATCTGTTTACCGGAGACCTAATGCCCAGCTTGTACACCACCTTGTTTGTTAGCCTTGTTAGCTGCTCTGCACTGGCGTTTTTGGTATTGATGCTGGTTTTACATAAAGGCGAATTATGCCCGGGACAAACAGGCAGAATTCAACGCCAATTGAGCACGCTGGTTAGCTTTATAACTTTAGCGGGATTAAGTGGCATTGAAAGCCAGCAAGCGACTTGGTTGCTTGGCTTAGTCTTCACGAGTGCTTTAATCGGTTGGGTATTAACTTACAAAATCAACAAGCTTAAACACAAACGTAGCTTGAATCTAAACTATTGGTGGTTAATGGGTGCGCCACTGTTATTAGCTAGTGCAGTTGTTTTATTGCAACATAGCATCGCGATTTTTAGCTTTATGGCCTGCGCGGCAGCAATTGCTCATTGGCTAATGGTTAAGGCTAAACACCGTTTAACCAGCTTTGATAATCTGCTGCCTTTTGCCGGGCTCGCAGCAGCAATGTGTAGCCTTGTAGCAGTTTGTATTTACCTGGTTTTAAACCAAACACTCTTGGAACAAGGCGATACAGTTAAGCATTTTGTAGTCATGAGCAGTTTATTATTGCTAGCTACTTTGCTGTGGTTATTCCCTCAACTAAAGAAAACCGCCCCGCCAGCGCCCTTGTTACTCGCTGTGGCGTTTATCAGCTTTATTTCTAGCCTTAACCTTCAAGCACTCAGCGTTTAACTGGCCAAACCAACTCTCGCTGAGCTAGATTAAATAATCTGCGATAACACGTTTTGGAGACTTACTATGGCAATCGGCTACGTTATTCTGATCATTGTTCTGGTTCTAGGCTTTATCCTCGGCAATTTGATGCTGCTCAAGCACATGGACCGATTTGATATCAAGAGAAAGCTACCTAAAACAAAAAAGTCGCAGGACTCAAAGCCGCGCTAAGTCCCCCAGCTACAGTTAACACCCCAAGCCTACTATTACTGTTCTAAAGCCTGTAAGTAAACATCTCTGGCTGTAAGTGAACCCGCTTCTTCAGCATCTTCTACAAGCTTTAAAGCCTGCTGTTCATTACCGTTGGAAATAGATTGTCGAATGAGCTGCCCAAACATAGCGTCTACTTCAGGATCTATAACCGGCCTTGTCGTATCGCTAGTCGCCTCATTTGCGCCAATAGTATCTACACTCGAGTTACTCGCTTCCCCGGCACCACTACTGGTAGCCACTTCTGTAGAGTTAGCGCCTACGCTTTCCACACTAGAATAGCTAGGTTCAGCCGGCGTACCAACGTCACTTGAATCACTGCTCGGACTATTGCTGCATGCGCCGAGAGTCAGCGCCAGACTAACTAGTAATAATGCCTTCATAATAGATACCTTATTTGGTGAAAAACACTTTGTGATTAACAGTTCTTAAGTGTTAATGCATGACTTGGAGGCCCATAGTGTTAATAAAAAATCCCTTAGCGTAATTAGCTAACATCATTAACAACAGGCAATAAAAAAGGCCTCTAGTTAGAGGCCTTTTAAGTTTAGCTCAAGCTGTGTTTTTTGTTAACGAGACAAGCTATCGCGAGTATCTAAGCCCATCTTCATCAAGATAGCCAGGTAAGGATACAAGCCTTTTACTTCACTTGGCTTAAGCACTACCCCTTCGTTATCACTTAGGGTTATTTGGGTCACATTGCCATTTGAGCCAACCGTAAAGATGTAATCTTTTTCTTCGAACTCCATGGTGCTTAGGCCATAGTTTTCTAGAACCTCTTCAGGTGGGCGCTCGTAGGTTAGATATAAACTGCCAGAATTAGCAATGTAATCTGTAATGGTGAAGCCCGCCAAAGGCAATACTAAACGCAAACGCTTCATGGTTTTTTCCATGTTGGCTCGCGCTTTATAGTAAGCAGCACCACTGTCGTTCACGAGTACCAAACTAACCGTTTCATCGAACAGTTGTTCTTTCTCTGTTTCACTCATAGTGGCTATGCGTGCTTCTTCACGTTGTGCCGCCAGCTGAGCTTCTAACTCTTCGCGTCGGTCACTTACGTAACCAATCAAACGATTCAATTCAACAATCGCCAGACGCTGTTTATCAAATTCGTCTAGATCAATCGCTAAGTCACCGCCATCACGGTAAATTTCACCGTCTACAAAGCTTACTCTTAAGCCAGCAGTTCGACCATGAGGCTTAACTTCTAACTGATAAATAAATTTTTGGCGTTGCTCCATAACTGTATCGCTGGAAAAGAGCCACCAGTTACCTTCAACGGTTTCTGCATCAACCAACCAATTAGACTCAATTAACGACAGTTGGTCGTCACGACGAGCGATGGAAGAATTACGATAAGCGATATAGTCGCTAATGGTTTGCATCATTGTTTCGGAGGTTTCGATAGCCGTTTGCGCTTGCAAAATATCAAACCAGAAAATCAAACCGTCATCGGTGTTTTCAATACGGCTTCCGGCAATCAGCGGAATAATCTGCACTGGTGCGCGAACATCCACCGCCGAACCCACAAAAACCTCATCTTTAGCTTGGGGTGTTGGAATATTAAATTCAGTGCTTTGCTCAGGTGGTGTAATCCCATCAGGGATCACTAAAGGCTCAACTTGGGTAGCGTCTAAATACTCAAAACCACGCTCTGCTTGGCGGTGTTTATCGCCACTATTAGAGCACGCTGCTAGAGTGGCTACTAGGCTGCCAAAAAACACGACTTTCATCGTTGGAAAAGAAACTAGTTGCATATCCCACTACATCTACAAACAAAAACATTTACTGGTAAGTGGTTTCATTCAGCGAAAACAATCCAGAGTAAGGGCGCTATACTACTTAGCCACTTTCATAAACACAAGGCGAAAACATTCAGGGCTTGATACAAACTCACCTTTTGCTTTGTGCTAATTTTATATGCGCTAGAATTCCCTGCTTTAAGCAAGTATCCTGACAGACTAAATCTTGCTAAATATATAAAACGGAATATGAGTCAACATCTTGTGGTCACCGCTGTTGGCAGTAATCGGCCAGGCATCGTAAATCAACTCACTCAGCTAGTATCTAGCTGCGGCTGCAACATTGTGGATAGCCGCATGGCGCTATTTGGCTCAGAGTTTACCTTAATTATGCTGATTGCAGGTTCGCACAATGCGGTGATTCAAATAGAAACCCGCTTACCCGCTACCGCCCAAGAACTGCAACTGCTCACGGTAATGAAAAAAACCTCTCGCCACGAGTTGATCGATTACTCACATGCTGCCGTTTTGCAACTGACTCTGCCCGACGCCACTGGGGTTATTAGCAAAGTGACGCAGTTTATTAGCGATCATCAAATGAATATGGTGAGTTTAAAATCTAACCTATTCACTAAAAACAGTATTGAGATGTTACACGCTGAGTTCGACGTAAAACTCAACCAAACACATCAACCTGAACAAATAGAGCAAGCGTTCGCCCGCCTATGCCAAGAATTAGGCAGCGAACAATTTGATCTTCAAATTTTGTCAAATTAAGTACCACTACAAAGGACACCCTTAATGAACACATTGACGGCCGGAGCTGCTGCTCCGCAATTTGATTTGCCAAACCAAGATGAAAAACGCATTAAACTTAGCGACTACGCAGGCAAAAAGGTATTAGTGTATTTTTACCCTAAAGCCTTAACGCCTGGTTGTACTACTCAAGCGTGCGGCTTACGTGACAGCATTGAGCAACTTAAAGACGCAAACACGGTTGTATTTGGTGTAAGCCCAGATCCTGTAAAACGTCTGCCTAAATTTATCGAAAAACATCAGCTAAACTTTGACTTATTGTCAGATGAAGACCACGCAGTTGCTGATCAGTTTGGCGTGTGGGGCTTGAAGAAATTTATGGGCAAAGAATATGACGGTATTCACCGCATTAGCTTTTTAATTGATGAGCAAGGCCAGGTTGAACATGTATTTAATAAGTTTAAAACCAAAGAGCACCACCAAGTAGTGCTCGATTACTTAAACCAATAATTATTCCGCAGAAGTTGAGGGCTCGCTGTCCTCAACTTTTTCTATATGATGTGGCCAGGCATTCATTACCGCTTTCACTAAAGTGGCTAACGGAATCGCAAAGAATACTCCCCAAAAGCCCCACAAGCCGCCAAATACCAGCACCGCAACGATAATCGCCAAGGGGTGCAAATTTACCGCTTCTGAGAACAAAATAGGCACTAATACGTTGCCATCAATCACCTGTATTATGCCGTAAGCCAAGATAAGGTAACCAAACTGAGGGCTTAAACCCCACTGGAATAAACCCACCATAGCCACTGGTAGAGTTACAGCGAAGGCGCCAATAAAGGGGATAAGCACCGACAACCCCACCAATACGCCAAGCAGTGCTGAGTAACGTAAATCCATAATCGCAAATACGATGTAACTGGCCCCCCCCACTAGCAAGATTTCAATCGCTTTACCGCGAATATAGTTAATTACTTGGCCATTCATTTCCGACCAAACCTGAGTTAGCAAACGACGGTCATTAGGTAGAAAACGCGACACACTGCTAAGCAATACTTTCTTATCGCTTAACATGAAAAACACCATTAACGGCACCAATACGCTATACACCAATACCGTGGCCAAATTTATAATCGACGAAAGTGAAGACTGTAATAATTGTTCCCCTACGCCCATTAAGCGGGTTCTTACATTATCCACCACACTTTCAACTAAGGCTCCGTCGATAAACTCTGGGTATTGCTGCGGTAAAGACTCTAGCCATTGCTGAGTGCTATTGAGCATCACCGGATATTCACTCAGCAAGTTCATGCCTTGCCCCCACACGGTGGGTAGAATGCGCAATACGGTAAAGGTAGCAATCAGGAAAAAAATAAGCAGCACTAAGGCGCTGGCAAAGCCTCGTCGAAATCCGTGATTAGCTAAAAAGCTCACCGGCCAATCAAGTAAGTAAGCCAAAACTAGGGCAATCAGTAATGGCGCTAATAAGTTGCCAAAAAAGTACAACAGTACAAAACCAATGACCAACACCAGCGCCATCGCCACCGCTTCTGGATCAGAAAACATGCGGCGGTACCAATTTGATAAGACTTTAAACATAGTTACAGCTTCAATCCTTTAGCGGTTGGACAGTAATGGTGACACAAAAACCACGGGCACTTTGCTCTATACTTACGCCATGCCCTAGTCGACGAAAGTATTTGGGGATATCACTACGTGAACCACTATCCCCCAGCAGCAACTGAATTTGATCACCCACTCTAGCTTGCTTAAGCCAAAGCTTACTTTCCAATAATGGGTAAGGACAGTTATGTTTTTGTAAATCGAGGCAAAGCATTTGTAATAATTACCATAAAATAACCATGGCATTATTACAGGCTATTGATCAGGACTCAATTTATAGCTTTTGAATAACAAACAAAATCGGGGTATTCTCGCGATACAAATGGAAAGTTATCGGATTTCAATGACGCGTTTCGCACATTTTGTTCTCGCAGGCCTGCTTTTCGGCTACGCCCCTCTAATGTCTGCTAATAATCAATTGCCTGAAATAGGGACTGCCGGTGCCTCGGCTTTATCCATCGACAAAGAAATTATCTACGGCAATGCCTACATGCGAATTATTCGCGCTAGCAGCCGCATGACCAATGACCCGGTGTTATCTGAATATGTTACCGAGTTAGGCAACCACCTTGTTGGTAAAGCAGATTTAGTACGTACTCCTTTCAACTTCTTTTTAGTCACTGATAACGAAATTAACGCAGCAGCCTTTTTAGGTGGCTATGTAAAAATTCATACCGGTTTATTTTTATATGCTGATACAGAAAGCGAATTTGCCTCGGTAATTGCTCACGAAATCGCCCACGTTACTCAACGCCACATTGCCCGTAGTATTGAAAACCAAGCCGCTGCACAAAACCTGTCAATGGCTGGTATGTTAGGGTCTTTATTGCTGGGCCTTGCTAACCCAGTTGCAGGTATCGCAGCACTGCAAGCTACCATGGCGGCAGGTGTGCAAAACTCAATTAACTACACCCGTGCTAACGAATTTGAAGCAGACCGAATTGGTCTACGCACCTTGGCTAATGCCGGCTACGACCCTATAGGCATGGGCAACTTTTTTGGTAAGCTCTCTGAGAAGTACCGTTATGCTAGCAAACCACCACAAATGCTCATCACTCACCCATTACCAGAAACTCGGGTTAGTGAAGCACGTGCTCGGGCAAACCAATATCCTAATCGCTACGTTGCACCTTCTTTGTCGTTCCAGTTTGCTAAATCTCGGATTATTGTGCGCCATGGCACCTTGTCTCCTTCAGAAGCCTTAGAGCACTACAATCGTGTAATTAAACGCAAAGAATATCGAATTGAAGATGCAGCTCTCTATGGCAAAGCCCTGGCACTATTTGGCATGGGCAAATATAAAGAATCAAAAGCAATCGTTGATGGCCTAGCCAAACGCCATTCCGACAACCTGTTTATCATCGATACCCAAACCGACATCGATTTGGCGATGAAAAACTACCAACCTGCAATTAAACGTTTGCAAGTAGCGCAGACTCGCTACCCGAATAACCAAGTTATTGTGCTCAACTTAGCCCATGCATTTAGTGAAAATGGCCAATTTGAAGAAGGTGCTAAACTGCTTGATCGTTACTTACGCGAGCGCCCCAACGATGCTCTCGCTTGGGGAGAACTTAGCCGCAGCCAACGACGCCTCAAAAATATGGCTGCTAGCCATACTGCACGAGCCGAGTATCTTTCATTGCACTCAGATTATCGCCGCGCCGTTGACGAACTGCATAGCGCCTATAACCTAACAGAAAACAATCTCGAGCAAGCTCGCATTCAAGCAAGAATTGAACAATTTAAAGCTGCTGAGCAAGAGCTCGAGTCGCTCAACTAAGATTTATACAAGGAACCAACATGTCTAGTATTCAGATCCTGCATAATCCGCGCTGCTCAAAAAGCCGTCAAACTCTACAGCTTCTTCAAGAGAAAGGCATCGAGCCAGAAATAGTACTTTATCTGGAAACGCCTCCAAGTGAAGCCGATATCGCTAATATGCTGGACATGATGCAGCTTGAGCCTCGCCAGCTAATGCGCACCAAAGAAGCACTCTACAAAGAATTGAACTTGGCCGATGCTTCACTCACGCCGGCTCAGCTAATTGCCGCTATGCACGCTAATCCAAAACTAATTGAGCGCCCAATAGTGATCAACCAAGGTCAAGCACGCATCGGTCGTCCACCAGAGCAGGTGTTAGAGATTGTCTAAGCTCACTACTTCCCAGCTATTACTGCTAGCAAAAAGCAGCTATTTGTTGCTGCTAGCCTGGGTATTGTTATGGCATTTATGGCTATCACCGCCTGTGGATATTAGCCTAACTATGATGCTGGTCTTTTGGGTTGTTCCCCTACTATTTCCACTAAAAGGGATACTAGCGGGTAAACCCTATACCTACGCTTGGAGTTGCTTTGTACTGCTGTTATATGTACTGCACAGCACTACGCTATTAGTGGTATCAGACACAGAGCGCTGGCTGGCAGCGGTAGAGCTAGTATTAGTACTGAGCGCTTTTTGGTTTGGATTACAATACGCCAAGTTTCGCGGTAAAGAGCTGGGAATAGGCTTAAAGAAGCTAAAAGATAAAACTAAAGACTAAAGCTCTAGAATCTCTTTTACAAAGGGAACGGTTAGCTTACGTTGCGCAGTAATTGAAGCTTGGTCGAGCAGATCAAGCTTGTTCAGTAAGGTAGGCATATCACGAGATAAACGCTTCAGTAAAAATCGGGCAACCTCTAGTGGCATTTTCAAGCCGCGTAACTCTGCTCGTAATTGTAAGGCGCTAAGCTTCTGCTCATCATCTAGCTCATGCAGCTTGTAAGTGACGCCCCAATTTAAGCGAGACTGTAAGTCAGCCAAACCAAAAGACAATTGAGGAGCTGGCGCATTGGCGGTAACGATTAAACGGGTGGTAGAGGCTAACTCTTTACGACGATTATAAAAATCAAAAATCGCTTCTTCCCAAGCCGAAATCCCCACTATCGCATCAATGTTGTCTAGGCAAACCAATGCCATGCTCTCGAGGCCTTCGAGCATTTTAGGAGACATTGCAGCATGCATCTCTAAGGGTAAGTAAGCACTTGCCGCGCCCACGTCAGCCATTTCGGTACAGCTAGCATGCAACAAATGGGTTCTACCCGATCCCTCACTGCCCCACAAATAAAGCATCCTCTCGCCTTTATCTAAAGCAAGATTACGCAGTGCACTTAATAACTGTTGATTATCGCCCGGGTAAAAACTTACCAAGGTTTCATCGTCAGGTAGTAGTACAGGAAGTGATAATTGCGGGGAAAAACTCAAAGTGATAAATCAAAGCTGATACAAAACTAGGTGCATTGTACCAGCTCGCTATTAAGATGAAAAATTTTTGCTACTGGTAATAGTAGTACTTTGTTCGCGTTTCATCCGCTTGTAAGCGCGGAGCGATATCAAGTGAAGATTTAAGGTCTTCCCACGGGCTAAGCAATTGCACCTCAAAGGTAAAGGTATCCTGTTTTACGTTGTGTAAGGTGACTCTTGCCACGCTAGGTTGCTGGTTTAAAAAACGTTCTAACTCAACATATTTGTTCATGCTAGTTACGTTAGCAAAACTCACTAACATTGCTTCGTCGGCATTTTCGCCAAGTACCACACCATAACGCTCAGCCAAGCTAGCACTGACTGCGCTCATCGCCTCTGCACTAACTTCCTCTAAAGGAGCTTGAACTTGGCCACTATCCAGTTGAGTTTGACTGGAGCTGTCTAACAAGCGCCATTGGATCTGCCAGTTTTGCCCTTGCGGATACTGACGAAAGCTAAGCACCAATGGCACCGAGTAACGCTCGCTAGCGGCGTACAACGGGCCATCAAAGCCGCCCCACACATCATTAACAGTTACCGCCATGCTATCTTCTAAATCCATAACTGGCAGGCGCACTGGCAAACCTAGGAGTTGAGCTTGTTCGCGACCTTTAACTAACCAGTCTTGCTGAGCACTATCGGCCAACAATTCACGGTTAAAGTTCTGCTCATTGGCATACCATAAAATGATGTCAGGACGCTGCTTACCCCATAAACGCAATTGCGCCTGCATTAGCAGCTGATTAACTTTCGCTTCGTTAAACAATACTGAGATAGCATCATCTCGGTAAGCAAATTGCTGAATATAAGGGTTTATATTGGCTTTTGCTTTAGCTACCAAAGGATTAGTGTTGCTGGCTTGCTCACCGGTTAGGCGCAGTACTAATAACTCAAAAGCCTGTTGTTGATCTTGTTGGGTATCGCCTGTGGCCTGTGCTTCAACGCGGTAAAGCTCCTCTTGCAAGGATGCTTGAACCGGCAAAATCACAACTGCCAAACTAAGTACCAACAACCACTTTTTAATCACTGCGCTCTCCTAGAGATTCTATTAACTATTTTTGACGTACTATTTAGTACCAAAAATCTTATCGCCGGCATCACCCAAACCAGGAAGGATGTAACCTTGCTCATTTAGCTTTTCATCAATTGACGCAGTATACAAGACCAAATCGGGGTGTGCAGCTTCCAAGGCTTTTAAACCTTCTGGCGCAGCTACCAATACTAATACCACGATGTCTTTACAGCCTTGCTCTTTAAGTAAGTCGATAGTGGCAATCATAGAACCGCCCGTGGCCAGCATTGGGTCAACCACCAGGGCTAATCGCTCGTCAATTTGGCTCACTAGTTTATGGAAATACGGAACTGGCTCTAGGGTTTCTTCATCACGGTAAATACCCACTACGCTGGTTTTTGCTGAAGGCATATGCTCTAGCACACCATCCATCATGCCTAGACCGGCTCGTAAAATAGGCACTACCGTAGCCTTTTTGCCTTTGATCTGTTCTACCTTCACAGGGCCATTCCAACCGGCAATTGTCACTTCTTCAATGTCTAAGTTGGCTGTTGCTTCGTAGGTAAGCAGAGCAGAAACTTCGCGGGCTAATTCGCGAAAACGCTTTGTGCTAATGTCTGCTTCGCGCATTAGGCCAATTTTGTGACGAACTAAAGGATGCTTTACTTCAACAACTTTCATCTCTATTCCTTTGATTTACCGAATTGTGAGCCGCTAGTTTAAATCAGGCTCAATGAGGATATGTTAGCAAAAATCAACAAAATGTCTTAGTTATCGTTTATTACTGTTACCGAACCGCTAACACTGCTAAAATGTCGCGAAATTTTTTTCCATGTTCGTTGCAAGGTAATCCCGTGACCAAACAAAACACCCCTCTGAGTTATAAAGATGCTGGCGTTGATATCGAAGCTGGTAATGCATTAGTAGAACGTATCAAAAGTGTTAGTAAACGTACCCAGCGCCCAGAAGTAATGGGTGGACTAGGAGGCTTTGGTGCATTGTGTCAATTGCCAACTGGTTACAAAGAGCCTGTATTAGTTGCTGGCACCGACGGTGTGGGTACTAAATTACGTTTAGCGCTAGATTTGGAAAAACACGACACCGTTGGTATCGACTTAGTCGCAATGTGTGTAAACGACCTTATTGTTCAAGGTGCTGAGCCTCTATTCTTCTTAGACTACTACGCTACGGGTAAACTTGAAGTTGATACCGCAGCCGACGTTGTAAAGGGTATTGGTCAAGGTTGTGAGCAATCTGGCTGTGCCTTAATTGGTGGTGAAACTGCAGAAATGCCAGGCATGTACCATGGCGACGACTACGACATCGCTGGTTTCTGTGTGGGTGTTGTTGAAAAGTCAGAAATTATTGATGGCACTAAAGTCGCTAGCGGTGACGCACTAATCGCACTAGCGTCTAGCGGTCCTCACTCAAACGGCTACTCGCTAATTCGCAAGATTCTAGAAGTATCTAACGCTGACCCTAAGCAAGTATTAGGTGAAAGTACTTTAGGTGAAACCCTATTAACACCTACCAAGATCTACGTTAAATCTGTATTAGCACTGCTTAAGCAATGTGAAGTACACGCTTTATCGCACATTACTGGTGGTGGCTTCTGGGAAAACATTCCTCGCGTTTTACCTGCTGGTGCAAAAGCCGTTGTTGATGAAAACAGCTGGCAGTGGCCTGAAGTATTCAACTGGTTACAAGAAAACGGTAACGTTGCTCGCGAAGAAATGTACCGCACTTTCAACTGTGGTGTTGGCATGGTTATCGCGCTACCAGAAGCTGAAGTAGAAGCCGCTCTTGCTTTATTAGCAGAACATGGCGAAACGGCTTGGAAAATTGGCCACATTGAAGATGTAGCTGAAGGCGAAGGCCAAGTAGAATTTAAATAGGGTAAGTAATGGCACGCAACATTGTTGTACTGATTTCAGGTTCAGGGACTAACCTGCAAGCCATTATTGATGCCTGCGAAGAGGGGCGTATTAACGCCTCTATTTCTGCAGTAGTGAGTAACAAGGCCGATGCTTATGGCCTTGAACGCGCTAAACAGGCAGCCATTAACACGGTAGTTGTAAACCCTAAAGAATATAGCGATCGCGAAAGCTACGACATGGCTTTAGCCGAGGTAATTGAACAGCATAATGCTGACTTAATTGTTATGGCTGGCTTCATGCGTATTCTTAGCCAAGCATTTGTGGAACGTTTTAGCGGCAAGATGCTAAACATTCATCCCTCTTTGCTGCCTAAGTATCAGGGTTTAAATACTCACCAGCGCGCCATTGAAGCGAAAGACCAAGAACACGGTTGCAGTATTCACTTTGTAACACCAGAGCTTGATGGAGGCCCTGTTATTTTACAGGCCAAAGTGCCAGTGTTTAGTGAAGATGATGCCGACGCTTTGGCCGCCAGAGTACAAGTACAAGAGCACGCCATTTACCCCTTGGTAGTAAACTGGTTTATTGAAGGACGCTTGAACATGGAAAATGATAGCGCCCTACTCGATGGCAAGATACTCCCAAGCAGCGGTTACGCTAACTCATAAAAAAAAGCGCCTTAAGGCGCTTTTTTTAACTGTTCTTCAGCATATATAGCAACTAAATCTGCCCTACTGCACTTCACCATCTTTAAACAACACGTATGAACCACTGGCAATTTTTTGCCATTGCTCGTTATTGGTTAAAGGTTGAGTGGCAATCATCGTCACCACATCGTTTGGTGTAGTTTCTTTGTAGAAGTCGATAGTAACATCTGCATCTGCTAACTGAGCCTCGCCAAATGGCGCACGACGAGTAATCCAATGCAGATTAGTTGAGCAATAAGCCATTACAAACTCGCCATTGCTCAACAGCATATTAAATACGCCTTTTGCACGTAGTTGATCCGCTAAACTCGCCACAAACTTAAACATGGCCTTCATATTCGCAGGTTTACGCGGGTATTTAATTCGCAACTGCTCCAAAATCCAGCAAAAAGCACGCTCGCTATCAGTAGCGCCAATTGGCCTAAAGAAGCCAGTATCAAGCGTTTTATAGCCCTTTAGCTGACCATTGTGTGCGTAAGTCCAGTTTTGTCCCCACAACTCGCGAGTAAAAGGGTGGGTATTCTCTAAAGACACACACCCGCGGTTGGCTTGGCGAATATGCCCTACCACAGCTTGGCTTTTAATCGGAAAGGCCTGCACTAATTCTGCAATCTTTGATTTGCAGCTAGGCGCAGGATCTTTAAAACTGCGACAGCCCTTACCTTCATAAAAGGTAATGCCCCAGCCATCCACATGCGGGCCTGTCACGCCACCGCGCTGCACCAAACCGGTAAAAGAAAAGCAAATATCAGTAGGAACATTAGCACTCATTCCTAATAACTCACACATACAACTACTCGCTACTTACAATACTTATGTAACAGGCTTATTCAGCCATGTATTTTTCGATTAACTGAATCAAGATATGAATCACTTTAATGTGAATTTCTTGAATGCGGTCAGCAAAACCAAAATGTGGCACGCGGATCTCTACGTCGGCTTGGCCGGCCATTTTGCCACCATCTTTACCAGACAAAATAATCACTTTCATGCCTTTGGCTTTAGCCGCTTCTATGGCCTTAATGATGTTACCCGAGTTACCACTGGTGCTAATGCCAAAAAGAACGTCACCCGCTTGACCCAAGCCTTCAATATAACGAGAGAATACATACTCATAGCCATAATCGTTACTTACACAAGACAAGTGGCTTGGGTCTGAAATAGCAATGGCAGGATAAGCAGGGCGGTTTTCTCGATAGCGGCCGGTTAATTCCTCGGCAAAATGCATGGCATCACAATGAGAACCGCCGTTACCACAAGATAATACTTTGCCTTGTTGCTTAAAACTGTCGGCTAACAAACGCGCAGCTTGCTCTATCGCGTCAATATTCTTCTCGTCGGCAATAAAAGCATTTAGAACAGTTACCGCTTCTTGTAACTCTTCAACTATCAAATTTTTCATCTAGGTTCCCTTATCTGGGCAAGGCTTATTAGCTGCACACTATAACGTTTTTTTTAGTCATGATCAGCGTTCTATTTGGCTCATATCTCAATTTGTTAACTAAAAAATACAGCTAAACTTATGTTGATATTTTGTAAAAGACTTGAAGTTTGTTAACCACTGCGTTACAAATACACCAAAGAGGTCAGACCTCTTATAAGTCCAAGGAGAGATTGATGCAAAGTTACTTACCCCTTTTTGCTGCCATCGGCGGCCTATTACTGATGGGCGGCCTCGCTTATTTTAGAGCTTCATTACTAGCATTTAGCTTAGTGCTAACCGCTTCACTGGTTGCTTACAGTTTTGTATCGCCCTTTAGCGAGTTATTCTGGCTAGCTTATTTGTTAATTGTAGGTGGATTAAACTTTAAGCCTTTGCGTCAACAACTGATCTCAAAGCCGCTGTTCAAAATCTTCAAAAAAATCATGCCAGAGATGTCACGTACCGAGAAAGAAGCCATCGATGCAGGCACAACCTGGTGGGAAGGCGAGCTGTTTCGCGGCGCTCCCGATTGGAAAAAACTACATAGTTACCCTGCTCCACGCCTCAGCGCAGAAGAGCAAGCTTTTCTAGATGGTCCGGTTGAGCAAGTATGTGCAATGACTAAAGACTGGGAAATCACCCATGAACTAGCAGACTTACCAGAAGAAATTTGGGACTTTTTGAAACAACATAAGTTCTTCGCCATGATCATTAAAAAGAAATACGGTGGTCTGGAGTTCTCTGCTTATGCCCAATCTTGTGTACTACAAAAACTAGCCAGTATCTCAGCGGTGCTTTCTAGTACCGTTGGGGTACCTAACTCTTTGGGGCCAGGTGAATTGCTGCAACACTACGGTACAAAAGAGCAACAAGACCATTACCTTCCTCGCTTAGCAGAGGGTAAAGAAATCCCTTGTTTTGCCTTAACTAGCCCAGAAGCTGGCTCAGATGCCGGTTCAATTCCCGATGCCGGCGTAGTTTGCATGGGCGAATGGCAGGGCGAACAAGTGCTTGGGATGAGAATCACTTGGAACAAGCGCTACATCACCCTAGCGCCAGTAGCCACTATTTTAGGTCTAGCTTTCAAACTGTCTGATCCCGATAAGTTGATTGGTGAGCAAGAAGAGCTGGGGATTACCTGTGCACTTATTCCAACCGATATCGAAGGTGTTGAAGTAGGCCGTCGTCACTTCCCACTCAATATTCCTTTCATGAATGGCCCAACCCGCGCTAATGAACTGTTTGTTCCTATCGACTTTATCATTGGTGGTAAAGCGATGGCCGGTCAAGGCTGGCGTATGCTAGTAGAGTGTTTGTCTGTTGGCCGCGGTATTACTTTGCCATCTAGCGCCACTGGCGGCATTAAAAATGCTGCTTTAGCAACCGGTGCTTACGCCCGCATTCGTCGCCAGTTCAAACTGCCGATTGGTAAAATGGAAGGTGTTGAAGAACCATTGGCCCGCTTAGCTGGTAATGCTTACATGATGGGCGCGGCTTCTGATTTAACCGTAACCGCTATCGACTTAGGCGAAAAGCCATCGGTGGTCTCGGCGATAGTAAAATACCACCTTACTCACCGTGGCCAGCGCGCTAGCATTGACGCAATGGATGTAGTGGGTGGTAAAGGCATTTGCTTGGGGCCTAAAAACTTCCTCGCGCGATCTTATCAAGGTGCACCTATTGCGATTACGGTGGAAGGGGCAAATATTCTTACCCGTAGCATGATTATTTATGGGCAAGGCGCTATTCGCTGCCACCCTTACGTGCTTAGCGAGATGGAAGCAGCCCAACATCCTGATTTTAACCAAGGCTTGAAGCAGTTTGATAAAGCACTATTTAGCCATCTAGGTTTTGCCACTAGCAATTTTGTACGCAGCTTTTGGTTTGGCCTAACCAGCAATAGCTTAATTAGCACGCCTTATTCCGACCAAACAGCACCCTACTACAAACAACTAACCCGCTTTAGTAGTAACTTGGCACTGCTATCTGACGTAGCGATGGGGACCCTAGGCGGTAACTTAAAACGTAAAGAGCGTGTATCGGCTCGTTTAGGCGATATGCTCAGCCAACTTTACTTAAGCTCAGCTACATTAAAACGCTTTGACGATGACGGCCGTAAGCAAGAAGATTTACCGCTACTTCACTGGAGTATGCAAGACTCGCTGTTTCAATTACAAAACGCCTTAGATGAATTGCTGCTTAACTTCCCTAACAAATGGGTAGGCAAAGCAATGCGTTTAGTCATGTTCCCACTAGGTAAGCCTTTCCACGCGCCAAGTGATGTACTCGACCATAAACTTGCTCGAATCCTCCAAGAGCCAAGTGAAACCCGTAATCGCGTAGGACAAGGTCGCTTTGATAGCCGCGTTGAAGGTAATGTGTATGGTGAACTAGAGCAAACCTTAGAAGATGTACTAGCTTGCGAAACACTGTACGACAAAGTGTGTAAAGCACTGGGCGAAAAGCGTCCCTTTACTCAGCTTGATAAACTGGCCGATGAAGGTATTAAGCTTGGCGTCATCAACGCTGACGAGGCAGCCTTAATGCGTAAGACAGAGCAAGGCAGGTTAGCAGCAATTAACGTTGACGATTTTGACCATCAACAGCTAGAGAATCGCCCCAGCATACCAAAAGCAGAAGCTGCGGATTTAGATTCAGTAGCCTAAGGTTTAACTTCACAAAAGCCCAAAAAGCGAGCTGAGTCAGCTCGCTTTTTTTATCACTATCGCAAGCAAGGCATTGAATTTGAGTCTAAAATACACTTAACTTAAAGAAAAGCGTAAGCAATGGATAGCGCATGAGCGACGACATCTTTTTACTAGATGACACAGCCAACGAGACTCAAGAGCAAGGCGAGCAATGGAAGTTGTTAGTGGTTGACGATGAGCCAGAAGTTCACCACATCACTAGCATGACCCTGTCACAGTTTGTTTTTGATAATAAATCGATACAGTTTCTGCATGCTAACTCTGCTCAAGAAGCAAAAGGTATATTGGCAGAACATGCCGACATTGCTTTAATCCTGCTTGATGTAGTCATGGAAACCGACGATGCGGGCTTGTGCCTCGTTCGTCATATTCGCCAAGAACTAAACAATCAAAGCGTTCGAATTGTTCTGCGCACTGGTCAGCCAGGACAAGCCCCCGAAGATGAAGTAGTAGAAAACTACGATATTAACGACTACAAAGACAAAACCGAGCTTACCTCGCAAAAACTACGCACTCTAATCAGAGCAAGCTTACGCTCTTACCGTGATATTTGCTCACTAGAAAAGCACAAACTCGGTTTAGAAAAGGTAGTTAAAGCCTCTCGAGGCATTTTCGAAAAAAATGCTTTGTTTACCTTTGTTGAAGGCGCTTTAGAACAACTGGCAGTAATACTAAATTTAGAAGACAGCTGTATTTATCAAGTTGAACAATACGCCTACCAAGTTAATGCGACCCAACTGCAACTACTGGCTTACCAAGGACAGCAGCGCCCCAGTAAAGCCCACCAACAATTATCAGAACTTCCTAACACCCAGCAACAAATATTCAGCCAAGCAATCGAGCAAAAGACCAATGTGTTTCAAGATAAGGCCTTAGCAATTTACTGTGAAAACAGCGCTTATAACTTATTGTTTTACATCACGAGAAACACCTCTTTTAATCAAGCAGATCAGCACTTCATCGACCTGCTTAGCGAAAATATTGTGGTTGCCCTAGAGAACATTCGCCTTAACGAGGTGATTAGCACCAACCAAAAAGAAGTGCTTTATCGCTTAGGGGAAATTGTAGAAACCCGCTCTAAAGAATCAGGCATGCACGTTCGCCGTGTAGCACTGTTTACCGCCTTGCTGGCCGAGTTACTGGATTTACCCGCAATGAGGGTAGAACAGCTAAAATTAGCGTCTCCGTTACATGACGTGGGCAAGGTAGCCATACCCGATGCAATACTGCACAAGCCGGGTAAGTTAACGGCCGAGGAGTGGGAAGTAATGCAAACCCATGCAGCGATTGGCGAAAACATGCTGAAAGATTCAAACATCGAGGTCATGCAACTGGCCTCTGAAATCGCCGGCTCTCACCACGAGAAATGGGATGGCAATGGTTACCCAAGAGGCTTAAAAGGCGAAGATATTCCGATTAGCGGGCGACTCACCGCTATAGCTGACGTATTTGACGCCCTAGGCAGTATTCGTTGTTACAAAAATGCTTGGAATGACCAGCAGATTATTGAGTACTTAGAAGAACAACGTGGTAAACAGTTTGATCCAAAGCTGGTAGATGCCCTACTCAACAACTTTGCACAGTTTGTGCAAATTAGAGATAAGTACCAAGACTAGTTAATTACTCAAGATCTTGAGCGAGACTTAAAGCCCGAAAACTCGAATCGCAGATACAAAAAAACCTCGATAAACGAGGCTCTTGTTTAGTAGTGGCGGAGTGGACGGGACTCGAACCCGCGACCCCCGGCGTGACAGGCCGGTATTCTAACCAACTGAACTACCACTCCGCATATACTAACGTCACGATTGTATTACTACTTTAATGCTGGCGGAGTGGACGGGACTCGAACCCGCGACCCCCGGCGTGACAGGCCGGTATTCTAACCAACTGAACTACCACTCCTACGCATTAAATTGTTTCGTCGTTGGCGGAGTGGACGGGACTCGAACCCGCGACCCCCGGCGTGACAGGCCGGTATTCTAACCAACTGAACTACCACTCCGCTACATCGAAACATTACACACAGACTAAACAGACTTGGCGGAGTGGACGGGACTCGAACCCGCGACCCCCGGCGTGACAGGCCGGTATTCTAACCAACTGAACTACCACTCCGCAGAACCATCTCGTCTGGTGCGGCGCAGATAATACGGTTATGCCTATTACGAGTCAACAAAGAATTGTCTTATTTCTTTAAAAATCCGTTCAAGCGCTGATGTTTTAGCCAAAGCGTCGAGCTTTTAGCCAAAGCCGCCTACAAATCACTCTGACGGCATTTTTAAGCTGTTGGCTTCGTCCATTTTTGGTTCTGCACTTGGCTCTGCTGCAGGTGCTTCTCTAGCCCCTTTTAAAGCTGCCTCAAAAGCCTTGCGTTTCCGCCACCAAATAAAGCCAAAGGCTGAGCCTGCTAACAATAAGAAGCCAAATACGTAAAGCAGAATTACTAGCCATAAAGACATCTCAGGCTCTGGAACCACTACCTCTTTTATTTCAACTGGCTCTGGCGGCGGTGGCGGCGGTGGAAGGATCACAAAATCCTCCTCTGGCAAGTCGATCACAATCTCTCTATTTTGAATTGTGGTAGCAAGCAAGGTACCCATAACGCGATAACGCCCCTGCTCGGTCGGCGTAGGTAGAGCTACCGTAAACTCATCGCTTTCAGCATCGGTTCGAAAATCCTGCTCCCAACCCACATTGTTATAAACCTTACCGCTAATCACTACCGATTCGGGCCGAATTTCATCGGTATCTATGGTTAACCCCATACGCGCTTGACGCTCTTCATCTTTTGGCGACATCACATTTATTTCAACAGGATTAGGGTATATCAGTACCGGAGAGATTTGAGCGCGAGTAAAAATCTGGTTTAAGGTGCTGACGATCATTTCGTACTTGCCGGGGCGTGCTTCTAGCTCAATAAAAGTGGTAAACACGCCGTCATCAGCATATTCATCATAATCTTTACCATCATCAAAAAATTTACCCAACTCATCACGGCGTACTTCTACGGTTTGATCTTCAAGCAGCTGCTGGCGCATTAACGAC
This sequence comes from Agarivorans sp. Alg241-V36, assembly GCF_900537085.1. Lineage (NCBI taxonomy): Bacteria > Pseudomonadati > Pseudomonadota > Gammaproteobacteria > Alteromonadales > Alteromonadaceae > Agarivorans > Agarivorans sp. Alg241-V36. Next base: position 519,395 of record NZ_UNRE01000002.1, on the reverse strand, counting down.
ACATTCATTAAGGCTTCTTGTAGCATTACCTCTAAATCAATCCGCTCTCCTTTGCTACTGAGGCGTGCCGTTACGCGCAAACGCTCTCCTTGATATAGCTGGTGAGGAATAGGGTCTACTGTTAACTCAACATCGCTGAGGATACGAATACGGTTACGGCCTTTGTTTTCGGCCACAGCCTGCCATGGACCACGCATCGGCTTTTCAATGGTCACAATGTCGAGTTCGTCAGTTTCTAACCAACTAACGTTTTTGGGCACGTCCCAAGCGTAAATTTTGCTGCCATCGGGGCGCACCAAAATAGCGGCGGGAGAACCAGGAGAGCGGTATAAAAGAAAAGTCGCCTTATCAATAGTTTGATCGAGGCGAAAACGATTATCGATTAAAGGAATATCTCGATTCTCGAAAATGGTTGAAGCTTGAACGGGTATCACTACACACAACAATAACCACAATATGTTTTTTATCATCAAGTTTAATTGCGCCAGCGACACTGGCCTCCCTTTTTCTCGACAAGGTCTAAGCGTTCTTGGTGAGCACTTAGTTCCTGCTCTGTGGCAAATACCACTTTTAGCGGCGCTCTATTGCTATCAACTAAGCGCACTCCCACACCATCACCACTGCCTTTTTGCTTCAAATTCAGCTTATTTTGGCCACCGGTCATTTTTAAGAAAACGTCGGCCAGCAACTCGGCATCCAGTAATGCGCCGTGGTAAGTCCTTGATGTACGGTCTACGCCATAATAATCACTTAAGGAGTCTAAGTTTTTACGTGAAGGCAGCGGCTTATTGCCGGCCATTTGAACTTCACGCTTATTGTACTCGCCACGTCGCGCCACCAATAATGAGTCGGTGATAGTACAGATATCGGCACATTTGGGCATCGCTTTAGCTAAGGTGCGCGACATCATCTCAAACTCGTGATCAAGGAAACTAATATCGAAGTTTGCGTTGTGCGCCACCAGCTCACCGCCACGGATGAACTCGACAAAGTCATGAGCAACGTCTCTAAACAAAGGCTTGTCTGCAACAAAGTCATCGGTAATGCCGTGAACTTGAATCGCTTCTTCATCAATCAACTGCTCGGGGTTGATATAAACGTGAAAAGTATTGCCGGTAAGTTTGCGGTCAATCACTTCCACACAACCAATTTCAATGACTCGATGGCCTTGATAAATAGGTCCACCGCTGTCATTCATACCGGTGGTTTCAGTATCAAATACAATTAAGCGATGGTTCTTGGATTGGTTCACAACAGCTCCTATGCGACACTAAGCAGATAATCCTGCAAGTTTAACAAAAATATGGCGAAAGAAGTCCACTTGTTTACCGACGGCTCTTGTTTAGGTAATCCGGGGCCAGGAGGTTATGGCACATTATTGGTTTACCAAGAGCATCGCAAAGAGCTTAGCCAAGGATATCGACTCACCACCAATAACCGCATGGAGATGCTCGCCGCCATCATTGGCCTAGAAAGCCTAACTCAAAGTTGTAAGGTGATATTAACTACCGATAGCCAATATGTTCGCCAAGGCATAACTCAGTGGATCCACAACTGGAAAAAACGAGGCTGGAAAACCGCAGCAAAAGCCGAGGTAAAAAATGCTGACCTATGGAAGCGCTTAGACGCCGCTTGTCAGCACCACCAAGTAGAATGGCATTGGGTAAAGGGCCACGCCGGCCATCCAGAGAACGAACGCGTAGATGACTTAGCCCGAGAAGCTGCCAGCAACAATGCAAATTTAATTGATGAAGCATATGAGCAACTCAATTAGCCACTAATTGACGAAGGCACTGGAATACGCTGCTTCACTCTCCAGGCTTTTTTAACCGGAGTTAAAGGTGCGCGGCGTTTGCGTGCCACTATAAAATACGCTGAGGCTGTGGCTCGAAAATAGCGTTTTCCCCAGCGCTCAAACCATTGTGGTGCTGGCCTGCTGTTTACAAACGAGGTGTAAGCAAAACGTTCATCATTAAGCACTTCAAACCCTAATAAATTTAACCAATCTTTGACCCGCGCAGGGGTAAACATGCGACATGACCAAGGCATTCCACGTTTTCTAAAGGGAAAGTAGCGACGCATTCCCAGCAAACTAAATGGGTTAAAGCCACTAATAATCACGTAACCATCGGCAGTGAGCACTCGCTCAACCTCTCGCAACATTTGATGGGGATCTTTGGAAAAATCTAAACTGTGGGCAAGTAAGCACAAATCGATACTGCTTTCTTGAAAAGGTAATTGCTCGGGGTGAGCTCGCAAACCAATTAAGTGCCCTTGTTTACCTACATTTAATTGATGACGAATCATTGAGGCATGACAGTTTAGCTGAGCACTTAAATTGCCCAGTTTTAACATGTGATAGCCAAAGGCCACAGGCAGATGTTGGTCAAGCAAACTTTGCTGTTGCTCCATTAACCAATCACCTAATGGCAGATCTTGCCAGAAGTCAGGGCTTGCAATTACTTCACGAATTTTCGCCGGCTTCATCAATTCCCCGTACCAATCTACTGCAGTTAAGGCAATAATGTGTCATCGACTTTAACGACAGAGATATCATAATGCAAATCATCCATATACCCGCCTTTAATGATAACTATATCTGGTTAATAAAAGAGGCAAATTCAAACGATTGTGTTGTGGTTGACCCAGGTGACGCTGCGCCTGTAGAACAGCGACTTAAAGATATTGGCGGACAATTAAGCGCAATACTTATCACCCATCATCATGCTGATCATATTGGCGGTGTAGAACGCTTACTGGCTAGTTACCCACAAGCGCGGGTGTACGCCCCCAAAAACGCCAAATATAGCTTTGAACATCAGGTTGTTGATGAAGCTAGCATTATCACTCCAGAAGGCTTGAACAGTCCTTTCTCGGTAATTGAGGTTCCAGGGCATACGCTCGACCATATTGCCTATTTAAGTGAAGGCCATCTGTTTATCGGTGATACCCTATTTTCGGCAGGCTGCGGTAGGTTGTTCGAAGGTAGTGCTGAGCAAATGCACCAATCGCTATCAAAAATTAAAAAGCTTTCCCCCGAGACTCTTGTTTACGCCGCACACGAATACACTCAGGCTAATCTACAATTTGCGCTTGCTGCGGAACCAGACAATGTTGAGCTACACCGTTACCAGCAGCAAGTGAGTAAGCTGCGACAAATGGGCTTACCCAGCCTTCCTACCAGCTTAAATCAACAGCTGGCGATAAATCCTTTTTTACGCTGCGATAATGCCAATATTAAGGCCGCCGTTGAATTGGAAGAATTACAGCCATTAAACAATGAGATAGCAGTATTCGCTGGCCTAAGATCATGGAAAGACCGCTACTGACTTGCCAAACAAGGTTTAGCTCAATACCATTGGGCACTGAATTTTACGTAAATGGATGAATCATGAAAGCGCTCATTGTTGGCCTTTTTTCTTTATTATTGGGCGCTTGCCAACTTACTAGTCCTCAAGTTACTGAACCATTAGTTGATGCTAATACCGCAGACCATAGCGAGCTGCAGGCTCAAGAGGAACAAACCAAAGTAGTTGAAGAAGCCAAGGTTCAAGCCGAGCCCGAAGTAGAGCCAGAGCCTCAAGCTCCGGTATATAACGATGTATGGGTACGTATTGAAGATCAACTGGCGATCCCATTGCCAGAAAACAATAAACGCCTACAAGCCCAGCTTAATTGGTTCTTAAAACATCCTGACTACATGCGCCGAGTATCGGTTAGGGCTGACCCTTATTTGTTTTTTATTGTAGAAGAGATTGAAAGGCGCGAAATGCCTCTTGAGCTAGCTCTTCTACCTATAGTAGAAAGCGCTTTTCAACCTTTCGCCTACTCCCACGGACGTGCTGCAGGTATCTGGCAAATTATTCCAGGCACCGGTACAAGATTCGGTCTAGAGCAAAACTGGTGGTACGACGGCCGCCGCGACATTTATGCCTCTACCAATGCTGCACTCGATTATCTCGAGTACCTACACAAATACTTTGATGGTGATTGGCTACATGCTCTTGCTGCCTATAACTCTGGTGAAGGACGGGTGCGACGCGCTATTCGTGCTAACGCCAAAGCCGGTAAGGCCACAGACTTTTGGTCGCTAAACCTGCCAAGAGAAACCCGCGCTTATGTGCCAAAACTGTTGGCACTAAGCCAAATGCTGCAACACCGTGATGAGTACCAGCTAAACATTCCAAAAATTGCCAACCACGCCCATTTTGAGAAAGTGGCAACTTATAGCCAAATCGATTTAGCGCTGGCGGCAGATTTAGCTAACATCAAGTTAGATCAATTGCATAAGCTCAACCCAGGCTTTAACCGCTGGGCGACTGCGCCAAACGGCCCACATTACTTGTTAGTACCAAAGAAAAACGTGCCTAATTTTGAAATAGCACTCGCCTCTTTATCTAAACAAGAGCGCATGCAATGGGCCCGTTATAAAGTAAAATCCGGTGACAGCCTTAGCGTAATAGCCAAGCGCTATAACACCACCAGCAAACAGATCAGAGATCTTAACCAGCTAAGCAGCAATACTATTCGCATTGGTCAACATTTGTTGGTGCCAGTGTCTTCACGTAATCAAAATGCTTACACCTTAAGCCAGAGCCAGCGTTTAGCCAGCCAACAGAATAAACCTCGTGGCGACATAAAACTAAGTTACACAGTGAAGTCAGGAGATAGTTTTTGGAGCATTGCGCAAAAGTATAAAGTGTCGCACCGCAGTGTTGCTAAGTGGAATAGCATGGCGCCTACCGACACCTTAAAACCAGGTAAAAAACTGGTGATTTGGCAAAAATCTCAAGCCAATAAAAATCACATACAGACCGTTACCTATAAAGTACGCAATGGTGACTCGCTGTCTCGTATTGCCCAAAAATTTAAGGTATCAGTGACCGACTTACTTAAGTGGAATGACCTAAACAAAAACCACTATTTGCAGCCAGGTCAAAAGTTAAAACTCTACATTAACGTGGCAGAAGTTAGCGCTTAGCAAAACCAAAGTGTACTAACAAAGCATTGTGATCGGAGCTCTCGGTCACAATGCTCTCACTCTGATTTACTCGTAGCCCCCGATAAAATACATGATCTAGAGCTTTACCAAAAAAGCGGGTTCGATTATCGGGCTCAAACCTCACTGTTCTTAATTGATGTGCGGTAATAAACTGTTCAAGCACCGCTAAACGCCCAATACTCCAAGTATTAAAATCCCCCGCAAGTATCACCGCGCCTTGATAACTGGCCAACCAAGGGCCAAGCTGCTGGAGTTGTCGCAAGTAATCTTGTTCGCTCAGGGTGAAATTAATGCTATGCATGTTAATCAACAATAACTGCTGCTGTTGCCATTGGTATAACTGCAACAAAGCTGATTTCGGCACTCTTATCCATGGCTCGGTGCTTAACGCCAGGCAACTCTCTTCACTAGCAAACTTAGCCAAGTTCATCACGCCTAGGCCGTCACCAAGCCACTCAAAGGCAATGGCTTGATACTGATGCCATTGAGCGCCTTCAGACCACGCTAGCATGCGCTCTCGGCTTGCTTCTTGTAATAGTAAAAAATCAACGTGTTGGGAAAACTGCTGGAGCTGTTCTGTCCAGCCCTGATTCTGTCCTTTATAGCTGTTCCAGACTAAAACTGAAAAGTCTTCAGTGTCTGGGAGTGTTTGAATTTGTTGTAAATTTGCAGGTTGGTAGTCTAGAGTTTGATTATCACAAGCGGGTAAGGCTGCAACTGCTAAAGGGCTTAATACAGTAAGCAAGGAAGCTAGCATTAAAGCTTGGAACAACCAACGAATCACTAGCACACACAGCCCTCTTTAAATACGCCGATAACAAACCAAATGGATAAAACTAAGCACAACTAAAAAGATATTTTGGCAAAGCCTAGCAGCTTGGCAAAATTGCGACATACTTGAGCTATCATCAAATAATGGATAAACAAATGCAATCTCAAGAGCCAAAGACACTAGTTCCTATATTTGCTGGCGGTGGCACTCGCCTGCCGGCACATATTGGGATTCTAGCCGGCTTAAAAGAGCTAAATGTTCATTTCTCTCATATTGTAGGTGTGTCAGGGGGCAGTATTATCAGCTCCTTATTTGCCAGCGGCATGGATGTAGATCAAATAAAAGCCATTGCCTTAGATACCGATTTCGAGCAATTCAAAGGCTTTTCACTGATCAGCCTACTGCGAAATGGCGGGCTTTGCTCCGGTGATAAATTTGAAGAATGGATCGATGACTTACTTAACGGTGTCACTTTCAGCCAGCTGCCCATGCAATTACACGTTGTGGCTACCGACGTACGCTCGGGTTCGCCAGTTGTATTTGATGCTATTCGAACCCCTCACGAAAAAGTATCGCGAGCGGTGCGTTTTTCTATGTCTATTCCTCTAATTTTTTCCTTCAAACCATACCAAGAACATTTAATGGTAGATGGCAGCATTTTATCAGAAGACGCTCTCCATCAAGATTGGGCCGAAGATGGCACTCCCGTCATCTGCTTTAGGCTGCGCGGCGACAATGATATAAAGCCATTGCAAACTAACGGAATTTTTCCTTTAGCCGCTTACATATCTTTGTTAATTAGAACGTTCATGACCACCATTTCAAGAGAGTATGTTAATGAGAAATTCTGGCATAGAACCATCGTAGTCAATACTGGGAATACTTCTCCGGTAGATTTTCACCTCAACGATGAAGCCAAGCTGCGTTTATTCGACACCGGCTATCAAACTGCCATTAATATCGTGCCAGCAAAAATATGGCACCAACAACATCCAGCTCCCCAAGCTGACAACAAACATATTTAAAACAAAGGCTTGATCACGTTTTCAAGCACCAAAGCCGCTTCTTAGCCAGTAAAGCGCATAGCCGACTACACTTAAAAAAAGCCAAAAAAATAACTATTCGGAACGTAGACTATGTCACTGACTATTCGCCAACGCTTACTCTTTTTATCACTAGCACCAGTATTAATTTTGGCTGTTAGTATTTTATTGCTTACCATTTCAGAAACTCAAAAGCTCACTCAAGGTCAATCAAGCGAAACCCGTGAAAACATGCTAGGCATGAAAAAGGATGAGCTAAAAGCTTATATGGGTTTGGCCTACTCTGCGGTTGCTGAGATCTATGAAAACGGCGGAAGCCTAGAACAAGCCTTACCTATACTGCAACGCTTAGAATACGGTGAAACAGGCTATATGTTTGGTTACACCAATAAAGGTGTTCGCGTATTTATGGGCACTCTAGACAAAGGCATTGGCGATAACTTTTGGTCACTGCAAGACAAACAAGGCCAGTACTTAATCCAAGACCTGATAAAAGCCTCGAAAAAAGGCGAATTTTATACTTACTACTTTCCAAAACCTGGCGGCACCGAAGCCCTACCAAAATTAAGTTACGCGATTTATCTAGACCGTTGGGATTTAATGATGGGCACAGGCTTTTACACCGACGATGTTGAAGCGGTAATCAGCACTCTTGAAGAGCATGCTAAAGGCAGCTTACAATCCTCGCTTATGTTCTTAGGCCTTACCGCTGCAGCATTGTTAGGCTTTGCGCTAGTCATTGGCTACTTTATTAATCGAAGCATTATGGCTCCCCTACAGGACCTCAATCAGTCCTTCGAAAAGCTTGCTAGTGGCGATGCAGATCTAAGTGCCCGACTCGATACCAACTACGTACACGAGTTTGGACAACTAGCAACTAACTTTAACTCCTTTATCGAATTACTCCACGAAATCATAAGCATGGTTGGTAATGTTGCCCACGACGTTGCCAAAGAGACTTCTTCAATGTCAGAGCGTGCTAATAGCGTTGACCAACTGCTTGTTGAGCAACGCGAAGAAACGGAGCAAGTTGCCACGGCAATGACCGAGATGACAGCCTCAGCTCACGATGTCTCCGACAATGCTAATCAAGCGGCTGACTCAGCCCAACAAGTGGATACTAACGCTGGACAAGCTATGAGCACCGTTGGTTCTGCAGTAACTACCGTGCAACAGCTAGCAGATGAGATAGGCCAAGCCAGCGAAGTGATTGGCAAGCTTGAAGGCGATGTACAAAATATTTCTTCTGCTCTAGGGGTTATTCAAGGCATTGCTGAACAAACTAACTTACTGGCCTTAAACGCGGCCATTGAAGCAGCCCGAGCTGGTGAGCAAGGCCGAGGCTTCGCAGTTGTGGCCGATGAAGTGCGTCAACTAGCCAGCCGCACTCAACAAAGTACCGGTGAAATTCACGGCATGATTGAACGTTTGAAAAGCGGCTCTGATGCTGCAGTATCTGCTATGGACAGCAGCCAAGAACGTAGCAGTGAAGCGGTAAGTGGAGCAAATGCCGCCAGTGATGCCTTGCAACTCATTAAAGAGTCAATTCAACACATTATGGATATGAATGCCCTCATCGCAACCGCAACCCAAGAGCAAAGCCATGTAGGCCAAGAAATATCGCAACGTATAGTGCATATTGCTGACCAATCCAGCCAATCCGCCGGCCTAGCCCAAGAAAACCGCAGTGGCAGTGTTAACCTTAATGAGCGTGCAGAACAACTTGAACAGTTAGTAAAACGCTTTACCCTTTGAGCTGACTGCACTCAATAGCCCCATGTTTTATGGGGCTTTTTATGTCTATTGCTAAGTAGCAGAATCAATTCACAAAAAAACTTAATTGCTTGTGCTAACCTGCCGATAAACCTCAACAACACCTCTACAAAACCTCAAGCTCAGGGAGCAAACCATGTCTCTAACCATACGCCAACGTCTACTCATTTTAGCCTTAGGACCAGTTCTTATTTTGGCTGCCAGTATGCTTTTCTTAAGCTACTCCGAAACGAAAGCACTTAGTCAGGCTCAATCTTCTGAAACTCAAGAAAACATGATGGAGATGAAAAAAGTCGAGCTAAAAGCCTATATAGACATGGCATACTCCTCGATAGCTGATATTTATGAAAATGGTGGAAGCCTTGAGCAAGCGATGCCCACTCTTAAAAGGTTAAAGTATGGTGAAAGCGGCTACTTATTTGGATACGACAAAACCGGTGTGCGTAAATTATTAGGCACTAGCGAAAAAGGTATTGGCGATAATTTTTGGTCGCTGCAAGATAAACACAACCAATACATAATCCGCGATTTACTAAAAGCATCAAAAAACGGTGACTTCTATACTTACTACTTCCCCAAACCAGGCGGTAGTGAAGCACTGCCAAAGCTAAGCTACGCCGTCTATCTAGATAAATGGGACTTATTCATTGGCACCGGTTTTTACACCGATGATGTTGACGCTGTGATTGCCAAACTCGAAGCTGAAGCCCAAGCTAGTCTTGAGTCATCAATGCTTTTCATCTTCATTACTGGTATTGCCTTGCTTGGCCTAGCCGTGGTGATCAGCTATTTTATTAACCGTAGCATTATGGCGCCACTGCAAGACTTAAATCAGTCCTTCGAAAAACTCGCTAGTGGTGATGCAGACCTAAGCGCCCGTCTCAGAACCGACTATGTTCATGAGTTTGGTCAATTAGCCAATAATTTTAATGCCTTCATATCGCTTCTTCACGACATTATTAGCATGGTGGGTAAAGTCTCTTCTGATGTAGCAAAAGAAACCTCATCGATGTCTGATCGCGCTAACAGTGTAGACCAACTGCTAGTAGAACAGCGCGAAGAAACGGAGCAAGTTGCTACAGCAATGACCGAGATGACAGCCTCAGCTCACGATGTGTCTGACAATGCTAATCAAGCGGCTAATTCAGCTCAAGAAGTTGATACCAATGCTGGACAAGCAATGACTACCGTAGGCAGTGCGGTCACCACGGTGCAACAACTGGCTGACGAGATAGGTCAAGCTAGTGAAGTGATTGGTAAACTTGAAGGCGATGTACAAAATATTTCTTCCGCTCTAGGGGTTATTCAAGGCATTGCTGAACAAACCAACCTACTGGCCTTGAACGCGGCCATTGAAGCAGCCCGAGCTGGTGAGCAAGGCCGAGGCTTCGCAGTTGTAGCCGATGAAGTGCGTCAACTAGCCAGCCGCACTCAACAAAGTACCGGTGAAATTCACGGCATGATTGAACGTTTGAAAAGCGGCTCTGATGCTGCAGTATCAGCCATGAATAGCAGCCAAGAGCGCAGTGGCGAAGCAGTAAGCGGCGCCAATGCCGCCAGCGATGCCTTGCAGCTTATTAAAGAATCTATTCAACACATCATGGATATGAATGCCCTCATCGCAACGGCGACCGAGGAGCAAAGCCATGTGGGCCAAGAAATATCACAACGCATTGTGCATATTGCTGACCAATCGAGTCAATCTGCTGGTTTAGCCCAAGAAAATCGCAGTGGCAGCATCAACCTTAATGAACGTGCTGAGCAACTCGAAGAACTAGTAAAACGCTTTACCCTCTGAGCTAATGCCAATTGGCACTAAAAAGTGCAATAAAAAAGCCACCCTAAGGTGGCTTATTTATTCAATGCGGCTTAACCAACATTAACCCGTGCGTTGCGGAACATACGCATCCATGGGCTATCTTCGCGCCAGTCATCTGGGTGCCAAGAATGCGCCACTGTACGGAATACTCGCTCTGGGTGAGGCATCATAATCGTCACTCGACCATCTTTAGACGAAAGACCCGTAATACCAAGAGGAGAACCGTTAGGGTTAGCAGGATATTGGGTTGTTGCTTCACCATAGTTATCAACATAACGTAGCGCCACAGTACCACTGCTTGCTAAGGCATCAAGATGAGCTTGGTCGCGCACTTCAACACGCCCTTCACCATGCGACACAGCAATTGGCATTTGCGAACCAGCCATACCGTTTAGGAAGATAGAAGGTGATTGCTGCACTTCTACTAAACTAAAGCGCGCTTCAAAACGCTCCGATTCGTTGCGCACAAAACGTGGCCACAAATCGGCACCTGGGATTAACTCACTGAGGTTAGATAGCATTTGACAGCCATTACACACACCAAGAGCAAAAGAATCATTACGCTCAAAGAATGCACTAAATTGCTCTCGCGCTCGGCTGTTGAACAAAATAGATTTAGCCCAACCTTCACCAGCGCCTAATACGTCACCGTAAGAAAAGCCACCACAAGCCACTAAACCAGCAAACTTGTCTAAGCTTACTCGGCCAGCAAGAATGTCGCTCATGTGAACGTCTACTGCGGCAAAGCCTGCACGGTCAAAGGCGGCTGCCATTTCGTGATGCGAGTTAACACCCTGCTCACGTAATATCGCCATTTCAGGTTTTAAGCCTTTAACGATGAATGGGGCTGCTACATCTTCGTTAATGTCAAAGCTTAAGCCAATGTTTAAGCCAGGATCTGCGGCGTCGAACTTAGCCTCAAACTCTTGCTTAGCGCATTCTGGGTTATCGCGAAGCGCCTGCATTTGATAAGTTGTTTCTGCCCAAATACCGCGGTAGTGAGTGCGCGAATTGGCCAATACCACTTCACCATTGCGGGTAAAGCGGATTGCATCATCGCTGTTTAGCGAGCCAATAACATGGCTACAAGACGCCAAGCCATGGCCAGCTAATACATTAAGTACCGCTTCTTTGTCTTCAGTTTTCACCTGAATAACCGCACCTAGCTCTTCACTAAACAGCACATCTAAGCTATCGCCAGCTAATAGGTCTAAGGCTACGTCTACACCGCAATGTCCGGCGAAGGCCATCTCTGCAACGGTGGTAAACAAACCACCATCACTACGGTCATGGTAAGCAAGTAATTTTTGCTCAGCAGTAAGCACTTGAATGGCATTAAAGAAGCCTTTCAGTAACTCTGGCGAGTCTACATCTGGCACTTTATTACCTAGTTGCTTATATACCTGCGCTAAACAAGAAGCGCCCATGCGGTTTTTACCTTGACCTAAATCGATAAGAATCAGATCGGTGTCACCAGCATCGTTACGCAATTGCGGAGTAACCGTTAAGCGAATGTCTTCAACTTTTGCAAAGGCACTAATAATTAAAGAAAGTGGCGAGGTAACCGCTTTGTCTTGGCCTTCATCTTGCCAAGCTGTCTTCATCGACATCGAATCTTTACCTACCGGAATAGTAAGACCCAATGCAGGACAAAGCTCTTCACCTACTGCTTTAACTGCGGCATATAAACCGGCATCTTCACCTGGGTGACCAGCAGCAGACATCCAGTTAGCCGACAACTTAATGTTGTTTAGCGAACCGATATTCGTGGCGGCAATGTTGGTTAAGGCTTCGGCTACTGCTAAACGTGCAGAAGCAGCATGGTCAATCAAGGCCGCAGGCGTACGTTCACCTACCGACATTGCTTCACCATGGTAAGTATCGTAACTTGCTGCGGTTACCGCACAGTTAGCCACCGGTACCTGCCAAGGGCCGACCATTTGGTCACGCGCTACCAAACCGGTTACGCTGCGATCGCCTATGGTGATTAAGAAGGTCTTTTCTGCAATAGCAGGTAAGCGTAATAAGCGCTCTGCTGCTTCAGCCAAATCAACTTGATTAGTATTAAACGCTGGGCCATTAAAGCTGGCAGTTTTAACATCGCGATGCATTTTAGGCGCTTTACCTAACAATACTTCCAATGGCATGCGGATAGGATCGTTATCAAAGTGCGAATCGTGCAGGATTAAATCCATTTCTTCGGTAGCAACACCAATTACGGCGTACAAGGCACGTTCACGCTTACAAATTGCATCAAATACATCTAAGTGCTCAGGAGCAACCGCTAGCATGTAGCGTTCTTGAGACTCGTTACACCAAATTTCTAGCGGAGACATCCCCGGCTCATCATTTGGTACTGCGCGCAGGTCAAATATTCCGCCACGGCCGCCATCGTTAACCAACTCTGGACAAGCGTTAGATAAACCACCGGCGCCAATATCGTGAATAAAGGCAATTGGGTTAGCATCGCCTAGCTGCCAACAGCGGTCGATAACTTCCTGACAACGACGTTCCATTTCTGGGTTTTCACGCTGAACCGAAGCAAAATCCAAGTCTTCGCTAGATTGACCAGAAGCCATAGAAGATGCAGCACCGCCGCCTAAGCCAATGTTCATGGCTGGGCCGCCAAGTACAATGATTTTAGCGCCAACCGGAATATCACCTTTCTCAACATGATCTTCGCGAATGTTACCTAAACCACCGGCCAACATAATCGGTTTGTGGTAACCACGTACTTCACTGCCGTTAAAGCTTTCTACTTGTTCTTCATAAGTACGGAAGTAACCTAAAATATTAGGACGGCCAAACTCGTTGTTAAACGCAGCACCGCCTAATGGCGCTTCAAGCATAATCTCTAGTGCATTAACGATTCGGCTAGGCTTACCAAAGTCACTTTCCCAAGTTTGTTCGAAACCAGGAATGCGCAGGTTACTAACAGTAAAGCCGACCATGCCTGATTTAGGCTTAGAACCACGACCAGTAGCACCTTCATCACGAATTTCACCACCTGAGCCAGTAGCAGCGCCAGGGTAAGGCGAAATAGCCGTTGGATGGTTATGGGTTTCTACCTTCATCAAGATATGGATATCTTCTTGATGGTAGTTGTATTGCTTGGTTTCAGCATTGGGGAAGAAGCGGCCAGCTACCGAGCCTGTCATTACCGCTGCGTTATCTTTATATGCCGACAATACGTAATCGCTATTTAGCTCATAGGTATTCTTAATCATTTTAAACAATGACTTAGGCTGCTTAACCCCATCAATTGTCCAATCTGCATTAAAGATTTTATGACGACAGTGCTCTGAGTTTGCTTGAGCAAACATCATTAGCTCTACATCGTTAGGGTTGCGCTTCATCTTCTCGAAATTTTCTACTAAGTAGTCAATCTCGTCATCGGCTAAGGCTAAACCTAACTCCTGGTTGGCTTGCTCTAAGGCTTGCTTGCCGCCAGATAAAATATCTACCGACTCAAAAGGTGCTGGGCTTGCGTGTTCGAACAATGCACTAGCTTGTTCAGTTTCAGCAAACACCACTTCCATCATGCGATCATGAATTAAGCCTTTAAGCTGCTTGCTTTGCTGCTCATTCAATTCACAGCTGGTATCTACATAATAAGCAATACCACGCTCTAGGCGTTGTACATTAGTTAAACCACAGTTATGTGCAATATCACTTGCCTTAGAAGACCAAGGAGAAATTGTGCCTGGACGGGGAGCAACTAGTAGCAACTGGCCGGTAGGCTGGTGCTCTGCAATAGTAGGGCCGTAGGTCAATAACTTATCTAATACTTGTTGTTCTGCATCGCTCAAATCACTTGAGATATCAGCAAAATGCATAAACTCAGCATAGATAGCTGTAACAGGAAGGTCTTGCTCTGCGCAGCGTTTTAACAATTGCGCAATTCGAAACTCAGACAGTGCAGGTGCACCACGTAGTACCAACATATTTATGTGCTCGCTTTTCCAGATGGAGGTGGGAGGGGGAAAATTGCGCGTATTATAGATAAAAACTGCGACAATGGTAAACAAAACGTTAGCTTGACGAGGAAAACTACGCTTAAAGCTAGACAGCCAAGCGTATATCCCTAAAATCGAATAAAAATAATAGCGTGGAAACCAGATTTGATGATTAAACAGCAACGCTTCACCCTGCTTCTAGCGTTGCTCGCTTTGTTCTTGTTGCAAGGCTGCGAACCCAATCCCTTTGTCTCTGAGCTAGACCAGATTCGTCAACGCGGAAAACTGCGTGTGGGCACCTTGTATAGCCAGCAAGTTTTCTACTATGACCAGCATGAACAGCCAACTGGTATGGAATATGAGCTATTGGAAGACTTTGCTAACTACTTAGGTGTTGAGTTGCAAATGGTGCCTTTGTACAACCAAACAGAGCTTTATCGAGGTTTGCATAATAATCAGGTCGACCTTCTAGCAGCCGCGCTGTCTCCAACTAAAGCGCTACGCGAAAATTTCCGCTTTTCGCCAGAAATTTATAAAGTAGATGCCAAGGTAGTTTATAAAAAGAATACCCGCCGCCCACGTAATATTAGCCAGGTAGATTCACCGCTATGGATTACTACAGGCAGCTATCACCAGCCTTTACTTAAAAGCTACCGTGAAGAAAACCCTGAATTAACTATCGAAGCTACAGACCGCTTAGACAGCAGTGAGTTACTAAAAAGCATCGTTGATGAAGACATTCGTTTTGCCTTAGTGGATGACACCACCCTAGCCCTGCATCAGCGCTTTTATCCCGACTTAGCCGAAGCGTTCACCTTAGACCAAGCCACGTCCGTGGTGTGGATGGTGAACCGCTTACGAGACGACAGCTTGTACAGCGCACTCATCGAGTTTATTGGCGACAAACACAGCAACGGTGACATTACCCGCTTATACGAGCGCTACTTTGGCCACATTCAGCGTTTCGATTATGTAGATACCCGTGCATTCTTGCGCTCTACTAGTACTCGCCTGCCTAAATACGAAGATTGGTTTAAGCAATATGCCGGGAAGTTAGACTGGCGCTTAATTGCTGCCGTCTCTTATCAAGAATCACATTGGCGCCCGCACGCTAAATCGTTTACTGGTGTACGCGGCATGATGATGTTAACCCTACCTACCGCTAAGTCTGTGGGAGTGACTAATCGACTTGATCCTGAGCAAAGCATACGTGGCGGTGCCGAGTACTTACAAAAGCTAATTAATCGCGTGCCCGACAGCGTGCGCGAAGATGACAAGATCTGGTTTGCCTTAGTATCTTACAACATTGGTTTTGGCCACATGTTAGACGCCAGACGAATTACCAGAATGCGTGGTGGCGATCCCGATGCTTGGGTAGACGTAAAAGAAAACTTACCCTTACTAATGCGTAAAAAATGGTACCAACAAACCCGCTATGGCTACGCTCGCGGCCAAGAAGCTTATAACTACGTAAACAATATTCGTCAGTATTATCAAAGCTTACTTTGGTTAGATGCGCAGAAGAAAGAGTCGAAGCGTCGCCGGGAGTTAATGAAGAATCGCGCCCCTTATCCAGTGAATAATCCCAACACTGAGGCGAGCGAGCCAAATAAAACAGAAGTTGATTCCATTAACTAAAGAATAATCTTGACGATTTGTCACAATACTGTCATGTTTTATGCTTAATCTATTACGGAGATTAAATACAGTAAAGCGTCCTGCCTACGCAATGGAGAGGATAGAATGATTAGAAAGAAACGCGTTACCCTTCACTCGCCACGCCGCCGAATTCAATTGGCTCGTCAGCACCGTAAGGTTCTATTAAGACAACGTTCTTATGTTTTAACTGAAATGGGTTTAGTCAGCGTCGCTGAGTAAATCACTGCTCTGTTGTTTTTTTCGCAGCTTGTGTTGTTCACGACGCTTGCGAAAAAAACGACTAATGTTCTCACTGCACTCTTCTGCTAACACCCCTGCTTCCACCTCAGCTCGGTGATTAAGCTGCTCACAATCAACAATATTAAATACACTACCTGCAGCGCCAGTTTTTAGATCGCTTGCGCCATATACCAAACGCTTAACCCGCGCGTGCACCATCGCACCAGCGCACATTGAGCACGGCTCTAAGGTAACGTAAAGCGTCGTTTCTAACAGGCGGTAATTACCTATTCTTTTGCCTGCTTCGCGCAGTGCTAAGATCTCGGCATGTGCTGTCGCATCATTAAGGCTAATGGTTTGATTCCAACCCTCACCCACCACTTCACCTTGATAAACCACCACCGCACCCACCGGCACCTCGCCTTGCGCCTCGGCTTTGTCTGCTAAGCGCAGCGCGTGTTTCATCCAGTCAATATCAGTTTTATCCAAGACGGTACTCCAGCCTGCTATTTTGCGGCACATTGTAAACCCGAAAGGTGGCTGACTAAAGCCCAACCGACCACCTATAAGCAACTACCAAAAACAAAAAAGCCGGCACTAGGCCGGCTTAGCTGTTTTAAGAGGCGTTTATTCAGCAGGTTTTTCTGCTGGAGCTTCGCTAGGCGCAGCCGCTTCTTTAATACTTAGACGTACACGGCCTTGGCGGTCTACTTCAAGTACTTTAACTTTAACAATGTCACCAACGGTTAGGTGGTCAGAAACATTAGCAACACGCTCTTGAGAGATTTGCGAAATGTGTACTAGGCCATCTTTGCCTGGCAATATTTCAACAAATGCACCAAAGTCTGCTAGGCGAACAACTTTACCTTCGTAGAATTGGCCCGCTTCAACTTCTGCAGTTAACTGCTCAATACGCTTAATAGCTTCTTGAGCTTGAGCGTTATCAGTTGCTGCAACTTTCACTGTACCGTCATCTTCGATTTCGATAGTAGTACCAGTTTCATCAGTAAGTGCACGGATAGTTGCACCACCTTTACCGATTACGTCTTTAATCTTCTCAGGGTTGATCTTAAGCGTATGAATACGTGGAGCAAACTCAGAAATCTCTTCACGAGAAGTACCGATAGCTTGATCCATAACACCTAGAATATGTAAACGTGCACCTTGCGCTTGGCGTAGGGCAATTTCCATGATTTCTTTAGTGATACCTTCAATCTTAATATCCATCTGCAATGCAGAGATACCTTCAGAAGAACCAGCTACTTTAAAGTCCATATCACCTAAGTGATCTTCATCACCTAAGATGTCTGAAAGAACAACGAACTTGTCGCCTTCTTTCACTAGGCCCATTGCGATACCCGCAACAGAAGCTTTAATTGGAACACCTGCATCCATAAGCGCTAGTGAGCTACCACAAACAGAAGCCATTGAGCTTGAGCCGTTTGATTCGGTGATTTCTGATACTACACGTACGGTGTATGGGAAATCTTCAGCACTTGGCATTACCGCAGCAACACCACGCTTAGCCAAACGACCATGACCAATTTCACGACGCTTAGGTGAACCGATGAAGCCAGTTTCGCCAACACAGTATGGAGGGAAGTTGTAGTGAAGCATGAAGCGAGATGTTTGCAAGCCAGCTAGCGAGTCAATCATCTGAGCATCACGTTCTGTACCAAGAGTACAGGTTACTAAGGCTTGAGTTTCACCACGAGTGAATACCGAGCTACCGTGAGTACGTGGCAATACGCCAGTCATTACGTCTAGAGCACGAATCATATCTGGTTCACGACCATCGATACGTGGCTCACCAGAGATAATGCGTGAACGCACTACGTTTTTCTCTAACTTACCTAGTTCATCACCAATATCTTGGCTGTCTAGAGTTTCGTCTTCTGCGCTTATTGCTTCAACAACGGCTTTTTTGATTTCGCCAACTTCAGCATAACGCTCAGCTTTATCAGTAATTTGGTAAGCTTCAGTTAACTTAGCTTCAGCTAGTGCTGCTACTTTATCTTTAAGTGCAACGTTAACTGCAGGCGCTTCCCATTCCCAAGCTGGTTTAGCGGCTTCTTCACACAACTCGTTAATGGCAGTGATTACAGCATTTGATTGCTCGTGACCATAAACAACCGCGCCTAACATTACTTCTTCAGAAAGTAATTCAGCTTCAGACTCAACCATAAGTACCGCACTTTCAGTACCGGCTACTACTAGGTCTAGCTTGCTTTCAGGAAGCTCTTCGGTGGTTGGGTTAAGAATGTAGTTACCATCAATGTAACCAACACGTGCCGCACCAATTGGACCGTTAAATGGAATACCTGAAAGGCTTAATGCCGCAGAAGTACCAATTAACGCAACGATGTCTGGTTGAACTTGTGGATTAACAGAAACCACTGTTGCCACAACTTGTACTTCGTTCACGAAGCCATCTGGGAACAATGGACGGATTGGACGGTCAATCAAACGTGCGATTAACGTTTCTTCTTCCGAAGGGCGACCTTCGCGCTTGAAGAAACCACCAGGAATTTTACCTGCTGCGTAAGTACGTTCTTGGTAGTTCACAGTCAACGGGAAGAAATCTTGGCCAGGTGTAGCAGTTTTTTTACCCACTACTGATACAAATACTGTTGTATCGTCCATAGTAACCATTACGGCAGCTGTTGCTTGACGAGCGATAGCGCCAGTTTCAATGGTGACTGTATTCTCACCGTATTTAAACGTTTTTACGATAGGATTCACGTGAATTTCCTTTAATTTATGTTCTCTTTTCAATTCGCGCTAAAGTATAAAGCAATGGCTAATCAAAAGATAACTTTATCCTTACTAAAACCACTGTTATCACACCACTTTGTGACTTTTATTTAAGCAACAAAAAAGGGAGCCATAAGGCTCCCTTTCGGTATTCTTTCTTGGCGACGTTAAAATTAACGACGTAGACCCAATTTAGCGATCAATTCAGCGTAGCTCGCTTGGTTTTTACGCTTCAAGTAATCAAGCAATTTACGACGCTGGCTAACCATGCGTAGTAGACCACGACGGCTGTGGTGATCGTGGATGTGCTTCTTGAAGTGACCTTGCAAGTGGTTGATTTGTGCAGTTAACAAAGCAACTTGAACTTCAGAAGAACCAGTGTCTCCTGCTTCACGTGCGTACTCAGCTACGATTGCTGCTTTTTCAGTGCTACTTAGTGACATACTAACTCCTAAAAATGTAAATTTACTCTCCGCCAATCACTAACTCAGCGAAGAAGGACGCGCATTATATAGTGCGCCCTAATGAGTTGCAAGCTACTCGCTTAACTATCACTACCTTGTATTAAACGCTTTGGTGCAACTAAGCCATCATCATTCAATTGACCAATACCCACAAAACGACGTTGCTCACCAATGGTCAGCCTAAATACATCATTTAGCGGAGCACCTGCTACTTGCATGGCTTGGCCTTGCATTAAGTACCCACCTAAGGCTTCAGGAATATTTACCTCAGCCAAGTGCGCGACTGCAGAGTCCATCGGCAACAATAGGGGATCAAGCAATTCTTTAGGGGCAATCTCTTGCTCATTGGCTTGCTCTAGCAAGGCTTCTAACTGCTCAGGCGTAACCATTCGATCACTAGGATAAGTTGCCACTTGTGAGCGATGCAGCTTAACTACATGCGCGCCACAACCCAGCATTTCCCCTAAGTCATCAATAATGGTGCGAATATAGGTGCCTTTGCTGCAATGCACATCTAAGGTCAGCATGTCACCATCAAGCGATATGAAGTTATTCTCGTACACCGTAATGGGTCGAGCTTCACGTTCAATGGTAATGCCTTCACGCGCATAGGAGTACAAAGGTTTACCATTATGCTTCAGTGCGGAAAACATTGAAGGCACTTGATTAATCGGCCCTCTAAATGAGTCTAACGCCGCTTCTATATCAGTTTGATTGACGGCTACTTCACGCTCTTCAACCACTTCCCCGTCAGAATCAGAAGTATTAGTTCTTACTCCTAACTGGGCAGTCACTTGATAACGCTTATCTGAATCAAGCAAAAACTGCGAAAACTTGGTTGCTTCACCTAAGCAAATAGGCAGCATGCCCGTAGCAAGAGGATCTAAGGCGCCGGTATGCCCAGCCTTTTGAGCAAAGTAAATGCGTTTAATACGTTGCAAGATACCATTAGAAGAAACGCCAGTAGGCTTATTCAGCAGAAGAATGCCGTCTATCGGGCGCCCTTTTTTTCTGCGTCCTTGTCCCATTACTCGCCCTCTTGCTCTTCACTGTCGTGCAAAGTACGACCTGAAGCCTCAGCTTTTTGCTGATCGTCTTTAACGGCTTTAGTTGCTAATTCGGTCATGCGTAAACCTTCACGCAATGAGCCATCATATTGAAAGCGCAACTCTGGCACAGCGCGCAGGCGCATTGCTTTAGCTAACAAATGGCGAACATAACCCACGTGCTCTTCTAGCGCTTCTAAGCTTGCTTTAACCGCTTCTTCACTATCATCTAAAAAGGTGACAAACACTTTGGCGTAAGCAAGATCACGGGTTACTTCTACTGCTGATACAGTGACAAGGCTTAAACGCGAGTCTCGTACTTCTCGTTGCAAAATCATCGCAACTTCTTTTTGAATTTGTTGGGCAACCCGGTCTGGGCGGCTAAATTCTCTAGGCATCACATTTCTCCTGATACCACTCCCAAGGGAGTATTGAAAACACAAATGGGGGCGCAAGCCCCCATCTTTAGAGATTAATTAAGTTGCTAGCTTATAAGCTACGCTTAACTTCAACAATCTCAAATACTTCGATTTGGTCACCAGCACGAACATCATTATAGTTCTTAACGCCGATACCACACTCCATGCCGTTACGGACTTCGTTTACGTCATCTTTGAAGCGGCGAAGTGACTCTAGCTCACCTTCATAGATAACCACGTTTTCACGTAATACACGGATTGGGTTAGAACGCTTAACCTGACCTTCAAGCACCATACAACCAGCAATTGCGCCGAGTTTAGGTGACTTAAATACGTCACGAACCTCAGCTAAGCCCATAATTTGTTGTTTAAATTCTGGAGCAAGCAAGCCAGTCATTGCACTCTTAACTTCATCGATTAAGTCGTAGATTACGCTGTAGTAGTGTAGATCTACGCTTTCAGTTTCGATAATACGGCGCGCAGTAGCGTCAGCACGTACGTTAAAGCCAAGCACAATGGCGTTAGAAGCAGCAGCTAAGGTAGCGTCTGTTTCGGTAATACCACCAACACCGCGACCAATAATGTTCACCTTCACTTCATCAGTAGAAAGCTTAGATAATGAATCAGCAATCGCTTCAAGTGAACCTTGTACGTCAGACTTAAGTACAATGTTTAGCTCTTGAACTTCACCTTCTTCCATGTTGGCAAACATGTTTTCAAGTTTAGATTTCTGCTGACGCGCTAATTTAACATCACGGAATTTACCCTGACGGTATAGCGCTACTTCACGAGCTTTCTTCTCATCGCGAACAACGGTTGCTTCGTCACCAGCTTGTGGCACACCAGAAAGACCTAAAATCTCTACTGGGATAGAAGGACCGGCAGTGTCGATGTCTTTACCGTTTTCATCTTTCATGGCACGAATACGACCGTACTCAAGACCACAAAGAATAATATCGCCTTTTTCTAACTGACCGTGTTGTACCAAGATAGATGCAATTGGACCACGACCTTTATCAAGGCGAGATTCAATCACAACACCCGATGCTGCACCAACGTGGCTAGCAGTAAGCTCTAGTACATCAGATTGAAGAACGATAGCTTCTAGCAGGTCATCGATACCGTCACCGCTTTTCGCCGACACGTGCACAAACTGAATATCGCCGCCCCAATCTTCTGGGATAACTTCGTGTTGTGATAACTCATTCTTCACGCGATCTGGATCAGCGCCTTCTTTATCCATTTTGTTAACAGCAACAACCAATGGAACGCCAGCTGCACGAGCATGCTGAATGGCTTCAACGGTTTGTGGCATTACACCATCATCGGCAGCTACTACTAATACAACGATATCAGTAGCTTTAGCACCACGAGCACGCATTGAGGTAAACGCTGCGTGTCCAGGAGTATCCAAGAAGGTAATCATGTTACCGTTGGTTTCAACGTGGTAAGCACCAATATGCTGGGTAATACCGCCAGCTTCACCATCGGCAACTTTAGCGCGACGAATGTAATCAAGTAATGAGGTTTTACCATGGTCTACGTGACCCATAATGGTAACCACTGGCGCACGGTTAGTTTTCTCACCGGTTGACTCAGCTTCTTGCATTACTTGTTCTTCAAGCGCGTTTTCTTTAACCAATACAACTTTGTGGCCTAGCTCTTCTGCAACGAGAGTGGCAGTTTCTTGGTCAATCACTTGGTTAATGGTCGCCATAGCGCCCATTTTCATCATTGCTTTGATAACTTCTGTGGCTTTGATGGCCATTTTGTTAGCTAATTCGCCAACTGAAATAGTCTCACCAATGCGAACTTCACGCTCAACCGGTTGCGCTGGTTTGTTGAAACCATGCTGCATAGCCGACGGAGTAGCAACTTGACGCTTGTTACCTTTACGGCCACCGCGACGATTGTTGTTATCGTCATTTTGCTTAGCTTTACGCTTTTTACGGCGTGGGGCTTCTGCTTTTTGCTCTTGCTCATCTTCAGCAGCACGGGCATAAGTAGAGGTTGTAGTATGGTAATCAGCAGACTCTTCACGCTTCTTACGTGCTTTCTCTTCTTCAGCCCAACGCGCAGCATTTTCTTCAGCTAGCTTTTTCGCTTCTTCCGCTTTTTTCTCAGCTTCTGCTTCTGCTTTAGCAATCGCAGCTTCTTCTTGCTTACGCTTGATATCAGCAGCTTCTTTCTCAGCAGCTAATTGCTCTGGAGATTTTTCAGCATCAGATTGTTTTTCAGCTTCTTTAGCTTTAGCAGCGGCGGCGGCTGCTGCGGCTTTTTCTTCGCGCTTAGCTTTTTCTTCTGCATCACGCTTAGCTTTATCTTCAGCAGCTTTCTTAGCATTGGCCTCAGCTTCAACACGTGCAGTTTCTTCAGCTTCAACACGTGCTTTTTCTTCTGCTTCTTGCTTCGCTTGTTCTTCTACAGCGCTGCGCTTAACGTAAGTTTTCTTTTTACGTACTTCCACTTGAACGGCACGCGACTTACCGCCAGTACCAGAAACACTTAAGGTGCTTTTGGTGGTGCGTTTTAAGGTCATGCGGCTTGGCGTGCTTTCTTCGCCATGCTGTAATTTTAGGTGCTCTAAAAGTTTAGTTTTCTCTTCTTGAGTCACACTGTCAGTTAAAGACTTTTTAATACCAGCATCTGCAAATTGCTGAATTAGTTTATCTTCGTTTGTTCCCACGTCGGTCGCGAGTTGTTTAATTGAAACTTCTGTCATCGGGCTATTGTCCTCCGTCGACCTTATTCTTCGTCGCCAAACCAGCAAATCTGTCTGGCGGCCATAATCAGTTCGCCGGCTTTTTCTTCCGACAATTCTTCAATATCTTCTAGCTCGTCGATGCCTTGCTCTGCAAGATCTTCCAAGCTAATCACGCCTTTGCTTGCGAGTACAAACGCTAAGTGACGCTCCATACCTTCTAGGGCCAGTAGCTCTTCGCTAGGCTCGGCATTATCTAAAGACTCTTCTTTAGCCAAGGCTTCGGTTACTAGTGCTGCTTTTGCGCGCTCTCGTAACTCATTAACCATGTCTTCATCTAGGCCATCGATGCTTAGTAACTCGTTTACTGGTACGTAGGCAATTTCTTCTAAAGAAGTGAAACCTTCTTCAGCAAGAACCGTTGAAAACTCTTCATCGATGTCTAAGTACTTAACAAAGGTATCGATAGCTTTTTGAGCTTCAGCCTGATGCTTGTTATTAGCATCTTCAACAGTCATTACATTTAGCTCCCAACCGGTAAGTTGAGAAGCAAGACGTACGTTTTGACCATTACGACCAATGGCTTGAGCAAGGTTGTCGGCTTCTACGGCAATATCCATAGAGTGGCTATCTTCATCAACGATGATTGAAGCCACTTCTGCTGGTGCCATTGCGTTAATGGCAAACTGGGCAGGGTTATCGTCCCACAAAACAATGTCTACACGTTCGTTATCAAGCTCACCTGAAACAGCTTGAACACGAGCGCCACGCATACCAACACAAGCACCTACAGGGTCGATACGGCGGTCATTACTTTTAACGGCAATTTTTGCACGAGAACCTGGATCGCGAGCGGCAGCTTTAAGATCAATCATCTCTTCAGCAATTTCTGGCACTTCAATGCGGAACAATTCGATCAGCATCTCTGGGCGGGTGCGGCTCATAAATAACTGAGCGCCACGTGCTTCAGGTTTTACTTCATACAGTAAACCACGAACACGATCACCTGGGCGGAACGCTTCACGCGGAAGTGACTCTTCACGGTGAATAACCGCTTCTGCATTGTTACCTAGGTCAACAATGATATTCTCACGGCTTACCTTTTTAACAACACCAGTTACCAACTCATTCACTTGGTCGAAGTATTGCTCAACAACTTGTGCGCGCTCTGCTTCACGTACTTTTTGTACAATAACTTGCTTAGCAGTTTGCGTAGTAATGCGGTCAAATACTACCGATTCAATTTGCTCTTCAACGTAATCGCCAAGTTCAATTTCTGGCTCTTCGTATTGGGCTGCTTCCAAAGTAATTTCGCGGTATGGGTTTTCAATCGCTTCTTGATTTTCCACTACCATCCAGCGACGGAAGGTGTCGAAACTACCGTCTTTACGGTCGATATCAACGCGAACTTCAATATCGCCTTCATACTTTTTCTTGGTTGCTGTTGCTAAAGCAATTTCCATAGCTTCAAAGATTTTTTCACGCGGTAGAGCTTTCTCATTCGATACCGCATCAACAACCAACAAGACTTCTTTGTTCATTCCTGACCCTCTTTAGTCAAACTGGGGAACCAGATGCGCTTTTTGTACGTTACCAAGCGCGATCCGATGTCGTTCTTTGTCTACTGCTAAAACGACTGTGTCGTCTTCAACAGCAATAATTTCACCCTGCCATTTACGGCGATTGTTTACAGGCATGCGTACCTGTACAAAAGCAATCTCACCAATAAAACGTAGATAATGTTCCGCTTTAAAAAGAGGGCGTTCTAAACCAGGAGATGAAACCTCAAGGTTGTACTCAGTGCTAATTGGATCTTCAACATCCAAAATAGCGCTAGCTTGTCGACTTACGTCGGCGCAATTGTCGACATTAATGCCGTTTTCGTGGTCAATAAACAGACGCACGATAGAGTGCTTGCCAGCACTAACATATTCGATACCTAAGAGCTCAAAGCCCAGCGCTTCAACCGCTGGAGTAAGCATATCAGTTAGTCGTTGTTCTACAGTTGCCAAGGTTCCCCTCCAGAAACAAAAAAAGGGCGTAAAGCCCAGTTCTAGCACCTAAGGTGCGGCGAGAAAATAACAAAAAGCCCCGATGAAGCGGGGCTTTAAAATTTCTGAGCCTTTAACACTATCGTCTACCTAAGTATTTGATAGTTGGTTGCGGGAGCCGGATTTGAACCGACGACCTTCGGGTTATGAGCCCGACGAGCTACCAGACTGCTCCATCCCGCGTCCGATTGCCGAGGATTATATCAATCACTCTGACAGGATGCAAAAATAACTATTGGTGCCGAGAGCGGGACTTGAACCCGCACGTCCATAGGACACTACCCCCTCAAGATAGCGTGTCTACCAATTCCACCACCTCGGCTAAAATTAGTTTGGTACGTCGCTACCAGGGTTTGCTGGTGATGCTGGTACATCAGCATCTTGAACCACTTGTTCAGCAGCAGGCTGAGACAAATCGCTCCACTCATCAACTTGTTGGGTTTGTTTGGCTGAAAGGTTGCCTAACACCAAGCTGATAACAATAAACAACGTTGCACAAATAGCGGTTGCTCTGGTTAAAAAGTTACTTGAACCAGAAGAACCAAATACTGTGTTTGATGCGCCAGAGCCAAAAGATGCGCCCATGTCAGCACCTTTGCCTTGCTGAATAAGCACTAAACCGATTAAAGCCAGTGCAACAACTAAATAAACTACTAATAAAATTTCGTACATTCTCTTTCACCTAAGTGTGGGTCGGTCTTCATTCCGACCGTCATTTAGTGAAACACAAGTCACCAAAGCGGGCGAATATTAGCGAACCTCTGCTACTAATACAAGCGCCCAGCTCAAAAAACTTCTACTCTGTGTTCAACCGTTTAATTATTGTTCGCTTTAGTTACAAGCAGCTCTAACTGCGTCAGCGATATCATTGGCACACTGTTCGACTAATGCGGAGTCTGCCCCTTCAACCATTACTCGTAACAATGGCTCAGTACCAGACTTACGCAGCAGCACACGACCGGAATCACCCAGTTGATTTTCAGCCTTAGCTTGGGCCTTTTTCACTAGGTCACTACTTAAAGGATCACTATCGCCTTTAAAACGCACGTTAACTAATAACTGTGGGTAGAGTGTTAAGTCACTTAACAAACCTCGCAAACTTTGCTTTTGAGCCAACATAGCAGCAAGAACTTGCAGCGCTGCCACGATCCCATCACCGGTAGTGGTATGCCCTAAGCAAATAATATGACCAGAGTTTTCGCCGCCGTAGGTCCAGCCGCGCTCAGACAGTTGCTCCATCACATAACGATCCCCCACTTTAGCACGGCTAAAGGGAATATCCATTTCAGCAAAGGCTTGTTCTAAGGCTAAGTTGCTCATAAGAGTGCCCACTACTCCACCGCTCAAGTGATGACTTAGCTTGGCGTCTTTAGCTAGGATGTAAAGAATCTCATCGCCATCGACTTGCACGCCGTGCTGGTCAATCATCATAACTCGATCGCCGTCACCATCAAGGGCAATACCTAGATCAGCTTGATGCTCTAATACCTGTTCAGCTAATAAACCCGTGTCAGTTGCGCCGCACTTTTCGTTAATATTTAGACCGTCAGGCTTATTACCAATAGCAATAACTTCGGCGCCTAACTCGCTAAATACCTTAGGTGCAATGTGGTAAGTCGCGCCGTGTGCGCAATCTACGACAATTTTAAGGCCTGATAAGTTATATTTGTTTGGGAAAGTACTCTTACAAAACTCGATATAACGGCCAGCTGCATCTTCAATACGACGCGCTTTGCCCAATGCGGCAGATTCAACACATGTCATTGGACTATCTAACTCAGCTTCAATGGCTAATTCCACTTCATCGGGTAATTTAGTGCCGTTGGCTGAGAAAAACTTAATACCGTTATCGTAGTAAGGGTTATGCGAAGCACTAATAACGATGCCCGCTTCGGCGCGAAAAGTTCGGGTTAAATAGGCCACAGCAGGGGTTGGCATAGGACCAACAAAGCTTGCTTGAACACCCGCAGCTGACAGCCCGGCTTCTAATGCGGACTCCAGCATGTAACCAGAGATTCGGGTATCTTTACCGATTAATACTTTACGTGTTCCCTTGCTCGACAAGACCTTACCGGCTGCCCATCCTAGTTTTAAAGCGAATTCAGGGGTAATGGGGTATTCACCCACCTTACCGCGAACACCATCCGTGCCAAAATATCGTCTTGTCATTACTTACTCATCTGTACTTTTGAATAAACGTTTAGCGCATCTGCCGTTTCTTGAACGTCATGCACGCGAAATATGTGCGCTCCCTGCTGTGCGGCTAACACCGCCCCGGTAATACTTGCTGCAACTAGGCTATCTGTCGACCTGCCTAATAACTTACCAAACATACTCTTACGGGAAACGCCTGCCAAAATAGGCAAGCCAAGTTGCTTAAACTCACTTAACTGAGCTAACAACTGAAAGTTGTGGTCAAGAGTTTTACCAAAACCGAAACCTGGGTCAACTATTATATTCGATTCAGCAATACCTGCCGCTACACAGCTCTCAACTCGTTGCTTTAAGTAAGTAATTACTTCGCTCACTACATCTTGATATTGAGGGTTAGCCTGCATACTTCTTGGTTTTCCTTGCATGTGCATAATACATACTGGAAGCCCGGAACTAGCAGCGACCTCTAGGGTTCCTGGATTAGTTAAGGCACAGACATCATTTATGATATCAGCTCCAGCTTCAACCGCCTGCTGCATCACTTCGGCTTTATTGGTATCGATTGAGACCAAACAACCGAAGCGTTGTTTAATAGCTTTGATAACACCAATCGTTCTTTGCAACTCTTCTGCTAACGCCACGTCGGCCGCACCTGGACGAGTTGATTCCCCGCCCACGTCAATAATATCCGCACCTTCCTTTAGCATTTGCTCAACCCGCGCTAGCGCACGCTCATGACAGACATAAGCGCCGCCATCAGAGAAAGAGTCTGGAGTTACATTAAGAATGCCCATAATAACGGGACGCTGGAATTGGTGAGAGCCAATATTGAATGCAATAGTCATTTTTCTTTACTTACAAAAAAGCCCTGCAAGTAACTTACAGGGCTAGTAATTTATTTATAGCTTACTGGGCAGGATCTTCACCCATGGTTTTAGGTGCTTCAGGCGTTTCCACTTTTTCCTCTTCACCCTTATCTTTAGACTCTGGTGGTGTTGGTTTGTCAGAGTCGTCCCAATCAGCAGGTGGACGCGGCGTTTTGCGTTCCATTAAGTCGTCAATCTGTCGAGCATCGATGGTTTCATACTTCATTAACGCATCTTTCATCGAATGCAGAATGTCTTTATTTTCATTCAACAACGATTCAGCACGCTGATAGTTACGGTCAATCACCGAGCGGATCTCTAAGTCAATCGACTTAGCCGTATCGTCAGACATGTGCTTAGTTTTAGCAGCGCTGCGACCTAAGAATACTTCACCTTCTTCATCGGCATACAATAACGGTCCCATTGATTCAGATAGGCCCCATTGGGTTACCATCTTGCGAGCAATTTCAGTTGCGCGCTCAATATCGTTACTAGCTCCGGTAGACACTTTCTCGTCGCCGTAAATAATACGTTCGGCCAAGCGACCGCCATATAGGCTCGAAATCATACTTTCTAGGTGTTGTTTGCTGTGACTCACTCGGTCTTGCTCTGGCAAGTACATAGTCACACCCAAGGCGCGGCCACGCGGAATGATACTCACTTTGTAAACAGGGTCATGCTCTGGCACTAAGCGACCGACAATGGCGTGGCCAGCTTCATGGTAAGCCGTCATTTCTTTTTCAGCTTCGGTCATCACCATTGATTTACGCTCAGCGCCCATCATGATTTTGTCTTTAGCTTTCTCGAACTCTTCCATAGACACAGTGCGCTTGCTGCCACGAGCAGCAAATAGAGCCGCTTCATTCACCAAATTAGCTAAGTCTGCACCAGAGAAGCCAGGCGTACCACGTGCAATAACTGCAGCATCAACGCCATCACCTAAAGGTACTTTACGCATGTGCACTTTAAGAATTTGCTCACGACCACGAATATCCGGCAGACCAACAGTCACTTGACGGTCGAAACGTCCAGGACGCAGCAATGCTGGGTCTAATACGTCTGGTCGGTTAGTAGCAGCAATAACAATGATACCTTCGTTACCTTCAAAGCCGTCCATTTCAACCAGCATTTGGTTTAAGGTTTGTTCACGCTCATCGTGTCCACCACCTAAACCCGCGCCACGTTGGCGACCTACCGCATCGATTTCATCAATAAAAATGATACAAGGAGCTGATTTTTTGGCCTGCTCAAACATGTCACGTACACGTGATGCACCAACACCCACGAACATTTCTACGAAATCTGAACCAGAAATAGTGAAGAATGGTACTTTTGCTTCGCCTGCAATGGCCTTCGCCAATAGGGTTTTACCGGTACCTGGAGGACCAACCATTAATACGCCTGTTGGAATTTTACCACCAAGCTTTTGGAACTTAGTTGGGTCTCGTAAATAGTCTACAAGCTCGCCAACTTCCTCTTTTGCTTCATCACAACCTGCAACATCAGCAAAAGTCGTCTTAATTTGGTCTTCGCTCATCAAGCGCGCTTTACTCTTACCAAAAGACATCGCGCCTTTACCACCGCCGCCTTGCATTTGACGCATGAAGAATATCCATACACCAATGAGCAACAACATTGGGAACCAAGAAATGAAGATAGAGGTTAATAGCCCCTGCTCTTCTGGTTGCTCACCCAATACTTTCACATTGTGGTTGATAAGATCATTAAGTAGGTCTTTATCGTGCAAGGGAATAATAGTGCTAAATTGCTCACCAGTGCGCTTGATGCCTTTAACATCCTGCCCACTAATACGCACTTCGCGGATCTGTTCTTGATTCACTTCTTTTACAAAGGTGGAATAGTCCATTTGCCGACCACTGCTTGAATCAGGGCTAAAGCTTTGGAATACAGACATCAAAACCACAGCTATTACCAGCCATAGAATCAGATTTTTTGCCATGTCACTCAAGACGAAAACCTCACCGGTTATTTTTAAATAAGAATTATTAGCTAGCGTACTATAGTTTAAAGCCACTAGCCACTATATAGACTTCTCGAGAGCGAGCCCTAGAAGAATCTGGCTTACGAGTTTTCACACTGGTAAACATAGAACGTACTTGCTGCAGATATTGATCAAAGCCTTCGCCTTGAAATACCTTTACCGCAAAACTGCCTTTTGGTGCTAAAACTTCACGGCACATATCTAATGCTAGTTCAACTAAATACATTGCACGTGATTGGTCAACATTATTGTTACCACTCATATTTGGTGCCATATCAGACAGCACAACATCAACCTTCTTTTCCCCCACTCGCTCGAGTAAGGCATTTAGTACTTCCTCTTCGCGAAAATCTCCGCAAAGAAAGTCAACACCGGCAATAGGGTCCATTGGTAAAATGTCACAGGCTATTACGTGCCCATCTAAACCTACTTGTTCCACACAGTATTGCGACCAACCACCTGGAGCTGCGCCAAGGTCTACCACTGTCATACCTGGTTTAAGTAACTTGTCTTTATTTTGAATCTCTTCAATCTTAAATACCGCTCGTGAACGCAAACCCAGCTTTTGAGCTTTTTGCACGTAGTGGTCATCAAAGTGTTCTGTTAACCAGCGCTTAGAGCTGGCTGTATGTTTTTTATTGGTCACAAATAGTTTCCACTATAGTTACTAAACTGTACGGTATTCTGATTATAAAATAGTATTAGTCTTTAGATGGCGCTAGAATGTGCCTTTTTCAACCCCGAGTAAGCAGAAAGTTTCATGCAACTAACCAACAAACAAAAACAGCACCTGAAATCCTTGGCTCATAACTTAAAGCCAGTGGTAATGCTTGGCTCAAATGGATTGACCGAAGGGATTTTGGCAGAGATAGAAGTAGCGATTGCTCACCATGAATTGATTAAGGTGAAAATTGCTACTGATGATCGTGAAATGAAGCAGCTGATTGCCGATACCATTGCGGATAAAGTATCAGCGGTAAAGGTTCAGGTGATTGGCCATATATTAATTATCTATCGCCCTAGCGAAGATAAGAAAATCGAGTTACCTCGAAAATAAAAAAAGCGGCATTAGCCGCTTTTTTTGTATCTATACCGCGATTGAAACCGGCTGATAGGGCTCTGGTTGCGGATCTGAACCTCCACCATACTTGGCGTAAAACTCAGCAATCGCCAGCTGTTGATTGACTTGCTTTTGTTGCTCTAGGTTGCTGTTAATACTTTCGAGCGCTTTGTAACTAACAGGGTTGCTCTCACTACCTTTAGTTTCATTGCCCGTTGAACTGGTATAGTAAATATCTAATAAATTTTGCTGATGATTTACAGCTGATACACCCACTACGGTGTTGCGCTTAGCATCTACTTCGGCTTGCTGCTTTTGCTGATAGCTTTCTATTTCTCCGCCAACATAAAGGCGAGCGTTACGTTGCTCTTCTGGAGACAGTTGATCGTATTCATTTGAAATATCATCAACAATATCGCCATAACTTGGCTTATTTGAGGTGCTAGAAATAGCAGTTGAAGCGGATGTAGCAGTAGGAGAATAAGCATACATCGAGTTGGAGTTTACTTGCATAGACATTAAGCCACCTCTAAATCAGTTAATAAACAACCAATCCATGGTGAACTTTTGCACTATATCAAACATAAACTCTGTGTACAATTAATCATCTGAATATCTAAAATATGCAAACAGGATAACTAAGCTTTAATTAAGCTATGCAGTTTTTTATGTCGACATTAAGCCAAGGGTAAAAACTCTGCCAGTTGAGCATCTCTCACCACCACGCAGTCCATTCCTGCGTTGTGTGCCGCTTGAATACCAAATGGCGTATCTTCAAACACCAAACAACGTTTTGGTTCAACAGCCAAACGCTGTGCAACTTGAAGGAAAGTATCTGGTTCAGGTTTATGTGCGGCTACATCTTCAGCACACACCATTACTTGAAAGTACTCGGTAAGTTGAAGATTATTGGTAATACGGTCCATATTGACTCGCTCAGCACCGGTGCCTAAACCTAGCTTTTTAGTGGCCGAATATTCTGCGAGTAACTTACAGCTAGCTGGGATACGCTCAAGTTTATGCCATAAGGCATCAAACCCCGCGCGCTTGTCATTAAGTAACTTAGATGCGTCGATGTTTACTTGGTAGTGTTGCTGGTATTGTTCAGCAATTTTCAGCGTAGGCATACCACCACGCTGTGCGACAAAATCGATATAAACCGGTAAGCCCTGCTGGTTTAAGGCTTCTTCCCAAGCAGCCAAATGTGCTGGCATCGAGTCAACTAAGGTGCCATCCATATCAAAAATAAAGGCATCATACTTTGAGTAATCTATAGATAACAAAACGCTTCTCCAATAAAAAACGCAGCCTAAAGCTGCGTTTTTAAAAGTGATTGAAACTAAATATATTCAACCGCTACAATTTCGTATTCAACTTCACCGCCAGGCGTTACTACGGTTACTTCATCTTCTACGTTCTTACCAATAAGCCCGCGCGCAATTGGCGAGTTAACGGAAATGCGATTTTGCTTAATGTCGGCTTCATCGTCACCAACAATCCCGTAAGTTACTTCTTTGTCTGTATCAAGATTTAGTAAAGTAACCGTACAACCAAAAATCACCTTACCGCTATTGGTCATTTTGGTTACGTCGATAACCTGAACGTTACTTAACTTGCCTTCGATATCTTGAATACGCCCTTCACAAAAGCCTTGTTGTTCTCGTGCAGCGTGATATTCAGCGTTTTCTTTAAGATCGCCATGCTCACGAGCTACCGCGATATCGTCGATAATTTTTGGACGAACCACTGTTTTTAAATGCTCTAACTCTTCACGTAATTGCGTTTCTCCACGCACCGTCATAGGAACTGGTTTCATACTTTTTAACTCAACAAAACTAGAAAAACAGAAAAAAATTTGGCTGTCGATGACAGCCAAATTTACTTGTAATAATGTTAACAGTGTAACGCTATTTTACGCTGCGGTGAAGATCTTCACCGCTTTGCTTATACCGATAGTCACCGATTAACTAATACGTTTATGTAATTCTTGAACAGAAGTCACAGTGCCACGATCGTCTGCGTTGTGCGCCTGACAAGTCGCAAACGCACCATTGAGCGTGGTGGTGTAGTTAACTTTTTGCGCCAAGGCTGCTCTACGTAACTGACGAGAATCTTCGATAGATTGACGACCTTCAGTAGTGTTAATTACGTAGCTGTACTCACCATTTTTCAAACGGTCAAGAATATGTGGGCGGCCTTCGTGAACCTTATTCACTAAGCGAGGGTTAATGCCTGCTTCACCCAATGCCACTGCGGTACCGTGGGTAGCGTCTAGTTCGTAACCTAGTTCAAGTAACTTAGCGGCAAGCTCGGCAACACGTTTCTTGTCTGAATTACGCACCGACAATAGTACTCGACCACCTTTAGGGCCATCGTTACCAATGCCCAACTCTGCTTTAGCATAAGCTTCGGCAAAGGTTGCACCTACACCCATAACTTCACCGGTAGAGCGCATTTCTGGGCCTAAGATTGGGTCAACGCCGTGGAATTTGTTAAATGGCAATACCACTTCTTTCACTGAGTAGAATGGAGGAATCACTTCTTTAGTGATGCCCTGCTCGGCTAGAGAAATACCCGCCATTACACGAGCGGCGACCTTAGCAATAGGCACGCCAGTTGCTTTTGACACAAACGGTACAGTACGTGCGGCACGAGGGTTAACTTCGATTAAGTAAATCTCATCGTCTTTAACCGCAAACTGGGTGTTCATTAAACCAATTACGCCAAGTTCAAGGGCTAAAGCGCGCACTTGCTCACGCATGCGGTCTTGAATTTGTGGGCTTAAGGTATAGGCAGGCAATGAACAAGCCGAGTCACCAGAGTGAACACCCGCTTGCTCAATATGCTCCATAATGCCGCCAATCACTACGTCTTTGCCATCACAGATAGCATCAATGTCGATTTCAACAGCATCGTTTAAGAAGCTATCCAACAGAACTGGAGAGTCGTTAGATACACTTACAGCTTCTTTAAAGTAGCGGCGTAAATCTTGCTCGTCATAAACAATTTCCATTGCGCGGCCACCCAATACATAAGATGGACGAACTACCAATGGGTAACCAATGCGCTCAGCGGAAATAACCGCTTCTTCAGTGGTAGAAACTGTGTCATTTTCTGGCTGTTTAAGCTTCAATCGATCTACAGCGACTTGGAAACGTTCGCGATCTTCTGCACGGTCAATCGCATCTGGTGAAGTACCAATAATAGGTACACCAGCGGCTTCTAATTCACGCGCCAACTTAAGTGGCGTTTGGCCACCGTATTGAACAATTACACCAGTAGGCTGCTCTACACGTACAATTTCTAATACGTCTTCTAGCGTTACCGGTTCAAAGTATAAGCGATCAGAAGTATCGTAATCGGTAGATACTGTCTCTGGATTACAGTTAACCATAATGGTTTCGTAACCATCATCACGCATGGCTAAGGCAG
The DNA here is from genome assembly GCF_900537085.1 of Agarivorans sp. Alg241-V36. Lineage (NCBI taxonomy): Bacteria > Pseudomonadati > Pseudomonadota > Gammaproteobacteria > Alteromonadales > Alteromonadaceae > Agarivorans > Agarivorans sp. Alg241-V36. The sequence goes on along the minus strand of NZ_UNRE01000002.1, from coordinate 484,203 downwards.
CATGAACACAACAGTAATCAAACTCAATACCTTGACCAATACGGTTAGGGCCACCGCCCAAAATCATGATTTTTTTCTTATCTGAAGGTTGTGCTTCACACTCTTCATCATAAGTTGAGTACATGTAAGCCGTATCAGTAGCAAACTCAGCAGCACATGTATCAACTCGCTTGTAAACAGGTAGCACCTCTAAACGGTGACGAAGCTTACGCAACTCTTTCTCAGATACACCGGTTAGTTTTGCTAAACGCGCGTCGGCGAAACCTTTGCGTTTAAGTTTGCGCATTGTGGCTTCATCAAGACTCGCGACACCTTCTTTAGCGACTTGCTGCTCAAGTAAGATAATGTCTTCGATTTGAACCAAGAACCAGCGGTCAATGTTAGTAAGAGCGAAAATATCTTCTACACTCATGCCAGCACGGAATGCATCTGCAATGTACCAAATGCGGTCACAACCTACATTTTGCAATTCATGGCGAATGGTTTCCATGGCATCTGTTGCATTAAGGTCAACAATTGGATCAAAACCATCAACGCCAACTTCTAGACCGCGTAAGGCTTTTTGAAGTGACTCTTGTTGGTTACGACCAATCGCCATCACTTCGCCTACTGACTTCATTTGAGTGGTTAGACGGTCGTTAGCACCAGCAAACTTTTCAAAGTTGAAGCGAGGGATCTTAGTCACTACGTAATCGATTGAAGGCTCAAACGAAGCAGGTGTGCGACCGCCAGTAATGTCGTTTTGTAGCTCATCAAGGGTAAAACCTACTGCCAATTTAGCGGCGATTTTAGCAATTGGGAAACCCGTTGCTTTAGACGCTAGCGCTGATGAACGAGATACCCGAGGGTTCATCTCGATAATAACCATACGGCCTGTATTTGGACAAATACCAAACTGAACGTTAGAGCCGCCTGTTTCAACACCAATTTCACGCAATACCGCCAGTGATGCATTACGCATCAATTGGTATTCTTTATCGGATAAAGTTTGCGCAGGCGCTACGGTAATTGAATCACCAGTGTGAACGCCCATTGGGTCAAAGTTTTCGATGGCACAAACAATAATACAGTTATCGTTTTTATCACGTACCACTTCCATCTCGTACTCTTTCCAACCAATCAAGCTTTCGTCAATTAGCAGTTCACTAGTTGGCGAAAGGTCTAAGCCACGAGTACAAATTTCATCAAACTCTTCTTTGTTATAGGCAATACCACCACCGGTGCCGCCCATTGTGAAAGAAGGTCGAATAATACATGGAAAACCAACTTCTTCTAATACGCCGTATGCTTCTTTCATAGAGTGAGCAATACCGGCATTAGGACAAGCTAGGCCGATGCTTTTCATCGCTTTGTCGAATCGACTACGGTCTTCAGCTTTGTCGATTGCGTCTGCGGTAGCGCCAATCATTTCAACATTGTATTTTTCTAGTACGCCTTTACTTTCTAGCTCTAGCGCACAGTTCAATGCTGTTTGACCACCCATGGTTGGCAATACTGCGTCTGGGCGCTCTTTTTCAATAATGCGCTCAACCACTTCCCAGTGAATAGGCTCGATGTAAGTCGCATCAGCCATTTCAGGGTCAGTCATAATCGTGGCAGGGTTAGAGTTAACCAAGATCACTCGGTAACCTTCTTCACGCAAGGCTTTACAAGCCTGAGCGCCGGAATAGTCAAACTCACAAGCTTGGCCGATAACAATTGGGCCTGCGCCCAATATTAGAATACTTTTTATATCACTACGTTTTGGCATAAGTTCTGCTGCTCTCTACCTACGCTTGGCCGTTAAGGCGCTGCTCAATTAATTCAATGAAATGGTCAAACAATGGCGCCGCATCATGCGGACCAGGGCTAGCTTCAGGGTGACCTTGGAAGCTAAACGCTGGTTTATCGGTGCGATGAATACCCTGTAAGCTTTGATCAAACAACGAGAAATGCGTCATTGTTAGATTGTCTGGTAAGGTTTTTTCATCTACCGCAAAACCATGGTTTTGCGCGGTAATCATTACTCGGTCATGTTTAATATCTTTAACCGGATGGTTACCACCGTGATGGCCAAATTTCATTTTCGCTGTTTTAGCACCACTGGCTAACGCAAGAATTTGGTGACCTAAACAAATACCAAATACTGGGATATCTGTTTCGAGGAAGGTTTTGGTGGCTGCGATCGCGTAGTCACATGGCTCGGGGTCGCCGGGGCCGTTAGACAAGAAGATGCCATCGGGGTTTAAGGCAAGCACCTCTTCAGCAGATGTTTTGGCAGGAACCACGGTTAATTTACAGCCGCGGTCCACTAACATACGCAAAATATTGCGTTTTACACCAAAATCATAAGCAACTACGTGAAACTTACTGTCTTCACTATCGGCGGGAAGCCCAGCTTTAAGATCCCAAGAGCCTTGTGCCCAAGTGTAAGTATCAGCCGTGGTAACTTCTTTGGCGAGATCCATCCCTTTTAATCCAGGGAAGGCTTTCGCTTCAGCTAAAGCTTGTGCTTCATCTAAATTTTCACCCGCTACAATACAACCGGCTTGTGCACCTTTTTCACGAAGAATACGCGTTAGCTTACGAGTGTCTATATCCGCAATACCTACTACGTTTCTTGCTTCCAAATATTCACTTAAGCTTTGTTGGCTACGGAAGTTACTCGCCACTAAAGGCAAATCACGAATAACTAGGCCACAAGCGTGGATAGCATTCGATTCTTCATCTTCAGGGGTGGTTCCGTAGTTTCCGATATGGGGGTAAGTGAGGGTGACAATTTGGCGAGCATATGAGGGGTCAGTTAAAATTTCTTGGTATCCAGTCATCGAAGTATTAAAAACAACTTCTCCAACGGCAGAACCATTGGCTCCGATTGCGGTTCCACGGAACACGGTACCGTCTTCTAATACCAGCAGCGCTGATTTGCTCAAGGCAACCTCCTAACAAAGAACTGTCGACACGACAAAGTTGAACTAAAGGGTAAACTTTAGCCCAATACGATAAAATTTTGGCAAATTCCGCGGATTATAGAAGAGATATTGCGAAAGGTCTATCAATTTTTATACAAACTTATAAAAACGGGCGCTTAAGGTTCGATTTAAACATTAAGGGGGTGAAATGGAATGTTTTTCTAAATGTGTCATAGCTAGCGTTTTAGCCCAACTACAAAGCTTATCAGCAATCAGTCTATCTAAAAAAAAAGCCGCTCTGGCAGGAGCGGCTTTTAATTAAACGTTAATATTACTCAGCTTTAACGGCTAACTGCTTACTAACCAAATCAAATGTTAATACAAAATTGCCAGCAGCAGCAGGAGTAAACTCTATATTCCCACCATTGTTTGTTAGTGCTAAAGAATCATCAGCTACTACTACAGCATCAAAACCATGCTCATGAATTCCCCAGCCACTGCCAGTAACCTTAAATTGAACCGCTGAGTCAGCAGCAAATGTAAAGCTATAAATTGCGCCATCTACATAGGTCATTTGAGTGGTAGCGTCATGTTTCCAGTCAATAATTGACCCTGGAACATGCATAGCTATATCAGCAAATGCTTCATCTAGCGTTTCCATAGATACTTCAGGGTTAGCACTATCATTAGCATCTAATGTTAATGTATAGAAACCTGATTCAGTAACAGTACAGTTACCGCCGCCACATCCCCAACTAGTATCCCAATTACCAAGTGTGAACTTATATTCCTGTCCTGCCATTACAGCTGTTTCAACAGTATAAAGTCCGTTACCAGCATATGTAGCCTCAGTTCCTGCAGCATCCCAACCATTCATATCACCAGCAATGTATACCTGAGCGAGACCTAAAGGAGGAGTATCTCCTTTCTGCCCTTGTGGTAGACCTGTACCGCGTTCTCCATCGCGAGCCATGTTAAATACAGCTGAAGACCAAGCTGGAACGGTAAACTTACCATCAGCAAAGGCTGCATCACCGGCAATAGAGTTAGCCGCAGAATGTGCTTCACTTAGCTCAAAGTTAGCAAGAGCAATTGGGTTCCCATCACCGTCTACGAAACCGCTTACCATTTGCGATTCAGGCGTTGCATTCACAATAACAACAATACCGTCTAGGTCTGCATCTAAGTCAGCATTATGTCCCAGGCCATTATCGATTGTCATAACAATTAGACCCGGCGTTTGAGCAGGACCAACATTGCGGAAGTCTACTCGGTCAATAATTTCTTGACCACTAGGTAAAGTCATCAACGGAGAAGCTTTACGTAAACGTAACAACTCTTTGTAAACATCAACTGAATTCATCATATCGATGGCAGCAGGTTGAGCTTTATCAGTTAACACACCTTCGATGGTCTCAAAGTTTGCTTCATCTTTCTCCGCAGCTGGTAAACCTTTATCCCAGTTATTGTCAGCTAAAGTGAAATCAACTTTGTTGTACCAATCACCGTAATCGTATGAATCACGTTGCATTGACTTAGAGCGCAGCAACTCCACTCCCATGTGAGTGAATGGCATGGCTTGACCAAGTAACACAGTGGACAATGAAACACCTTGCATCCTTACACGATCTTCAACACTTGCATCATGCGACACTTTATACATATTAATGTCCCAAAGTGTTTGGTTGTCGTGTTTAGATACGTAGTTTTGAATTTCCCATGGTTCTTGTGCATAACCCGCTGCCTGACCATTATAATCAATGGTACTACCCGACATAACTAAGTCATCTTTAGTTAACATTTGGAAGTCACTAAGGTTACCAGCCATACCTAAGCGCGTTAGATCAGCTTGATGAAGAGCTCGAGCTAACTCTATCTCACCAGGTGTTTTTCCGTCTTCGTTAGCTTCTCCAGTTAAAGAAACCAATTCATTTGGCAATACATAGGCACCATTACCAAAACCTTGGGTTGCACGAATGCCGTCAGCAGAGTCAAACGGGCTACCACCACGAACCGCATCACGCAAACGGTCAGAGAAAGAACCAATACCAGTGCCACCTAAGTGTTTTTGCGTAGCTTGGACAAAACGGCGGTCATCTTGAACTTCACCAAAATTCCAGCCTTCACCATAGAAATAAACTTCTTCGTTTACACTTTGAGCGGCAGCTAAAGTTGTTTGCATTTGCTCTAATGGGTGATGCCCCATTAAGTCCCAACGGTAAGCGTCAATTTTGTATTGCTCAGTCCATACTATTAGAGAGTCATCGATAAACTTGGCGTACATTGCGTGCTCAGGTGCCGTATTGTCACAACAAGTTGAAGTTTCAACCATACCTGTATCAGGAACTAGACGTTGGTAATACATTGGAACAACTTTATCAAGAACCGATTTATCGTTTAGACCTGATGCGTTTGTATGATTGTAAACAACGTCAACCACGACATTTAGTCCAAGATTCTCTTTAACTGCCTTAACCATCTCTCGGAATTCTAGAATTCGCGCAGTGCCCTCAGCATCTGTAGCATATGAGCCTTCAGGAACGTTAAAGTGGAATGGGTCGTAACCCCAGTTATAGCTATCGACGCCTCGAACATACTCATTAAGCGCTTGTACTTTAGGTGAGTCGATACTATCTTCCTCAGCTAACTCTTCAAACACCTCAGCTAATGTCTGTTCGCTACGACAATATGATACGAAGTCCTCTGATTCAGCTACAGACCGATTAACACTACACAACTTGCTAAAAGGTTCATCGATATTAGCGACTTTCGTTGGGTCTTCATTAATTGTTGCAAGATCGAATACGGGCATCAGATGTAAGTGAGTGAGACCAGCATCTTGTAGCTCTTTTAAATGTTCAGTAGGTACCGTTCCTTCTTCAGTAAACGCAAGATACTTGCCTTTATTAGCTGTACTTGCATCTAATGATGAGAAATCACGGACATGCGACTCGTAAATAACCATATCTGACAAATCACTACCTAACTGCGAATGGGGTGCAGTTACAGAGTCCCAACCAGCTGGTTTCAAATCATCAGCATCTAAATCAACTACTTGACTGTATAAAGAGTTCATCGACAAGCTTAAAGAATACGGGTCAGTTACCTCATAGCCATACACTTTTTGCTGAGTAGGATTGAATACGGTTAAGGCATAACGGTAGAATCTGCGATCTACATCGGCATTCGGAGCATTAACACTCCAACTGCCTGAAGCTGCATCTTCAACCATAGGCAGACGATCACGTATAGTTTTATCATCGTTATAAATAACTACTTCAACATTTGTCGCAGTTGGAGCCCAAATGCGGAAGGTGGTTTCTTCGCCGCTAACTACAGCACCATAATCCAACTCTTTAGCTGACTCAGCATATAAAGCATCTAGTGCTCCTGCATATTGAACCCCGGTTACGGAACGCATTTCACCAACGTCATTCGAAGCGATAGCGACAACACTACCTTTCAAAATATCAGTTAAAGAAATCGACTCAGGGAGAGAAGGCAAAGTAAATGCTGGGTAATCAGCTAAGTGAGGAAATTTCGACTTCTGTTCATCTGATAAGGTACCGCCAGACAATACAATTGATGGACCGCTAACAACTCCATCAGTTACGGAGAACTCTCCGTCGTGAGTAAACATCAATTGCACCATTGATGCACCGTCACCGCCTCTCCAAGCGATAGTGTCATCATCCAACATAATTGCGCCAACTGTACTCACTTCAAATCCAGCTGAAGGCCCCGCTTCTTCAAAAGCAGTATCACGACTCGCAAATTGGGTTGCGTTACTCGGCATAAGGGTTATTGAACGATTTTCACCCATTGTCGCAACATCAATTCTAATGTCGTCACCAATTAATTTGTCTTTATTTTCGTTAGTACGGAAAATAACGTTAAAACAGCCCTCATCGGCGTCGATTGGGAGGTACCATACTGGGCCAAACCTATCTGAAGTATCCGGAGTAACACTAACATCATCCCATCCATTATTTAGAGCGCTGTCATTTAATGGTGAGTTGTCACAATTGTCTTTCCAAAGGTGCAAGTTCATCGCTGCGTAATCATCCGCAAAGTCACCCATTGGATCATAGATCTGTAAAGCAATTTGACCACTGCTTGCTACTTCATGATCACCGGGTGCTTCAACTTCTGGCAATACTACGTCAGTACCGGCCTGAGGTAGGCCTTGCCCTGCTAAAAGTAGATCCGTTCTCGACCCCTCAATAAGATCGCTACTACCTTCTGATATACCTACATTTTTCCCTGCTAAACCTGCTGATGCCGTGAAAGAGCCTTTCTCTTCTTGATTCTCATCGAGTACTTTGAAATCTGTACACGTTTCTAGTTCACTAACATTAATTAGCCAAGAAGGGCCAAAATCATCGTTACCTTCAGGTGAATAGGAACTATCCGCACATTGTAATACCCAAGCGTTAAATTCTGTTGCGCGGGCACTAAATGCCACTTGGGCTGATGAACCGTTAGCAGCTTCAGCTACATAGCTAAAGGCAAACTGCTCTGCTGAAGGGGTAGGTGCATCACCTGGTAAAACAATTATAGGATCTGTCTCAACTACTTCTGGAGTTGAAACTGAAGGTTCTTGTACCTCCGGAACAATTTCGGTTTTGCTACTGCCACAAGCGGTGATCGCAACTGCGACTACGAATGGCATTGTAAGCTTTGCTAGCTTACTAATTTTTATATCCATGTCAGCCTTTCCTTTCCTTTTACTGAACCGATATTCAGCAAATTACTGTTTTTATGTTTGGGTTTTAGTTACTCTCGCCTTCCATTGGACGAGATGCACATAAGGTAGGATTTCGGGATAAAAAGGACTGTGACGACAACGTAATTTTGGGTAACACAATATTACATTAGTGTGTTTTTTATAGGCTTTGTGAGACCGCTCAAAGAACATAATTCTTGAAAACGCTTTCAAGAAAATCCTTGATAACGTTTTCAAGATATTTTTTAGTATAAAGTACTGCCACTAAATTTAGGGAATAAAAAAACGCCGCATAGCGACGTCCATTAATAAAGAGAAATAAAACTTAATTATTAATCGTTCAAATCCAGTACATCTCGCATGTTAAATAAGCCTTTAGGCTTGTCTTGTAACCAAGATGCTGCACGTACTGCGCCATTAGCAAAGGTCATTCGACTAGAGGCTTTATGGGTAATCTCTACTCGTTCACCAATATCTGCAAACATCGCTGTATGTTCACCGACTAAGTCACCCGCTCGAATGGTAGCAAAGCCAATGGTATCTCTATCACGCTCACCAGTAATACCTTCGCGGCCATATACAGCGACCTTTTTAAGGTCGCGCCCCAGTGTATCGGCAATGGCTTCGCCCATGCCAAGTGCAGTGCCAGAAGGTGCATCGACTTTATGGCGATGGTGGCCTTCAATAATCTCGATGTCGGTGTAATCACCCATTACTTTGGCAGCAACTTCTAGTAGCTTAAAAACTAAATTAACGCCAACACTCATATTAGGGGCAAACATGATGGCAATGTCTTCGGAGGCTTCTTTTAATTGCTGCTTTTGCTCATCACTGAATCCGGTTGTACCAATCACCATCTTCTTATTATTGGCTCGCGCCCACTCAACATGAGCCAAGGTGACAACAGGTGCAGTAAAGTCAATGATTACATCAATATCGTCTTTGGCTTGTTCAATGTTATCAACAATGGCGATGTCTAATTTGCCTAAACCGGCAAGCTCACCAGCATCTACACCAATTAAACTTGAACCAGGGCGCTCTGTTGCCGCACCTAAGGTTGTGGCCGAACTTTGATTTACTGCTTCGAGTAAATTCTTTCCCATTCTTCCGTTACAACCAACAATTGCCACTCTAACTTGCGACATGTTTATTCTCCTTTGAAACTGGCCACACCCGTCTTAATTTGTGGCTCGACTATAACAAAGCAAGCTATATAAAACGAGGTTTAGCCTAAATATCAGCCTAAGGTGCTTAAAAACCTAATTATTCCATTGGGAAAACGGGCTCATTAAAAAAGGCCATTACCGTTTAGTAATGGCCTTTGTTGCTAAGAGGGTGCCAGCTAACTGCAGCTTAAAATGTTTGAATTAAGCTGCTTCACCTGATTTAACCAACTTAGGCTTTGCTTTCTCGGTTGCTTGCGCCGGGTTGCGCTGACGCTCATAAAGAAACTTAAGCACTTGCGAGCGATAATGGTTGTACTCTTGATCATCGGCTAGAGCAACTCGGTCTCTTGGTCGCTCCAGTTTAACATCGAGTACTTCACCAATAGTTGCCGCAGGCCCGTTGGTCATCATCACAATCTTATCGGACAACAATACTGCTTCATCAACATCGTGGGTAATCATGATTACCGTGTTGTTTAACTCTTGCTGGATTTCCATTAAAGAGTCCTGCAAGTGAGCACGAGTTAATGCATCCAGCGCACCAAATGGTTCGTCCATTAGCAGCACTTTTGGTTGCATCGCCAACGCGCGGGCAATACCAACACGCTGCTTCATACCACCCGAGATTTCATCGGGGCGCTTGTGCATGGCGTGGCTCATATGCACAAGTTCTAAGTTGTGCTCAATCCAGTCTTTCATTTCGGCTTTAGATTTTTGCCCTTTAAACACTTCTTTTACCGCTAACTCAACATTTTGATAAGCAGTAAGCCATGGCAATAAAGAGTGGTTCTGAAACACTACCGCGCGATCGGGACCTGGCTGATAAACTTCTTTGCCCTCAAGTACAACACCTCCCTCAGTGGCATTATATAAACCTGCCACAATGTTAAGTACTGTCGACTTACCGCAACCTGAGTGGCCAATTAAGGATACAAACTCCCCCTTAGCTATCTTTAAATCCACCCCGTTTAACGCTCGGAAAGGACCGTTTTTAGTGGGAAAATCAATGCTAACGTGATCAATTTCTAAATACTGAGACATAATATTTTCCTTATCCTATCGGGCACTTTCTGGGCTTGAGTGAGAGATAATTTTTTGCAGGCTCACCATTAACCAATCAAGTACATAACCGATTAAACCAATCACTACAACGGCCACCATAATACGACCTAAAGAGTTAGAACTGCCATTTTGGAATTCGTCCCAAACAAACTTACCTAAGCCTGGGTTTTGTGCCAGCATTTCTGCCGCAATAAGCACCATCCAACCAATACCTAATGAGATACGCAAGCCGGTAAAAATCATTGGCAATGAGGCAGGAATAGCGATTTTGGTCACTTGTTTCGACCAATGTAATTGAATCACACGACCCACGTTTATCCAGTCTTTGTCAATCGAGGCTACACCAGTAGCTGTATTAATCAGCGTTGGCCAAAGTGAACATAAAGTCACGGTAATGGCCGACGTCACAAAGGATTTAGAAAACATTGGGTCACTACTTACATAAACCGCACTCACCACCATAGTCACTATGGGTAACCACGCTAAGGGAGAGACCGGTTTGAGAATTTGAATGATTGGGCTGACTGCACCATAGAGTTTCTTATTCAATCCACAGGCAACACCAATTGGAATAGCAATTAAGCTGGCCAGTATAAAGCCCGTGAATACCGTGTATAAACTAGTAAGAATCTGGTCAAAAAAGGTTTCTTTACCGGTATAAGGGCGAACTTTTATTTTAGCATCTGGGTTTTTGGCTAGTTTCTTCGCATTACGTATTTCTTGGCGTTCATAAAAGGCGACTTCTTTTGCGCGCTCCTCTTTATGCTCCACCACTAAGCCTTGATACTGCTCCCAAACTTGCGCTGGGCCAGGCAAGGTTCCTAGGCTAGTTTGCACTTTTGCCGCAGATACACTCCACAACAACAAGAACAAAGCAATCGCCAGAATAGGCAATCCAATACGCTCAAAAATTTCACTTACTTGCTGCTTTGGGTTTTCACCGCTGGCTAAACGAACCACTGGTACTACAGGGCCCAAACCTACTGTTTCTAGAGAGTGAATTAATTTATCTTTCATCACTACAACTCCTTTTGCGAATCTCGATGCCGGGCACTAGGCCCGGCCGCTCTCAATATTTATTTGGCTTAGATCTTGTCGTCTTTTTTCAAACCAATGTCGAACTTGTCTAAGTAAGCATTTGGTTTTGAGCCGTCATATACAATGTTGTCGATAAAGTGGGTTTGCGGCGGTTTAAAGCCACTCTCTGTTTCGAAATTAGGAAACTCAGAGGCATCAATTACACCATCAGCAATCAGCTCTTTTGCGGCTGTTGCGTAGATGTCTGGACGGTAAACCTTTTTAGCAATATCCATGTACCAAGAATCTGGTTTGTTATCTGAAATCTGTCCCCAACGGCGCATCTGCGTTAAGTACCAAATTGCATCACTGTAGTAAGGGTAAGTCGCGTTATAACGGAAGAATACGTTAAAGTCTGGCACTTCGCGCTTGTCACCTTTTTCGTACTCAAAGGTACCGGTCATACTGTTAGCAATAACGTCGTAATCGGCACCCACATATTGGCTTTTAGACAAGATTTTCACTGCTTCTGGGCGGTTTTTGTTGTTCTCTTCATCTAACCATTTAGCGGCGCGAATCATCGCTTTCACTACGCGAATGTGTGTATTAGGGTATTCGTCAGCCCATCCTTGGCTCACCCCAAATACTTTCTCTGGGTTATTTTTCCAAATCTCGTAATCGGTAACAACCGGTACACCAATGCCTTTAAATACAGCCTGTTGGTTCCATGGTTCACCCACACAGTAACCGTAGATTGTGCCCGCTTCCATGGTTGATGGCATTTGCGGTGGTGGGGTTACAGATAGCAATGCATCGGCATCAATTTTACCTGAGGTATCACCTTTATGAGGCGCGTAATAACCAGGGTGAATACCGCCAGCGGCTAGCCAGTAACGTAACTCGTAGTTGTGAGTAGATACTGGGAATACCATGCCCATGTTAAATGGCTTACCTTGGTCGATGTAACTATCAACTACAGGCTTAAGCGCATCGGCTTTAATTGGGTGAACTGGCTTGCCATCTTTATGCGGAACATGCGGCTTCATTTGAGCCCAAATGTCGTTAGATACGGTAATCGCGTTACCGTTTAAGTCCATGCTAAAAGCGGTGATAATGTCGGCTTTAGTACCAAAACCAATGGTGGCACCTAAAGGTTGGCCCGCCAACATGTGAGCGCCATCTAGTTCACCGGTAATTACTCGGTCTAATAATACTTTCCAGTTAGCTTGTGCTTCTAACTGAACATACAATCCTTCGTCTTCGAAATAGCCTTTTTCATACGCCACTGCAAGTGGAGCCATGTCAGTAAGTTTAATAAAACCAAACTTAAGATCTTCCTTTTCTGGCTCACCCACTTCTGCGTGACTGAAGCCAACAAAGCTGGCTGAAACCACTGCAGCGGCGATGGTCGTCTTAATGATTTTTTGTAAGCTTAATGGTGCTGATGTCTGCATTCCCTGCTCCTAATACCCATTTGGAAGTAACTAATTTGTGATAACACTTAGGGAGTAGCTAAGGACGTGCCAAGATCTAGATCACATTTTTTTAACACCAAAAATCATTAACTTACAAACACTACTACCCCTAAAGGAGTATTTCTATTTTTTTATATAATTCACTAACTTAGAACAAGCGCGCACAATTTTGGCGCACAAAAAACCACTTAACTCTAAGCGCTTTTATCGAGTTTTATATTCATTAGAGATTTTCTGGTGAAGTGAAGATCTAGCACTAGCGAAGATATTTAATTCGATTAGAAGATATCAATCTAGAAACTGGAGAGCGGAAATGTCGGGCAAACTTCACATGATTTCAAGCAACTGTATTTAGAAGGGAGTGTTGCTCATCTAGCATTACTCCCTTTTGGACTATGATGCTACAGCTTAGGCTGAGGTGTTTCACCTGATAAATGATGTTGTGCAGTGCGGCCGAAAAAAGCAGCTAACGAAGGCTACTCAAAGAAATCATCAAGAATGCAGTAAGCAAGCTCATGAAAATCTCCTAGCGTTGCAGCCTATTTCCTTATGAGTGCGCTGTACATCGCTCAAAGTAAGCTTTGGGCTAACATCCGCAAACCAGTTACAAGTAACACAACAGCAAACACTTTCTTTAACTTATTAGCATCCAACTTAGCGGCAACAAAAGCACCTAAGGGTGCAAATAACACGGTGAGAGGCACAATACAGATAAAGCCAATAAGATTGATCAATCCATAGGTACCAACAGGAGCATCTTCCGGTGTGGTTCCCAAAGCCAACATCGTTAAGGCGCCCGGTAAAGAGATCACTAAACCTATCGCTGCTGCTGTGCCTACGGCCTTGTGGGCTGGGTAGTTGTATAGCGTGAGCAAGGGAACAGAAATGGTGCCACCGCCAATGCCTACCATGGAGCTAAAGAAACCAATTGATGTGCCCATGGTGGTTTGCCCGATGTTGCCAGGTAGTTTGTTGAATAGCGCTGACTTGCCCGTTCTAAATAGCATGTTTAGAGCCGACAGCGTCGCAATAATACCAAACAACAAGGTAAGCCATGTGCCGTCTACACGGGTAACCAGCAAACTTCCTAATAAAACGCCAACAAGAATAAATACTCCCCAACTTTTGAGCAGTTCAAAGTCTACGTTACCCTTTTTATTGTGTGAACGAATGGAACTGATGGAGGTTGGAATTATGGTAGCCAACGAGGTGGCAGTGGCAATTAGCATGGCTGATTCTGGCGAAACGCCAAAACCTTGAAATAAGAAAAACAAAACCGGTACGATAACAATTCCGCCGCCCACGCCCAGTAAGCCAGCTAAAAAACCTGCGAATACTCCAGTAGCAACCAAAGCTAAAACAGTGGGAAGATTACCGGCTAAAAAATCAATGATGTTCATGAATGTCTACTTTTAAAGTCTATATAAAGATATTTTGCAATACCGACAAAGGGGCCTAAGCCCCTTCATTTTGTTTTTGCCTAATAACGTTGAGTTAGGCAGCTAACTCTTTTCGAACAATGTCGGCACCGGCACTTAAAGCCTGAAGCTTTCCCCTTGCCACTTCACGAGATAAAGGAGCCATGCCACAGTTAGTGCAGGGATAAAGCTTATCTGCATCCACATATTTAAGCGCTTCTCTTAAAGTACTCGCCACTTCCTCTGGCGTTTCAATCTCGTTAGTTGCAACATCAATGGCACCAACCATGATTTTTTTACCACGAACTAATTCAAGCAATTCAAGAGGAACGCGAGAGTTGTGACACTCGAGAGAAACAATGTCGATATTCGATTGTTGAAGTTTAGGAAACACTTCTTCGTACTGGCGCCATTCAGAGCCTAGTGTTTCTTTCCAATCGGTGTTGGCCTTAATGCCATAGCCATAGCATATGTGAACCACTGTTTCACAATTAAGCCCTTCTATTGCCCTTTCTAAACAAGCAATCCCCCATTCATTTACTTCGTCAAAAAACACGTTAAAAGCAGGTTCGTCAAATTGAATTATATCCACACCAGCGGCTTCTAATTCTTTTGCTTCTTGATTAAGGATCTTGGCAAATTCCCAAGCTAAATATTTTCGGCTTTTATAGTGGTCATCGTATAGCGTATCCACCATGGTCATAGGGCCAGGAAGAGCCCACTTAATGGCCTGGTCAGTTTGCGCTCGTAAAAACTTTGCATCATTAACAAACACAGAATGCGGCCGGCTTACCGGACCAACCACAGTGGGCACACTGGCGTCATAACGATCACGAATTTTTACTATCTCGCGTTTTTCAAAATCTACACCGTCTAGGTGCTCAATAAACGTGGTAACAAAGTGCTGACGAGTTTGCTCACCGTCACTCACAATATCAATACCGGCTTGCTTTTGTTCCTGTAGAGACACTCTTAGGGCATCTTGCTTACCATCTATCAGTATTTCATTCTGTAACTTCCATGGAGACCATAACTTTTCGGGCTCTGCCAACCAAGATGGTTTTGGTAAACTGCCGGCCGTAGATGTGGGTAACAAGGTTTTCATATTAACTTTCCTATTGTCAGCGCTTACGCGTAGTTTTGTGACCATTGCTCAAGCACAGTTTGATAAGGCTTGATGAAATTTTCTTCAGCGAATTTACCCTGTTTGATGGCCAGTTGGCTGCGCTCTTCGCGGTCATAAACAATCTGAGTTAACGAATGATCACGGTGCTTAAGATTTGGCTTGTAGTGATTGCCAGCAACTGCATTGGCGTTGTAAATCTCCGGGCGATAGATTTTTTGGAAGGTCTCCATGGTGCCAATGGTGCTGATTAACTCAATATTGCTGTAGTCACTAAGAAGATCCCCAAAGAAATAAAATGCTAATGGGGCAACACTATTCGGCGCCATAAAGTAACGAACATCAAAGCCCATTTTCTTAAAATACAGTTCAGTTAATGATGATTCGTTTGGTAAATATTCAACACCCAGTACTGGGTGCTTGTTTTCAGTTCGGTGGTAGGTCTTGTTATCTGAAACACTTAAACAAACAACCGGAGGCTTACTGAAATTCTCTTTGTAAGTATCTGAATTAAGGAAATCTTTAAACAGTTTGCCATGTAGATCCCCAAAGTTATCGGGAATGCTGAACGAAGGCTGGTCTTTATTGTGATCCAACAGCAGCACGCTAAAATCATAATCGCGAACATAAGAAGAAAAGTTATTGCCTACGATGCCTTCGATGGACTTACCGGTTTTGTGGTCAATTACATTGGTCCTTAGGATCTCTATAGAAGGGAAGTGTTCACCGTTACCTTTAATATCGACGTCCACAGAAATAATTTCTAATTCCAATGAATAACGATCACCTTTCGGATTATCCCAATTAGCCAGAGCATTAAAGCGGCTATCCACCATGCGCAAAGTATTACGAAGATTCTCTTGGCGGCTTGCACCTCTGGCGAGGTTAGCAAAGTTGGTTGTGATTCGCGTACTATCGGCGGGTTGATAGTTTTCATCAAAGCAGATGCTACTAATTGTATAAGTAAAATGGGTACTCATGGCGACCGTTTCCTGTTCGGTAGGCAACAGATTTAACTGCTACGTTGCTATTACGGTAAGTTATACCCAGGCAAACTCATGAATAAAATTGATTTTATTTCATTGATCCATGACAAGTAATCATGATTAACTTCTGATTGGTGTAAATAATGGCTTTCTAGCTGAATCAATCACTAGCAGGCTGTTAAAAGAAATTCCTAAGGAAGCTAGATAAGCTGCCCCTTAATGGTAGGTCTTAAAAAGGGGCTAAACTTAGATTGAGGCTAAGCAGTCGGAGAATTGAGAGCCTTAGCAAGATCGATAAAGGCTTTAAGGTATTCGATACCTGCATCCCCTTCTCGAGTTCCTAAATAGATTTGCTTATCAATCCCTTTCTCGCCTAAACGGACAACGGCTAGTGGTAGGGTCTTCGAGTATTGGTTAGCTAACCAACGCGGTAATGCAGCAACACCGCGATTACAGGCCACCATTTGCATCATAATATCGGTGGCTTCACAGGTTTTATGAAGTCTAGGATTAACGCCTGCGGGGCTGAGAAACTGGGTATAAATATCTAGCCGATCTGCGGCAACAGGGTAAGTAATTAGCACTTGGTCACGCAAATCCTCTGGCTTTACATATTTATGTAAGGCTACTGGATGGTTGCTTGGTACAACGAGCACTTGCTCGTAATCAAATACAGCTTGGAAAGAAAGACCACTTTTATAGAATGGATCTGGCGTCACCAGTAAATCAATCTCGTAATCCAATAGTGCGCCCACACCGCCAAACTGAAATTTCTGTTTTACGTCTACATCCACATCTGGCCAAGTATCCAAAAAGGGGGATACCACTCTCAACAACCATTGATAGCAGGGGTGGCATTCCATTCCTATTCGCAGCGTTCCTCGCTCTCCCTGAGTAATTTGTTTGAGCTTCTCTTCTGCGTGGTCAAGCAAGGGTAAAACGCGATTAGCAATATTCAGTAGATACTGCCCTACTTGAGTAAGACGAAGGTTACGGCCTTCGCGGATCCAGATCTCGGTATCTAAGTTATTTTCCAATTTACGGATAGTATGGCTTAGGGCGGACTGAGTAACACACAGTTCTTTTGCGGCGGCAGTAAGTGAGCCCTGCTCTTTTACCGCATGGATAATTCGAAGGTGGATACGCTCGATCATAAAGTCTATGAATAATGTTAATGATTTAATGAAAATATAACATTTTTATTCACATAGTAAATGCATTAAGTTTTAGGGACTTTAATATCTAAACCCAAATGATGGATTGTTGTATGAATAACGCAGCTACAGAGCTGAAAGTGGCTACTCATGCTTGTAAAGTAGTAAGTGTCGAGCCTTTAAACCAAACTACCTTCGAGGTCGAATTAACATCCTTAAAGGGTGCTAGCTTAGGCTTTAAAGCGGGACAGTATCTGCAGCTTGTACTAGATGTGAATAATGACGGTGAGTTTCAATCTCTTTCTTATACGATTGCCAGTCGCTTTAATCCAAAGCAGCCCACATGTCTTAAGTTGATTATCCAGAAAACTAGCGAATTCTCGGCTAAAGTCCTAGGCCGCATTCATCAACTAAGCAATGGTCATGAGCAAGTTGATATAAGGCTAGCAATGGGGAATGCGTTTTTGCAAACAAGCTTGGATCTTCCTCATGTGTTGGTGGCAGCTGGTTCTGGTATCTCAAAAATTAAATGCATCACAGAAGAAATTTTACAGCAACGACCCGACGCCAATATAGACATCTATTGGTCTAACAGAAGTGAGCATGACTTCTTCCTGCTTGATCAGTTTTACGATTGGGCTGTTCAATATAAGAACTTAAACTTCATACCAATATTGGAATCAGCAGGTATTAACTGGTCTGGAAAAACAGGTTTTATTTATCAGGTGATACAAGAGACTTTGTCAGATCTTAGCAAGGCTCAAACTTATCTTTGCGGCTCCCCGAATATGGTTTATGGCACAATTTATAAATTAAAGTCGCTAGGTCTAAAAGAAGAAAACTGCTTTTCCGATGTATTTGAATTCGCGCCAAGGGATAGCCAAGTAGCGGTTTAAACGTATTGGTGAAAACGAAGAAGCATTGAGCCGTTTCGAAAAGCAGCAACAAGGCTCTGGTAACCCCCTAAATAATTAAGCCAGCTTACGCTGGCTTAATTGATGTCTGCTCAAAGTGAAGATTGCTTTTCAGCCAAAATCATAAACAAATTGAAAGCGACATTTGTTATAAAAGCGATTGCTCTTAGCCAAGAATAGCTAGCAATTCAACTTCAAATACTAGGGCAGCAAAAGGAGGGATTGCAGCACCCGCACCTTGAGAGCCATAAGCAAGTTCTTGAGGAATGTATAGCTTCCACTTGTCACCTACTTTCATGCGCTGTAGCGCTTCAGTCCAACCTTTAATTACGCCATTTACTGGGAATTCTGCAGGTTGACCACGTTGTACAGAGCTATCGAATACTTCACCAGAAATTAAAGTACCTTCATAGTGAACTTGTACTTTGCTGCTAGCGCTTGGCGATTCGCCTTCACCTTCAACTAATACTTCGTATTGAAGACCAGATTCAGTTTTATTGATTTCTGGGCGCTGGCCGTTATCAGCTAAGAAGTTTTCGCCTTCAGCCATTGCTTCTTTGTGTTGCTCAGCTTTTTTAGCTTCAATGTCTTTAGTAATTTCTTGGAAAGCCGCACCAATAACCGCTTCGTCAAGCTGAGGTTGCGCACCTTGCATTACGTCACGAATACCGTCAAGCATTGCATTCACTTCTAAGCCGTCGAATGCTGCACGCTCAATTTGCTCACCAATTTGAAGGCCGTAGCCGTAACTTGCTTGCGCTGCTGCGCCTTGATATTTATCGCTCATTTGAACTCTTAATTCTGATCGTTAAAAAGAGCCAAAATGTTATCACAAAGTCACTAGAAAAACCGTTGGTCTGCGGCTAAATACGCCTTTTTTTGAACAAAGTAACTACCGGCAAATTCCACTTGACGTTGCTCACCACTAAATTGAAAGCCCGTGTGGCGATAAAAGCCCTCTGCCTGCTGATTATCTTGCATCACCCAACAGTACACTTCCTTCATTGCTGCGCTCTGGCAAGCCTTTTCTAACAAGGCTCTACCCCAACCTTTGCCAATGGTATCTGGTTGCAAATACAGGGCGGCAAGCTCAATCTCAGGGGTTTGTTTTTCCAGCATTAAAAAGCCTTGCACGCCATTAGTTTTTAATACCCAGATTTGATTTTTCTCACTGCTAAGGCGTTGTTTCCACAGCTGTTGATGCAGCTCAAATGGTAGAGCTTGAAACATATCGGAAATGAGTTGCTTAGGGTAGACATGCTGCCAGCTGCATCGCTGCACCCGGCAGATCTCTTTGGCATCGCTAAGGCTAGCTAGTTTTATCGACATCGGACTCTTTAGATGTATCTTTAGCATCAAAGCTCGCAGGGCGAATGCACTGAGGTGACTTACCTTGAGCAATCGCTTGTTTTTCTAACTGAATGGCACGCGACATGCGCGAATTTAAATCGGTAATTCGCGTTTGGCTAGACGGGTGAGTTGATAAAAACTCAGGCACTGAACCACCACCCGCTTTGGCCATATTTTGCCAAAGGAAAACGCTGGCACGTGGGTCAAAACCCGCGCTAGCCATTAAATCTAAGCCCATCAAATCTGCTTCACTTTCTTGGGCGCGCCCGTAAGGCAATAATACGCCATATTGTACGCCTAAACCTAAGGCCGCCATCGCCGCGCCTTTATGTTTAATGTCGTCACTAACGCCAATGGCTACTGCCGCAACAGCGGTACCAATACCGGCTATTTGGTTTTGCGATAAACGTTCATTACTGTGTTCTGCGAGCACGTGGGCAATCTCGTGGCCAATAACCGTAGCCAGTTGATCGGGAGTCTCGGCCACTTTGATTAAGCCGGTATAAACGCCAACATGGGCGCCTGGTAAAGCAAAGGCATTCACTTGCTCGGAGTCAAATACCACGACTTCCCAATCTTCATCGCCATAGTGACCGGGGATCTCGGCGGTAACCGCATTAGATACGCAGGCTACATAATCGTTAGTAGCTTTGTCGGTATAAATCTTTTCTTGTTTTTTAATTTCTTCGAAAGACTGAGCCCCTAAAGCACTCATTTTTGAGTCATCATAAAGCAGCACCCGCTTGCGCCCAGTAGGAGAAGCAGAGCAACTGAGCAATGCAATGATTGAACTGGCTATAACCGCGGCTTTTAATACTTTATTCATTAATGCACTTCCATATCTTTGCAGCCTTAAAGACTACGACTCCTTTAATACTAGCGGTAAGCCAGCACTAATAAATACAACTTTATCGGCTTTTGCCGCTAAAGCTTGGTTTAATCGTCCAAGCTCATCGGCAAACCTGCGGCCCATGGCGTTGTCAGAGACCAAACCTAAACCTACTTCGTTACTCACAATAACCAAGTCCCCATCAATAGCATCTAAACTGGCCAGTAAGTCGCTAGATTGCTGTTGAATATCTAACAGCTGCTGATCGAAAGGTTTGTTGGTACATAACCACCACCCTAGCCAAGTAGACATACATTCCAGCAGTATTGGCCGATTTTGGGCAGTGTAAGCTAGCAACACTTCACTGAGTTGCTCTTTTGAAAAATCAAATTCGTGGGTATCAAAAGATCTGTTTCGCAAAGCTTGATGATGAGCGATCCGTTGTTCCATTTCTTCGTCGCTTGGCATGGCGGTTGCGATATACACGGGTTTTAAACCAGCCTTGTTTTGAAACTGCTGCTCAGCCCAGCGGCTTTTGCCGCTTCTAATTCCACCTAAAACAAGACTTATCATCATGCTACCCAATGATTTTTAACAAATAATATCATAATGAAGGGCGACCTTGGAACGCACTTACTGTTGCTATCAAAGTGAAACAGACATAAAAAAAGCGGCTTAATAGCCGCCTTTCTTTCAAGTAGTTTTGATTAACTGGTTAAGTCATCAAAAAACTTTTTAACTCCGTCGAAGAAGCCTTCGGCTTTCGGTTTGTGCTTACTGCTAGCAGAGCCACCACAACTTTCTTCAAAGTCTTTAAGCAGCTGCTTTTGCGTTTCATTAAGCTTAACCGGGGTTTCAACAATCACTTTACAAATCAAATCACCAATTGGGCCACCGCGCACCGACTTAACGCCTTTGCCACGCATTCTGAACATACGGCCAGTTTGCGTTTCGTTTGGCACCTTAAGGTTCACTCGGCCATCTAAAGTAGGTACTTCAATCTCGCCACCTAAGGCGGCTAAAGTGAAGCTAATTGGTACTTCGCAGTAAAGGTTATTTTCTTCACGTTGGAAGATTGGGTGCTCTTTAACATGTACTTGTACATATAAATCACCCGCTGGAGCGCCGCTTTCTCCGGCTTCGCCTTCACCCGATAAACGAACACGGTCACCAGTATCAACGCCAGCTGGAATGCTAACCGATAAGGTTTTAGCGCGCTCGTAACGACCTTCACCATGACACTTATGGCAAGGATCAGAAATGATAGTTCCCTTACCTTTACAGGTAGGACAGGCTTGCTGCACCGCAAAAAAGCCCTGGCGCATTTGTACTTGGCCTTGGCCATGACAAGTGCCACAGGTTTTAGGCGTAGAGCCTTTCTTGGCGCCGCTACCATTACACTGCTCACAGTGCACTAAAGTAGGTACGCGAATTTCTTTTTTAACACCTTTAACGGCTTGCTCTAAGCTCAACTCTAAGTTGTAGCGAAGATCTGAGCCACGTTGTGGCTGACGACGACCACCGCCGCCTCCGCGTCCACCACCAAATATATCACCAAAGATGTCACCAAACGCGTCGCCAAAGTCGCCGTGTCCGCCACCAAAACCACCAGCACCACGGTTTGGATCAACCCCAGCATGGCCGTAGTGATCGTAAGCCTCTTTCTTCTGAGGATTGTTCAGCACTTCGTAGGCTTCTTTTACTTCTTTAAATTTCTCTTCAGAAGCTTTATCGCCCTTGGTACGGTCTGGGTGAAATTTCATCGCCAAACGTTTGTAGGCTTTTTTAATTTCTCGCTCGCCGGCATCTTTGCCTAGACCAAGAACTTCGTAATAATCGCGTTTTGACATAATGGGTGTTCTACTTTCTCGCAACTAAACCAGTTGAAAGTAATGGCTTTTTGATAGACACACGGGCGTTGTTCTCACAACGCCCGTTATTTACTTACTTAAAGTGTTTAAGACAAATTATTTTTTGTCGTCTTTCACTTCTTCAAACTCAGCGTCAACAACGTCGTCTTGAGCAGGAGCAGCTTGCTCTGCATCAGCTTCGCCAGCATTTGCTTGGGCTTGTTGTTGAGCTACTTCCATAAGTTTTTGAGAAGCTTCGATTAGCGCTTGAGTTTTTGCTTCAATCTCTGCTTTATCTTCGCCTTTGCTAGCGGTTTCTAACTCGCTAACTGCAGCTTCGATTTTCTCTTTGTCTTCAGCTGGAAGCGCTTCACCAGCTTCTTCAACTTGCTTACGGGTACCGTGTACAAGTGCATCAGCTTGGTTACGAGCCTGAACTAGCTCTTCAAATTTCTTGTCTTCTTCAGCGTTGGCTTCAGCTTCGTTTACCATCTTGTTGATTTCGTCATCTGACAAACCAGATGAAGCTTGAATGGTAATTTTCTGCTCTTTAGCCGTATCTTTGTCTTTAGCAGATACGTGTAAGATACCGTCGGCATCCAAATCGAAGGTTACTTCAATTTGTGGCACGCCACGTTGTGCAGGACGAATACCTTCTAGGTTAAATTGACCTAGAGATTTGTTGTCTGCAGCACGCTTACGCTCACCTTGAATTACATGAACGGTTACCGCGCTTTGGTTATCGTCTGCCGTTGAGAATACCTGTGAACCCTTAGTTGGGATGGTGGTGTTCTTTTCTACAACGCGAGTCATTACGCCGCCCATCGTCTCAATACCTAGAGACAGTGGAGTAACGTCTAGTAGTAGTACGTCAGTTTTGTCGCCAGACAATACCGCACCTTGAATAGCAGCGCCCATGGCTACAGCTTCATCAGGGTTAACGTCTTTACGAGGCTCTTTACCAAAGAACTCAGTAACAGCGCTTTGTACTAGTGGCATACGTGTTTGACCACCAACAAGAATTACATCGTTGATGTCGCTAACTGATAGGTCAGCGTCTTGTAGTGCAATGCGTAATGGCTCTAGTGAACGTTGAACTAGCTCTTCAACCAAAGACTCAAGCTTAGCGCGAGTTACTTTGATGTTTAAGTGCTTAGGACCTGAAGCATCAGCAGTAATGTAAGGTAGATTTACATCAGTTTGTTGTGCTGAAGATAGCTCACACTTAGCTTTTTCTGCCGCTTCTTTTAGGCGCTGCATAGCTAGTGGATCTTGCTTAAGGTCGAAACCTTGGTCTTTCTTGAATTCTTCTACTAAGTAGTTGATTAAGCGGTTATCAAAGTCTTCACCACCTAGGTGAGTATCACCATTGGTTGCTAGTACTTCGAAGGTTTTCTCGCCATCTACTTCGTCAATTTCAATGATTGAAATATCGAAAGTACCACCACCTAAGTCGTAAACGGCTACTACGTTGTCGCCTTTAGCGTTGTTAACGCCGTAAGCAAATGCAGCTGCAGTTGGCTCGTTAATAATACGTTTAACGTCTAGGCCCGCAATACGACCAGCATCTTTAGTTGCTTGACGCTGTGAATCGTTAAAGTAAGCAGGTACGGTAATTACCGCTTCTGTTACAGCTTCACCTAGGTAGTCTTCTGCAGTTTTCTTCATTTTTTTCAAAACTTCTGCAGAGATTTGTGGTGGCGCTTTTTTGTCGCCTTTCGCTTCTACCCAAGCATCACCGTTGTCAGCATTAACAATGTTGAAAGGCATGATTTCGATATCACGTTGAACTTCGTCGTCGGTAAAACGACGGCCGATTAAACGTTTAATAGCGAACACTGTGTTCTTAGGGTTAGTTACCGCTTGGCGCTTAGCAGGTTGACCTACTAAGGTTTCGCCGTCGTCGGTAAATGCAATAATTGAAGGGGTAGTACGATCGCCTTCCGCATTTTCAATTACTTTAGGGGTGTCGCCGTCTAGTACTGCAACACAAGAGTTAGTGGTTCCTAAATCGATACCAATAATTCTACCCATGATGGTGTTCTCCAAATTCTAGTTGTAACTAATATTTCGTTGTTGAGAACTAAGTGGGGGCAGCAAATTGCTTTTCAAGGGAAAAAATAAAAAAAACTCACTAAAAACCCATTCTCGCAAAATCTTGGCAATTGCTTAGGTATTGAGCAAGCGATCACGAATTTAGATTATAAAACCAACAAAGTTATAGGTGGTAGTGTCAAAAATGGCTATTTTTATAACCTATGATACTATGCGCGCAACTTTAGGTTATATGCAGTATTAAGTTCTGCGTAAAATACAGAGAGAAGGGAAATGAAAAACGATTCAAAACTGAGTCTTACTCACAAAATACTTATCGGTATGGTTGCCGGTATTGGCTTAGGGGTTTTCTTACAAACCTTTTTTGCTGAGTCTATCTTAGTCAAAGACTACATCGTTGACGGCATCCTTAATATTACAGGTTCGATTTTCGTATCAAGCTTGAAGATGTTAGTTGTTCCATTGGTATTTGTTTCTTTGGTTTGCGGTGTATCTTCAATGAAAGACACTGCGCGCTTAGGCCGCCTTGGCGGTAAAACAGTACTGCTTTATTTAGCCACTACCGCGATTGCTATTTCACTCGCCATGGCCGTTGCACTACTTATACGCCCAGGTACTGGCATAGAGCTAACTACCGAAGCCGCTTTTGTTGCTAAAGAAGCACCAAGCATTAGCCAAGTTATCATTGATATGTTCCCTGATAACCCAATTGCCTCTATGGCTCAAGGCAACATGCTGCAAATCATTGTATTTGCATTGTTGTTTGGTATTGCCATCGCTATTTCTGGCGAGCCAGGTAAACGTATTGGTAAGCACTTTGAAGACTTCAATGTAGTGATCATGAAGTTAGTGACCATTTTAATGAACTTAGCCCCTTATGGCGTATTTGCCTTACTGGCAAAACTGTTCTTTGAAATTGGTTTTGACGCGATTGCGAGCTTACTTAGCTACTTCATGGTGGTATTGGTTGTATTACTGCTGCACGCCTTATTAGTTTACCCTTCTTTATTAAAGGTACTTACTGGCTTAAACCCGCTTATTTTCATTAAGAAAATGCGCGAAGCCATCGTATTTGCATTTAGTACTGCCTCTTCAAATGCGACTATTCCAGTTACTATGGAAACGGCAACTCATAAGCTGGGCGTGCGCAACTCAACGGCTTCGTTCACGGTACCTTTAGGCGCCACCATTAACATGGACGGCACCTCAATTATGCAAGGTGTTGCAACCATCTTTATTGCAACGGTATATGGCATAGACCTAACCGCTGGCAATTTCTTAATGGTTATTGTTACTGCAACCTTAGCATCGGTAGGTACTGCAGGTGTGCCGGGTGTAGGCTTAATTACCCTAGCCATGGTATTGCAGCAAGTTGGTTTACCTGTAGAAGGTATTGCGCTAATTATTGGTGTAGACCGCTTGTTAGACATGGTTCGCACCGCGGTAAACATCACCGGTGATAGCATGGTAACCGTTGCTGTTGCTAAATCTGAAGGTGACCTAAACGTGGATACATACAACAATCCTCAGGCAGGTAGATCTGAAGAAGAAGTTCATCTACCTCACGGTGAATCAGATATCAATGTGGCCTCAGCCGAAAAAGCCTAGATATATAAATAGGTAACAAAAAACGCGGCCTTAGCCGCGTTTTTTATATCTAGAAATGCCGTTTTTAACTGTTGCCAGAAATCGAGATATCTAGATTATTTAGGATGCCGTTTTGGATAGAATAAATACAGCCGTGTACCGACAGTTCTTGGCCATTGCTCCAGGCATTTTGCACGATGGAGGTTTGAGACACGTTCTTAACTTGCTCCATTACATTTAACTCACACAAGCGGTCGGCCCGCTGTTGCTTGTCTTCAATCGCATCAAGTTCTTGCTCATGGTAGCGGTATACATCTTTAAGATGGCGCAACCAATTATCTATCAAGCCAAACTGTTCGTTTTCCATCGACGCCAATACCCCACCACAGCCATAATGACCGGTAACAATGATGTGTTTAACTTTTAGAACGTCGACTGCATATTGAATAACTGACAAACAGTTTAAATCGGTATGCACCACTACATTGGCGATATTACGGTGTACAAAAACTTCACCTGGAGGCAGGCCAGCAATCTGATTGGCGGGTACCCGACTGTCACTACAGCCAATCCATAAGAATTCAGGATTTTGTTGCTCTGACAGATCACAGAAAAAGGTGGGATTCTGCTCTTTTATATTTTTTGCCCAGCTGCGGTTATTTTTTATTAGCTGATCTAAATCTCTCATACAACCTCTAAATGACTCATGCCCCTATTACTGGACGCATATATTGCCCGATGTAAGGGTTAACTACCACCATTTAGCGCAGCATTTACTTTCAAAATGGTAATTCATCCTGTACCGAGTTTTGCTGCTGTTGCTCGGCTAACTTCTTACGCTGCATACGAATAAAGCGCATTCTTCGCTGTTTAGTTAAGCGCAAAATATTCTGTTGCTGGGCAGGTTCTAGGGTTTGCCAAGCAAAACGTTCATCTCGATTCCGAAAACAACCCATGCACAACCCGCGGCTATTGGTTTGACAAATGCCGCGACAAGGATTGGGGATGTCGAAAATCTCTAACTGTTCCATTTACTGCTGTTGTTTGCCTTCTGAGCAATACGAATAATTTTTATTCATAAGTCTACAATGGCATAGCCAAGTAAGTTAGGTCAAAGAATTCCCCTACTCAAAGTCATAACGCAGTGTAAAATTCAGCCACAAAAAAAGGGCCTAAAGGCCCTTTTTGATTCAGCAATAATAAATCTATGCGCTAGTGTCTACCGAAGCAGCTTTAGAAATCATTACCATTGCTGGGCGCAATAAACGGCCATTTAGTAGGTAGCCTTTTTGCAATACTGCTACCACAGTATTAGGCGCTACACCTTCTACTTCTTGCATGCCCATAGCTTGATGCTTTTCTGGGTCAAAGGCTTGGTCTTGTGGTGACACCACTTCAATACCAAACTTCTTCACAGCGTCGATTAAAGTTTTAAGAGTAAGTTCAACGCCTTCAATCATCGAAGTTAGCGCTTCATCTTCACGGTTAGCGTGTTGTAGGGCCATTTCCATGTTATCGATAACCGGTAGCAGCTCGTTAGCAAACTTTTCTAGAGCAAACTTACGCGCTTTTTCTACTTCTTGAGCTGAACGACGACGAATGTTATCTACTTCGGCTTTGGCACGAATCACACCGTCTTTTTGATCGGCAACGGTTTGCTCGGCAGTTGCTAAGCGCTCTAGCAGCTCAGCTACGCTAATTTCTTCACCAGCCGACTCTGCAGCTTGCTCTTCCACTTCACTTTCTAGCTCAGCGTCTATAGCTTCAACCTGCTGCTCTACTTCGTTTTCCGCTACCACTTCTTCAGCTTGTGGTTTGTTTTGCTCACTGCTCATGCAGGGTCTCCGTAATTCTTCACAAATAACTTAATTCTGTTGCATATTATGGGGATCAAACCGCCGCTTTCAAGTGATAGTCACGATAAAACTGGCTGAGTAGTAAAGCCACACGTTATAATCACTAGCAACACAATGTTAAATCAACAAGTTATGACTCAAATCTTCAACACAATCGGTTTAATTGGTAAACCCCATCACGAGGGAGCCAATAATACCTTAACGGCGCTCTATCATTGGTTGATTGAACAATCATATAAAGTATTGGTAGAAGAGCAGACCGGCCAACAACTCACCATTGACGGGCTTAACCTAGTGAGTATTAACCAGGTCGGTGAGCAAGCTGATTTAGCCATTGTGGTTGGAGGCGATGGCAACATGTTGGGGGCAGCGCGAGTGCTGTCGCGTTACGACATAGCTGTACTAGGGGTAAACCGAGGCAACTTAGGCTTTTTAACCGATTTAGACCCTTTCAATTTTGAACACCCCTTAAAAGAAGTATTACAGGGCGAGTTCATTACTGAAAAACGCTGTTTGTTAGAAGCGAAAGTATTGCGCCATAACGCGGTCAAAAGCCGCAACAGCGCAGTAAACGAGGTGGTACTTCACCTCGACAAAGTCGCCACCATGTTAGAATTTGAAGTGTATATTGATGACCACTTTATGTTAAGCCAACGCGCCGATGGCTTAATTGTTACTACGCCTACTGGCTCAACCGCCTATTCTTTATCTGCTGGCGGGCCCATTCTCACCCCTAATTTAGATGCAATAGCTTTGGTGCCAATGTTCCCGCATACCCTAAGCTCACGCCCCATAGTGGTAGACAGCGATAGCGAAATTAAGCTTAAACTGTCTCACGATAATAGTGAGCATATGAACATAAGCTGTGATAGCCACGTATCGCTGCCCGTTATGCCGGGCGATGAAGTGATTATTCGCAAACAAAATCACCCGTTGCGTCTGGTTCACCCTAAAAGCTATGATTACTTTAAGATCTTAAGAACTAAGCTCGGCTGGGGAAGCCGCTTGTTTTAAGCCAACACGGTAAAAAGGAAGTTTATTTTGGCACCTGCTCCAAGCCCTCGCGTTAACCAGCGCCAAGAAGTGGTAGATATAATGCGACAACTGCGCTTTGGCGACATTTTAGATGTGCAGTTTGTAAAGGTGGGCAATGTTCGGATTAAATGTAAATTAATCGGTTTAGACGATGCTAACTTCCTTATTTTTGCCGTGCCCAAGTACGCGCAACAAGGTCACGGTGACGTATTACTTGAAGGCATGGCCTGTGTAATTCGCTCCATTATCGAGGGCGAAGCGGGTCAGTGCATTGCATTTCGCAGCATTATTACCGACATCATCAAATCCCCTAAACACCTGTTGTTTGTAAAATATCCTAGCGAAGTAGAACGCTTTAGCCTTCGTAAACAACAACGAGCCAGTACTCGCATTCCTGCCACTGTGACTCACCGCTCATCGGTGAGTGACCAACAAATCGAAAACGACTTGAGCTTCGATGGCATTATCTTGGATTTATCAGCGGGAGGCTGTCGCTTTAAAATGGCGTGGCCAGAAAGCAATGGCAAACTACTGCTCGATAGCGTATTTGTTTACATTCGCATACCCGGTAAGCCAGAAAGTGATACGGTGATTGAGGGTAATATTAAAAGCCAAAGCCGAGATGGTCATAACCATATTGCTGTGGGTATTAAGTTTGAAGGCGCTGCCGATCTAGATGAGCTATTTGCCCACCTAGCTCTAGATGTGTAGTTACTCTGCTAGCTACAGAACTTATCCAACAAATCCCACAAGCGATCCACTTCCTGATGGGTGTTGTAGTGCATAAAACCTACTCTTAGCACCCCTCCTTTATCCATTAAACCTAATTGTTCCATCATGCCTTGCGCATAAAAATGTCCATGCCAAGTGGCAATATTATGCTCGCCCAGCATAGCGGCAATCTGCTGTGGCGAAATACTTGGCCAGCGCATAGAAAAAGTAGCGGTGCGCTTGTGTAATCGCTGTAAGCTACTTTCTCCATAAAGCGTGACTTGGGGATGAGTAGCTAAACGCTCTAAGAAATTCTGACTTAAACCTTGCTCATGCGCGGCAAACTGCTCAAAGCTCGCAGCTAAAGCCGCTCGCATATTTTGTTGTGGGTTCCAATGGGCTAAGTAATCAACCGCGGCACTCATGCCTGCAATAGCCGCAAAGCTTTGGGTGCCGGTCTCAAAACGTCCAGGGCCAAGGTTGGTTGCCGGTTCTACTTTATAAGGTTTAAGTTGTTCTAACCAAGGGTCGGCCACATAGGCAATGCCAAGATGGGGGCCAAAAAACTTGTAAGCTGAACAGAGTAAAAAGTCGCAGCCCAATTGTTGTACATCCACTAAGCGATGCGGCACGTAATGCACCGCATCAACATACACCATTGCACCAACACTTTTTGCTTTAGCAATCACCCGCTGCAAATCAACAATGCTACCGCTGGTATTTGAAGCGTAAGTGAGTGCTAGCAGCCGGGTATTGGAGTTCAATAAAGACTCTAAATGGGTGTAGTCCAAATTGCAGTTAGTCGGGTCAATATTTACTTGATGAACAGTAGCGCCTTTATCGGCAGCGGCTTGTTGCCAACTGGATACATTAGAGTAGTGATCAAGTGCGCTTACCAGAATTTCATCGTTCGGCTGCCAGTCTCGGCTTATCGCTCTACTCAGTTTAAAGGTGAGTGAAGTCATATTCGCGTCAAACACAATATTATTGGCACTAGCGGCATTCAGCAGGATTCTAGCCTGCTCCCTGCCCTTTTCTACAATCTCTTCAGTATGTTTACTGCTAGCAAAAGCGCCACCTAGATTGGAATTACCTTTGATAAAGTAATCGTTCATAGCTTGCAGCACAGTCTGTGGCAATTGCGCTCCGCCAGGCCCATCTAGGTATGTTGGTATTCCACTTTGATTGCTTTCATTTAACGCTGGAAATAGCTCACGGGCAGCCTCAACAGAAAAACTCATGCTTCATCCTTGGCGGTCAATACAAATACATCCATAAAGCCTGGCTCGCTAGGGCGATGTGCTCGAATGGGCCGTGCATAATGCCAAAGCTTGCTGTCATCAAGTAGCGCAACTTCGCCGCTATCTAAAGCTAAAGTCATAATTGGCGCCTGATGTTTGTCTTTAAACACCATAAAGTCACCACCATCAATATTGTGACGACGTATGCCCACTACCGCAATATGGCTAAACCCATCTTGATGTACACCTTCTGGCGCCACTGGCGTATCTGCAGTTTGCGCAGCAATTCGAATTTGGTGGATTTCTATATCTTGTTGCTCACTTAAGCTATTTGCTTCCAAAAACAACGCGCACATTTCAAACATGCCTTTAGAGGCGATAATGCTTTGTTCAATCTCTTCGAATTGACGCACAACATCACCTTGGAAGTGATTAACTTGCTCACTTTGCACAAAGGCTCTGCCTGGCAGGGCTTGCACCTTGCCTTGATTGACTCTAACCACCGAATAGCGACGCAAGCGGTATTGCCCGTCTGCGTGCTGGGTATGAGGAAGGTTATCGAATGAAGATGATAGATCGTGCACCGCGGCACCGCTTAAGTGGTTTAACTGTAACAGGCAATCTGCGTGAGTGTTCATGGCCAAATCTCTCGTTAACAAAGTGATAACATCAAGATTAATCGCAAACAGCTAGCGATACCACAGCGATCAGCATTAAGAGTTGCTAATTTCCATGTATTCGATACTTAACACCAAGCGTACCTCCAGTTACTTATCACAATCACCAAATCGTAACATGCAATCAGTGAATTAAAGAAAAACCATCCGAATCTTCGCTAAGCCACTGATTTAAAGCAAATTAAAAACGATATTTTATGCTTTAAGCACTAGCGGATAGTTCAGCTTCAGTACTAGTTTTATCAAAGCATTTGATCAGCAATAAGCTACTCGCCGCCACCAACCAAAAGCCAATCACCACTGGATAACAGCTTTGATTGAAACTAAGACCAATAACACTGCCAATTGGAATGGCCACTAAGGTAGAAATACTCGCAACAAAGGCTGAGCCCATTCCAGCAATAGCCCCTAAAGGTTCCATGGCTAAGGAATTAAGGTTACCGAACAAAATCCCTACACAGAAAAATGCCGGTATTAGATAAGCCATAAACCACCACAAAGGCGGAACCCCATTGGTGGCCAGCAACAGTAAACAAAATACACTAGTGAGTACTAACAAGCCCCAAAGTGCCCTATTAATCATTAAACGCATACCGAGCTTGAGTACCAATCGCCCATTAACTAAAGACGCCGCTCCCACTGCCACTGCCGATAATGCAAACAACAGCGCAAAGTTATCCGCTTGATCATAGAGCTTAATAAACACCAAGGGGGCACTGTTTAAATACCCCATAAAGGCACCAAACACTAAACCCGATACAATGGTATAAACCAAGGCGCTGCGCTCGGCGAGTAAAAACTTAAGGCCTTCTATAAAGCTCTTTAAACTAAGCGGCCTGCGCTTATCTTCTGCTAGGGTTTCTTCCTGTCCACGCCAAAAGCCTAAGCCAGTAATAATGGCCATTGCCAGTAGCATGCCGAAGATCCAACGCCAATGGCTAAAAGTTAAAATCACTTGGCCGACAGCTGGAGCTAGAATAGGCACGATGATGAATACAGAAAATACTACCGACATAATTCGCGCCATTTCCGCGCCTTTTAATTTGTCGCGCACTAGAGCCATTGTGATAATTCGCGGCGCCGCTGCGCCCATCCCCTGCAATACTCGCCCCACCATTAGCCAGCTAAATGAACTGGATAAAACGCAAATAATGCTACCCACAATAAACAGCAGGTAGCCCACGTATATAGGTGGTTTTCTGCCTACTGCGTCCGACCACGGCCCATAAATAAGTTGGCCTACAGATAAGCCAATAAATAAAGAGGTAATCGTCCACTGGGCGTGGGCTGGATTGGCCAACTCGAAGTCGTCAGCAATGGCAACAAGGGCGGGCAACATCGCATCTACAGATAGAGCTACCAAGGACATCATGCCGGCAAGTAAAACAATAAAAGCTTTGGAATGGGTACTGTCGTGATTCACTTACAACTCCCTACTACAACAGTGAGCTCTTGGTTATAACATGGCAAATATGCAATAGCGATAAGTAATAGTGAAAGCCCTTAGTAATAAGCTAATTCACTAGCTAACAAGACTTAAATGAAACAAAAAATCATTACTTTTGAAACACTAAGCACATTAACCAGATTTTTTTTCACCATCAAATAACATAGACAACAAAGCGATCAGCGCAGAACCGAGCATCAATAGCAGAGACACAGCGTTGAGTACCGGAGTAGAGCCTTCTCGCAGGCGGTCATACATGGCAATAGTAAGCGGCGCATCGGAGCCAACCAGCATTAAGGTGGTATTAAAGTTCTCAAAAGACATTAAAAAACTCACCACAGCTGCGCCAATAAGTGCTGGACTAAGAAAAGGCAATACCACGGTAAAAAAGGCTACCCAAGCGTTTGCGCCTAGATTTAGTGCAGCCTCTTCTAAGCTGAAATCAAACTTTCGCAGGCGCGCAAGCACTACTAAAGTGGCAATCGTGGTAATAAATGCCACCTGACCAATCACCACTAATACAAAGCCAGGTCTTAGCCATTCAAGCTCCCAGGCAAAACTATTCTCGATGCTATTGGCCAAACTACTACTAGCCACTAAGATGGCCACCCCTAAAATCACCCCAGGGATCACCAATGGCAATAATAAACCAATGTATAACCAGTTCTTTCCGGGAAAATCGAAACGAATGAACAGCCAAGCATTAGCAGTGGCAAGTAGCAGGGAAAATAGCGTAACAAAACAGGCAATCGCAGCGCTCACACCAATACTAGACAACAAACCATCATCGTAAAGAATGCCCAACTTAGGTTCGGTTTGGCCAATAAACCAATCAAAGGTGAAGCCCTGCCAAGGCAAGGCAGCAAACAAACTATCGTTAAAAGCAAATACCGCTACTATGCTTAACGGCAGTGCTAAAAAGACTAAAAAGCCCACCATATAAAATTGATAAAGTGATTTGGCCGGCCCACGTAATTGATGCAACATAAGGCTCTCCTAGCGACCTAAAGTGCGGCTGAAAGACTGGCCACTTAATTTTAAGCCCAGAGCCACCACTAGCGATGAAACCACTAATAAAATCACCCCAAAGGCGGCACCGAGTTCCCAATTAAAACGGGTAATAAACTGGGTGAAAATTTGCTCGGTAAACCACAGGCTGTCTTTTCCTCCTAACAGGCGCGGCGTTAGGTAGTTTCCTAAACACAGCATAAAAACCATAATGCAGCCCGACACAATGCCCGGCATAGCATAAGGAACAATGATTGACGTGGTTACGTTCCAACCGTTGCCACCTAAGTCATAGCCCGCCTCGATTAAGCTTTGATCTAAGCCCTCTAACGTACTTACCAGCGGCACCACCATAAACAGCATTGAGGTATACACCAAGCCCACCAACATGCTTACATCGTTATACAAAAACTCAATCGGTTGCTCGGTTAAACCCAAGGCCATTAAACCTTGGCTAATTACTCCTGATTCGCGCAATAAAATCATCCAGCCATAAGTTCTCACTAATTCACTCACCCAAAAAGGCAACAAACAGCTTAGCAATAACAAGCGTTTGGCTTTGCCCTTTGCAACTTTGGCAATGAAGAAGGCCACCGGAAAACTTACCAATAAGGTGATAAACGTGGCTAACAAAGACATCCACACCGTACGCAGCAAGGTGCGCCAATAAAGCGGCTCACCAATAAACTGTTGGTATTGGTACCAACCTACACTGTCTCCTGCCGCGTAATCTCGCTTGATAAAAGACAGCTCAAGCATCTGCAGGTGCGGTAATACAATAAGCAATACAAACCACAGCACAAAAGGAAGCAGTAATAGGTAAAACCCTAATCCTTTAGCTTTCACCCTTCACCTCTTGGTTGATACAAATGGCTTGTTTAGCATCCCAAAATATCCGTAACTTACTGCCTGGTACTATGTGCTGCAAAGAAAAGCTGGCTCCAGGCGCTACGCGATAACTGTCTTGATGATGCGTATCTCTCACCACTAAGGTGGAACTTGCGCCATCAAACAAGCACTCTTCCACTTCTACATCAAACTGGTTATCGGCTTTAACTTCCCTTCCTGCTTCACAAATGCCAATGGCTTCCGGCCTAACAAACACATCCACCAGCGACTTCTCTGCTTGATCAATACTGGTAGCCACTATTAGATGACGACCTCGAGCGGTTTTAAGTAAAGCAACCCCTTGGCGCTGTTCACACACCACCGCTGAATGCGCATTGGTTTGGCCAACAAATTTAGCCACAAAAGCGGTATCTGGTTGATAATAAAGCTGCTGCGGGCTGGCCACTTGTTCAAAGCGGCCATTGTTCATCACTGCGACTTTGTCAGACATCACTAAGGCTTCAGATTGATCGTGGGTGATATAGATGAACGTAGTGCCAAACTCGCGCTGCAAGTGCTTAAGCTCGACCTTCATTTTTTCTCGCAGCTTGAGATCTAAGGCACCAAGCGGTTCATCAAGCAATAACAAGCGCGGCTCCAGTACCAAACTACGAGCAATCGCAATGCGTTGCTTTTGGCCACCCGATAGCTGAGTAATTTGCTTGTCTTGGCTGCCATCTAAGCCCACTCGCTCTAAAACATCTTTAATCTTATGCTGTCGATCGTTAGCTTTAACGCCACGACGTTTTAGGCCATAGGCAATGTTTTCAGCCACATTCATATTGGGGAATAGAGCCAGATGCTGAAACACCATATTCACTGGGCGCTTATTTGGCGCCAGTTCATTAACCCGCTTTTGATGAATTTGAATCTCCCCTTCACTGGGTGACTCAAAGCCTGCCAACATTCTTAATAAGGTGGTTTTACCGCAGCCAGAAGGCCCCAAAATAGAGAAAAACGAGCCTGCTTCAACTGAGAAGTTAAGCTTATCTACTGCTGTAAATTCTGAGAAATGCTTCGAGAGGTGTTTACATTCAAGATCATATTTAGCGTTTGCCGCCATAGTACTTCCAAGTAAAAGCAGAGGGGCGCAAGCGCCCCAATAAAACTAGTTGGCCGCTTGTACGCGATCCAATACTTTGCCTTCCATTGCTTCTAAACCAGCAGGAACAGCGGGGTACCACTTAATATTGTCGATGTCGTCGCTACTAAAGCTGGCATTAAACTGAGACTTGGCCAATTCGTTTACGTAAGCGTCTGAACCTTTAGAAGCGGTGAAGTTACCCGCAGCCTCGGTGATTTTGGCCGCAACTTCTGGACGCATAACAAAGTTAATCCACTTGTAGGCAGCATCTACTGCTTTTGATTTTTTAGGAATTGCGAAGGTATCAATCCAACCTAGGGCACCAGACTTAGGTGCAACAAACTGAATGTTTTGCTGATCGCGGTTTAGCTTCCACCCGCCGGCATCCCAAGCCATCGCAGCAACTACTTCATTTGAGCGCATCAAGTTCATTAACTCGTCACCGCCAGACCAGTAGGTTTTCACTAGAGGCTTACACTCAACCAAAGTCTTTTCTACTTTGTTCAGTATTTCTTGGTACTTAACGGGATCTGCGTAGGCGGCAAATGGGTCTTCACCCAAGGCAAAGGCAAAACCAATCAAGGTTGGACGCTTTAAGCGGTAAGAGATTTTACCCTGGTACTGCTTTTGACATAGGTCGGTGTAATCGGCCACATCTTTTGCCATTTCGCCATTCACTACTAAACCACTGGTTCCCCAAACATGAGGAACGCCAAATACTTGCTCGCCTACGGCGGTATTCTTTTTAGTTGCGTCTAACATTGAGGTGATAATTTGTTGCTGTTCAATACGCGCTAAATCAATAGGCTGGTAAATGCCAAACTGTTGCTGAACACCGGTGATACGGTCTTGGCTAGGTTGGGCTAAATCAAAACCCGAGCCGCCCGTTGCGCGAAGTTTAGAGATCATGTCTTCGTTATTTGACTTAGTCACCTTTACTTCAATGCCGGTTTCCTTCTCGAACATCTCGATAACTTCCTGCGGTGCATAGCCACCCCAAGTAAGCAAACGTAAAGTTTCAGCATTGGCCTGCGCACTTACCATTGCGCCCATGCTAAGTGCTAACGCACTTAGTGATAAACGTTTATTCAACATAATCTCTTCCATGTAGTTTTACGGTTAAATGGTTTACCGACAAAAGCGGCTTATTTACAACAACTGTTTGATAAACATGCACCAATTTAATGACACTAATGTGACAAGCAAAAGCGTAGTCGCTAAATTTTTAAACAGCAAAGAACTTGAAAGAAAAAATTAACCACAGCAAATTAAGGTAAATTTAATAGCGTCCTAGACCTAACAAACAGTTTTTGTGAAAAGCCTTTTCCAGCTCGCAATCTGGCTTAAAAGCGCTAGCTAAATGGATGTTAAACCGCTCCAATACAACTATTACAAACAAAACTCTGTTTTTTGCATACTTGGTTGTAAAACAGAGCACAAATCCCCAAGGTAAGCGCCCAATAAATGGCTATACAGCGAGATAAACAATGAACTCGAGAATAAAGACAGCGCTACTTTTGATGGTGTTTATTGTTGTTGGCTGCCAGTCGGCGAAGCAATCCACCAGCAGTGATAACAATGCCAGCATTACCGCTCCAGAGCTTAGAGATGACTTTATTCGTGGAATGGATATCTCGATGCTGCCTGAGATTGAAGCCCTAGGTGGAAAGTACTACCAAAACAACCTTGAGCAAGACCTCGTTACCATACTAAAAAACACTGGGGTAAATTCTATTCGTGCCAGGTTATGGCTTAATCCTAACGCTAGTAACGGTGAACCATTTGGTGGAGGAAACAATGACCTTGCACGCTCCATTGAACTAGGTAAACGAGCCCAGCAAAACGGTATGTCATTCCTGCTGGATATCCACTACAGCGACTTTTGGGCTGACCCCAAAAAACAAACTAAGCCGCAAGGCTGGGAAACGCTTACCTTTGATAATCTAAGACAGCAAGTATACGACTATACCGCCCAAGTAATGCAAGCCCACCAAGCCGCAGGCGTAGTACCAGATATGGTGCAAATCGGCAACGAGCTAAATGGAGGCATGCTCTGGCCAGATGGAAAAAGCTGGGGACAAGATGGCAAAGAGTTTGAGCGCTTATCACAACTACTCAATGCGGGAATTCAAGCTGTACATGACAACAACAGCGACAAAGATATTAAAATCATCCTGCACCTAGCAGAAGCAGGTAACAATCAAACATTTCGTTGGTGGTTTGATGAAATAAGCGCCCAAGGTGTCGACTTCAACATAATCGGCATGTCTTACTACCCATGGTGGCATGGCCCAATAGAGCAAGTAAAAGCCAACATGGAAGATTTAATCACTCGTTATAACAAGCCGGTTTTACTTGTGGAAACAGCCTTCCCATTCACTGATGAAAATGGCGACTCACTGGCCAATAGTTATTCGGGCTCTGATCCCATAGAAGGCTATCCAGTGAGTGTAAATGGACAAGCACAATTTCTAGTAGACATAATGTCGCTAATAAATGAACTTCCAAATAACATGGGCTTAGGCATCTACTACTGGGAGCCTGCTTGGCTACCTATTCAAGGAGCAACGTGGTCTACTAACGCTGGACTGGAGTACAGCGGCGAACAATGGGGACTTGGGAACTCCTGGGAAAACCAAGCCTTATTTGATTTTGCAGGCAATGCCTTGCCCTCGTTAGAGGTATTTAAACAGCAAGAGTAAGCGGTCAAAAATCAATTAGAAGAAAAATAGTCATGAGCAATATCTCTTCAACGCTAATACAGAACAACATTTAAGCATTGATGCTTGCAAGTTCACAAATGGAGCTATATATTTATACAGTTACTGTATAAATATTCAGGTAGGGACATGCTCACTCAATTAAGCGTACAAAATTTTGCGATTGTTCGGTTTCTTGAACTCGACTTACACCAAGGGATGACCACCATCACTGGCGAAACCGGTGCCGGTAAATCTATTGCCATTGATGCCTTAGGCCTATGTTTAGGCAACCGTGCCGAAGCCTCGGTAGTTAGACAAGGGGCAGATAAAGCCGAAATTAGTGCTCAATTTGATTTAAGCAATAATCAAGGTGCCCAGCTTTGGCTGCAACAAAATGAGCTGCTAAGTGATGATGAGTGTATTCTGCGTCGAGTGGTGACCAAAGAAGGCCGCTCAAAAGCCTATATTAATGGTACTGCAGTACCTGCAGCGCAGCTAAAGAGCCTAGGCCAATACCTGGTTAGCATTCATGGCCAGCACGCTCATCAACTATTATTAAAGCCAAGTCAGCAGTTAAGCATTGTTGATCAATATGCAGCTCACCCTCAGCTTATCAAAGATGTTAAACAGGCCTATCAAGCTTGGAAAAGCTTATGTAATGAGAAAGATCTAGCAGAGCAACAGCAAAATGAGTTGGCCGCGCAACGTCAGTTACTTGAATATCAAGTTAAAGAGTTAGATGCGTTCGCCCTGCAACCGGGTGAATATCAAAGTATTGAGCAGCAGCACCAATGTTTGTCTCATAGTACCGAGCTACAGCAATCTAGCTATCAACTTACCCAGTTACTCGGTCACGACGAGCATGTAAATGTATTGGATATGCTGGGGCAAGCATGTAAAACCACCAGTCAATTGCTTGAGTTAGATCCTAAACTAGATGCAATAAATAACCTCTTACACGAAGCGCAAATTCAAGTAGAAGAAGCCACTCAACAATTGGACTCTTACAGCGAACAGTTGGATTACGACCCCGAGCTCTTTGCTGAGCTAGAAGAGCGTTTAAGTCAAGCGCTAGAGCTTGCCAGAAAACACCAAACCAACCCAGAGCAACTGCCGGACTTGCATCAAAGCTTACAGAATCAACTAGAGCAATTAAGCCAACAAACAGCCCGCTTTGAACACCTAGCTGAAGATATTGATAAAGCTTGGCAACTTTATCTCGCTAAAGCGAACAAGTTGTCTAAAAGTCGCGAGCGAGCGGCCAATAGCTTAAGCAAACAAATTACCAAAGAAATTCACAAACTAAGCATGGCCAAAGCTCAATGTGAGTTTGCTTTGCAAAGCGATGAGCAATTCACCAACGCCAACGGCATTGATCGAATTGAACTGCTGGTGCGCACCAACCCCGGCCAACCCATGCAGGCCATTGAAAAAGTCGCATCGGGTGGTGAGCTCTCGCGTATAGGTTTAGCCATTCAAGTAATATGCTCTGCCAGTATCTTAACCCCAACCCTGATTTTTGATGAAGTTGACGTGGGCATTAGCGGCCCAACGGCCGCGGTGGTTGGCGGCATGTTGCGCCAGTTAGGTAAACAATGCCAAGTATTGTGTGTTACTCACTTACCGCAAGTGGCCGGACACGGCCATCAGCAAATGCTGGTAAGTAAGCAGCAAAAGAAAAATGAGACCATCACCAACATGCATGCTTTAAATGCAGATCAACGTCTTGAAGAGTTGGCTCGCTTGCTTGCCGGTGATGCCATTACTGCCTCTGCGCTAGCAAACGCACAAGAATTATTGATACAAGATTGAATTCTTAGCATTCCACGCTTCTTTTTATGGCAAGGCTTGGTTATCATGCTTGCCTTAACAAGGAGCTTCGATTCACATGCGTTTTACTGCCAAAATTTTTGTTTTACTAGCCAGCCTTGGCCTAAGCGGCTGTTCTGCCTTCGACTGGATGGTATATAAAATTGATATTCCACAAGGCAACTACATTGACGATGCCAAAGTAGAACAGCTCCGTATTAACATGAGCAAAGAACAAGTGCGTTTTGTTCTGGGTACCCCGATGTTAATAGACGCTTTCGACAAAGAGCGTTGGTACTACTTATACAGTTACCAAAGTGGTAATGGGGATTTTGAAAAGCGTGATTTAGTTATCCAGTTCGTTAATGACCACTTAGCCTTCATCGAAGGTGACTACGAGGTCAGTGAAGACTTTATGCAACCGCTCGATGCCAGCTAAGTTTTAGCACATTAAAAAAGCCAGATTAGTCATCTGGCTTTTTCGTTTCTAGCTATCCACTTTTTTCGTTTTGGGTCTACCACCAGTCACTTTACTGGCCCGCCCTTCTGCTTTTGCCCGCTCGGCACGAATTTTTCGCAACTCTTTAGGGTCTGCGATTAATGGGCGGTAAATCTCTACTCTATCACCATCTCGTAATTCTTGAGTGAGTTTAGCAGCGCGACTAAATATCCCAACCGATGTATTTTCTGGTTCAATTTCCGGAAAGTGCTGCACAATACCAGACTGCTGAATAGCGTCTAATATGCTGCAGCCTTGGTCTACCTTAAACGCCAACAGCACTTGGTGTTCCGGTAAACCGTAAACGACTTCTACATTAATTTGATTCAACACCGTTAATATACCTGCTTCGCCCGCTCAACAAAGGCTTGCACCATGTTGCCAGCTAATTCATTAAATACTCGACCAAAGGCAGCAGCGATTAATTTGTTACTGAATTCAAAGTTTAAATCTAGCATCACCTTACAAGCTTGCTCATCTAAGGCCACAAAATGCCAAACACCAGACAAAGACTTAAACGGACCATCCACCAATGTCATTTTTATCGACTGGTCTTCGGTAAGGGTATTTTCGGTCACAAACTTATTTTTTATGCCCGCTTTGGCAACCCCAACTTCCGCCACCATGCTAGAAGTAGTTTCTTCTAATATTTCGCTATTAACGCACCCGGGTAAAAACTCAGGGTAAGC
This sequence comes from Agarivorans sp. Alg241-V36, assembly GCF_900537085.1. Lineage (NCBI taxonomy): Bacteria > Pseudomonadati > Pseudomonadota > Gammaproteobacteria > Alteromonadales > Alteromonadaceae > Agarivorans > Agarivorans sp. Alg241-V36. Next base: position 442,954 of record NZ_UNRE01000002.1, on the reverse strand, counting down.
GTTTATGTCATTAACTAATTGGTACATTTGTTTGGCGCTAAACATCACCAAAGCACTACGGTTTACTTGCGGCATGAACCCACTCTTTCATCAAATCTGCACACATTTTATCATTAGCTGAGCTAATCCGCACATTATCAGTTTTAAAGCCCTGCTGCATCGGTATAATAGCCGCCATGAGCAAGAAAAAATCAAAATCAAAAGCTGGTTCCAACACCATCGCGCTGAACAAAAAAGCGCGCCATGAGTACCGCATCGAAGACAAATTTGAAGCGGGTATGGAACTACAGGGCTGGGAAGTTAAATCCATGCGAACCGGAAAAGTGAACATCGCCGAGAGCTACGTATACGTACGCGACGGCGAAGCATTTGTTTCTGGTTTAAACATCCAACCACTTATTTCAGCCTCTACTCACGTAGTGGCAGACCCAACACGTATTCGCAAACTACTGCTTAATCGCCGAGAGCTAGATAAGCTTATTGGCGCAGTTGAGCGACAAGGTTATACCATTGTTGCAACAGCTTTATACTGGAAAGGCTCTTGGGCCAAACTGGAAGTGGGCTTAGCCAAAGGTAAGAAAGACCAAGACAAACGCGAAGACGAGAAAGATCGCGAATGGCAACGCACTAAAGATCGCGTGATGAAACACAGCTTTAGATAATGCTTGGCTAATTGGGCAAATAAACAGCGTTTAAACCCTCCTGTATATCCGTATGCAGGATGCTTGTGTTAGAATGTTCGAGAAATTCCGGGGCTGAATTGGATTCGACAGGATCAGGAAGGCTTGTGGAGCATGTCGTGGGGCGGTTTGCCACGTAAAAAGCCGCAAAAAAATAGTCGCAAACGACGAAAACTACGCACTAGCAGCTTAATAACCTGCTAGAGCACTTCTACCCTAGCTTCCGCTTGTAAGACGGGGAATCATAGAAGTTCAAACCCAAACAAGATAGCGAGGGATGCTTTGACTAGAGAGCTGAACCGCGAAATAGAATTCTGGTATGTTAGTAAGTGGCGTGTTTGTTCGCAGCTTGCTAACGAGAATAAAGACAAACTAAGCATGTAGCGCCATTGGTTAGAATGGTTTTGGACGCGGGTTCGAAACCCGCCAGCTCCACCAATTCTACAAACGAAGACACCTAATGGTGTCTTTTTTTGTGCCTCTTTTTCAACAGCCAAATTAAGTAAATCTAAATATTCTGCTGCCCTTTTATTGATATTAGTTGATAAACTGCGACTAACGATGACTACGGTACAGTATCTAGCAACGTTACTGCACGCCCAACAGTGTATTTGGGTTTATAAAATGGTGGATTAAGTGTTTCTTTTAGTGAGTTTTTTGTGTCTTGCTATTATTGTTTCATTTTTGTGTTCTGTGCTAGAAGCGGTGCTGCTTAGCGTTTCTCCTAGTTATATTCAGCTGCAACAGCAGCAATACCCTAAAGTGGCCGAGCGCCTTGCTAAACTAAAAGCGAGCATTGATAAACCACTTGCGGCAATTCTTACCTTAAATACGGTGGCTCACACAGCAGGTGCTGCAGGTGTAGGTGCACAAGTGGCTGCGCTTTATGGCTCACAATATCTGGCTATCTCTTCAGCCATTATGACGGTATTGGTATTGGTGCTATCTGAAATTGTTCCTAAAACCTTAGGCGTAACCTACTGGCGCCAACTTGCGCCTTTCGCCTCTTGGTTACTACCAATAATGATTAAGCTGTTTTACCCCTTTGTTTGGTTAAGTGACCGCATTACCGCTCGCATTGGTAAACACCAAGAAGATTTCTCTAGCCTGCGTGACGAGATTAGCGCCTTGGCCGAATTAGGTCACCAGCAGGGAGTGATAGAGCAAGGTGAGTCGCAGGTACTACGTAACCTACTACAACTTGAAAAGCTGAAAGTGACTGAGGTGATGACACCTCGTTCGGTAGTGCAGCGTGTCGAACAAGACAGTAGCGTAGCCGACTTTGTAGCAGATCACCTAAGCCAACCCTTTTCTCGCTTCCCAGTTTACCAAGGTGAGCGCGATAACTTTATCTCTTATGTACATAAACAAGATGTGCTGGGCGCTGCGGCGAATAATCAAGGCGACAAACTCGTAAGTGAATACTCTCGTAAGCTGCTCATGCTGCCAGCCAGCGTAAGCGTTAGGCACGCTTACCAAAGCTTGTTACAAGCCAGGGAACTAATTGCAGCGGTGGTAAACGAGTACGGTGAAGTGCAAGGTTTACTGACTATGGAAGACATTATCGAAACCCTGTTGGGCCAAGAGATTACTGATGAGACAGATGCAATAGAAGATATGCAACGCCTGGCTCGTTTTCAGTGGTTACGCCGTTTACGCACGAAGAAACAACGATATAGCCGGTAGATATTAAGTTAGCTTGGTTTGCTCACCAACAAATAAAACGACCGCCCTTTGCACCTAATGCTCTGGGTAGTCGCTTTAGCTAGGGCCTGTTATTTTTTTAGTTGCTCTTTGGCCGCTTCAACTTTAGAGAAATCTAAACCGAGTTCCTCAACAGCCTCTTTGATTAAACTTGGATTTTGCATGACCTGCCCCATTAACAATTGTAATTGTTCTTGGGGTAAGCCCAATTGACTGATGGTTGCCATGGCAGCAAGAGGGTTTTGCGTAAGTACTTCAAAAAGCTCACTAGATTGTTGGTCGCTAATATTGTTCTCTCTTAGCATCGCAAGAATGGGGTTCATCACACTACCTTTAGACTGTAATAATTTGGGCGACAGTTTAGCGCTTAAGTCTAGGTTTTGACCAGTGCCGCGCAATAATAAGCCGCTAAAAACTAACCTAGTTAACGGCTTGTTGCTGCTGGCGAGGAATAGAAAAAGCCAGCATCTAGCTGGCTTTGTAAATACATAACTGCAGGCTAATAGGTTTTGTAAGGTAAGAACTTCCCAGACAGCACTACGTTTACCCTGTCACCTTTAGGATCGGCCTCGCGTTTGATATCCATCGAGAAATCAATCGCGCTCATAATGCCGTCACCAAACTCTTCGTGAATAAGCTCTTTAATGGTGCTGCCATATACATTTACCACTTCGTACCAACGGTAAATAAGCGGATCGGTTGGTACAGCGGTAGGCAAAGATCCTTTATAAGGAACAATTTGCAGCCAGGCAATCGCTTCATCGCTAAGCTCAAAGATATCGCCTACGGTTTCTGCTTGGCTTTTATCAAAGGTCATTTGCCCCAAACAAGCTGCGGTTGTCCATTCCTTAGAAAGGCCTATGGCACTGGCCACATCGCTCCATTTAATGCCCTTTCTTACCTTGGTTGATACTATTTGTTGAGTAACTTCTTCTCTACTTGATATCATTTTTTGGTTCCTTCCTTTGATTGTAAAACGAAAACAATTAGGTACTTAGTTAATGAGTAGGTAAACCACCATAGCAGCTAAAATTGCAGATATTCCCTGCCATACAGCTACCGGATTACGCTCCACCAAAGGGGCTCTAGCCTTATTCAAAAACGCTTTATTGGGTTGGCGTAAATCACAGAGGAATTCGGTGATTTGGTCGTAGCGCTTTAGCGGATTGATATGCAGTGCTTTCTCTAACGCGTCATCAATCCAAGCGGGAATTTCACTGTCGCTATCTATCACAGTTTGATAACGCAAACGTTTTTGCGCTGCATGGCTTTTTGCTCCAGCGACTTTGGTGCCATAAGGGTAACGGCCACTAAGCATGTAATAAGTAATTACAGCTAATGAAAACTGCTCGGCGCGGGTGCTACCGCCAATGCCTAAAAACAACTCTGGCGCAGAGTAAAGCGCGGTACCCAATAAATGCTGTTGAGTAATATCTTGAGTTTGTTCTGCAAGGCCAGCTGCCCACACCGAACCAAAATCAATAATCTTAATGGTGCCAGAGCTATCAATCATTATGTTGTCGGGCTTGAGATCTTGATGCAGCATATCCATGCGATGAAAGGCACGTAAGCCTTTAGCAATTTGCTCAACAATCTCCCTCACTTTAGCTAGCTCGGGCTTTGGATTATCGGTAATCCATTGGGCTAAGGTTTGGCCCTCTATGTATTCAAATACGGTATACAAGTAATTTCGTTGACGAGGGTTGCGGCTGGCTTTTAATACATAGGCACTGTTTATTCGGCGGGCGATCCATTCTTCAGTATAAAAACGTTCCAAGTAGTCGGGATCATCTCGTAAATCTACCGATGGCGTTTTAAGTATGACTTGCTCACCAGTTTGTTGATCTAATGCTAGAAAAACGTGGCTGCGGCTACTGGCATGAATTTGTCGAACAATGCTGTAGTCGTCAAGGCTCATACGAGCACTTAGCTCTGGAGGAAAAGGTAAGCTGTCTATTTGCTCTTTTAGTTGCTGAGAGCTTTGCTCGGCCAACTGCTCTACCCGAATAATTTGCAGGCTCAAATTGTCATCACTGCCCGCTTGGTAGGCTTGGTCAACAATTTGTTTTGCAGCGGTTTCTAACTCACCCTCACACTGAGCGATGGTGTGGTTGATAAGCTCAGCATCTATAAATTCATAAACTCCATCGGTAGCTAGCAGGAAAATATCACCAGCGGCTACGGGTAGAGTGTGATAATCAAACTCACAGTATTCATCAATGCCTAGAGCTCGACTAAGATAACTTTTGTTTTCGCCCACCCACATACGGTGGTCTTTAGTGAGTAGCTCTAAACCCTCCTGGTTTAAGCGGTATACCCGCGTATCACCAACGTGAAAGATATGCGCTTTATTGCCTTTAATCACTAAGGCACTAAGGGTACAAACATATCCTTTGTCTTTGTCGTAGTGATAGGGGCTTTGCAGCGATTGGCTGTATAGCCAAGAGTTGGTGGCACCTAATACCTTTTCGGCAGCATGTTGTACCGTCCAAGTTTCAGAAGTGCAGTAGTAGTCATCTAAAAAGCTTTTTACTGCGGTTTCGCTGGCGATTTGACTAACTTCACTGCTGCTTATGCCATCGGCCATCACAGCAGCGAAGCCTTTATGATTGAGTTGCGAGCCGCGCGGAGTATAGCTGCCATAACTGTCTTGATTAATGTCTTTACGACCTTTATCAGAACACTGGCCTATAGATACACTCAGCTGGCTCGTCATCTACAATCCTTTAGTTAAGCGTTGCTTGTAGCCGCTTTGCTTGGCGCTTCTACTGCTGCCTTAGCAACTTTACGCTTAGGCGCGGTTCTTACGTGTGTGGTGTAAAGAGTTAAACCGGTAAAGGCTAAACCACCCACTAAGTTACCCAATGCTGTTGGAATTTCGTTCCATAGGAAGTAATCCATAACTGAGAAGTCGCCGCCCATAATTAGACCAAATGGGAACAAGAACATGTTAACTACTGAGTGCTCAAAACCCATGTAGAAGAACAAGAAGATAGGCATCCACATCGCGATAACTTTACCGCTCACGTTAGTAGAAATCATTGCACCTACTACGCCCATTGATACCATCCAGTTACACAGCATGCCGCGAATGAAGATAGTAAACCAACCAGCAACGCCATGCTCGGCATAACCTACGGTACGCGCTTCACCAATGGCGGCAGCTTTAGCACCAACCGCACCCGCTTCAATGTTAAAGCCGTAAGTGAAAATAAAGGCCATCATAAAGGCAACTGTAAGTGCGCCACCAAAGTTACCTAAAAATACCAAGCCCCAGTTTCTTAGCATACCTTTAACATCTACCCCAGGTCGCTTGTCTAACAAGGCCAAAGGCACCAGTACAAACACACCGGTTAGTAGGTCAAAGCCCATCAAGTAGAGCATACAGAAACCAACGGGGAACAAGATGGCCCCAATTAGGAAGTTGCCTGTATTTACTGCCATAGTAATGGCAAAAATTGCAGCCAATGCCAAGATGGCGCCTGCCATAAAGGCTCGAATGAGTGTATCTCGTGTTGACATGAATACTTTAGATTCACCAGCGTCAACCATTTTAGTTACAAACTCCGCAGGAGCTAAATAAGACATAATATTTCCCTATATTGCTTAAGTTGTAGATAAAACCTTTGTCTGGTTCAGCACACCTTGGTCTCCCTCGGTGATTTTACCTTTACAAGCAGAACCTTAAGGTTGCTTACTTGCTTTCTGGGTCTGTCCCTGACCGACAAACAAGAAATTGCAATTGTTAAGCCAAGTGCCACAAAAAACACACAAAACCCTAACAACACAGTAACTCCAGGCTGTTTTTTAAATACGATATAGGAAAACCAAAGACAGTTACTTGAATAGATTTGCACCGCAATGTTGATAATTGCACCAATAAGAGCCAAGCAAATAGTGGTGTATTAACCCAGGTTAAAAACTCCCCAAACTTGGGCAAACCAATGACTAAATTAACCACTCGCTAACACTTTTTCATGAAACAGCATGAGCTTGTAGCACTGCGATAGACTGCGCATCAAAAGTTGTTATTTTGCTTTAGAGTAAAGCCAAACAAGTAAATGCTCGAAATATAGGAAGCACCAATGAAGCCTGAGATGCGCCACGCCATTATGGAAAAAGCCGTAAAGGCCTTACAAGCAGGCAAATACAGCCAAGCCTTATCCACCATTGGTAAAATCAATAAGTTAAAGTCTCAGCAAGATTATAAAAGCCTTGAGTTAGAAGCATTTGCGCTTTTCCAACAGCAGAAACTAGAACGCGCCATAAGTTGCTACCAAGGCTTGCTGGCACTATGTGAAAACCAGCAACAACGCAGCGCGACCTACAAAAATATGGCTAGGGCTGAAAAGCTATTGGGCTTGTTTTCATCGGCAATAGAGCACTTTGAGCAGTGCTTAACCTTAACAGGCGAAGCAGACAACGCCGACATAGCACCAGCCCTTGGAGAATGTTACTTAGAAGAAGATCGTTACCAAGACTTAAACACCTTGGCAGAAAAGATGAAAACTTGGCCAGGGCAGTTTGCACCCGCTCAAGCATTACTGATCTCCAGTGCTAAGCGGCAAAATCAAAAAACGCTTATTTTAAGTCTAATTGAAGAACTGCTAAGTCACAGTAAGTTTGTTGAAGAGTGGCAGCTAGAATTTTCCATAGACACCTTAATGTTTATTCGTGAGCACCAACAAGCCGAGCAATTGTTGCAGCAAGCTCAAATTGATTTTGTAAACAAAGCTTGGATTGGCTTTTATCAAGCGGAGTTAAAAGCGCGCAATAACCAACATGAGCAAGTTATAGAATTGCTGAGTGACGAGCTAATTGACCGCCTCGACTATATGCGCCAAAAGGCCGCATTTAAACTGCGAGCAGAAGCCTTTGATAAGCAAAAAAACTATTCGGCAGCCTTTAGCGACTTTTCTGCCATGGCCAGTTTGAACCATCAACGTACCCAAGGACAAACACGTAAAGATAAGGTGGCAGAATTTCAGAAGCTTGATTTATCGTTTATCCAGCAGCAACAAGATGAAGCTGAGTTTGAACCCAATCAGCAACAACCAGTGTTTATGATGGGCTTTAATCGTTCTGGCACTACTTTACTTGAGAACATATTAGACACTCAGCAAGAGGTTGTGGCTTTAAGTGAAACGCGCTCTATTTATAACTTAACTCAAAGCATCACCAATAAACTTAACAAGCGCTATCCACAAGACTTAGCGATGCTAAGCGCTGAAGAGTTACAGCAACTACGTGAAGAATACTTTAGCTTCGTTCAAAGCTTGAATTTGGAGAAGTCGGCGAACAGTTTAATTGTTGATAAGTTTCCACTCTACACCATAGACTTGCCATTCATTTTGCAGCTATTTCCCAAGGCCAAAATCATATTTTGCTTGCGCCACCCAATAGATACCTGTTTAAGTAACTTTCAGCAAAACTCAGCTAATAACCAAGAACAAGCTTGGCTTAACCAACTAGGTGATTGTTTTAAGCGCTACCAACAAGTATTTACCTTATTTAAGCGCTACCAAGCGGAGCTGCCCTTAAACATCCTCTTTGTACGTTATGAAGATCTGGTCGAGAACCTAGAGCAAGAGGCCAGCAAGGTGTTTGATTTCTTAGGTATCACCGCCAACAACAGCTATTTAGATTTTGACAAACATGCCCAACGCAAGGTAGTTATGTCTGCGTCAAGCAACCAAGTGGTTAGGCCTATTTATACCGAATCACGCTACAAATGGCATAACTACCAAACCTTCTTACAGCCACACATTCCAAAGGTGGCAGAGTTTATTGAGCAGTTTGCTTACCAAAGCGAGTAAACCCACTAACACTTTGGGCTTGGCATGTTTATAGTGGAGTATGCCTAAGTCCTTCCCTTCAATTAGTCCAAGGGCTTATAAACAAAGTTTGCTTTTATTATACCGTGGTCTGTTGCGCCTAATTGCTCGTAATGCTCATCATTTAAATGATCGTTAAATACCTCTAAGCCTTTGAAGGCCCAAATTCTATCGCGGCTTTTGTCATAAAACTGTTCGCTCAGTAGTATATGGTCCAATGATTCAAGCTGGTTATTGTGCACGTGGGTATAGTACACATCACGCTGGCTGCGGTACTGCTGCATGGTACCCGCCGAATACAAGGCGTTGTCGGCTCCCCCTCGCGCATCTCCGTCTAATAAAAAACGTGGCTGCTCAGTAAGAATATTTAAGGTATTGCTGGCTTGGCCATCATTCAGGTCGCCCAATACAATCACCGGCGTATCGGTGTGTTTCATTTGCTCAGTTAAAATCATTCTTAGCGCTACCGCTTCTGCGGTGCGGCGTAAAGTAGAGATGGCATAACCCAAGGCATTACGATGCGGTTTATGCTGTGCATCATCAAACCAATCTTCATGATCAATACGTGTGGGGCGCTTCGATTTAAAGTGACACACATATACGTGTACATTTTCTTCATCGGCATGGGGCTTAATCTGAAAATGCAACACTGGCCGAGAGAAGCTATTAATGTCTAAATCCAAGGCACCTGTTTGCGCATCATCTCCTTGGCTAGCCAGTTTAAAGCTAGCGGGAAACTGACTAATCCATTCAGCCGGACCTTCAAATAACTCATTCCGTACTGCCGCTGCACAGGTAATCCGACCTTGATGACCATCGGGCACCAGTAACTGATACTGAGAATCTAAGCCGGCATTTTGAAACAAATCTAATAAGGCGTCGGCATGCCACAATTCCTGAAATGCCCACAAATCGGCCCCAATGGTTTGTAGCTGATTGACTAGCCAACGCACTTTATCGTCATACTCATTTGGCAGCCAACCTTGTCGGTTACGATACATTGGCAAACTAGGTCGATTGAGGTTTAGGGTATTGGCTGTTGCTACTGAAAATTTGACTGCCATGGCTTGCTCCGCTTAATTAGTAGTCTCTCATTAAGCAAGTATGGTGCAATTTAGCCATTTTATTATTGCGGATTTATGATTTTGTTTTGCGGTAAAAGTTATAGGAAGCTCTTTGAGGTTGGACTAAAACTTATACCAACAAAACCTAGCGTTTATGAATGAGCCGCTACTTTGGCAAATGCGCCTTGATAATTTGATACAGCTCAGGTCTATGCTCGGCGATCTCTGCTGGGCTTAAGCCCTCAAGTGAATGTGGATACTTTAACCATTGCTTGGTTTCGTGCAGGTAGTAATCTGGCACTCGGTCGGTTTTATTGCGCTCTGGCTTAAAATAGGGAACCGCAACTCGAATATCGCTGGGGGTATTTAATCTGGCTAAGCGGCTTAGTTCATTAATAATCGCTTCAATCGACCGGCCAGTATCGAATACGTCATCAACAATCAGCAAACGGTCATGCTGCTGTACATGCTTCACTAAATAGTTAAGCCCAAATACCTTAACCTGCTTTGCTTGATTGTCTATTGCTGCTGCGTACGAAGAGGTGCGAATGGCAATGTTATCGCTAGCAATACCGTGATAAGCCAAAAACTCTTGAACCGCGATACCAATGGGTGCACCGCCACGCCACACAGCAATAATAAAGCTAGGTTTAAAGCCACTCGCTAATACCTTTTCGGCCAAGCGAAATGAGTCTTCTAGTAGCTCTTGTCCGGTGATGTAACGTTTGTCGCTCATAATTACCTACGATTAAAACTGACCTTTTGGTCAAAGGTGTAGTATAAAACTATCATTATAGAACTCGTAAACTCAAGGACACTTTTCATGCCAATGAGCCAGCCGACAGCCCAATTACAAAAGCACTACTTAGATGAAGATAGCTTAATTCAAGATTCTTTTCGTTTAGCCGTGCATATTTTCGAAAGTGGCTTTCGCCCTACTTTTATCGTTGGCCTGTGGCGCGGTGGCAGTGCAGTGGGGATTTACGTACAAGAGTGTTTGCAAACCTTAGGCGTTAAAACCGACCACATCTCGGTACGCACCTCCTACCAAGGGCAGGCCAATTATCATCAAATACTCCAAGAACCTGAGTCAATAAGAGTACATGGTATTCAGTACTTACTGGAAAACCTAAACGTTGACGATAGTTTGTTGATAGTGGATGACGTATTTAGCAGTGGCCACAATGTGGAAGCCGTGATTAAGCGTTTAAAATCCAAGTTAAAACTCAATATGCCGCGCCAAGTAAAAATAGCCACCTTATGGGAACGACCTAAGTTCAACCAAACATCACTAAAACCGGACTTTTGCCTACACCAAACCGATCAATGGCTAGTCTTCCCCTATGAGTTAACCGGTTTAAGCTTGGAAGAAATACAGCAACACAAGGGCTTTGTGAGTCCGTTAATTAAGCCAGAGTTAGCTGATAAACTTAGGCAGTAATTGAAAAGGTTTGTGCCAAGCACAAACCTTTTATTGTTTAATATGCTAACGCAACTTAGTTTCGGTCAAATAATTGATAATCGTTAGGAACATCAAAATTGCTGTTATGTGCTAGCTTATTCTCTACAGTTTTCACTTCGTAGATATAACGTATACGGGCATCTTTCATCCAAGCATCTACTTTTTTCTCAACCATGTCATCGGCAGCATTTTTAACAATATTCCCCAATAAATTGGTCGCAGCATCTTCTAATCCACCAGAAAAGTCGATGTTGGTATCACGCTTCTCTTTCTTTTTGTTGTCTGCGCAAGCTTGCATATTTTGAAACCATTCCAGCTTTATCGACAAAGGATAGCCTTTGATTTTTGCCAGCTCTTGCTGGAACGCATTTAAGCCTAAGTGGTCTGCCTGCTCAGTATCACCGGTGAATGCACTAATGGTTTTAAATCCTTCTCGCCCTAACAGGCGGACTAAAGGGTTATTCTCACCAACCGAGTCTAGATACTTATTGGTAGCAATTTCATGCACCCGCCAAGCTTCTTTCATTTCCGCATTAGGATCAGCTGTCCAAAAAACAAACTGAAGCAAGTTTAGATCTTTTTTGCCTTTCTCATCGGTAAACTCTGTTGACCATTTTACCTTGTATTCTTCGCTTGCTTGGCCGCCAATTTGGCGCTTATTACCAGTAGACAATACTTCAAATTCATTTTTAGTAAGCTCGACCTTACAATCAAGATCTTCATAGCTTTCATACTCTTCTGAACCTTCTTCTGACTCGTCAGCGTTAGCAAGCATCTCAGCATAACCACTTACACAGCCCGATAGAGCACATTCTTGGTAGGTTTTGTTTTTATGGTCAAGTTGCCAAAGTAGGTTTTTATCCATTCGAAAAATGCCGCTAGAATCAGTACCCGCCCATTTCATATAGAAGCTATCTGGCTTCAACTGATTATGAATAGTACGCATGTCTTCACGAGTATATACAACCTGCTCACCTTGAGAATCTGGAACATACAAGCCGTTTAATACAACTTTGGCGGTAACAACAGCAGTTTGCTCTTTAGGTGTTTCATCTACGGGAGTAGATGCACATGCAGCTAACAATAAAGCACTAGACAGCAAAGTTAACTTAGGGTTTATTGAACGATAGCGTTTCACAATGAATCCTTTCATTAAAAAGAAGCAACCTTATCAATAAAAACATCAGCTATCTATTGGTAATATTGTAAATAATTGTTTTCAAGAGAAATAACAAGAAGTCTCGTTAAAAAATCTAGCGCTAATACTGTTGATTTGCCTTTCTATAATTGCCTTGATAATCAAATATTCGGTGTTCGATTATCCAGTAGTGTTTTTGTTTTTTAGCAATAACAAAATCGGGAGCCACCAGCTTAGTGACTAGTGTTTCGGCTTGTTTGGCATCTTTTATTGATGCTGTTGGCTCGGTGACTCTACGACTAAATAAGGCATTAAATTGCTGTTTGGCTTTGGCGTAGTCAAAATTGAAGGATTCGCTGAGTTCTGCGCCATCTTCATCGTGATAGACAAGTTTAAGTTTATTCCCCTCACAGCTAGCAGAAATACCGCTACACCTTAGCACTTTGCGATCTTTTAGCTGCAGCGCATCTTTTAATTGTTTGTCTGGGTCAATTAGCTGAAAGCCACAGCTTTGGCACTGCCTAGCAGCAATGTCATTTTCGGCATTACATTGTGGGCATTGCTTGTATTTATAGCGGTAACTACATTGTTGTTGCTTCGTTTCGTCCAGTGGGTCTTCAACTAAACCTTGGCAGCGCCGCCCGTAGTGCTCAATAACGTCACCGTCTTTATCGGTGATTCCCCAAAACATATTGGCAAATTCACATTGCGGGCAATTCACTTGCACTAGGGTGCTATTAGGATTGGGTTTCGTTTCGCCAATTTCCGGTTGATATAAATCGTAATTATTGCCTGCGTAATCAACAATTAAGCAATCGGTTTTACCTTGATTTAAACGTAGGCCACGCCCAGCTATTTGCTGATATAAACTTACCGATGCAGTGCGCCTTAGTATAGCTATCAAGTCTACGTGTGGCGCGTCAAAACCCGTAGTAAGAACCGATACATTTACCAAAAATTTAAGCTGCTGTTGCTTAAATCGCTCAATTAAACTGTCTCGTTCTGCATGCGGCGTTTCAGCAGTTATCACCGCGGTTTGCTCTTCGGGCAAATAGTGCGCAACTTCTTTGGCATGATTTACAGAAGCGGCAAATACCATTGCGCCCTTGCGCTGTTCAGCAAGCTTTACCAACTGCTTGCAAATGGCTTGAGTCACTCTAGGGCAGCCAGCTAAAAACTTGTCCAGCTGCGCCTCGCTGTATTGCTGAGGGAGTTCATCAAATTGATAGCGGGCTGCGGGAGCATCAACCACTAGCGGCTTAGTTAAATAGCCCTTACTGATAAGATGGCGCATTGGCAGCTCATAAATGCACTTTTTAAACCATGCCTCGGCATTACCACGCACATAGCCATGGTAGTGCTGCTGATAAATCCAGCCTTTATCTAGCCGATAAGGCGTAGCGGTTAAACCTAATACTTTAAGTTGCGGGTTTTGCTGTTTTAGATGCTGAATAATTTGCTGATATTGGCTGTCGGTATCGTCACTCACTCGGTGGCATTCATCAATGACCAATAAAGAATAGTAGCCAGAAAACGCTGCTAAATTGCGACTAAGCGATTGCACACTGGCAAAGGTAACCGGGTATTGAGTTTGCTTTAAGCCAAGGCCTGCGGCAAATACGCCAGATTCAAAGCCATAGGCGCTAAACTTACTTTGGTTTTGCTCGACCAACTCTTTCACATGAGCCAGCACTAATATGGGGTGGCGGGCTAAACGCGCTAACTCAGCAATCACGATGCTTTTACCCGCGCCGGTTGGTAGCACTAATACCGCTGCGTCGTCACTTTTACGAAAGTGGCCAAGTACAGCATCTACCGAGGCTTGTTGGTAGTCGCGCAGTTGTAGCATAAAACAGTGAATTCCAACTAAAGAGTGAGTTTGAGGATTATGCCATGATTGCGCCTCGGGCTTCACTCTGTTTCCCCTATAGGGCGCCCCAAAATTTGCCTAACACCTTAACAAAAAAGGCGGCCTAAGCCGCCTTTAACCTTAGCTAAAACTTAAGGTAATACTTCACATGTTGGCGCATCAAAACTACCGTTGTAGCCGCCTTGTAAACCAAAAGATGTGCTTTGGCTTGGTGCTAAGCGGCCGTTGTAAACTTCGTTTACTGCGGTTAAACCTAAGCCATCGCTAGAAGCTTGGTATTTAGCATTCCAGCCATTAACCAAACTAATTGGCTGCGGGAAGCTTAAGTGAACTTTCCACTCAGTCACTTCTTCGCCGCCGGCATTGGTCACTTTAAGGTTACTTAGCACAAAGCCGGTATTCCAAACGTTGGCTTCACCAACAGTACAAGTAAGTTTAGAATCTCCGCCGCCTACTGGAGGCTGCTCACCCGCTTTTACGCTTAAGCTTAAATCCGCTTCAGCAGATAGCTCAGAACCTTGTTGGTCAGTGGCAATAACCAAAATCACTACTTGTCCTTCAGTTTCTGGCATACTCAGAGCAACGTATCCGCTACCTACTCGGCTAGTGACTAAAGCGCCATCAAGGTAAACATTTGCCCCATATGCATTGGCAAGATCTAAACGAACTTGCACTTGGCTGCCCGGTAGCACTTCACTGCCATTGCTCGGCGAGCTAATCGCTACTGCAGGTACAATAGGCGCAGCAACAGTAACCGTTACTTTCGCTTCTGCAGAGCTTTCACCTTGGTTATCGGTGGCTACATAAGTGAAGCTATCTACGCCAAAAGTTCCAGCATTAGGTAAGTAGCTAGCAATATTTCCGCTTAGGCTAACAGTGCCATTACTCGGCTCTGAGGCAATGGCATAACTCTCAATGCTACCATCAGAGTCACTAGCACTTAGTTCAACCGACACAGCGGTATCTGCAGCGGTGTTTGCACTCTTATTTTGCGCAACTGGCGCACAATTAACCCCGGTTGCTGGCCCACAAGCAGCGCTGGGCTCATTACCCCAAACTAATTCGCCGTTATCATACAATGCAATATTGTTAGCAAGCTTGTAAGAGTTGCTGAAGTTTTCCCAAGAAGGATCGTTGCTGTTGTCCCAATCCGGATCGTTGGTATTGGTAGGTAACGATAAACGGAACTGCACTTCTTTTTTAGAAGCCGATTGACCACCAGGGTAAATGTCTACGCCATTAAAACTAATTTCTGCGTAATACAAGTTATCGCCTTCACCGCCCCAAGCGTGCAAACCACTATAACCAGAACCTTGGTTATAAGCCGTTGATACTCGAACATCATCAACCGAGTAACCGGCAGCAAACACCTCGCTAAGATCAATCCAGTAACGGTAACTAAGTTTGTCGGTTACCCGAGATGGCCAAGCTGTGTGGTTGTGAACGCGCGTTGCTAGTTCAATATGGCGAGTACCTTGCGAGTTAATTTTTGCTTCAACAAACAACTCGGTATCGCGTTGCTCTTTTGCGGGGAAGCTAGCTGCTGCAATGGGGTCGCCACCGTGGTCAAGCCACAAACGCGCTAACGCTGAAGTAAAGCCAGCGTTATAATCGGTGGCCACTTCGTTTTTAACGTAGTCACCGCGATCATCAGCCCAAGAGTCATCTAAACCTGGGCCGCCCACTAATGCACCTACCAATAAATGACGGTTTTCTACTGGGTCACCAGAGTTATCATTCCAAGCACCATGCGCGGTACGGTGATGAGGTTTGGTTGGATGGTAGTCACCGTAGCCAATTTGGTAAGAGATATTTAGTGGGTTGTCACCCAAGATGTAATCCAGCTGGCTTTTAGCAAAGTCGTAATAAATCTCTGCTTTAGCGGTTTTATCGGTATTCTCTTTTAAGTAGTCAGAATAAACCAAGGCCAAGAACGATGTATTGGAGGAGTAACGCGCAGCCCCCCAAGTATCTAGGAAGGCTAAACCACCCGGCGTATAGCGAATTTTTTGACCATTGTAGCCAACCGTCCAGTAGTCTAACCAGCGCTCGGCATCAGCTTGATATTGAGCTTCTCCAGTAAGGCTAGCCATTAATACATAGGCACCGTAAGACTTATCATCCCAGGCTTGGCCCCATTTATAAGAGCGTGTATCGGTTTGTGGCTCGGTACCCAAAGAGCCATATTCGGTCTTCGCTTTGTCTAAATAGCTCGCGTCGTTAGTGGCGCGGTAAAGCCAAATAGCACCCCAAACCAATTCATCTTGATAGCCACTCCAAGAATTGTAAAAGGCTTGCGCATCGGTAATAGAATCAGAGTATTTGCCACGGTAATTATCAGCAAATGAATAAAGCTGTTTAGCGTGTTCTAACAGCATTGCCGCATAGCTTGGATCGCTATCTTTAAACACCATAGAGATTGACGCTAAGGCAGCGGCGGTTTCACCCGCTAAATCCGAGCCTGGGTTGGCGCTATCAACTTTGTAAGAAGGTCGCTCCATTTGCATCACTTCAGCAGAGCCCCACCAAGCGTGGTCAACACTGCCCTTACCCACTTGCCCATAAAGCTCGTTTGGCGCGGTGTGAGCCTTAACAAAATAGTCGGCCACAAAGCGCAGGTTATTCTTGATGTGTTGAAGCTGGTTGGTTTGCTCATAAGCTTGAGGGTAGTCAACCACACCCCATGCCAACATGGTTGCAGTGGCGGCCATAGGGAAGCCAAATTTTACGTGATCGCCTGCGTCATACCAGCCACCGGTAAGGTCGACATTGTTGTCTGCACCATCTCCGAGGGCAGAATCTCCACGCCATTCGTTACGGTTCCAACTAGGCAACACGCCCGACTGCTGGGCTTCATAAAAGTAAATCGATTTTTGTAGCGCTTCACCATAATTTGCTGCTTGAACAGACATTGCACTGGAGATGATCGCGCTTGCTAATAAGGTTTTCCTTAACATCTTTAGTTATCTCATAAAAAATTAGGTCGTAATCCTTCTTCAACTATTCTGTGTAGCGGTAAGAAGTAATGCCGTTTACCGAAAAACAAACTCTTTGCCAAATAACCATTGATGTTGTGCAAGTTCATCGCAGAGCCTTTGAAGTTTGTTTTCCTAAGATGACTAACAAATATGTTTTTCATCAGTAAACCTGCGAGAGCTTAACCTAGTTGAGCCTTGTTTTTAATTCCGGAGCTAAAAAATACCCAAGAGCTTAATCTTTGATAAATCGAACGAAAAACCTAAAATGACAAAATAATCAATTGAATATTTCGCTTAGGCAGACAATCACACCTAAAAAGAAGCAAAGCATTCGCCCAATCAATAAAAAAGCCCTCAAATTGTATTGAGGGCTTTACAGCTATAATGTCAATTAAATCAATAATTAATAATTATTGTTAACGCATACTACAGCTTGGCGCGGCAAAGCTTCCTGAATGTCCACCTTGTAAACCAAAGGATATGCTAGCTCCAGGAGCTAACTGGCCATTATAAGCTTCGTTGGTTACTTCAATAGTTTGTGCGGAGGCATCAAATACGCCGCCCCAACCGCCTACTAAGCTAACCGCCTGCGGGAAGTCCAACACGGCTTTCCATGACGAGATAGTCTCGCTGCCAGTATTGGTAACGGTGATACTGTTAATTACAAAGCCGCTAGCCCAATAATCTGCGGGCCCCACTTCACAGCTTAAATTAGCGGCAGCTGGTTCAATCACCTTCACATTGACGCTGTCAGTCGCATTGAGGTTTTGCCCCTGCTCATCTTGGGCTGTCACTGTTAAGCTGTAATCGCCAACAACACTAGGTGCAGTAAGCTCACCCGAAGTACCAGAAAACGCCATTTGTTGCCCAGCGAACTGTGTTTCAAAACCACTCGCATCTTGCAGACTTACTGCTACGCTAAAGCTACTACCAGCTTCAACACTGGTATTGTTTGCTGGAGCACTTAAGCTAATTTCGGGCTGTAAAGGCACCTCGTTAAGTGCACTTAAAACAATGCTGTCACTTACCGACAGCTCCCTACCATTACTATCTACCGCTACAATAGCAATGGTGAAGTCACCCTCTGAAACCGGTGCAGTTACGCTAGCACTACCCGATGTAGGAGCGCTTTTCACAAAGCTTCCATCTACATATATGTTGACTGATGCCGCTTTGTTCACTGCATAGCTAAGGGCAACTTGAGAACCGCTAAGCACTATACTATTGGCCGTAGGAGAGCTAATGGTGACCGAAGGTGTTAAGCCTTGGTAATAGTCATTTAAGCTTACTCCGGTAGTACTGCCCTCACCGCCTAGTGCAACTTCATGATCCAAACTAATAAATTTACCGGCATCGTTTACCCATAAAGATGGCTTAAACAAGGCGTATTTATCTTCATCCCAGGTTGTCCAATCGTGCCCAAGCAAACCACCAGTATCTCCAGAGTTTGGATTAATACACCAAAAGGTATGGTGAAGTTGGTGCTCAATAATTAAGTCTCGTATTGCCACCATCCATGCCTCGTTTGGCCCGCCATCCATAAAGCCGCCCCACTCGCCAATCAGTAGCGGTGCAATGCCTTCTTCGTGAATGAACATCCAGTTATCTTTCCACACATCTTGGTACAAGGTGTCTTTGTTAAAGCCGGGGTAAAACCACTCCTGCTCAAATACCAAAGGACCATAATCATGCGGCGAATACATAAACTGCTGTTGACGCGCGCCTAAATCGATAGGGAATTCGCGCACACCACGTAAGTTGCCGCCCCACCAGTTAAAGTGAAAGTCGTCTTTACCTTTGCTCTCCCAGTTTTTACCTTCCACTGGGTAGGCTTCAATGCCTTCACACATAACAAGAATATAGGGGTTAATATCAAGAACTCGGTTAGACACCGTTTCACAGGCGTGCTTCCAGTTATTTTCATCGGTGGAATTATCCCACTTAGCAAACTCACCGGCAGCGCTTTCCTTCGGATTACCATGTGGCTCATTCTCTAAGTCATAAGCAATAATGGTGTCATCATTTTTGTAGCGCTCGGTTACCCACTCCCAGGTAGAGTAAAAATCCTCAGAGGTGATGTCGCCCTTGTACCATAGCGGCGCAATGTGTCCCATGTTGTCGGCTTCGGCGCCGTGCACATCTAGCAAGATTTTCATGCCACTGGCTTTTGCGGCAGCAATTAGGGCATCAAATACCTCTAGCGAAGTGGCGGTGGCTAAGGCCGGATTGGCCGATGCATTAACTTGAATGGGAACAAATTGGCCATTCTTCCATTCTTTAAGCAACTCTGTCGAGATAGGAACCCGAAGTAAATTTACTCCACGCGTAGCAATATCTTGAATGGTGTCTTCTAGATTAACCGACCATAATCCATGCAAAACCCGCTCGGTAGTATTAAAACCAAACCAGTTGGCACCGGTTAACCATACGGTATTGCCTTGCATGTCTTTAATTTGGTTACCTTCTACATGCAACCAGTCGTCGCCCGGTAATGTAGATGCAATGAGGCTTGCGCTACATAAGGTAGCGGCCGCGAAACCCGCGCATTTAGCGAGTAGTGTTTTAGATGTATTCATGTTGTTCTCCGTAACAAACCCCAATGAGAAAAGCGGCCGATTAAGGCCGCTTTGGGGTGTTAAGTCCTAAGGTAAGATTTCACAAGTTGGGGCAACAAAGGTGCCAGAGTGCTCACCTTGCAAGCCGAATGAGGCGCTCGCATTTGGCGCAAGTTGGCCGTTATACACTTCATTGCTGGCGCTAATACCTAAGCCATCACTTGAAGCATTAAGCTGAGCATTCCAACCGTTGGCTAAGCTCACTGGGTCGGTAAACACAAGATTTACCTTCCATCCGCTTACCGCTTCACTTCCGCCATTGCTTACAGTAATTGAATTAATCACAAAGCCTGTAGACCAAGTGTCAGCTTTACCTACTTCACAGCTTAAGCCATCACCTACTGGTGGCTCTGCGCCTTGCTTAACCACTAAGCTTAAGCTGGCCTCAGCACTTAGCTCACTGCCTTGCTCGTCGGTGGCAATAACAACAATCGCTACTGCTCCTTCGCTTGCTGGCATCGTTAGCGTAACGGCTCCACTGCCTACTCGATTGGCAGCTAAAGCACCATCAAGATAAACATTTGCGCCATAAGCATTGGCAACATCTAGTTGCAGCACTACATCACTACTTGGGCTAACTTCGCTGCCGTTGGCAGGAGAGCTAATCGTGACAGCAGGAATGATTGGCTCTGCCACCTCAACGGTGACACTCGCAAGCTGCGATACTTCACCCTGATCATCGGTAGCGCTAAACTCAAAGCTATCACTGCCAAAGAAACCAGCGTTAGGCACATAGCTCGCCACGTTACCCGCTAGCGTTACCGAACCATTTGTCGGTTGGCTAGCAATAGCAAAGCTGGCGATAGTGCCATCGCTATCGGTTGCGCTTAAGGTAATCGAAGCAGGAGTATCAAAGTCAGTAGCCACTGATTGGCTTTGAGCAATAGGCGCACAGTTAATGCCGGTTGCTCCGCCACAGGCCGCGCTTGGCTCGGTTCCCCAAACTAAAACACCCGCATCGTACATAGCAATTTTCGGTGCTAATTCATGTGCATTGGTGTAGTTATCCCATGATGGGTCGTTAGCATTGTCCCAATCTGGATCGTTGGTATTGGTCGGTAAGGCTAAGCGGAATTGTACTTCTTTCTTAGACGGTGACTGACCACCAGGGTATATATCTACACCATCAAAGCTAATATCGGCGTAATAAATATTATCCCCTTCATTACCCCAAGGGTGTAAACCACTGTAACCAGTGCCTTGCGAGTAAGCCGTTGAAATAGTTACATCGTCTACAGTGTAACCAGCGGCAACTACTTCACTAATGTCTACCCAGTAGCGAATACTAAGCTGGTCGGTCACGCGCGATGGCCACGCTGTATGGTTGTGTACGCGAGCACTAATCTCGATATGTCGTGGCCCTTCTGAGTTTACTTTTGCATCCACAAATAACTCGGTGTCTCGCACTTCTTTATCTGGGAAATCAGCTTCGGCAATTGGCGCTCCGCCATGGTCTAACCAAAGGCGTGCTAGCGCTGAAGTGAAACCGGCGTTGTAATCGGTGGCCACTTCGTTTTTGTAGTAATCGCCACGGTCATCAGCGTAAGAATCATCGTCGCCAGGTCCGCCTACTAAAGCGCCCACGAGCAGGTGGCGGTTCTCTTCTGGGTGGCTTGATAAACTATCGGCCCAAGCACCATGAGCGGTGCGGTGGTGTGGTTTAGTTGGGTGGTAATCGCCATAACCAATTTGGTAAGAGATGTTTAGCGGGTTATCACCCAATATGTAGTCGAGCTGACTTTTAGCGAAGTTGTAATAGGTGTCTGCCTTGCCTGCTGCGAGGTTATTTTCTTTTAGAAAATCAGAATAAATCAGCGCTAAGAATGAAGTATTCGAGGTATAACGCGCTGCGCCCCAAACATCTAAAAAGGCTAAGCCACCCGGCGTGTAAGTGATTTTTTCGCCGTTAAAACCGGTGGTCCAATAATCTAACCAACGTTCGGCATCATCTTGATAGACTTGCTCGCCAGTAATTTTGGCTAGCAAAACATAAGAGCCATAAGACTTATCATCCCATGCTTGGCCCCATTTGTAAGCGCGATATTCCGTTTGTCCTTCGGTGCCTAGATTAGGATATTCAAGTTTGGCTTTATCTAAGTAAGCAACATCGTTGGTGGCTTGATACAGCCAAATTGCGCCCCACACCAACTCGTCTTGATAACCACTCCATGAGTTATAAAAGGCTTTGGCATCGGTAATTGCATCAGAGTATTTACCTCGGTAGTTGTCGGCAAAAGCATAAAGCTGCTTAGCGTGCTCCAACAACATCGCCGAGTAACTAGGGTCACTCTCTTTAAACACCATGGAAATAGCCGCTAATGCAGCTGCGGTTTCGCCCGCCAAGTCAGAACCTGGGTTAGCAGCATCGATTTTGTAAGAAGGACGCTCCATTTGCATCACTTCAGCAGATCCCCACCAAGCGTGATCTACGCTACCTTTACCTACTTGGCCCCATAATTCATTTGGCGCGGTATGCGCTTTAACAAAATAGTCAGCCACAAAGCGTAAGCTATTTTTAATGTGTTCCAATTGGTTGGTTTGAGCATAAGCATCGGGGTATTCCACTACACCCCAGGCCAACATGGTGGCGGTAGAGGCCATTGGAAAGCCGAATTTAACGTGGTCGCCGGCATCATACCAACCACCGGTTAAATCAACGTTATTATCGCTACCATCGCCTAACGCTGAGTCACCGCGCCATTCATTGCGGTTCCAATCGGGTAACACACCAGATTGCTGAGCTTCGTAGAAATAAATGGATTTTTGTAGCGCTTCACCATAATTGGCTGCGTGCGCCGACATCGCACTAGTTACTATCGCCGTAGCGAGAAGTGTTTTCCTTAACATCATTGCGTATCTCTCTATATTTGCAAAATTAGCTATTTTCTTCCCCTTCATCTTTGTGAAGGTAAGAAGCACACAGGTGTGTAAACCACTGCAAACGAAGAGCTTGACCATGCCATGCTAACTCATGAACGCTCTCATTAGGCCTCACACCTTTTTTGGCAAACCTTACTTTGAGGTTTTACTCAATAATGAAATTAGCAAGCGAAAAACAGTTATCAAGGCCTTTATTGACAAATATGAAATCAATCAAGGAAAAGATTTTTGTGATGAAATGAAAGGGAAAAAGTCAGGCTTTTTTCAGGCAAAATAGTGCGCGAGGTCGCGAATGACGGCTGATAAGACCAGCGTCATTCGTATTTAAAAGTTACTTTTAATTCAGCAATTATTTAGAGAGGCAAATAAAATCAAGCACTTAAGGCATCTTCCACAGCAACTTCACGATATTTAATACGTTTATAAACTAGCACCATAACCATTGTGATGTTGGCAGCTAATACCAAGCTAGTAGTCACCGAAAGCAGTGGGTCGCCCACGACAAACACCGTATAAGACCACGCTAATACCGCATTACATTGGAACATAATCCAACTTAAAAACGAGATCTCTTTAGCGGGGCCTTTTATCCGCATTAAGCGAATAATTTGCGGGCTAAACGACAATATAGAAATGATCCAACTGAAGGGATACAAAAATTGAATAAACTGTTCCAAGTAAATCTCCGATAGCCAAAACGCGCCATCCGAGGCGAACAGTCATACCATTAGTGCAGGCAAAAAATAGTGAGTAATTCTAAAGCTGCGCGATGATACACCAGCCAAGCCAAGTGGTCAAAATAACATCAAGTTATTGCTCAAATTATTACTCTACTTTATGTTGATACATATCTTGATCTGCCAAGGCCATTATTCCTTCCACCTCCATGTTTAGGTCAACATCAATATAACCGATAGCCACCGTATACAAGGGTAAATCTTGCTCGGAGTATTGAGCAAATTGGTCGGTAAAGCGTTGCGCAATGGCATCTAAGTCAGAGTCCTGCTCAATTAAGACCAAAGCAACAAACTCGTCGCCACCCATTCGGCCAATCACGTCAGAACTGCGCACACACTTATGCATCGCTTTTGCCACATCTATCAACACTTCATCCCCTACAGCATGTCCGTAGCTATCATTAATCTGCTTAAACTTATCTACATCTAAATAGAACACCCCCAAGCGAGAACCCATGCGCTTAGCTAAGCGGATCCGCTGCTGGGCTAAGGAACAAAATCCACGGCGATTGTTTAACTCGGTTAAGGGATCGGTAACCGCCAATTTCTGCATATGAGTGTATAACTCAAGCAAGGACAAATCGGCTTCGAGGATGTCTTTTAGCTGCTCAATAAGTTCAAAATAGGTATCGTCGTAGTTGATTTCGCGGTAATCCATGACACAAAAAGTGCCAAATGCTTTACCGTTTGGCCAAAATACTGGAACCCCAAGGTAAGAGCGAAACCCGTCACCATGCACTTCGGGATTACTGTCCCAGCAGGGATCGATCATGGCATTGGCCACATACAAGCTTTTACGTGTTTCTACAATTTTTCGACAAAAGATATTAGCTTGCGGTTCCACCACCATTCCCGCTTGATAGGGGTTAGACTGCTGTTCGCTAGCAATTGTGACCTGATAACCACTTGGGGTGTGTTGAACCAAAAAACCAGCGGGTGCATCGAACAGCTTAGCCAGCAAGTTTACCGTGCGCTGCCATTTGGTAAGCGATATTAAGTCGTTTGGATTTGATAAAATCCATTGTTCAGGATCAATAGCGGGCTTTAAGGGCATCTACACCTCCACAAAAACCAAGTCCAACACGCAAGCTAAAACAGGTTTAGCTATGCCGATAAATAAAGTCTAAGAAAGAAGTACTTATAGAGCCCACTATCAATATTAGTTATTCAACACTTGCATGCTCATTAGCTGGCAACAATTATTTACTGCTGCAGTTTTATAGAGAGATAAGACGGTAGTTGTTTAAATAAGCTGATATTACCTATGCCCTCCGCCACAACCAGCGTGCTGCCACATATCAATTTGCTCTTCGCTAAGACTAAAGGCTTGATTGGCATTAGGTGATTGCTTAATAGATGCCAACAAATCCTGATTATAGTTTTGATTATCCTCTGCCTTATTATCGCCACTGCTCGTGGTAGCTTGGCTAGAACAGGCTGAAATAAGTACGCAGATTATTAAGGGAAGTGCTGGTTTCATCATTTAGGCCCCAATGCAACATTTCATTAACAATTTAGTCTGAGTTTTGTTTAAAGTCATGCTGTTTTTCTCGAAAGGCGATAATTCGACGCTTAATTAAGTCACATCAAAAAACCGTCTTAACGGTTTTGCTAGCCTATTCGCAGGCCTTAGGACTCTTCAATGACTAATACCAAGATCAACAAAACAATAGAAAACTTCACCTGCATTGAAGAAGCTTTGCGCTACTTCGAAATCGACTTTGATAAGAGTTTTATTGATGAAAGCCGAGACTTGTTGGTTAAACGTTTTGGCGGTAACCTCATCTTAAGCAAAGCAGATGACTGGTTTTCGGCACGCCGAGCTTTAAAGAATGCCTACTGCAAAACTCAGCGTGAGCGTTTAGACAAACATACTCGTTCGGCTTGCCGCGGTTGTACCTCCTGTGAACGTAGGTAAGGCTAATTGCCCACCCACGAACCGTTGACACATTTATAACTGCCGATAGTTGCGCCTTCTGGGTACACATTGCCGCCGTGTACACAATCAGCAAAGCTTGGAAAACTAAGCGATAGTGTCACTAGTACAAACCCTATTTTTAGCATTTTCATGGCTATTTCTCCTGGGTATTATCCGTTGGCTGCTGTTCAGTAGCTTCAACGTGAATACCATTACGTTCAGTCAAATCCGTCGTTGTAATTAATGTAGGCTCGGGGTCTGAACTTATTAAAGTAAAATTTCCATCTAAACATTTCAGATTACCTAGCTGAGCTCCCTCTTGATATACATCTCCTTGCAAGGTGCAATTGGCACTAACAGCAAAACTCAAGGGAAGTAGACAAAAGATCATTTTCATCATTATTTACACCACCTATCTATCTTATCTTGCCATCGTTGTCTCCACGCCTCTTGGTGCGCAACCAAAGTCGCTTCAGTGCTGTAGGTCTTTCGACTAGCCTCTAGGCTAGCGTTGGGTACAGAGTCAACTTTGAGAAAGTACTCCAAACTCACTAGCTCTTCATACTTTTTGGGGTTGAGGTCTAGCATTAACTGCTTTAAATCATTATCTAAAAGAGAGCCATAAAGAGACTTAGTGTTAAATAGCATCTCAGCCAGTACTTCTAAATCTTTCTGCTGTTGTTTATTTAGTTTGTCAGGGTCAAGCGATTTAGATTGTGTATTAGACTTACCTAAACGTAAGCCTTGTAAATTGGAAAATATAAAACTGGTTTGAGAAAATGTTAGTGGCAGATTCTCTTCTTTACCTGAAAGTTCTATGGATACATCTTTTAAATTGCTCCAATAGACCCGAGCGCCATTAAGCTTAGTTTCGTTAAAATTTAAGTTCTCCATATTTACATAACTAAAATCTGGGAAGTCAAAGGTCGTCCTAGATAAATAGGATCCAGTCAGGTTCACGCAATACAAACTGGTTGTTGTAAATGTGATGTCGTTTAACTTGATATAAGAAAGATCCTTGCCCGCTAAAGACAGAAACTTCTTCTCTTGAAAATACCTAGTGGTATCAAACAACTTGGCAAAATCATTATCTGAAATGAACTGAATGACCTGAGCTAATAAAGTGGATGTGCTTAAGCTTTCCAAAAGCAGCTCAGAACGAGATACTACGAATCTATCTAAGGCTTCCTCATCAGCCTCTTTAAACATCAACAGCGCTTCGCTAATTGCGGAAACATAATTTGCAACATTTGCCACTTGGGCAGCTTCTTTTTGCGCCTTCAGTTCCTCAGAAAAAAGGTCTGCTGACGTTTGAATAGATTTGTATGCAACACCCACCGTAACAATCACTGTGACAACTGTAGCGATAAACCCTAGCACTCCGTGATGTAAATCAACCCAACGAAAGAACCGCTTAACAGATGAAAGACTCTTATCACTCATGTGAATTCTTAAACTGATGATAACTTTATCTAATGACTTGATGCATATTTAGTACCTAGACCAACATTGTTAACCAAATCAATATGTTTATTTTTTGAACAAATAATCACAATTCAACTTGTGTAAAGAAATGTGACACAATTGTTAACAAAAGCTGAATAAGCAGCCTAAGTTCGCAAATCTATCAACAACTTAATCTTGAGTGTGAGCTCGCTCTATAGCCACTTTGTTTTTCCTTGCAAGTCACTCATGTTTTCTCAATGCTAAGTCGGCAAGCTATCGGGAAAAATATAATGAAAATAGGGATTACCAGCATAACGCTAAGCTGTATTTTAGCGGCCTTTTCAAACTTAGCTTTGGCCGACAATCAACAGCCAGAGCTAACCATATGGACTGGCAAAAGCCACCAACAAATGCAGCTTATTGCAAAACAATTTAGCGACGATACCGGCATTATCGTTGAGGTGAAACAACCCGTCGACATCACTGGAAACTTTGAGATTCAAGCCCGTAATGGTGAAGGTCCCGACATCGTATTCTGGCCTCATGACAGAATAGGCGACTGGGCAAATGCAGGACTCATTAAACAACTAAAACCCAGCCAAGCGCTGCAGGATTCAGCAGTAGACTACGCCTGGGACGCAGTAAAAGTTGAAGGCAAAGTATACGGTTACCCAATAGGCGTAGAAGCAATAAGCCTTATTTATAACAAAGCGCTCATCAAAGAAGTTCCAGCTAGTTTTGAAGAGATTTTCGAGCTAGACAAGCAACTTCAAGAGCGGCAACAAACCAAAGCTATTTTGTGGGACTACAACAATACCTACTACACATGGCCATTGTTTGCGGCCGACGGAGCTTACGTGTTTGGTAAACAAGGTGAGCAATACAATGTAAAAGACACTGGGGTTAATCACCCCAGTGCAATGTACGCAGGTAAGCTACTCAAAGACATGCTGGACCAACAAATAATGCCGCGTAATGCTGATTACTCAATCATGGATATGCAGTTTGTAAAGGGCAAAGTTGCCATGGTAATTAATGGCCCCTGGTACTGGGATGAATTGGAAAGTGTGGGTATGGATTTTGGAGTTGCGCCCTTACCCAATATCAATGGCAAGCCCGCCAAAGCCTTTGTTGGCATTTGGAGCGCCATGGTGAACAGCGCAACTAGCCAACCAGCACTGGTTGACGAGTTTCTAAACTACTACCTAATGAATGTAGACAATCAACGCTTACTGTTTAGCAGCGGCGACATTGGCGCAATGGCAAACTTACAATTACAAAAAGAGCTAACTAACGACCCAAAAGTGCAGGCAGTTTATGCCAGTGCAGCGCAAGGCGAACCGATGCCAAACGCTGCAGCAATGGGTAAGTTTTGGGCCGCCATGGCCACCAGCCTCACCAACATCACCACCGGCAGACAAGCAGTGGATAAAGCCCTTAATGCCGCGGCTAAACGGATTACTCGATAGGCTAAGCGTTTTCAGTCTAAAAAAATGGCGCTCAAACTTAATTGAGACGCCATTTCCAATTCTCCCAAAATGAAACTTACTGCCTAAAAGAACTAATTATTAAAGCAGGTAAGCAAGTGCTCTAAACGCTCTTCATCTCCTGGGTGACTGCTTATCCAAGTAGGAATGTGTGACTCGTGGTCTTCGAATAGTTGCTGGTAACCGGCGAGAAGTTGTTCTTGAGGTAGGTTTAGCTGTTTGCTCCAATGACAGGCGAACAAATCGGCTTGTTGTTCAGCTTCGCGGGAGTAGCCAAGGCTTACTCCAAGCACTGCGGCACTAACTAGGCCATCTACCAGCAAACTGCTATCGCCAACAACTAGCACCACAGCGGTACTGATCAAGGCCGAGCGCACTAGGCTTGCCATTACATCGTTATGAGCCACATGGGCTAACTCGTGTAATAAAATGCCATTAAGTTGTTCAGGGCTATCTAGCAGTTCTACTAATTGGTCGGTCACCACAATGCTGCCATCGGCTAAAGCAAAGGCATTTGCTTCATCGCCCATACGGTAGAAGTACAACTTAGGCTGCATGGGTAGGCCATCGATTTGCTCTACCAAGCGGTTAAAATTTTGGCCTATAGCTTGTTGTTGCTCTGGGCTAATCTCACTTTCACTAAAACCTAAAGTTTCAAACTGCTGCAGCGTTCTTTCACCCAACTCTTGGCTAATGGAGAGCGGCACTTTGCCAGCCAAGTAATGGCTTACCAAAGGAAGTCCTTGGCTAGCTGCGGCGTATATAACAGCTGCGCTTACAACAAAGGCCACAATGATCATCAAGGCATTTCGTTCTAAGCTTTTAACCAAAGAGCCTTGGCCTTGCTTATCTAACCAACTGTTTAGTGATGAGGACTCATCGGCAACAAAGCGGCTGCCATTACTAAAACCAATGGTACGAGCTTGCGAGCCAATCGACATCGCAATATCTAGCTCGGCAACTGGCGCCCGAATAGCGCCAAACTCATCGCTTAGCTCAATCCAGCCTTCATCGGAGCAGTGCAATTTAGCCGCTCTAGACACAGAGCTATTTTCGACAAAAACCTTTCCGGTGATGACCATGGGCTTAAATCACACCAATTTCTACGCCAAAGGCATCGGCAACTTCATCAGCAATGGCGGTTTTGCTATCACTCACTTGGTTATTAATTGCAATGCTTTCAATATCACCCTGCACGGCCGTGGCCTGCGCCATAAACTTCGCCATACGTACTTTTGCGACAGGGATAGCCAAACCAAATGAGAATACAATAATCAGCATATTGCTAAGCATTACGCCCATAAATGCCAAAGGTTTTACGGTCGAAACCATGTACAACTGGCCTTCTATATCCGTTTGTCCAAACTGATAATTTCGCAAACAAGCTTTTAAGTAAGCCGTAACAAACCAGCCCAGCAAAAAGAAGCTGATATAAATTAAAGCGAAGATCCCAACCAGCGCGCCACCGGCTGCTAAGTTTTCACCGCCGCCTTGCTCTAATGAGGCAAACATAGCGCCTAGTTGGCTAAAGTCTGCGCTAAACAGTGCAAATGCCACCAAGGCTCCCAACAAGCTTAAGGCGATTACACCGCCTAAACCTAGCGCTGCGGCTTTCAGGAAAATTTTGAACATGGCCGCAGACTCTATATCTGCAGTAAATTTCATACTGCCCCATTGGTAGTTGTTCAGTACATAGCGGCTCATGTAAGTGGCCATAAAGGCATACAAGTAAGTACCACCAATAGCAAAAACCAGTACACCTAAAATACCTGACACAACAGGCGAAATAACACTACCAAGTCCAATAACTAAGCCAGCAGCTAAAGCAAAAATGATGGTGGCTAAAAACGGCATTACCATTAACGCCATATAAGCACTGCCATAGCTACCAACAAAATCAAATCGAACATTTCGGTAGCGTGTTACTCGCGAGTCAAAGCGCAGGTTCTTTACTACTAAAACCGGCATTACCGCCACAAACATCAGCATCAAAACGGCTTGCAGTATTTCGCTTACCATTGGAGAAACCGCCCAAATAACTACCATTACCACAGCAATTATTCGCCCCAATAAGATTTGTAAGGGTTTTGCTAAATACTCGAAGCGCTCGCCAGCTAACTCGCTATTGCCGTAAAAATACTGTTTATTGCGCACTTTTGCCCAGGCTGAGTAAATACCCAAGGTAGCAATGCTGAGCAATACGTTAACGATCCAAATTCCAAAATACTCGTCGGTTTTTCCATGAAACTTAAAACGATTTTCGTCCAAGTGCTGACTATCCATGCCAAGAATCCC
Organism: Agarivorans sp. Alg241-V36; assembly: GCF_900537085.1. Classification (NCBI taxonomy): domain Bacteria; kingdom Pseudomonadati; phylum Pseudomonadota; class Gammaproteobacteria; order Alteromonadales; family Alteromonadaceae; genus Agarivorans; species Agarivorans sp. Alg241-V36. The sequence continues at coordinate 412,846 of NZ_UNRE01000002.1, read as the reverse complement.
TGATGTTTAACTAATTGAAAATTAATAAGTCAAAAGACTTTAATGATAATAGTATCTAAATAAAACTGTTTTTTGTTATTAAAAATCAAAGGCGGGGGAATTTCAGTTTAATTAGTGTGATTAAAGCGTTTTCAATCACATTTCATTTAGAAAAAAATGAAGCAACCTAAGTGGATACTTCATTTTTAAGTAGCTAAAGCTTGACAAATTTAGAAAAGATATTGCTGCATGTTCACCGTGTAATGGTCTCCATCATCTACACCACTTTGCTGCACAATAAATGCTCCTAACTTATCTTTGCTTAACCACAGCTCGCTGCTCTCTCCTTCGGTGGCTAAGGCAAAGCCATGGCTAACATACACGCGGTTTGCGGCACTTAATGGCTTTTCTCCTAAGTACTTAACTTGATACTGAATAATGTCAAATTCATCTAGATCTAATACTTTGAACTCTTGGGTGTTTTGATGATCAATCGACGCCATCAAGTAATCAGGAAAACTCAAGGAATCAGAATCAAAATCACCGCGTTGTAAAATAGCATCAGGAGCTTGCTCAAAACGATTTAGCAATAGATCCATGCCATTGGTACTATGCTCATTTTCAATCAGCTGCAACAGCTTATTAGTCCACATAGAGTTACTGCTCGCTTGATTCTCTAGCGCATTAATATGGATACCTTGCTCTAATTTATCATTGCCAAAAATTAAATAGCTTTCTTGATTTTCATCTACCTTAAAAGCAAATTGTTTTAAAGCACCATTATCCAACATCACTTTTCCGCTGCGCTGGTAGGCCTCTTTAAACCACAAAAAGCTAAAATCTAATTCCACCTCTTCTTCAATAACTAAGCTATTAGGAAATTGGTTATCAATAATCCGGTTCCGCTGATAAACACCCACCACATCACCTTCCACAGCAATTTGGTAAATAATAGTTCTAGATTCGTGAGCGGCATTTGCAATGCCAGCGCCAAATATAACAAGCAATAGTGATATTAAAACAAGCCTAGAAAGTTGCGCTATCCACATAACAATGACTCCTTAATAAGCTAACGACTAAAACTCGTATGCAACACCCAGCAATAAGCCCAAAGACTTACTCTGATAAAACTCGATATTACTGTCACCCTTGTCATAAGAGGCCATCAAATACACCGAGGTATTCTCAAAATCAAAAGGCTGGGCGTAACCATAAATAGCGTTTATGCCAAAATCGTCATCGCCCTGAGTTTCATTGAATATCGGGTTACGGCCTTTGTAATCACGCTTGGCATAATTAATATACAAGCTAGTAAAGTGGCGCTCGGCAAAGCTATAGGTGGTTTCTAAGCCAAGGGCGTAGGCATCAAAGGCCATTGCATCGCCATCGGTATCCGCCTTGGTATAGGTAAGCTGAGGTGTTACGGTAAAACCGCCTTCATCATAAACCAATACCTCAGCAGAGAGTCGGTGATACTTACCATCACGTTGCATCAACTTTTGCTCACTGGCATCTAGACCAAAAGCCTCACCACTGCGCTCGTTTTCTATATCTGCGGTTGCAAAACCATAACGCAGCGTTAGCGGTGTATCGAACAGATAACGCCACGCTAGCCTAAAACCGCTGCTATCGGCATCGGTTTTTTGGCGAGCACTGCCCGTTAAGTAGGGATCTTGCCAAGTCTCACTAAAGCCCGGGAGTTTAGGAAAATAAGCCAGTTCTAACTGCGAATATTCCCCCACCATTTGGGTAATGCCCAGCTCAAATTGGTCTTGGCCGCGCACAATATTCTCTTCTTGCTGACCCAAGAAAATTTGGGTTTTCTTATTTGCGAAGGTGTAATTTAACTCGGCTAAAACAGCTGGACTCACACCGCTATTCTTATTTCCTGAATTGTTTAAATCTTGTGTTATGGCATTGTCGTCATCAGTATTGAATTGAGATTGCTCTTGGCCAACCATGCCTCCTAACAATAACTCAAAGCCAAAACCAGGCTCATCGTCTACATAACCGGTAGCATTGGCTGCTCCAATAGATGCTAACGTAGCAAGTACGCTGCTTGTTACTAGACGCTTAGTGTGAAATTTTTTCATCCTGTTCCCTATCCTTTTAAACATGTTCAACGCTGCTTTATGCACGCCGTTTAAGCACTTGTTGAGCACATTGTAAAATGCGACAAATTCTCACTCAGTCAGTCTTATGTCAGGGATAGTCACAGTTTTCCGATATTCCAAACTAGATATTGAGAATTAGTTTACATTTAAATGATATTTGTCGTAGTTTTGTAAGTGGTAATTGCATCGACCTAAGGGCTCACTAAAATGAGCCAGCTGAGGGAGTTGTCTATGCAGGGAAATAAGTTGAGCCAAGAACAAAAAAAAATCGTATTAATTGAAGATGATTCACGCCAACAACAGTTGGTGGCTACGTTCTTGCGCAGCGAAGGTTTTGAAGTTATTTCTTCAGAGCGTGGCGACCAAGCACCAGAGCTGATTGCCAAACACTCTCCAGACGCAGTGCTGCTAGATTTAATGCTACCAGGCATGGACGGCATTCAAGTGTGCCAAGTTGTTCGTGACTTTTATTCAGGCCCGATCTTAATGGTTACCGCACAGGGTGATGATGTCACCGAAGTGTCTGCGCTAAACTTAGGCGTAGATGATTTCTTAAGTAAACCATTACGCCCACATGTATTGCTCGCCAGACTTCGTTCTGCGTTGCGCCGCAGTGAACGCGCCAGCACCATTGATGCCTTGCAAATGAGCAATAGCGAACCGGTGCGCCACCCTAATCGCATTATCTGCCAAGAGCTCACTGCCGACAAAACTCAACGCCGAATTTGGTTAAGTGAGCAACTGTTAGAGCTTACCGACGCCGAGTTCGACTTACTCTATTTTCTTATGGACAACGCAGGCCACGTACTACCGCGTGATGTGCTATTCAAAGAAATGCGCGGCATTGATTACGACGGCCTCGACCGTTCACTAGATATGCGAGTATCCACGATACGTAAAAAGCTAAACGACAATACGCCACCTTATCGCTACATTAAGTCGGTGCGTGGTAAAGGCTATTTGTTTGTAAAAGCAGCATAGCGAGCTAAGCCAGCTTGATTACTTTATTCCTAAAGCTGTTTCTGTCTTCGGTATTATCTATTATCGCCGCCACCTTTATTTACGGCGTGATCATTGAAGAGAAAGTGCAGCACATTGAGCGTGAACAAATACGTAAAATTGTGCTGCCTATTTATTACCTACTAGACCGAGATCTACTGCAAGCAGAAAACCCAGACGTAGACAAAGTTCTCACTCGCTACCAAGAAGAATTTCCATTCTTTATCCGCATTTTTCCAATTACAGAACTAGAAGCTGAAGCGCGTTTAAAGCTAATGCGCAACGGCGAGTATGTATCGGTTAAAAGTAATTTTTTAGATGACGATGACATCGTTCTTTATTACCAATGGCCAGACCAACAGGTTCTCGAATTAGATTTAGACGAAGAATTTGTTGATTACGGTGATTGGCTATTTTGGTACATGGTGGCGCTTATGGGCGGCTGTTTAGCTGCTACCGTAATGTGGTTCTCCTTCTCCATTACTCGCCATACTTATCGCCTAGCAAAAGTTACCAAAGCCTTAGGTGACGGTGACTTTGATGTTAGCGCCAACGAAAAAGCGCCCTCGCCTATTAATCACATGGCGCGCAGCTTAAATAGCATGGCTGCAAAGCTTAAGTCGCTGATTCAAGAGCAAGACTCGATGACCATGGCGGCTTCGCACGAGCTAAAAACCCCCATCAATAATTTACGTTTTGCCTTGGATATGACTCGCTCAATTACCGACATGAAAACCATGCACGAGCATATTCAAGAGATGGATGAAGACTTAGATAGTTTGGAAGACCTTACTCACGAGTTAATTAGCTTTTCCCAGCTAACCAAAGCGCGAGAAATAAACCCACAATCAATTAATCCCTACCCTCTGCTGTACAACATGTGTGAGCGGCTTTCTAAGTTAAGTCCCAAGCTAAAGATTCAAATTGAGTGCCCGGTGGGTTTAAGTTTAATGGCCGATGAAAAGCTAGTCCGCCGCGCCTTAAATAACTTGATCGTTAACGCGCAAAAGTATGCTGAAAAACTGATTCTCATCCGTGCGTATGTGGTGAATAAATCGGTGATTTTTGAAGTACATGATGACGGTAGCGGCGTTCCAGAAAAATACCGTGAATCGATTTTTCTGCCCTTTGCACGGGTGGATGACAGCCGCAGCCGCCAAAGTGGTGGGCACGGCTTAGGCTTGTCAATTGTAGAGCGAATTGTCACCAACCACTGCGGCAAAGCCAGTGTTAGTGATAGCCAACTCGGGGGCGCTTTATTTACCCTAGAGCTACCATTATTCCAAAATAGCGAAGACAGCAAAGATTAATAAGGATTCGCAAGCATAGCCATTGCCTTTTAGCGGCGCGGCGTTACCATTGTTGGCTCAAACTACTGACAAGAAGCTCGCACCATTGACCGCTCAAGCCCCCGCTAATACTGTTGTTGTTCTCGATTTTGAAACCACGGGTTTATCGCCTACTCAAGGTGATAGAGCCATAGAAATTGGCGCAGTACTGCTAGAAGATGGCCAAGCTACAGCGCGCTTTCAAGAGTTAATGAACCCAGGGTTTCGCATCTCTTCCTTTATTGAAGATTACACTGGTATCAGCAATGCCATGCTGCAAGAGGCCGCGCCTTGCGATGAGGTAATGAATCGCTTTTATCAGTTTGTCGGCCAGCATAATATGGTGGCGCATAACGCCTCCTTTGATCAGCGCTTCTTGGAAGCTGAGTTTGCCCAAATAGGCCGACGGCTTATAGGCGACTTTGCCTGTTCAATGTTGTTATCAAGACGCTTGTTTCAAGACGCGCCTAACCACAAACTAGGCAGCTTAGTGGCTTACAACAACATCGACAATGACGGTGTATTCCATAGAGCTTTAGCCGATTCAGAAATGACAGCCAAGCTTTGGCTTTGTTTACTCGAGCAATTAGAGCAACACTATTCGTTAATAAATCCAAGCTTTGCGCTAATGCAGCAAATTAGTCGTAAGAGCAAGGCAAATGTCGCGAGCTTTTTGCACAAAATTGCGTAACAATATGTGAGATAAAACAAAGCTTGAGCATCTAGCTAGCCAAAGCATAATCGCTTAACCTTCGCTAAGAGCCTTGCTCACTCAGATAACTTCACCCGCAATTAAAGGTGTTCCATGAAAATACTTGTCCGTAACCTCGCTCGCAGCATTACAGAAGCCGATTTACTCGCCTTGTTCGAAAGCCATGGTGCTGTCGAAAGCTGCGATTTGGTACTGGATAATGAAACCGGTAAATCCAAAGGATTTGGCTTTGTAAGCATGCTTGATGAATCAGAAGCGCAAGCAGCCATTGCCGCGCTAAACAGCACTAAGCAAGCCGGTAATAAAATACGCGTAAAATTTGCTGAAGAGAAAGCCGAATCAGACGATCAAGCTATTTGGCCAGAATCGGAATAGTTACAGCCATTAGCGAGTAAAGGACTTACTCGCTAATAAATTCAATTTGTCGCTGCGGTTTAGCCAGCACTATGCCTTTGTTCGCCAAGCCATCTACTATTTGTTTAACCAGCCCTTGTTGTTCACCATTTTGCTTAGCCAGATTAAGTTGTGAAGCGCTGCTATAAGCACAACTAACTTGCAGGCTCTCGGGAAACCGCTGAAAGTTAACCCGATGACTTATCCATGCAAAACCCTCACTCTCTAGTTTAGCGGCTTCGCACACTTCGGTTAGTGCCGCTACGATATCCTTATCGCGTTTTTTATCCATTTTTCGCATTAGTTGTCACTATTACTCAGTACGCTAGGGGCTTGTAATTGCTGCTTTAGCTGCTCTGCACGCGCTTCGGGCGAGCCGCTTAATGCCCCTAATAAATGATACAAACACGGTACCACAAATAAGGTGACAAAGGTGGCAAGCAACATACCACTAAAGATAACAATACCAATGGCAAAGCGTGTTTCAGAACCTGCACCAGTGGCCAACAACATTGGAACAGCTCCCAGCAAGGTGGTCATGGCGGTCATAATTATCGGGCGTAGGCGATTAGTAGAAGCTTTAATTATGGCTTCTTTAACCGCTAAACCTTGGTCACGTAGTTGGTTGGCAAACTCGACAATTAAAATGCCGTTTTTGGTGGCCATGCCTATCAGCATTAACAAGCCTAATTGACTGTAGATATTAAAACTCTCTCCGGTAATCAACAAACCCAGTAAGCCTCCTAGTAAACCTAAGGGCACCGTAAGCATCACAATGGCAGGGCTAATAAAGCTTTCAAACTGGGCAGCTAATACCAAGTAACACACCAGCAAGGCTAAGGCGAATAACAGCCAGATCTCACGCTGGTTATCGTAGAACTCTTTTGATTCACCGGCATAATCAACGGTGTAACCACTTGGCAAAATCTCGCTAGATGCTTGGTTTAAAAAAGTTAGCGCTTCGCCCAAGCTGATGTTATCGCTCAGGTTGGCTTTTAGGTTGATCGACTTTTTACGCTGGTAATGGAATAAGCCGCGTGCCGAGGCGACATCTCTGGCCTCCACCAAAGTATCTAAAGACACTAAAGCACCGGTATCGCTGCGCAAATACACCTTGCTTAAGTCGCTAGGCGATTGGAACTGGCTCTCGTCAGCTTTTAAGTAAACATCGTACTCTTCACCAAATTCCTCAAAACGGGTTTGCGCGCGGCCACCTAACAATACTTCTAAGGTACTGGCGATATCATTGACACTAATACCCAGCTCACGCGCGGCTAAGCGATTAACCTGCAACAAAATTTCTGGCGTAGTGGGATTGTAATCAAGCTGCACACCATGCATTAAGCCGCTGTCTTTAGCCTGTTGTTCTAGCTCTAGAGCATATTGGTATAGCTGGGTGTAATCATCCCCCTGCAATACAAACTGCACCGGCTCGCCCATGCTGCCACCAAAGCTAGGTTGGTAAGGATAAACTTTCACGTCTGGTACATCGTGGGCGGCCTCGCGGATCATTTCTACCACTTCGGCGGCATCTTGGCTGCGCTCACTCCAATCTTTTAAACGTACAATAAAAAAGCCTTGGTGATCTGCCCAACTACCAAAAGCAGGCGCCGAGTAGTTCAGGGTTTCTATCGGCCCCTCATCCGCCATCATTGGTAACAAGCGTTGTTCAATCTCAGCCATGCTTTTTACCATGCGCTGATAACTGGTCGCTTCTACTCCGCCCACATATACGTTTACTACGCCGCGGTCTTCTTTAGGCGCAAACGCTGGCTGTTGCTGTTGATAAGCCCAAACCAGTAGCCCCATACACAGGACTACAACTGCAACAGCAGAAAACTTGTAGTTAATTATACGAGTTAGTAACTTGGCATAAGCCTGCTGCAGGGCTGTCATAGCACGCCCAACCGAGCGGCTCATCCAGGTGGCTTGATTAGGATTTTTTTCAAATAACTTGCCGGCCATCACTGGCGCAAGAGTCAGTGCCACCAGCGATGAAAAGATCACTGCCGCAGACAACAGCACCGCAAATTCGGTGAACAAATCACCTATTTTTCCTTGCATGAATACCAGTGGCAAAAACACCATCACCAACACTACAGTGGTGGCAATTACCGCAAAGTTTAGCTCTTTAGCCCCTCTAAATGCAGCGACTAATGGCGGCTCACCCGCTGCGCGATGGCGAATAATGTTTTCCACCACCACAATGGCATCATCCACCACTAAGCCAATGGCTAAAATCAGCGCCATCAGAGTGACCAGGTTAATGCTGTAACCAAATAAATAAGCCACAGAAAAGGCCGCAATCAAAGATACAGGAACGGTTACTGCAGGAATAATGGTGGCACTTAAGCGGCCTAAAAATAGGTATAACACCGCCACCACCAACAGCGCACAAATCAGCAAGGTGGAATACACCTCGCTAATCGCCTGGCGAATAAATACGGTGCTGTCGTAATCAACAGTAAGCTCCGCGCCAGCAGGCAAAAAGCGCTTTAGCTCTACTAGCTCGGCTTTTACCATATCGGCTACTTCTAGCGGGTTAGCCTGAGACATAGCCACAATGCCTAGCCCCATACTGTCTACACCATTACTTTTAAAGGTGGTGGTGTCTTTTTTGGCGCCAACATAGATGTGTGCAATGTCTGACAAAGTGACGTGGTCACCAGAGAAATTGGCAATTTGCAGCTTGGCGAAATCGTCAGCCTGCTGATACATGCGCTCCATGCGCACCACAATATTTAGGCTGTCATTACGTACATAGCCGGCGGGGAGCTGCAGGTTCTCGCGATTTAGCGCATCAATCACATCATTGGTGGTTAAGCCGCGCCCAGCCATGGCAGTGGGGTCTAGCTCCACATACATAACCCGCTCTACTAAACCCGAGGTATTAACAGCACTTACCCCCGGCAATAAGCTAAGGCGTTCAATTAAGATCCGTTGGGCAAAGTCACTAAGCTCTAATCTATCTTGCAAGGTAGCGGTGAGGTTAAGCCACATAAAGGGGGCTTCTTCACTGTCGTTTTTACGCACCACCGGCTCATCAACGTCATCGGGTAAGCGATTACGCGCTCGGCTTACCGCATCGCGCACGTCGCTAACCGCAGCCAGCATGTCGGAGCCTTGTTTAAAGGTAATGGTAATGCCCGACCAGCCATCCCAAGAAGATGACCAAATGTAGTCTATGCCATCAATACCACTGAGTTCGTCTTCAATGGGTTTGGTGATTTGCGACTCTACAATTGAGGATGCGCTGCCACGATAGGGCGTACCAATAGAGACCACCGGGCTTTCTATATCGGGCATTTCGCGCACTGCGAGTTCGTTGTACCCAACCACACCAAACAACATCAGTAGCAAGCTGAGTACAATCGCCGCTACCGGGCGATACATCGACAGATCAGATATTTTCATTAGTTAAGTACTTCAATCTCAATACCGTCGTGTAACTTCACCAAGCCTTTGTTAACCACTTGGTCGCCGGCATTTAAGCCACTTAACACTTCAACTAAGTTGTCACCACGCTGGCCTAATTCTAACTCTACTTTTTCAGCCACTTGTTGATTTACCCGATAAGCAAAGCGGCGATCGCCGTTATAGGCAATAGCTTGCAGCGGAATCAATACCCGCGGGTTGGCATTTAAATCCAGCTCACCGCTTACCAAGGTGCCCGGTGCTAGCCCAGCTTGTTGATTATCGATAGATAACTGGATATACACATTAAGGCTTTCGCCACGCACTCGGCTGTCGATGCTACTTACCGATGCATCAAATACCCGCGAGCTTAAGCCAGCTTGATGCAAATAGGCTTGTTGGCCCACTTCAATGCGGCCTAAATGACGGGCTGCGACCGGCACGTTTAGGCGTAAGGTATCGGCATCATCCAAGGTAGTGAGCACGGTATCGGAGTTAACCAGTTGGCCGGGGCTTAAATCCACTAGACCCAACTTGCCGCTAAATGGCGCGCGAATAGCGCGGTCTTGCAAGGCGGCTTCTGCTAGAGCTAATTCAGCTTGCTGCATGGCCACTTGCGATTCGTAACGGTCTACCTCGGCTTGAGTGGTAGCGCCTTTGGGCAGTAGCTGTAATAGGTTTTGATGTTGGCGAAGAATATCGTCGAGACGAGCCTGCTCACGCTGTAATACTGCACGTTGATGGCGATCATCGAGTTGCACCAGTAATTGACCTTGGCGAACGGCTTGGCTGGAGCGAACAGCAATGGTGTCTATTCGGCCATCGACCTCAGCTTTCACATTTACCGAGTGGGCAGAAAAAACATTGCCTAATAAATGAACCTGTTCACGTAGTTTGCCCTTTTCAACGGTTACCACTTCTACGGTAACCGGTTTGCTTGGACTAAGCTCTGTTTCAGCCACGTCGTCACTGTAAAACATCCATGTAACAACAGTAAGAAGCGCCACCACAGCTAAAATGATGCGTCGCATTACTCTTTACCTTTTCAAACTGAGAGCAGACTCTAGCGCAAGCTAAGGTTGCCGGTCTATCTTTAGTTCATGACAAAGGGCATAAATGCGAAGCTAACAGCATCATGAACTACAAAAGACAATAAAAAACGAATAATAGCAAAAAATAGTCAAGCAAAATAAAATTTTTAATCGAACATTCCTCAATTACTCTACAGACAACTAACAGCCTCAGAGCAAGGCTCCGAGCGAAGTAATGACTAAATTACGTTTACTCAATAGCAATCTCTCTCTACACTAAATGTCGAAATATTTGCCGAAATTTGCAACTATTCCGCCACTTATACACCTAAGTAGGATGGATCCTGCTCGACATACCATCGGTATGTATAAATAATTATTGTTATAGGAAGTTTTATGGGTATTGAGTTTGACAATGGAGTTCTACTATTTGACTCCTTCTTCACCGCCACCATTGGTATTTTGGTGCTATTTATCGGTAGACGAATAAATGCAGCGGTAGGTTTTCTTCGTGAGTTTAGTATTCCAGAACCGGTTACCGGAGGGATTTTATTCTCGGTAATGATTGGTTTGATTTACGCGCTTACCTCAGTTGAAATTGAATTTACCCTAGTTGCTCGAGATATCTTGCTGGTGTATTTCTTCACCACCATCGGTATTAACTCCAGCCTTAAAGACTTGCTAAAAGGCGGAATGCCGCTAGTGATTTTGTTAGGCATCACTATTGGTTACATGATCCTGCAAAACTTAACCGGTATCACTGTTGCCAAAATATTCGGTTTGGAATCTGCCGTAGGTATGCTGGGCGGCAGTGTGTCGCTAATTGGCGGCCATGGTACTGCTATTGCTTGGGCACCTAGAATTGCTGAAGACTTTGGCATTAGTAATGCCATGGAGATTGGTATTGCCAGTGCGACCTTTGGTCTAATTCTAGCCAGCTTAATGGGTGGCCCAATTGCCCAGTTCTTGGTTAATCGACACAACTTAAAGCCTAAAAAAGAAGAGCCTTTAGATGTTGGGGTAGCCGAAAAAAATAAAGACAACAGCATTACCGGTTTTGACTTCTTAGACGCCATTTTAGCCATTCATGTCTGTGTGATTCTTGGCTTCTTGCTAAACGAAGCTATTTCACAGGCTGGCCTGCAACTGCCGCTATTTGTGACCTGTTTGTTTGCCGGTATTGTAATGACCAACTTAGTGCCAAATTCGCTACCGCGCTTAACCGGTACACAGTGGCCATCACGCAAACCGGCCATTGCCTTAATCGCCGACGTATCTTTAGGTACCTTCTTGGCAATGTCACTGATGAGCATGCAGCTGTGGACCTTAATTGATTTAGCCGGCCCTATTTTAGCGATTCTTGCAGCACAGTTTATGATTGCCATATTGGTGAACATTTTTGTGGTATTCCCAGCTATGGGTAAATCCTATGATGCAGCGGTAATTTGTTCAGGCTTTGGTGGTATTTCTTTAGGCTCAACACCGACGGCGATGGCCAACATGTCAGCGGTTTCGCAGCGCTATGGTAATTCTCACCTAGCCTTCATCATTGTGCCGTTAGTATGTGCATTCTTTATCGACTTAGTGAACGCACTGCTAATTCCATTCTTCCTGGCTAATTTCTAGCGTCATTGAGGGCAAGGTTATTAAGCCTTGCCCTCAAAAAAATTTAAGCGTTTGTTTCCTAAGGCTATTTACAGCAAAATCAACCATTTCTGCGTAAGTTGTCAATTCCTTTCACTGCTCATTCTGCTATAACTTTACTGTTCAACTGTACAAAATTCACCCACCCTAAGGGGGCGCTCACTATGACAATGATTAGCGCTAAACAGTTTTCATCATGGTTACAAGACCGTTTTGGTGAAGACAAAAAAGGCGTGTGTTTATCACGTGAAGACATCAATCATTTAACTGGCAGGCAAAGCTTCTCTCTAAGCTTTGTACACGATATTCATTACGAACTAATGCCCCACGGCATGGCCTTTGTGACCGACACCAACCGCGAAACCTTTTATTTAGTTCCAATAAGCCAACGAAACTGGCGAGAGCATTTAGAAAAACAGTACGAAAAAGACCTATTCTGCAATGTATTGCCGCTAGATAAGTCTGCCAGTAACAATTAGCTAAGCGATCTATTTGCCACCTTGATGCGTTTTAATAGCAAGCAATTATTGAGGTGACAGATTGGATAAATTACAGCGAAGCTACAAGCTACTGGGTTATGCCGGCTTAAGCGCTTTTATCGCACTAGCGCTGGCGGTTGCAGTGAAACTTCCGCTACTGGGCTTGCCTGCTACTCAAGTATTTTTATACTACAGCGTGGCAATTTTGTGTTTTTTGTCGGGCAGCTTATGGGCACAAACCTTAAACAGCGAAGCCTCTAGCCCAGCGCAGTTGTACCTAAGTAACGGCCTCACATTACTTGGTGTTGCTTGTTTATTGCTTAATTCCCGCAGCAGCGCATTAGTGATACTCGCCTGTGCCTTTATCTACCTTTACTACCGCGAATGGCACAGTAGCAATCCCAGCCGCTTAGGCAAAAGCTACCAGGCCATGCGCTTAAAATTAACCACAGTAGTAGTACTAAGCCACCTAGTGATTCTGGGCTATCAGTAATAGGAATTAATTATGCAATTACGAATATTCTACGATGCACAATGTCCGCTTTGCGCTGAAGAAATGCGTCAACTTAAGTTTTTTGATCATCGCCAGCTCATCGAGCTGCAAGATATCAATCAAGCAGACTTCACTAGCAAGTACCCACACATTGACCGTAGCGAAGCCAGCGACATGCTGCACGCAGAAACCAACGAGGGCACCTTGCTGCTAGGCTTGGATGTCACCGCTCAGGCTTGGGGCTTAGTCAATCAAAAACCGTGGATACAGCTATTGCGCACTCCATTGCTGCGTAAAGCATCGGATAAAGCCTATTTAATCTTTGCTAAAAATCGCTTCAAAATTTCACGCCTGTTAACTGGCAAAGAACGTTGTGACGAGCAAAGCTGTGGCGTAGGTAAGCAGTTTGATTAAACAACTAGGACTAAACTAGCATGCAAAGACTGATTGACGTTAATTTAGTACTGCGGGTTTACGAAAAGATCTGCCGCTTAGGCACCAAGCAGCAAGATAACTACTTGTATGAAGGCCTAAGTGCCAGCTCCGACTGGGACGGCTACACCATTGTTGTAAGCAATGCCCAGCTAGAGCTTAGCGTTTTCTTTCACAACAAATATCAGTTTTCCAGCCACGACGATAAGGCCATCGAGCGCTTTATCAAACAACTCAAATTTATTGACGAAAACTAAAGGTCGCGAGATCCAGCTCTCAAACTTAAAGCCTAAGCCTACTGGTCAGAGCTCTAACTGCTAAAGTAACATTTTTTTAACAAGTAAGCAGGAAGCTTATTGTGTCCAAGCCAGTTCAACAGTGGTTTAAGGAATATGCACGTAGCCATCAACACCCTACTAACAAAGCCATCCACTGGTTTATGGTGCCTGCCATCTATTTCAGTATTGTTGGCTTGCTGTGGTCAGTACCCTTACCGGGAACTAATACAGGCAACAGCAATGCGCTATGTTGGCTCAATCTTGCCAGCTTGCTAGCCATACCGGTTCATGGCTTTTACTTCCGCTTGTCTAAACCGCTCACCTTAGCCATGGCTCTGTTTACCTTAAGTTGCTTTTTAGTCTGTGATTTGATTACTCAGTTTAGCCCGCTGGCTCTTTGGAAAGTAAGCGTATTTATCTTTGTGGTAGCTTGGGTTGGCCAATTTATCGGCCACAAAATAGAAGGAGCTAAACCTTCCTTCTTTGAAGATATTCAGTACCTGTTAATAGGTCCATTGTGGTTGATGGGTTTTGTATTCGATTATCTTGGTCTAGATTATCAAAACAAATAAGCCGCAAAGCTTACGGCAGATAAAAAAATACCCCGCTCTAAAGCGGGGTATTTAGTATAAACAAATTGATAGCTAAGGCTTATTTCTCAGTGTAAGAATCATGAGATGCTTCAAGCTTGTAGAAGGTTGCTTGAGAGTAGTCATCTAAGTCGCCAGAGATATTTTGGTTGTATACACCCGCTTTAAAGTACATGTACTTACCGCCAACATCGTAGCCGCTGTCGCTCATGTCTACTACTTGAACTGCGTCTTCTTTGCCTTCTCGCATAACGCTAACGGTCATGGTGTTACCAACTACTTCGATGCGGTAGCTAAATACCTCACCTAGCGCGATACCGTCTTCGCCAACTTCAGCAGTTAAATCACCTACTAGCGGATAGAAATCCTCTTTTGTAGCGTCTTGGCTTTCGTGGGCAAAGTAAACCGCACCCGTTGCTTGGTTTGGTAGCTTACGGTAGTACAAACGAATTGGCTCATCGTTTTGGTCGTGAATCTGGCCAATGATAAAGCGACCTACTTCGTTAGCGGCACCAGTAGTAGTGGCGTGATCAATCTTAAGGGTAGCGTTTAGCACGCCATCAATACCGCCGGCAGCTTTTAGATCTGACTCAGGAGCACTTGAGAATACCCAGTTGTTTTTGTTCACACCTTTGGTTTTGTGTGACATGTTACCGCGGCGTAGCATTTCACGAAGCTCGGTACGCGCATATTTTGTGTTTTTAGAAGTACGAACACCTTTCACGTAAGACTTAAATACTAAACCACCATCATCTGCTGTATAGAAGATTTCAGGGTGTGAATAACCATTTGCCAAGTTCCACTCATTTACGTCATCTGGACGTTCATTTTTGTCGTGGTCGAAAGGTTGAGATAAGTACCAGTAAGACAAGTCAAAGTTCTCACTTGGCGCGTTACCCGCTAACGGCGTTTCTGGTAGAGGTGGCGTTGGAGGAAGCTCAGAACGCGAACAGCTTACCGTGGTTTCACAAGGGTATACTGCTGGCGCACCAAAATCACCTGAGCGAAGGTCTTTACGCGCTGCTTTACGTGCTTTCTCGGCCGCTTTCATTTCTGCAATCATTGACGCTTCAGCAGCAACAACTGCACTGGTAATGATGTGGCTTGATGGACAAGCGTTAATGCCACAGTTTACTGCAGCTAATTCAGTAACACTGTTCCAACCATTTTTGGTATTGCCGTGGCCAACGTATCTTACGTAGCGGGCATTTACTGCAGGCTCAAACTGGAAACGTTCTAAACCTAGGGCTTTACCAGAGCTCTCTTGGCCCTCTAGTACTGTTGTCCAATTTTCACCGTCAACACTCATTTGGATATCAAACTTAGACTGACGCTGGTTACCTTTACTAAAAGCAGCTTGAACAGCATCAAACTCTTGAACTGAACCGTAGTCCAGCGTCGCCCACTCGCCGTCACCGGCTGCTGACCAACGCGTTGTAATGTCTTGATCGATTAAACGGTCAGGGCCGTTACCATCGTGGCTACTTGCTGTAACTGCTACTGGCGTTAATAGAGCTTCACCGGTTTCTTTGTTGTTGGTAAACTTTTCAACAGAATCAGAGCCAGAAGTTGATGTACAACCAACGGCAAGAAAAACAGAAGTTGCTAGCAAGCTTTTTAGATAGATATGTTTCATTTATCCATTCACCTAATGTTGTATAAATCAACCATATAGTTTTGGTACATAGTCGACTCAGTGCTGTGTGTTGACGTGGAAATAACAGCTATCTCCGTTTCCACATTGTCTGAAACTCTATACGAGAGCGTTTTCAAATCTAATGAACCACAAAGATATATAATTTAATAATACAAATGTGAAAGAATGTTAATAAATGAGATTGAGATCTAATACTGCAGCTCGAAAAGTGATCTGTGTTCACAAAAATTAGGCGTACAAATTAAGGCTTTGCCCAAAGCGTTCAAACATCTACTTTAGCTAAAAGCCTGCGCTTAGTTCCTGTTAGGCACTCGGCTAATTTAAGCTAGTCGTTAGCGGCGAATTCGTCGAACAATTACGCTCTATTTCACTTTGTGAGGCACTATGATGACCAGTCATTTAAATGTGCTATGCACTTAAATAAACAAGAAGCCAAGCTGTTTTCAGCGTTCGATATTGGCTGATCTAAGCTGATTAAGTGGCTTAATCCTGTCGGCTTGAGCATTGAATAGTCAGACAAAAAATAAGCCGCTGATGCGGCTTAGTCTATTTACACTTTTATATTTATATTTTCGCCAAGACCAGCTCTAGTCGCAGGTGCGGCTTCTGGTACATCAGCTGCGGCCACTAATTCTTGCACCGCCTTACCGTCTTGCTCTTGCTGGCTTTTCGCCAGTTTGGCTGAAATCACTTCCATAGACTGCGAAGTGCTTGCTCCACTGATTTCCATTCTACCTCCTATTCCTGGATATCAAATTTATAGCGGCAATACAGAGATTTCCTTTAGCAAATTTTGTTATTTAATCTCAACTCGAGATAATAAGCCTATTTATCAAAATATTACCTATTGTCTTACTTAGTCCTTAACGCTACTTTAGATTGCTTACACTAAGTTGAGCTGACTAATTTTCACAAGCTTCGGTAATGAGTTGGTGCTCACCTTTATCCTCACCCTTGGCAATCACAAAATCACTGACAAATTGATAGCATTGCACATCGCCCTGCATCGCCAATGTTTTTATGGTAATTACCCCGCTGTTACCCGAGCTGCGATTACTCCACTGCTCTTTAGCCCCTTGTTTTGGCTTTTCCATCAGCTTCTTCATGGCTTGTTCGTATTCGTCCCGGTCATCGTCGGTAATGCTGTCTGAGCTCTTAAGGCCTAGTCGCTCGGTAGTGTTGTCGCCAATCCTGCCGATAAGATTGAACGGTGAGGTTAAAATGCCTCCCACAAAACCGGTCACTAGGCCTTTACTGGCCTCTTTACCGGCATCTTCAGCTTTACTCACTAAATCATCGGCGCTGGCAATAATCTCGGGGATCTCGGCTCTAAGTGCTTCACTTTCACCACGAATGGCTTCGCTTTCAGCCAAAATAAGCGGCACTTGCGGCACCACCTTGGCAATCTCTTGATTGGTTCCGCGCACGGTGGTGTTGGTTTCATCCACTCGCTTGAGGATAGACGGTAACTCTTCACGCCAGGCCTCGGTTTGCTCTAATACCGGCTCAATGGCTTGGCGAACTGAAGCGACTTCATCCATGATCAAAGGAAGCTGAGCGTTAATATCATCTACTCGGCTTAATACCTCGGGGATCAGTTCTTGATAGCCCTCGCTTTGCTCAATAATTTGCGGGATAAAGGTTTGCAGCTCAGCAACTTGCGCCACAATAGGGTCAACACGCTGCGCCGTGCTATCCACTTGCTCTAACATGCTGGGCAGCTGTAGTCGCACTTGGCGAAGCTCTAGGGTAAAAAATACAATTGCAGCCGTTAATGCAAACAAACCCAAGGCGGTAAGCACTCGAACCATGCGTAAAAAACCTTCCATTTAAGCCATTTTCCCGTTAATTACATTCCGTTTAACCATAACCTATCTGCGCTGCAGAGTCTGCGCAAACCATAAGAGATATGAAGCAATAAGCCAATTAATCCAGATTTGCTTTAGCTGCCTCTATTTGAAGCTGATACACTGAAGCGGAGCAAGAACAATAGGTTTAAAAATGACCCAAGCAAACAACCCCCTGCACGGCAAAACCCTTCAAAGCATTGTTGAAGAACTCGTTGAATTTTATGGCTGGGACGAGCTAGGCGCTCGCATCAATATTCGCTGTTTTACCCATGACCCAAGTGTTAAATCTAGCCTGAAGTTTTTACGTAAAACCCAATGGGCGCGCGATAAAGTAGAAGCTTTATACCTAAGAATGAAAGGTTTAGCCTAAGCAACACTAGCCATTATATAGCTGCTTGCTAGCCAGCTAATTCAATCGTGCATATAGTAATAAGGCAGTTAAGTTGCTGATAACTAAATAGAGGTTAATTGTGGAACTTCGAATAATACTAAACGGAAAGAAAGCCCACCTGCCGGAAATACGTGAAGCCGTGCAACAGTTGCGCAAGCAAGGTCACGACATTCAGGTAAGAGTGACCTGGGAAGGCGGTGATGTTGAACGTTTAGTCGCAGAAGCCCACCAACAAGGTTGGAACAAGCCAGAGAAAAAATTAGTGATTGGCGGTGGTGATGGTTCGGTGCAAGAGGTGGTATCAGCCCTTATGCACTATCCAGCCGAACAACGCCCTAGCCTGGGTGTATTGCCACTGGGCACAGCCAACGACTTTGCCACAGCCTGCCAAATCCCTAACACGCCATTAGCAGCTTTAGAGTTTGCCTTAGCCAACAGCGCCAAACCGGTTGATGTAATGCAAGCTACCGATTTAGAGACTCAGCAACACTTCTATTTTATGAATGTACTCACTGCCGGTTTTGGTGCACAGATCACCGCCGAGACCCCAGTAGAGCTTAAAAACTTTTTAGGCGGTGGTGCTTATACCCTATCTGGCATTGTGCAGGCTTTAAACTTTAAGCCTTATATTGGCGAGCTTAGCAGCCCAAACAAGCAAATCTCTGGCGGCATCATCATTGGTGCATTGTGCAATGGTAAGCAAGCTGGCGGCGGCCAAATATTGGGGCCCAATGCCTACCTTAACGATGGCCTAATGGACATTTGTTTAGTACGTGATTTTCCCGCTACTGCGCTAAGCCAAGTACTACAAGAAGCTACAGCCTTTGGCAATGGCGAACAAATTGAAGCTGAGTACGTAATCTCTTGGCAAACCCCTTGGTTAGAAACCAAATCCGAGCAATTCATTCCAACCAACTTAGATGGCGAACCGCATAAGTTTAACCATGCCCGTTTTGACGTGTTAGCCAATGCCTTAGCGCTAATCGTGGCCGACTCTTGCCCTTGCTTAAAGCCTTAACCACTAAAATCAGCGCGTAAACTTTTGCCTTAAACCAAGAGCTAAGTGGCCTAGTTTAGCCAATTTCGACTAAGCTAAAAGCTAGGCCAGCAAGCTAACGAGGCAAATATGTTAGGTGAGAACCACGCGCTTATTTTTGAGTTTCCAGAACATCGGGATAAAATTCATCAGCTTAAAGTAGCAGACAGTGATTTTAATGCCCTCGCCAAGCGCTATCATCAACTAGACCATAAAATACGCGGCTTAGAAGCCACTCAAGTCCCTGCAGAAGATCAATACTTCATGCAAATGAAACTACAGCGTGTTCAACTCAAACAACAAATATTTGGTATTTTGTCGCAGCCCGCTTCAGCAACGGTAGAATAGTTAAGCCTCCAGATAAGCCTAATAAGCTAATTTTATTCGCTTTTTACTTGAACCTAGTTGCCAAAACTACCTATATTGAAACTAATTTTTATCGTAGCTTGTTATGCAAGGCTAAAAGGAATTGCTAATGCCGAAGCAGAAAAATAAAGTATTGCTGCTATTTGCGCACCCGTCGCAAGATCGCTCAGAAATAAACAGCCCTATGTTCAAACTCGCCAGTAAAACCGATGGCGTAACCGCCGTTGATTTATATCGCGAGTACCCCAGTTTTCGAATAGACGTAGATAAAGAACAGCAGCGTTTACTAGCACACGACATTGTGATTATGCAATTTCCACTGTACTGGTATTCCACGCCCGCCATCTTAAAAGAATGGCAAGATTTAGTGCTGGAATACGGCTTTGCTTATGGACTCGGTGGCACCATGTTGCATGGTAAAACCTTGCTATGCGCCATTACCGCAGGCGGCGCAGAGGCGGCTTATCGCAAAGAAGGTTATAACCATTTCACCATTCGCGAATTACTGCACCCAATAGAGCAAACCGCCTCACTGATTGGCATGCGCTACCTAGCGCCTTTTGCCTTGTTTAGCTCGCGAACTGCCGCCGAAGAACAGCGCGACAAAAAACATCTAGATGATTGGAGCCAACTACTTAACTCTTTAGTAAACAACAAGCTAGATCTAGAACTTGCTTCTGGCTTAGCCAAGTTAGATGTACAAAACATAGACCTTATAAGGGGCTTGCTATGACAGGTTACTTCTTACAAGCGTTTGTATACTTAATTGCCGCCGTACTGGCTGTGCCGCTGGCTAAGCGCCTAGGTTTAGGTTCGGTATTAGGCTACTTAATTGCGGGGGTAATTATTGGCCCAGTGATTGGTTTAGTGGGCAGTGAAACCGCCACTATTCAACACTTTGCCGAGTTTGGCGTGGTGATGATGCTGTTTGTTGTTGGCTTAGAGTTAGAGCCGCGCATGCTATGGAACATGCGCCACAAGCTAATAGGTTTAGGTGGCCTGCAGGTAAGCATTACCACTGTGGTAGTGATGTTGCTTTGCTTAGCCTTTGGCCTGCAGTGGTCGGTGGCCTTGGCCGTTGGCTTAATCTTTTCGCTGTCTTCGACCGCCATTGTATTGCAAACCTTTAACGAAAAAGGCCTAGCCAAAACCGACGGTGGGCGCTCCTCCTTCTCGGTATTGCTGTTTCAAGATATTGCGGTAATCCCGATGCTGGCGCTAATTCCGCTATTAGCATTACCCGAGCTAATAGCCCTATCAGAAAAGCTGGGTGAAGCGGCGGCCGAACACGGCGACAGCCTAAACTTAGTGGCTCACCTACCCGGCTGGGCGTATGGCATTGTGGTGGTGGTAGCTATTGTGGCCTTAGTTGTTGGCGGCCATTACCTTAGTCGGCCACTTTTCCGCTATGTGGCCAGCTCTGGGCTACGCGAGATTTTTACCGCAGCCACCTTAATGCTGGTTATTGGTATTGCCGCCTTAATGGGCTTGGTGGGTTTATCTCCGGCTCTAGGTGCATTCCTTGCGGGTGTGGTACTCGCCAACAGTGAATTTAGGCACGAGTTAGAATCCACCATCGAACCCTTTAAAGGTTTACTACTAGGCTTGTTCTTTATCACCGTGGGTGCGGGTGTCGACTTTGGCGTATTGCAGCTGCATTGGGGCAAAGTTATCGCCATGGCCTTAGGCATCATGCTAATTAAAGCCACCATTTTGTTTGCGCTGGCGATTACCTTTAAGATTAGAAACAGCGACCGTTGGCTATTTGCCTTAAGCCTGGCTCAAGCCGGTGAATTTGGTTTTGTATTGCTTAACTACACCGTGCAAAACCATGTAATCCCCCAAGACCTATCGCAAATATTGTCGTTAGTAGTGGCCTTCTCAATGTTCTTAACACCGAGCTTGTTCATTCTTTACGACAAAGTTATTTTGCCGCGTTACGAGCGCTCCGAGAATACTCAAGAGCCCGATGATATAGACGAACAAGGCACCGTGATTGTGGCGGGCATTGGTCGTTTTGGCCAAATCGTAAACCGTTTCTTGGTAGCCAATGGGATAAAAACCGTGGTGCTCGATCATCAAGCTGGCCAAGTAGAATTAATGCGTAAAATTAACATTAAAAGCTACTATGGCGATGCCACTCAACCAGACTTATTGCATACCGCTGGCATTGAAGAAGCCAAACTAATGGTGGTCACCATTGATGATAAAGAGAAGGTGCGCGACATTGTTAAATACGTAAAACACGCTCACCCTCATGTACGTTTAATGGTGCGGGCATTTGACCGTGGCCACGCCTACGAACTGCGCAGTTTGGGTGCCGACCACATCATCACCGAAGCCTACTACTCGGCCTTAGAAATGGGTGGTCGAGCACTTAACGAATTAGGCTTTCATCCCTTTAAGTCAGAGCAGCTTAAAAGTGCTTTTGACCAACTAGAAAAAGATAACAAAGAAAAGCTTTATCAAGCTTGGTTAGCTGGTCACGAAGATAACCGCTTTAGTAACGATTACCGCGACCTGTTTTTGCAATTGGAAGAGCTGCTAGGCAAAGCCATGAGTAAAGATCGCAGCGACGGTCACTCACTCACCGAGCGAGGCTGGACGCCACCACCTAAAAACTACCAAGACGACTTTAAGTCGTAGCTTGCAAAACAACAGCAGCCTTGGCTGCTGTTGTTTTGCGTTACCAGCGCGTAAGGCTAAAGCTCAAGCGCAAACTTATCTTTTAATAGAGTGTTTCGCTCAGTATCAGCCACAGCTGTTTCCGTTCGGTTTTGCGCTAAATCAGTCTCGATAAAGGTATTGTCGCTTAGGGTGATTCGCCCCTGTTCGGTCCAGCGGGTTACAACTAGCTTTTGCACAAATACAGAGTCTGGCGAAGTTTCTACATAATGACAGGCAGGTTTAAAGTCTTCACGCATAGCGCCTTTTGGCTTAAATACATAGCGCTGAACAAGCACTTGTTGTTCCGAGCGGTCTTGTATAGAAGCTAACGGCTCAGTTAACAAGACTAGATGTTCATCGTCATAAGCCTCACAATGAAAACGCAGGCCCTCACACTCAGCATAATCACCACCCGCAATCGCTAAGGGTTTGCCTAAATAAATGCCATTGCCCACATCCACTAAGTACTCTTTGCCCGCCAGTTTTACAATTACCGCCATGTGGTTGTAATCCCAATCGGCACGGGCTTTTTTATCTGGCCACATTTGCGCTGCAATGATTCGCGCCTTAAAACCCAGCGCTTGCAAAGCGTCACAAAACAAACTGTTTAGCTCGTAACACACCCCGCCCTGCTTGCGCTCAACCACCTTGTTGAATACTGCCGAAGGGCGATAATCTAGCGGCTTTTGCTGCTGAATACTGAGATTTTCAAAAGGCACATTAAACAAAAACTGCTGCTGTAGTTGGCTTAAAGTGGCAAGGTCTATAGTTACTGATTGCTTAAAATCGATGCGTTGTAAAAAAGCGCGAGTATTCATTAAAAGGCTCCAAACTTGTTCAGTGGCCACCAGCATAAAACCTCAAGCATGCTTGAGGTAAAGAGAAAATGTGTTGATATTTTATTTGTGGTTTATTTGAACACTTTCAACGATATGGGAACGGAGCCAATAATTGATTTAATTTGACTCTGACCCCATTTATTCTCGTTGAGCAACTTGATATATCCCAAATTACATAGCCTGATAGCTATTGACCCCAAACAACCAAGTTATCCACATGAAGAAGTTCAGCAGCAATGCTGAGAATACCAGACCTGATACAACGCTCAGTAAAACTGCAACACGACCGTCAAGTCGCTCCCCAAATATGAAAAAAAACAGAAAAGCCAGTACTGGAAATGAGAGCAACGAATACCAAAATACAATTGGCCCAATTGAACCGAAGTTCGCTAACTTGAAGCTCGCTGAAATGACAACCGGTAAAATGAATAGCCCAATTATGTATGCTGATGCTCTGGCTTTACTTAACGCTTCCATTCCTTCCTTAGATTACAACGCCGCCATACAGAGGCGAAAAATGCTTGGCCATAATTAGCGAAGAATGAGCGCAAGCCAAGCTTTTTGCGGCCTTTCTTGATGGCCTTGTTATCTACTTTTTGCGCCGTTCATCCCAAGTTTCAAGGACAAAAAGAGCAATTGTATGAGCTGAATTGATGGCTAAGCGCGCGTGCCTTGGCTTAAGGTTATATAGTTTTCGACCTTCACCATGAGCTGAACTAGCGTGCGTTCTAAATGCTCCAATTCCATCGACTATAGAAATGATTCCACTGAGCACTCGCTTTAGATCATCATCTTGAACTAGCTTAGGATCGAACCCTAAATCACCTCTAACAATCTTCCAAACGTTTTGAAGGTCTTGCTTTTGTGGTTTACTTAGCCCTTCATCGGCAATATAAACTTTGAAAATTGATTCAAGGATATTGCAAGCAGCAGATACTGCTTCTCGCGGTTCAGAATTGACATTTTCCAATGCTCTATTAAATTCTGCTTCTATTGAGGGAATATCTCGACCTTGAATAAGTTCTGATAAAGCTTTGCTTGGAGCTGCGCTTCCGTCAGAGATGTTACCACCAGATGTATAAGTGAAATGGCATTGTGCAAAAATTGACACGAGTTTTTCTTTAAACTCTTTTTTATGATTAGTAACATTGTGCCCCCACAGGACCTGCTCTTTCTCATCTTGTTCAGGTAATTCCATGTGAGTTTCTATTAGTTTACCCAGCACCTTCAATGGGTAATCAGACTCTTTATTTATTCTTCTGAGCCATGCCTGTACTTTTACAGGTTTAGAGCCTTCTGGCGGTTCTCCGGGAGCATCGGCATACAAGAACAAGTTATCAAGGCTCGCATGAGTTTCTATCTCTGGAAGGTTTTGAGATATAACTGCGATAACTGGTGCAGGGATTTCTTTTTTCATTATGCTCCGAAAATTCAACTAAATAGCTAACATTTGATTACTGCGACCTTGCAGCTTGCTCTACCTTACAAGGTAGTAATCTGCAAAGCCCCCAAGTAATTACGAGCTTTAGAAAAACGTCATTTAATCATACAGTAACAACACCACTGCAAATAACCATTAACTCAACAAGATACCCTTTACTTGAGTTAGCTCACTAATGTTAAGTGACTAAGCGGGACAGCTAGAAGCTAGAACATTAGACGCAGGTGCATTGATAGGAAAGCTGTAAGTTCCCCATCAAGAGCGCAATAAAAAAGCCAGTGAGCAATTACCTTGCTCACTGGCTCTCACAACTAAAACCTACTAACTAGGCCTTATAACTTGGGTAGTCCGTTAGGCCTTTTTCTCCACCGCCAAACAAGCTGTTTGGATCATGTTCGGCCAATGGGTAGCCGTGCTCTAGTCGCGCCGGTAGATCGGGGTTGGCGACAAAGGGGCGACCAAAGCCAATCATGTCGGCAAGGCCTTCCTCTATGGCTTGTTTAGCGCTGTCGGCTTTATAACGGCCTGCGTAAATAAGCACGCCTTTAAAGGCTTCTCGTAATGCTTGTTTAAAGGCTTTTGGTGTTTCTGGCGCGTCGTCCCAGTCTACTTCGGCAATGTGCAAATAAACGATATTGTGTTTATTTAGCAGCGCTGCCGCGGCGGTGTAGGTTTCTTCTGGCTTAGCGTCTACAGTGCCATTTAAGGTAGTGAGCGGAGCTAAGCGTACGCCTACTCGCTCGGCACCAATGGCGTCGACCATGGCGGCAACTACTTCATCTAAAAAGCGCAGGCGGTTGGCTAAACTGCCACCGTATTGGTCGCTACGCTGATTCGATTCTGAATCAATAAACTGGTTGATCAAATAACCGTTGGCGGCGTGTAGCTCAATGCCGTCGAAGCCTGCCGCAATGGCATTAAGTGCTGCTTGGCGGAACTGTTGAATCACTTCATCAATGTCTTGTTGGCTCATTTCGCGTGGAGTAACTACATCAACAAAGCCCGGCTCGTCGCTGCCGTTATCAATAAATACTTTTACGTTTTCGGCTTTAATGGCAGACGATGAGATAGGCTGTTCGCCGTTAATGTTGTCTGGGTGAGTCACTCGTCCTACGTGCCACAGTTGGGCAAATATGGTGCCGCCTTTGGCATGTACTGCCTCTGTAACCTGCTTCCAGCCGGCGATTTGCTCGTCACTATAAATGCCCGGTGTCCATGCGTAGCCTTTACCCATAGGCGAGATTTGAGTGCCCTCGGCTACGATTAAACCTGCGCTGGCACGTTGTGCGTAGTAGCTTGCCATCATTTGGTTGGCAACATCCCCCGGCTGACTGGCACGCGAGCGAGTCATTGGTGGCATAACCACGCGATTGTTTAGGGTGTGAGTGCCAAGCTTGATAGTGTCGAACAATGAAGTGCTCATGGTAGAGATTCCTCTAAATTTAACTGCCAGCATAATAGCAACTCGCCAGCTATCTATTTAGATCAAAAACAACAAATCATTATTGCACCAGCGACAAATAAGCCTACGCCTGATTTAGTGCGGTGGTTGCCAATTTACCGGCAACTCCGCATACTCTAAGCTGGTTTAGTCGAGGGGTAAGTTATGTCTGCTGGTATTTCTTTGCGCATAGATATTGTGTCTGATGTGGTGTGCCCTTGGTGCATTGTGGGTTATTTGCGTTTGCAGCAAGCACTTAGTCAATTAAGCGAGGATATTCGCCCACATATTGAATGGCACCCCTTTGAGTTAAACCCCAACATGCCAAGCGAAGGACAAAACCTGCGCGAACATATTCAAGAAAAATACGGCAGCACCGTTGAGCAAAGTGAAGCGGTAAGAGACCAATTAAAAAGCTTGGGTGAAGAACTCGGTTTTAGTTTCCACTTTAGCCCCGAGTCGCGTATTTACAATACCTTTGAAGCCCACCAGCTGCTGCATTGGGCTCAGCCCTATGGTAAACAAACCGAGCTAAAACTGGCCTTGTTTGACGCTTACTTTAGCCAGGCTAAAGATCCCTCCGATAGAAATACTTTGCTGGATATTGTTGAAAGCATTGGCCTAGGCCGAGAGCTGGCCGAGCGAGTATTAGTAGATGAAATGTATGTTGAGGCGGTAAGAGATAGCAAGCAGCAATGGCAGAATCAAAACATTAGAGCGGTGCCAGCTTTTATCTTCAATAATCGCTATTTATTATCTGGCGCACAACCGGTTGAAACCTTGCTGCAAGTGATTAATGAATGTGTTGAACAAGCTAGCTAGGCTTAGTTTGCACCCACTAATTTACGCTGCTGTTTAGGAAAACGGCTATCTTCAGATAGCCAGATGCCTAAGAAATGCTGACTAAAAAGCTTGTCTTGCAACGAGCCAAGCAACTGGCCATTAAGGTAAAAACGCCCTTGGTCGGCGGAATCGGCCACCAGTTTAAGTTGGTCACCTTTTTTTAGATCTGGCCACAATACCGATAGCTCTGCTAACCATTGCTCGCAAGGCGCTTGCTCACATACGCCAAGGCGCTGCCATTCATCTTGAGTGGCATCTAATAGCTTGTTACGTTTAATTTTTCTTAAGTAATCAATGGTAAGGGTCATGGGGTAGCGGTTTTGCTGGTAAAGCCCATCGGGGCTATGCAAACTCACTTTATAAATGGGCCAAAACAATACCTGTAATTTTGCGTCACCCACCAACTGCATTTGGGTTTCTGCTTGGCTAGCAAAGCTCAATAACAGGCTCGCTAACAGCAAAGATTTGAATGATAAAGCGTTGAACAATCTGGCTTTAAACATAACGTTTCTCCAATAGCGAATTGGCCAAGTAAGCAAAACCGGCCCACAAAGGAAACAAAATAAGTAGGCCTAATATTGCATCGGGCTGTATCGCGAATACCTGCGCTAAGCTGGCAAGGTAGTAAGAAACCGGCCCCATTACCGCCACAAACAAGGGCATAAAAGGTTTAGAGAAGCTGGCTAAACTTGGCAATAACAAGGCAAAACTGGCCCACAGCAGCATCATAAACAGTGGTAAACCTTGTGAAGCAAAACTGAGCACACCCATTTTGACCAGGCTAAAATCTAAAATAACCCCCACCACGCTTAACATGGCGCAAGGAACAAGCACTGCCCACTGGTAGCGGCGAACTTGCAAAGCCACTAAGCCCAGTACGCCAAGCGCCATAAATACCACTGCTTGCTGCCCCCAAAAAAAGGCAGCAAGCCAGTTAAGCTTAAACAGCACTAACACTGGCCATTGCATGACTTAAGCCTTAACCATGGTGAGTTGTTCGGTGCCGATGTTGTGGCTTCTAAAGCCTGCTTCGCAGTAGGCGAAGTAGAAATGCCACAGGCGGTAGAACTGTTCGTCGAAACCAAAGTGTTGGTTATTGTTGTGTTGTTGCTGCACCCGTTGATGCCAGTGCTGTAGAGTTTCGGCGTAGTCGATGCCGATTTCTAAACGTTGTAATGATTGTAATCCCTGCTTTGAGAATAACTGCTTGAGCAACGAGGGCGACGGTAAAAAGCCACCAGGGAATACATATTGCTGAATAAAGTCGACGCTTTTGCGGTAGGCCGAAAAACGGCGGTCATCAATGGTAATGGCTTGCAGCAGCATAATGCCACCAGCCTTTAGTCTGTTGGCACACACCTGGGCAAAGCCGGGCAAAAACTTCTCTCCTACGGCTTCGATCATCTCAATAGACACTAGCTTGTCGTATTGGCCTTCTAAGTCTCGGTAGTCTTTATTGAGCACAGTGACTAAGTGGCTGAGATTGCGCTCCGCGACTTTTTCTAGCACATGGGCGTGTTGCTTGTCGGAGATAGTTGTAGTGGTAACTTTGCAGCCATAGTGGCTAGCGGCGTACATGGCTAAGCCGCCCCAGCCGGTTCCAATCTCCAAAAGGTGGTCACCCGATTCGAGCTTCAACTGCTCACAAATACGTTTAAGTTTATTGTCTTGGGCCTCGGCTAAAGTGATATCTTGTCCGCCAAAAATGGCTGAAGAATACTGCATTTGTGGGTCGAGGAAGGACTGGTAAAAGTCATTACCTAAGTCGTAATGAGCCAGAATGTTCTTTTTGGCTTGGCGTTTGTTATTGCGGCGAAAGAAGTGCTGCACTTTAAACCATGCGTCGGTAAACCAGTGTAGCTTTCTGTCTAGGCTGTCTAGGTGATCTTGGTTGTCGGCCAAGAGTTGCAGTAATTGGTGTAGATTAGAACAGCGCCATAAACCTTCCATGTAGGTTTCGCCGGCGGCGATGCTTCCACCTTTCAAAATTCGCGAAAAAACTTGAGAGTCGAGAATATGTACCTCTACCGTGTCGGGGTGATCAACTTCACCGAGATGAACTGATTCGTAGCCTGTTTGACTCATTAAGATAGCGCCGCCTTTTAAACCATCAAAGGTTTTTAACACAAGGTGACGGGTCCAATCTAAACCACTGGAAACTGAAGCAGAGGAAAGCGATTTTGCAGTAGCCATAGTTTTTCCTTAGGGCAATTTTAATTATTTTTTAGCACTGGCTGGATGACCATAAAACGGGACTTTTTTCATCCAAAGCTTCAATGCTTGCCAGTAAATTCCAGTAACAACTTTGAGAGTCATTAAAGGGTATGAACTTATTACGCGGCGAAGGCTAGAAGAGTTTAATGGCTGCTTAATTAAATTTATGCCAGCACTAAATTCCTTTTGCTGGCGCCAGCAGTTAATCACAATATTAACTTGCTGCTGTACTAATTTAACTTGCCAGTTATAGCGCATATCCATGGGGTTGAACGGGGAAACATGAAAGGTTTTATCGTGATCTTTAAGCTCATTTAAATCGAGCCAATATTGATGTTTTTCCTTCCATGGGGTGTTGGTCACTTCTGCCAACATGTAATCGAACTTTTCACCGTCGCCATAAAGCACGAAATTAACCGGGCTAAAGTACCAACCTAAACAACGCAGCTGACCAAGTAATACCACTTGCTTGGCTTGATAGTCGGCTTGAAAGCGCTGCTGGGCGCGTAAGGCTTTATCTCGAATTGTGCCTTTTTCGCTTCCCAAATAATCACCCGCCTTTAAGCGAAACCAAGGTAAAAAGCGACCAAAGCCGCGCAGCGTTTGCTGCACAGCTTGTTCTTCGGCCAAATCTATCCAAGCGTAATAAAGCCGATAACTAAAGCCATGCTTGCGCGGCACAAAACGTTGATGAAAAGTATCACCAAAGGCAATCGCCGAATGCTTTATATTCATAAGTCCACTCCAAACTTACGACATACCTCCACCGCCGAGCGCACTCCGTCTTCATGAAAACCGTTGTGCCAATAGGCCCCGCAAAAGTAACTTTGATTGTGGCCACAAATGCTGTCGCGTTGTTGTTGAGCTTGGTGGCCTTCTACGGAAAATACCGGATGCATGTAGTTAAAACGTTTAATCACTTTATCCTCGGCGATTGGCTCTAAAGGATTAAGGGTTACACAAAACTGTGGCGCGTCGCTTAAGCCCTGCAAACGATTCATATCATAGGTAACGCTGGCTAAGCGGTCGCCTCTATCTCCACTAGGAGGCAATAGGTAATTCCAACTGGCTCTAGCGCGATGAATGCTAGGTAGCAAGCGCTCATCAGTATGCAGTATCACTTCATTATTCTGATACTTGAGTTTACCTAATACCGAGCGCTCGTCGTCACTGGCTTGTGCACCAAGTGCCGATAAGGCTTGGTCACTGTGGCAGGCAAATATTACTGCATCGCCCTGCCATTTCCAGCCGTCGCTACACTCTATGCTTACGCCGTTCTCGTCTCGTTGAATGCTGCTCACTTGGCTGTTCAAGCGGATTTGCTCATCTAAGCCTTCTAGTAAGGGCTTGATGTATTGTTTTGAGCCGCCAGGAATCACATACCATTGTGGACGGTTGGCTACATCTAACAAGCCATGGTTGACAAAGAAGCGGGCAAAAAACTGCATCGGAAACTGCATAATGCCATTTAGCGAAGATGACCAAATAGCCGCGCCCATTGGCAGCAAATAGTTCTCTTGGAACATTCTCGAGAAGCGATGCTGCTCTAAAAACTGGCCGAGGCTTACTGCGGTATCAATGTCTACGGCTTCTTTGGCTAGCTTATTAAAACGCAGAATTTCATTTATAAACTTATAGAAACTAGGTTTGAGCAAATTACTGCGCTGGGCAAACAGGGTATTTAAATCGTGGCCATTGTATTGCAAGTTGAGCTCTGGGTTTACCACACTAAAGCTCATTTCGGTTTCTTGAGCCTTGATGCCCAACTTGGCCAATAGCTTGTTAAATAAGGGGTAGGTGCGGTCATTAAACACGATAAAGCCAGTATCAACCGCGTGTTCTTTGCCCTCTATAGTGACTTTATTGGTAGCAGTGTGGCCACCTAAATAATCGTTTTGTTCGAGTAGGGTTACTTCGTGCTGCTCTTTTAATAAGTGCGCACAAGTCATGCCGGAAACGCCGGCTCCAATTATGGCTATTTTCATTCTATCTATGCTCCTTCCTTGTGAGCTAAACGGCGACAGATATTTTGTTGCCAGCGATGTGGCAAGCAACTGAGTATGTGCAGAAAGCCACTGAATAAGCTAGGGAAATTAATCACCGCCTTACCTTTAGTTAGGCCTTTTATGATTGATTGACTGGCTTGTTCGGGGCTAATAATACTGGGCATAGCGAAGCTGTTTTTGTCGGTAAGCGGAGTTCTAACAAAGCCCGGTTGAATACAATGAACGCTAACTTGTTTGTCGCCTAAATCGGTACCAAGGGCTTGAGCTAAGTAATGCACCGCCGCTTTGCTACTGCCGTAAGCACCCGCTTGGCTAAAAGGTAATAAATGAGCAAGGCTGCCCACTAAAGCCAATTGCGAACCAGGCTTTAAGTTTTCCCACAGGGCATCTAAGCAGTTAGCGATGGTAAGCACATTGCTTTGCCACACCCGTTCGAACAATTTAGCGTCAAATCGCTGTGGGTCTAGGTATTCACAATTACCGGCACACAACACAATTAAGTCCATCGCGGGTAGGCTGGCAAAGCTGCTACGCACTTGTTCTAGATCGCTAAGCTCAACTTGCAGCGGCGTAATGCCTTGGTCGGTGAGGGCTTGTAAACGCTGTTGATTACGCCCTTGTCCCCACACTTTGTGTCCGAGCTTTTGATAATCTAGCGCGAGCTGTTTACCAATGCCTGAGCTAGCTCCGGTGATGAGAATATTCATTGGGCTAGTCCATTTTTAAGTTTTTTAGAGAGCCAACCAATTACTGGAATGTGGTCGTGCAACATAGCACTTACGTCGTAGTAATCGCGGTGGTAATAGATTTTGTCGTTAAACTTGATGTGACTAATACCATCGAGCGAAAGAATTCGTCCATTGCCCAACTTGGGGTGAGCAAACTGCATTTTCCAGGTAAGACTAAACTCCCCTTCTGCTATTAACCGGGAGTAAAATTCGAAATGGCATTGAGTGGTATTCTGTAATAAATGTTCGAAATAGCTGCGTAAATCTTGCAAACCGTGAAGATGATGCAGTGGGTCGATAAACTCGATATCGTCGGCATATATATCTGACAGGCTCTCTACCTGCGCCATACCTAGCTCGGTGTAAAACTGCTCTAGCTGCTGAACGATATGCGGTGAAGATGCCGTGATACTCATTCAATTTCCCTTTACCAAACAAATATAAGCATTTGTTTCTATTGTCGTTAATCATAGTACGTCAAATAAATTAAGAAAGATCATTCATCCTTTTGGCGACTATTAACGTTATATATGACAAACCACCCATATTTAGGAATGTTTACTTGAGCAGTAACAGTTGTTTTCCGCTAATGATATCTCGCGAACACTTTATGCCGCAGCGCTTCGCGCGGATCAAGGGTGAAGGCATGGTTTTTATCGCCAGTTTGCGCGCTGCAGAAAAAGCTGGCGGCGTGTGGCTAGCTTTTCAAGATAGTGATGGAAATAGTGCGGTACAGGCTAATGACTTAGTGAGCTTTGCTCAAGTAAGCCATATAGATTGGCTTAGCAAGGCACAAATTGAAGTAGAGTTTAAAATACTTCATTGGGGTAAGGTCACCTCGAATGAGCCAGGATTTTGCTCCAACTGGGTATCGCCTACCCTGAGCGCGAACAAAATTGACCTATGGCCAGATTGCTCTAAACAAAAAAATACCGCTGCGCTGCAAAATGCCCTAGCTAACATCAATTTACAGTATCCAGAATTGCAAACAGCTAACTTTGAGCAATCTGTACAAAGCGACCAAGTTAAAACCCTCTGCTGGCGTTGGCTAGAGCTACTGCCACTGCCCATTTGTACCAAGCAACGCTTGCTTAAATCACCCTCTGCTTCTTTATGTATTCGTTATTTAGGATTTATTTTGCGACAAAGTGATCGTTTTACACACCTTGCTCGTTAACTTGTTATCAATCCGCAAACGATTTTGGCAATATGGAAATACACAGTTCAGTATCAAAAATCGGTGGACCGAAAACACCTATGGCTAGTCAAGTAGCTCAGTCCAATAGTGACGATGACATCGCCCTGCTGTTGGCAAACATTGCCAGCGAGCAATGCCGCAAAAGTTATGACTTATTGTTCCGCCAAGTAGCGCCACGCTTATTAAACTTGGCTCGAAAACAATTTGTTGATGAATCTCTTGCCTTAGAGATGGTGCAAGAAACTATGCTCAAGCTATGGCTTAAAGCAGGGCTTTACGATTCAAGCAAAGGCAATGCGATGACTTGGATTTTTTCGGTATCAAGAAACGTAAAGTTTGATTTGATGCGAAAAGGTAAACATCAGCAAAGTTGGATTCAAGGCGATGACTTGTGGCCCATTCTAAGTGAAGAAGAAGACGCTGATAAAGTGTCGACCGAAGACCAAGAATTAGTGAGCAACGAGCTAAAACATTTGATTGACAAGTTGCCAGAAGAACAAGCAGATATCGTAAGGCGTGTTTACCTGCACGGTGAATCGCAACAACAAGTGTCTGAAATATTAAACTTACCGCTTGGCACTGTGAAAAGTCGCCTTAGATTAGCGCTGAAGAAAATGAAGGAGGTATTGGATGACTAGCATTCAATTTCATCCGGCTGAAGAAAGCCTTGAACTGTACGCTGCCGGTCAACTGGACCCAGCAATGAGCATTATGGTGAGTGCTCACTTGGAATACTGCCCAGAATGTCGCCGCCGCGTTGAAGCTGCTGAACTCAAGTTGGCTACTCAACTTGAGCAAGCCCAGCCCGAGACCATGAACAACGAACTGGATTCGATGTTAGCGATGATTATGCAACAAAGCCCTGACAGCGTAATTGAAAGCTCTCAGCCAGCCTTGCAGCAAGAAATCACCCTTGGCAATAAGCGCTTCCCGCTGCCCCGAGCCTTACAAGCTCACCCGCAGCACATTGGTCCTTGGGGGCGTTTACCAGGTAAAATTCAACGTGCTCGTGTTGATGCAGTAAGTGACAGCAAAATGAACTTCATTTACATGGATCAAGACAGCGCCCTGCCAGAGCATACCCATCAGGGACAAGAAATAACCCTAGTACTGGCTGGCACTTTTATAGACGATGCAGGCACCTATGTACCGGGCGACTTCATCATTCAAGATGCGCAAAACAAACATACGCCGCGAACAGCCGCTAACCAAGACTGCTTATGTTTAACCCTGTTGGATGCACCTCTGCATTTCACTTCAGGCTTAGCATCGCTACTTAATCCATTTAGCCAGCTATTCTTTAAGTAACTAGCCGCTAAACTAAAAAACCAGCCAATTGGCTGGTTTTTTTATATCTATTGCTAACTATTGAGACTCTAGCAATTCACGCATTCGTTGCTGAACCACGTCTACCAATAAATCCGGTTGGAACTTAGAGATAAAGCGATTACAGCCTACTTTCTCCACCATTGCCTCATTAAAGCTACCACTTAAAGAGGTATTCAATGCAATAAACAGTTCGCCCATTCGCTCATCACCGCGCACCTCGGCAGTAAGGCGATAACCATCCATTTCTGGCATCTCGGCATCGGTAATCATGAGCAGGATTTCATCGTAAACTGATTTACCTTCATCGGCCCAGCCCTTAAGCATGTTCAATGCTTGCAGGCCATTTTCGGCCTCTATAATCTCCATGCCAAGTTGACCTAATGTTGCCTTTACTTGACCTCGAGCGGTAGAAGAATCATCCACCACCAATACCCGTTTACCGTTAAGTAGGTGTGACACTTTCTGGTCGAGGGCTTCATCTGAAATAGCAATGTTGTAACTAACGATTTCTGCTAGCACTTTCTCTACATCAATAATCTCGACAATACGATTAGTCTCTTCATGCTCGATACGGGTGATCGCAGTTAAGTAGTTACTGCGCCCTACCGAAGTTGGCGGAGGTAAAATATCTTTCCAAGAGGTATTTACTATGTGCATTACCTCACCCACCATAAAACCTTGAACGCTGCGATTATATTCGGTGATGATGAGGTTGCAGTCGACTTTCGCTTCTTCTTTGGCAGGCGGCATTTTTACCGCAGCACGCAAATCAATAACCGGAATAGAATGCCCACGAATGGTAACCACGCCACTAATATGTGGATGAGAACCCGGCAACCTATTCATTCGAGGTAGCTTAACCACCTCTTTTACCTTGAATACATTAATCGCAAACAACTGCATAGAGTTGAGTTTAAAAATCAACAGTTCTAAGCGGTTTTCGCCGACGAGTTTGGTTCGTTGATCCACTGTGGCTAAAACACTAGACATACTACTCAACCTATTCCATGTTAGATAATTACTTCATTATAGCCATCACACACCACTGAGCAAAAACGCAAGTAGCTGTAGAGGCTTGATTTAGCGGCTTAGAACACAATTCTACGCCTTTTCTTGGTAAAGAATCACAACAAAGACTCAACAAAGCACCACAAGATTGCTGCATATTTTAGCATTTTCATTACAATAGCTTTCTTTTTATCAATGCTCTGGGATTACGCCCCAGCAGGCAGGAAGCTAACATTATGAATTCAATAACTATTTGCGCGCTTTATAAATTTGTTCGTTTAGACAACTATAAAGAACTGCAGGAACCGCTATTAGCCTTAATGAAACAACAACAGGTACGCGGCACTTTATTACTGGCCGAAGAAGGCATTAATGGCACTATTGCTGGCCCAGACGCTGGTATAAGTGCAGTGTTAACTTGGCTTAAAAGCGATAGTCGATTAAGCCAACTTACCGACAAGCGCTCATACAGCGAGCACCAACCCTTTAACCGCTCTCGGGTTAAGCTGAAAAAAGAAATTGTAACCATGGGTGTGGAAGGAATTGACCCAAACCACGTGGTTGGCTCTTACGTTAAACCTAAAGATTGGAACGCTTTAATAGCGGATCCTGAAGTAATGGTAGTTGATACCCGTAACGACTACGAAATTCAACTAGGTAGCTTCAAGCATGCGGTTAATCCCCAAACCGATACCTTTCGTGAATTTCCAGACTATGTAGCTGAAGAACTCGACCCAGCGAAACACAAAAAGGTTGCTATGTTTTGCACTGGCGGCATTCGCTGTGAAAAATCTACCGCTTACTTAAAAGAGCAAGGCTTTGAAGAGGTTTATCATTTAGAAGGCGGCATTCTTAAATACTTAGAAGACGTGCCTGAAGAGAACTCCTTGTGGCAAGGCGACTGTTTTGTATTTGATGAGCGGGTAACCGTAGACCACCAATTACAGCCCGGCGACTATGAACTATGCAGCGGTTGTAGAATGCCGATCTCGCCTAGTGACAAGCAAAGCGACAAGTTTGAGCAAGGCGTTAGCTGCCCACATTGCCATGACACGCTAAGCGACGAGCAAAAAATGCGTTTTAGAGAGCGTGAAAAACAAGTTCGCTTAGCTAAGCAGCGCGGTGAACAACATGTGGGAATGGAAGCGGCAGAGCACAGCCAACAGCGCCGGAAACAGAAGCAGCAACTTCGCCAAGCGCAAAGAGCCGACAAAAAGTAGAACAACTTAAGGCTTGTTAGTTTGTCACTAACAAGCCTTACTCAATCACTTAGCCTTTAAGCGATTATTCACATCGCGACTACTGCGAATAAGCGCTTCGCCGCCACTGGCATTCTCTGATTTAGCTAGGCGATCGTAAAGCACCACATTCACTGTGGCAGCTAAATTCAAGCATCCCTTGGTGGGAACATAAACCACCTCATCAGCCTTATCGACTAAAGCTTGGCTAATTGAGCCATCTTCGGGGCCAAAAACATATAAGGCCTGCTCTGGGTGAACAAACTCTGGTAACGGCGTAGCCCCTTCAGCCAGCTCGATACACACCAGTTTTACCTCTTCGCCAACTTGTTCAGCGAGTTCATCAACCCCGGTTAGTGGAATATTCAAACTTTGGTTTTTAGTATCAGTATTAAAGCGGGCAGCGCGAGCATAGCGCTGGCCGGTATAGTAAACCGAAGAAGCGCCAAAACAGCCAGCGGCGCGCATTACCGACCCAACGTTACTTGGGCTTTTAGGGTTAACTAATCCAATTTGAACAGACTTTTGAGACATAAAAACCTATAAAGAACGCTGTATTGATTGCAGCAAAATTAACGAGGCGAAATTGTACCTGAATTTACTGCCTCGCCCTACTCGCTAAAACAAACTATTTAAGCTGAACTCGAGCTAAGGTTATTTAGGCGAGTCAGCCCAAGGGTCTGAGCTATCACTTTTGTTAGAATCCTCAGCCTTAGGTTTTGCGCTACGAGCTTTAGGCGGGCGGCTAGGCCTAGCCTTTGGCTTAGGTTTATTTTGCACTTGAGGCTTGGCAGTAATGTCTATGACTACTGGCGCGCGGGGCTTTTGCTCTAAAGGCACTAGGCGATCACGTGGAGGCAAGGCATATTGAACATCATCGGGGCGCGGTAAATGCTTAAAGCGATAAAGGTAAAAGCTCTCTACTTTTTCACGCGCCCAATCGGTTTTGCGAAGAAACTTAAGGCAAGACTTAGTATTGGGGTTATTGCGAAAGCAGTTCATATTTAAGGCAAACGCTAAGGTTTCCCAGCCGTAATGCTCAACAATTTCATCAAGCAGCACTTCCAGCTTTAAGCCGTGCAAGGGGTTATTTTGTTGTAAGTCTTTCATCAAGTTATCCAATATCAAGCGCTTGAATTAAACGGTGATTGTAGCAAAGTCATGCTAGCCGCTTTTAGACCTTGTGCATGTCCAACGCTCATTAATCGCCAGTGCAGCCAAAATAATCGCAGCGCCAATGCTTAAACGCATAATGTCGGCATCATGGTTCCAAATCAGCAAGTTTACTGCAATGCCGGCCGGAATAAGTAAGTTATTAGCCACCGCCAACGCACCAATGTTGACCAGTGTAGCGCCTTTATTCCAGGCGAAATATCCCAAGCTAGAAGCTATAGTGCCTAGGTATACCAATACGCCCCACTGGGTTACGGTAGTCGGCAAACGTTCAGGATTGCCCATCGTTAGATAAGCAATTACTGCAACCACTAAAGCACCAACAAAAAACCATGCAAATACTGTTTGCTGAGCCAATTGTTTAGACTGCTGGGCCATTATGCGTTTATACGCCACCTGCCCGGTAGCAAAACAAAGATTGGCCCCTTGCACCAATAAAAAGCCGGTTATAAAGCCCCGGTCGATGCCTTCATAGCGTATAGCCACCGCGCCTAAAGTTGCGATAAAAGCACTGAGCAAAAATTGCCAATTGAAACGTCGTTCAAAAGCATCATTCACCAAGGTGACGTAAATAGGCGTCATCACGGTAAAAAGCAGCACTTCGGGCACCGATAAAAACAAAAAGGACTGATAATAAAAACCATACATACAGCCTAATTGAATTGCGCCTACCAACATCAGCTTAAGCGCCAAGGCTCGGCTAACCTGCTTAGGTTTTAGAAAAGGCAGAAACACCAAAGTTGCTAGGGCGACCCGCATTAATACCGAAAACCACGCATCTACTTGGCCCGCTAAATACACACCAATTAAACTAAAAGAAAAAGCCCACAACAGGGTTATCGACAATAAATACGGCATAGATGTTCTTTATGTAAGGAGCAAAGGCTAGAGTGTAATGGCTATTGGTTTTTAGCTAAATAAAAGATTGAGATGATTAAGCTTGGTTTAAGCCCAACTCTTTTTGCATTTTTTTGCTTAAGCCTAGAGAAACGATGCGATGAGACTCGCTAAGGTAGTAGCTTAACTGCTCATCTGAAGCGGGTTCACTTTGATACAGTTGAATCCACTTCATGCCCCGCGAAGCCATATATGGTGCTGGTCGATAACCCGGTTCATCTTTTAAGAACTCGAAGTTAAGCTCAGAGGTTTTAAAAGTGAAAGCAGGTTGATTAAGCTTTTCCCAGCCGCCGATAGCGAACACTTTACCACCTACCTTCCACACGTGAGAATTACCCCATTGCACCACATAACGGGTAGCCGTTAGCGCTTTACAACACTGGTTAAATTGTTGGTAATCCACTGCTAACTCCCAATACTGACTGACCTTGCCTATTTCGCTTTATCTTAAACATATAACAGCTAAGTTTAGTATTTAACTTTTAACTAAAACCTGCCACAGTAGCGCTGTATTTTTTGCTGAGGTTTCACCATGTTTTACAGCCCTACAGAGGCATTTAACGCCTATTTAAGCATTCCTGAACGTATGCCAGAAAACCTGCCTGCGGACAGTTGCCAAACCATCAACAGCATCACCGATATTCTAAGCGATGTTGATGTGTTTTTATTTGATGCTTACGGCGTGCTAAATGTGGGCGGCACCGCCATAGAAGGGGCTAAACAGCAAATAGATAAACTAAGGCAAGCCGGGAAGCTGGTTATGGTAGTCACTAATGCTGCTACCCAAAACAAACAGCAGCTGTTCGACAAGTTTGCTCGACTGGGTTTTGATTTTAGCGACCAAGAAATCGTAAACAGTCGAGAGGTATTGTTGCAATATATGGATTTAGAGAGCGATTCTCGCTTAGGGGTAATCACCCTGCCGGAATTTCGCTTAGATATACAGCGACCGTGTTTATACCCCGAAGATAGCGACTTTTGGCAAGCCGACGAATTTCTCTTTTTAAGCGGGCAAGCGTGGAATGAAACCCTGCATCAGCGCTTTATCACTGAACTAAGGCGTAAACCACGCACGGTTTGGGTGGGTAACTCAGACTTAATTGCCCCATTGGAAGATGGCGTATCACAAGAACCCGGCAGCTATACCCTTACGCTGCCTGCAGAGCTTTACAACAATGTTCGCTGTTTTGGTAAACCCTATGCGCCCATTTTTGAAGAAGCTCTTAGTAGAATAAAGCGAAGCTACGGAGACCTAGATCCACAGCGTATTGCCATGATTGGCGATACCCTGCATACCGATATACTGGGTGGCAACGCGATGGGGTTTAAAACAGTACTGGTGACACAACACGGTTTTTTGCGTGGCTTAGATGTAGCCGAGCATATCGCTAAAAGCCAAATCACCCCTCATTATCAGTTAGCCTCTATCTAAGTTTTACTGCCCGCTTCAGCTAATTGGCTACGCGGGCATTACGCTCTCAACTTAGTGAACTGTAGGCTCTGCTTGAGTAAGAAAAGCCTGCAAAGTTTGGCACTTTTGTTGGCGCTGCTCACTGCTAAGTTGTCCCCACTCTTGTTCGGCAACGTGAACTAAATTAGACACTACCGAATCCATCGGTTTGTCTTGCTCTTTGGCCATCACCGCGACTTCTTCACGCCCTTGTTTAATCGCTTGTTGATTGGCTAAGCGCCAGGCTTGAAAGTCATTTGTTAGTGTTTTATTGCCGGACTTTGCTGCACAAAACCCACTAAGTGAATGATAAATAATCGATTGAGCAAACAGTTGCTGATTAGAAGACACCGAGGCTTGCGGAAATGCTGCCGCAGACAAACTCACCAGTAGGCTAAGTGTTGCAGCTAGACCGAGGCAAAATGGCTTAATCATTGGCTTGTCCTTTTCCAAATGCGATTCATCTAGGGGCAGTTTATCTTTCGGGCTGATTTTTGCAGCAGAAACGCGAGTTCTCATGATATGCATCAACTCAGCATGGCTTTTAAGCTTTGCAGCTTGGCACTAGCAGCTTCAAAGTCATACTCTGCAGCAGCCTTATTAATGCCTAATAGTTGCTTTTTCACCTCTGCGGGGAAGGCCATCTCTGACAGCTCATCGATCCGTTCAACGGCATCTACGTCGCACTCTTCTAGTTGCTCTTCAAGCGTGACAAGCTCAGTTTTAAGCTGCGCTAAATTGCTTTTCTGCTGGCTATCATCCTCTGCATGGTCTTGGCCTACATCTTTAGGCATTAACAAACCAATTTCTTGAAATACCAACTCTAACAAAGCACTAATGTTCGACAGCATCGACTGAATCCGCTCATTGCTGTTTTTAAAACTATTGCTCCCCTCCGAAGACAAAATACTGGCAGCAACAGCTTCTAGCTCGGCAGCTGCGGCTTGCAATACAAGCGCACCAATATTCCCCGCATTACCTTTTAAAGTATGTATTAAACGGGTAGCTAATACCCAGTCTGATTCGCCGCAAGCTCGCTCAAATTGTTCGGCAAAACTGCGCTGGTTGAGGCTAAATTTATTCAGCAATTTGAAGTATAAATTGGCGTTGCCATTACAGGTTGCTAAACCGGCAGCTTGATCAATAATCTCTGGATTTAATCCCTCGGTAATCCCCGAAGGCACCGACTCTTCTGTTGAACCGACAGGTGCTGCTGGCTGCAAACCAGAAGCACTAATCCACTCGGCCATGGTCGTTATCATGGCTTCAACATCTATGGGCTTACTGATGTAGTCATTCATGCCCGCACTTATCACCCGCTCTCGGTCGCCACTCATGGCGTTAGCTGTCATGGCGATAATAGCGATTTCTAAATCAAACTCGCGGATTTTTTGGGTGGCGGTGTAGCCATCCATAACCGGCATTTGAATATCCATTAATACGCCATCA
This sequence comes from Agarivorans sp. Alg241-V36, assembly GCF_900537085.1. Classification (NCBI taxonomy): domain Bacteria; kingdom Pseudomonadati; phylum Pseudomonadota; class Gammaproteobacteria; order Alteromonadales; family Alteromonadaceae; genus Agarivorans; species Agarivorans sp. Alg241-V36. The sequence goes on along the minus strand of NZ_UNRE01000002.1, from coordinate 371,739 downwards.
AAAGAGTTATGACGAAGCTTCTCAAGAGCCAACTGGCCGTTTTCTGCCAGCTCGCAACTTACACCAATGCTGTTTAGTAGCTCTATGGCTAAGTCTTGATTAAGTTCGTTATCTTCCACCAGCAGCACGTGTGCACCTTGCAGCTTTTGCTTAGCTAATGTGAGTTTGTCACTCAATTTGGCAAGCGGGGTATATAAAGCGACATCGCGACCACTTACCTGGGCTATCGAATTAAATACCTCTGAGGCAGTAATCGGTTTCGCCAAATAAGCACTTACTCCTGCGTCTTTGCTTTGCTCTTTGAAACGTGCGTGGTCATAAGCCGACACCATAATAAATTTAACCGGGTGACTGCCGGCCTCTTGGCGAATGGCTTCACAGGTAGCCACCCCATCCATATCTGGCATGTTCCAATCAACAATCGCCATATCGTACTTATCTGGGTTTTCAGCCACTAATGCCTGCGCCTCAGAGCCAGCGTGCACCACGCTTACTTCAGGACCAAAAGAGGAGACAATAGAGGCCATAATTTCTGCGGCACTTTCGTTGTCATCCACCACCAAAATGCACATGTTATCTAGGCTTGTTGGGCTAATGGCACTGCGTGTGGCTGGTCGCTCGTGGTTTAGCTTAAACCAGGCCGTAAACAAGAATTCGGTACCTTCTCCCAAGGCGCTTTCTAGCCAAATTTCGCCTTCCATTAGTTCTACCAAACTTTTACAAATGGTTAGGCCCAAACCGGTTCCGCCATATTGTCTTGTGGTGGAGGCATCGGCTTGAGTAAAAGATTGGAATAGCTTTTGTTGCTGCTCGGGCGAAATGCCAATACCAGTGTCGCGTACCGAAAATTGCAGTTTGGCGCGATTGGTTTGTTGTTCCAACAACTTCACTGAGAAGGCAATTTCGCCCTGCTCAGTAAACTTAATCGCATTGCTTGCAAGGTTGGTAAATATTTGCCCTAAGCGAAGTGGATCGCCCATTAGGTTATGCGGCACCGAAGGCTCGACTAAAGTGAGCACCTCTACCCCTTTGTCTTGAGCTTTTAACTCGATTAAGTTGAGCTGATTTTGCAAAATATCTTGAATGCTAATATCCAAGCATTCCATGTCTAACTTGCCCGCTTCAATTTTCGAAAAGTCGAGAATATCGTTAATGATCCCTAGCAAAGACGCCGCTGCATGGGACACTTTATTGAGATAACCACGGGTTTTACGGTCCAACTCGGCATTTAGCGCCAAGTGAGTCATGCCAATAATGGCATTCATTGGGGTGCGAATTTCATGGCTCATGTTGGCCAAGAAATCTGACTTGGCTTTGTTGGCATTGTCAGCTTCATCAATAGCTAAACTTAACTGGGTATTAAGATCTTTAAGTTCACTAATGTCATAACACCAAAATAATATCGCGGGTTGGTCTTTAAACTCTGTGTTTATGTAATTCGCTAAGCCGGTAAATTGCTTGCCATCGGTACGCTTAAAGTCAATTTCCTGATTAACCACAGGTAAGCCTTGTTTAAGCATTTGGTAACTCTGGTCGCGCTGGGCCGGATCGCAATAGATATTGCTAACTTTGAAATCATCTAACTCTTCGGCAGACACACCAAACATATCTCGTGCGGTTTTATTGGAGAATAGGGTTTGCTCATTAGCCACTATCGCCACACCAATTGGGGCAGAATTAAGCATGTCGAACAACAGTTGTTCTCGCTCTTGTAAGCGTTGCTCGGCTTTCTCACGCGCCTTAATCAAACTAGCTAATTTGCGGTTCCAAAACAGTGCCAATATAACTAAAAACAATGCAGCTGCAACCACCTGCCATACCAAGGTGTAATCAACCCGTTCTATCACTTTATTAGGCACCCATTTAGACACAATGGCATCGCGTTGTGCTTGGGTAACCGCGTCGATAGCTTTACTAATAATTGACTGTAAGGTGGGTAAGGTTTTAAGTACATAGATAGTAGACGCTACATCCCTATCAAAGTCTCCGGTTACCGCTAAGTTGCTGTAACCGCGGCTTTGCATAAGGTAGTTAAGCACCAATATGGTGTCTACCATGCCGTCTATTTCACCGTCGGCAACTTGCTGCATGCCAATCTCGGTGCTTTGCGGATATACCCAATTAACATCGGGGCTTTGTTCAACTAAGGCAGCCGTTTGCGAAGCACCTTTAATAATGCCTACAGTTTTACCTCGCAGGTCACTTAAAGAGCCGACAAAGCCTTTTCCAATACGGCCAACATAGCTTACTTCACTCTTAACAATGGGTAAGGTAGTTAAATAATCAAGTTCTAACTCAGTATTGCCAAAGGCTGCTGAGGCTAGCTGCACTTTCCGGCTTCGAATCAATTTTAATGATTCTTGCCAAGTCTCTACCTTCACCGGCTCAAACACTAAACCAGTACTGGCACTAATCAGCTGTAAATAGTCAGCCACTGCACCAATATATTGGCCATCTTCGTCAAAGGCTTCGTAGGGCAGTGCTGCGGGGTCTACCGCAATTGAAATAATAGGATTCTCACTAATCCAAACTTGTTCGGCTTCACTTAAATTAAGTAGTTGCCCTGATAAGTCTTGCCGCTCATAAGCTAAACGAATTTCGGCCATTTGCTCGCCAGACAGCCCACTGAATTGACGTAAATCAGGCACATGAGACGAGATAATCTGTTCAGGGCTATTGGCTTGAGCATAAAAAGTAATGCTGCCCACTTTGTCGGTACTGCCGTTGTGTACATAGAAGCTTTCTTTAGATAAGCGGCTAAGATGGGATACTTTTATCACATCTACACTTTTGAGCTCGCCGTCTATTTCTTGTAACTGCATGATGACTCGATTAGGCGAGTCTGAGCTAACTGATATCGCTTTAATATTGGAGTTTTTATGAAAAACCCTCAGTACATTTCTTAAGTTTTTAAGGTCGTCGTGAAAGATATAAGGCGCCACCACATCAGCAATCAGGTTGCCACGCCTAATCTGTGGGTTGAAGTTTGAGTTTAAGTACAAATCAAATAATTGCTGATACTCCTCACCACTGCGTAATGTCTGCAAGGCTTGATTAAACAAATCGCGAATATGTTGATTACGAAACGCCACCTTATAACCCACTTCAGACTGGTCAAAAATCGAGTGGAACTCGAAATCACTAATTAGCCCATTGGTTAAACCAGAATAGCGGATCGCCCATTTTACTATTTCTATATCAGCCACTAATACGTCAGCATTGCCAGCAAAGAACTCAGTCAACGAAAGCTCTTGAACGGAGTGCTCTTTAAAGCGTGAAGAATTGCTGGCCATTTTCGCATATTCTTCGCCCAACAATTTCTTAGAATCAGCAAAGCTAGACACCGAGTAATTGGCCATATCAGCAGGTGACGACAAAGCAATATTATCGACTTTTCGAGTTACAGCCACATTGTTAAAGTTAACGATATCGTCGGAGTAGAACATATTGTCGGGCAGTTCAGACACACCAACCGAGAAATCTAAATTTTGGTCTTCATGAAGAATTATTTGTCCTCTAAATGTGGGCAGTTGCTCTACATCTTCAATTTGATAGCCCATAGAAGACAATACCCGCCGCACTATCTCATACTCTAAACCCACCTCAGAACTTAGGTCATACATGAACGGTGCCCGCCCGTAACCAAAGGCACCATTAAGGATACTTTGCGACGAACTGTCATTAAGCCAGCGACCAGAAATGCGATTGCGGGTGGCAATATCAATCTGTTCAATGGCTTTATTAATTATCGTTAGTAAGTGCGGATGCTGAGTGCTTAGGCCTATTGAAATTGGCAGATTCTTCCTACCCGCGATGGCGGTATTTTTTTTGATATTGCGCAGGTGCATTTTGTTTTTAAAGTATAGCGTTGAGCTTAACTCACCAATCGTACCAAATACCTCACCATCGGCCACTGCACGCAAACAATGGGCAAGTTCATCGTAGTATTTAAGCTTAATATTTGGATAACGCAGTTTAAGCCAAGAAGTTAGCTCATAGCCTTCGATCACCGCCAAGGTTTTGTTGGCAATAGCATCGAGAGATTGAACATTGGGCTCTGTTTCCAAGGTGTAAAGATATTCACTATGCAAGATATACGGTTGAGAGAATTGAACGTAATCGGTTTTATCTTGGTCATAAAACATCATCGGGATAATGTCTATTTCACCGTCTTTCAAACCTTGCAGCATCTCGGCCCAACTCGGGCCAATTTTGTATGTGAAATTTAAGCCGGTTAATTGGGCTATTTCTTCTAGGTACTCACGAGAAATACCATCGTAAGCACCAGAGTCATTAACAAAGGCATAGGGATAGAAGTTTAAATCGGCCACCACTGTAATTGGCAACTGCTGGTCAATAAACTGTTGCTCTTGGGGGCTAAATGCAATGTTTTCTGCCATGGCAGATGAGGCTAAACACAAACCGTTTAACAGGGCTATCCATAGCACGGCGATTTGTTTCCACATGTTCCTGTTACCTATCTTTCTAATCGGGTTCTAGCGACATTGTTCCATTACAAAAGTGACTCAAGCGGCTGAATTAAAGCTTGAAACCTTCTTATTGATAGTAGACTACTGCTGAGTAACTGCTTGAACTAAGATATGTTTTTAAAGGCTATTAGAGTAAGTTCACAGCTTTATAAATTTAGCTTATCAAACGCTATTTATGAGGGCGGTAAATTTGAGAATAAGGCTAAAAAATGCATGGCAGCACTTGGGCTTTTAAACGATTAACTCATCCATATTAGTATGAGTAACTAGAGCCAAGGCCGAACACAGCGCAACCCACAAAGCGCTAAAACCCAAAAGAGAGGCTAATGCCTCTCTTAATTTACTTTGGTTTAATCGATTAGCTTAGTTACAGCTTGAGCCACCAAGTGTGACTACTTCAGCAGGCGTGTTTGCTGTGCCTTTAGTGCCTTGTAAACCAAAGGTCACCGATTGACCCGGCTGAATGGTTGAGTTCCAAGGTAATGAACTAGCCACATAAGGCTGGCTACCTGTTACTGTGCTATTCCAGCTGCTAGTTACTGCAGAGCCATCACTGTACACCCAGCTCACTTGCCAGCCATTTATAGCCGTTGTGCCTTGGTTGCTAATTGTAATATTAGCCACAAAGCCACTATTCCAATCATTATCTACCGTGTAGCTACACACCGCACCGCCAGGGCCATTATCTGAGTTGCTAACAACAATGTTTACACTATAAACATCACTAGCACCCTTACCGTCGCTTACCGTTAAGCTTGCTGGATAAGTACCAGCAGCACTGTAACTGTGGCTAGCTGTAGATCCTGTGGTGCCGTTGTTGTCACCAAAGCTCCAAGCATAGCTCAACACATCTCCGTCTACATCGTTTGCGCAACTAGCGTCAAAATCAATTGATTGACCAACTGTTGCCACTTCGCTGCTCACGGTAAAACAGGCACTAGGGGGATTATTCACCGTAGTGTCTGTTACCGTAACAGTCACCGTAGCACTTGCCTCTAGTTGCCCATCGCCAATGGTATAACTAAAGCTATCACTGCCCGCATAATTACTATTTGGAGAATAGCTTAAACCATCACCTACCTGGCTAACACTGCCGTTGCTTGCTTGGGTGAAACTCACAATGCTAATGGTATCGCCATCTGGATCATTGTCATTTTGCAAAACACTAACCACTAGTGGCGTATCTTGAGTAGTTGTAACACTGTCATCTACCGTCACCGGAGCTTGATTCTCGGTAGGTGGAACCACCGCATCACATTCTCCAGCTGGGCAATAAACCTGATAGGAACCACTTAATGCCAGCATACCAAACATATATAACGTGCCGTCGTAATAACGCCACTTACCACTAGGTACTGGGGTATCCCAAAGGGCTTGCACAAACTCCCAAGCTTGTTGGTCGTTAGCCGCTAAGCTAGCTAACGCATTCATCGCCACTAAACCAGGAGAGTGGTCACTATTGTTTTGATAAGGCGTACCGTTAAGCTCATACAGACTTGAGTAAGAGTCTATCCCTTCGCTCTTAAAGAAGGCTTGCAAGCTGTTTACATATTGAGTTTGCCACGGATCCTTTTGCCACCACGCAAAATCCATTGCGGCATTGCCAACGGTGCGCCATGCATCGTATTGGAAAGTGGTTTTCCAAGCTTGAAACTCGCCATGCGGAGTGCCATCAAAATAAGCATAATCGGGACTTAAACCATTGGCTGAGTTAACAGTGGTTTTCAAAAATGCACGGCTGGTAGTTGCAATGTCCGCCCAAAATTGATTGTTATTATTCGCCCAACGCGCCCACAATTCATAAAATGCAGGAAGGTGGTAGGAAGGATCAGTCCAGTTTCTGTCAGAAGGTGTGGCTGGAGAGAACACAATTTGTTTTTCATTGTGATCAAACAAACTGATTTCTTCTAACTGACCTTGATTGTTGTAACGCATCTCGCCGTTACCATACATATCATCAAGGATCTGATTAGCTTGCGTGCTGTAGTTGTAAATACCCGTGCCATCACCCCAACGGTGAGAAGCAAAAAATAAAGCAGTGGCAAAGTATTCTTCACCATCGGGCGCAGGGTTGGCATCTTGTATATCTCCGGCGGTGCTTACTTTCCAAGCAAAGTAGCCCTTGTTAGCTCCGGATTTGTTTAGTGAGTAGGTGTGCGCCCATTTCCAAAGCTTGTTGAAGTCATCTTGACGGTTCATTTGCACCGCCATCATCAAGCCATAAGACATCCCTTCGCTACGAACATCATTGTTGCCTACATCCCAGATGTAGGCCATATCATCACCCACCGGAATAAATATCGCTTTATTGGCGGTATCAGTACTATGGAATAGCTGGTCATATACCGTTTGAACACGAGCTTCAACCTCAGCTTTTGAGTAACCAAGCTCGGCAAACATATTCCTGTATACGCCGGTATTGTATGCCCCATCACTTGGCAATACTGGCGCCGTAGGCAAAGCTGCTACATCGCCTATGCGATGCAGCTCAAACCAATCTAAATAGGTATCGTTACTACCATCATCGGTTTCTAATTTAAACGAAAGGCTCGAGTTAAGCGGCATAGTGTCTAATTTGAAGCTAATACTACCAAGCGATGCAGCAGTGCCCACAAACTCTGTTGCACCTATTTTTTTATCATCAAGGTAAACACTAATGCCCGCTGCATTGTTGGCGCTACTCGCGCCGCTAATATCTAAACGAAACTGGCCGGGTGTATTACTAATTTGCGCTGTTGCTTGCACACCATCATTGTTTGCATAAGCAGCAACACCGTTAAACGGACTATCAATTGCGCTTGAGTAACCTGGTAACAAACTTCCATTTTCCAGCTCAAATTTTTGTAATAACTCAGCTGAACTTAATGGCGACCATAGCGCTAGGCTCAATAAAGCCAGCACGGGTTTATCTGAGATCATTCCATTTATCCTCTTACATAGTTAGCCCTGAGTGGCAGGTGTCGGCTAAGGCTATGAACACCCCTCACCTAACAGCTCAAGTAATTGTTTGTTGTTTGCTCTAGTTGCTTTTATATGCAGCGAAACCATAGCAGTAAGAAGAAAAATCCCAAGTTAAAATGCAATCTATCATTATGCGTGGTGAAAAATTGTACGTTTTCATGTTTTTTTTGTGAACAAGATAAACAAGTGTTAACGCCAACATCGCTTATTGGTAAGGGTTTGTCTAAGTAATAGATATAACTTAATAGATAACAAAATCTGTCAATTAAGCGGTTTAGGCACTAGGTAAATCAAACCATAGCGCTTCAAAGGCATAGTTTTCGGTACGAATAGTTAGTGCTTGCTCACCAGAAACACCAACTCCGTCGCCGGGCCTAACCGTATACGCACCGCCAGATGCTTGCTGTAAGTTGGCCGCGCCACTAACCACATGCAAGTAGCCGCAGGCTTTCATCACTTCTAGTTCAAACTCACTATTAGCGTCGATGGCTAATCGATAAAGCGCGGCATCTTGATTCATGATCAACGACCCATCGCGGCCATCGGGAGTAACCAGCGGGGTTAATACCTCACCTTGCTTAATACGCGCTTGCTGGTAGGCAGGAGCCAAACCCGTTTGCTGCGGCTTAATCCATATTTGTAAAAACTCTAAATCTTCTTCGTCTGAGCCATTAAACTCCGAGTGGCTTACCCCAGTGCCCGCGCTCATTACTTGAATATCACCCGCTGGTACTTTGTAGCGATTGCCCATGCTGTCGATATGCTCAACCACGCCGCTCGTCACGTAGGAGATGATTTCCATATCTTTGTGTTGGTGGGTGTCAAAACCCTTGCTGGGCGCAACACTATCTTGATTAATCACTCTTAGCACTGAATAGCCCATGTGCTTAGGGTCGTAATAATTGGCAAAGGAAAAACTGTGCTGGCTTTTCAGCCAACCTAAATCAACAGATCCGCGTTCACCTGCGGGTCGAAAATAATGCATACCCTACTCCACTTCTCTTGCTCGTGTTTGTACTTAAGCTTATTAAGCTATACGCAGTTATTCATAAGATCGTTTTAAACAGTGTGGCTGTTTAAAGCTTAAAGATCCAAGACCTGATTTGTCTCAATTGTTATTCAAGTAATTGTGGGGTTCACTCACAGCTTTTGCTATTATTTAGCCGATTTTTAAACCATAGCGAGGATACAAAATGATTGTAATCACATCTTCTCGGGCTCAGGAACAAGCGTAACACTGTTACTCCTGCTCAGCCCGGTCATTACCGGGGCTTAATTGACCCCTAATTAGTTTCAAATAGCACTCATTGTGCTTGGGGTAATCTCAAATGGGTAATTCTTTTTCTCTATCTGAACTTGGATGGAAACCCTTTTTTCAACAACAACTTAATTTAGACGAACTAAGTTCGTACACTGCTGCGCGCGTATTTGAACAGCACCGCAGCGAATATGTAGTCGCCAGTGAACTTGGCTTACAACGCATCGCAATTCACCCAAACATGCCCAAAATGGCGGTAGGTGACTGGCTGTTGCTTGAACACGCCAATACGCCGGAGCTTAAATTTGTAAAGCAGCTAGAACCTGCCACCTTATTTAGTCGTAAGGCCGTGGGCACTCGCGCCGAATTGCAGCTAATTGCCGCTAATGTAGATACCGTGTTTATCGTGTGTTCACTGAACAACAACTTTAACCTAAGCCGTATCGAACGTTATTTGGCCCTAGCCAATGAAGCCAAAGTAGATCCAGTAGTAGTGCTTACCAAAGCAGACACCTGTGATGATGTTGCTAGCCTACAACAGCAAGTACAAAAGCTTGACCCAATGCTAATGGTTGAAGCGCTTAACGCGCTAGATACCGAGGATGTGGCCAAACTTAACCCTTGGTGTAAACGGGGCCAAACCGTGGCCTTTATGGGTTCTTCTGGAGTAGGGAAATCTACGCTAATCAATACCTTGTTAGGCGAGCAAAGTAGCCAAACGGGAGCGATTAGAGAAGCCGACAGTAAAGGTAGGCATACCACTACGGCGCGCTCAATGCATTTAATGGAGAACGGCGGTTTACTGCTAGATACTCCAGGTATGCGTGAGTTACAACTCAGCGATTGTGAAGAAGGGGTGAATGCCACCTTCAACGATATCACCGAGCTAGCCGAGCAGTGTAAGTTTGCCGACTGCCAACACAACAGCGAACCCGGTTGCCAAGTAAGGCAAGCGATAGAAAATGGCTTGCTTGATGAGCGGCGTTTGCAGAACTACCACAAACTGATGCGCGAACAGCAGTTTAATGCCGCCAGCGTGGCAGAGCGACGTGCCAACGATAAAGACTTAGGCAAGTTTTATCGGCGGGTACAAAACAGCGTTAAACAGTTGAAACAGCGCGGCTAAATCTACTAGGCGATAGCGCAATGCTATCGCCTTTTTTTCAACCATCCTATCTATCAATAAGTCAGCTAAAACTGTGTACTAACACTGATTTTTTCTATCAATGCTCAGATAAAATCTTAAGCGATGGCGTTTTAGCTTAAGGAAATAGACTGTGAAACGAGTATTACTCAGTGTGTGTTTAATTGCTAACGGCAATGCCCAAGCGGGCGATTTGCAAATCCCTTCGGCCCAGCGTTGGCTTGATAGCGTGGAAAACGAGCTGGCTCCTTTTTGGCTACACCAAGATGCCCATGGCACTCCCTTGGGTAACTTCCCTACCTTCCGTTGTAACGACGGCTCGGCATTTAGCCAAACTAGCCCCTGTTCTGAACTAAATGCTGCTCCCGATTGGATGAGACCTCACCTCAATCAAAGCTATACCCGCATGCAGGCTCGCCATACTTTTGTTTATGGCGTTATTTTTCATTTAACCGGTGACCAACAAGCCCTTGCGCTTAGCAAAGCTGGAGTGGATTACCTGCGCACTCACCTGCTTGAAGAGCAAGGCTCGGTGATTAGTGTGCTTGAAGATGGGCAGTCGGCTTTCTCTGCCAAACAACGCACTACTCAAGATCTGGCCTACGCCCAACTCGGCATGGCTTTTTACTATTACTTAACCGGCGACCAAGCGGTACTGAACGACCTGCTTAAAGTAAAAGATTACATATTTGATAAATACTGGGACGAGCAGCAACAGCGCCTTCGCTGGGTTAATGCAGAATCGGCCAACGGCAGTGGCGATGAAGTTGAGTTAGTGGCTCAGCTAGACCAAATAAACGCTTATATGTTACTGCTGTCTCCACTATTACCCGAGCCCCACAAAAGTCAGTGGGACCAAGATCTTAGTAAACTGCTCACTACCATTACTCAACAATTTCTTCGCCCCGATGATTTCCGTTTTTGGGGCACCAAACACGGCAACAACTACCAGCCAGACTCTGCCCGCCATAATGATTTTGGTCATACCGCAAAATCATGGTGGATGACCTGGTTAGCCGCTGAATACTTAGGCAAACAACAGCTGGTGAGTCAAAGTAAACAAGGTTTACAAGCCACCTTACAAGCAGCCTTTATAGAGCAAGGCGAAGGCGGATGGCGTCGCCTACCTAATGGTGCACCAGCAATTTGGTGGGAATATGCCGAGCTAGACCAAGCTGCCGCAAGCTTAGCCTTGGTCGAACCAAGTGCCACCAATTACTTAACCACCACTTACCCGCAATGGTTTGATCGTTTTATCGCCGAAGATGGTGGTACCTATCCCGTTGCCAATCAAGGCCTTAAAATTCACCTATGGAAGAGTGACTATCATGCCCTAGAACACGCGCTGGTGGCCTATTTAACTAGCGCTCAACTTAATGGCGAAACTGCCCGCTTATACTTTGCGATGCCTAGCGAGCAAGCCCAGCTACGCCAGCCTTACTTTTACCAAGCAGAAAAGGCTCAAGCTAAGTCAGTTGGAAAATGGCAAAACTTAACGATTAGCCAAGTAAGCTATCAACAAATTGGTATTAAGAAGCCAAACTAAACACTATGGCAAAGCCAAACTCTCTGGTTTGGTTTTGCCCTTATTTTTCGCTACAAGCTCCCCGCCACGCTAATGAAACACTCTATTGTGGCTATCTCACTTCACTTGAATAGATTTCTAAGCCCCTCGCAAAAATACAATTAATCCATGAAACAAATCATCCAGCTAATGCGAAGTGTTACCATCGACCACGTAAAACCGCAGTGAGATAATTTGCTGCTAGTTGGTCATTTTTCTAGGATTAAGCATGTTGCAAACCCCAAAGGTTACCTGTGTCTGGCAGGCTGAAGCGCGTTTAGGCGAAGGTGTAGTATGGATAGAACAAGAGCAAGCGCTCTATTGGGTAGACATTCTTAAAGAAAGTTTGCACCGCTATCACCCCGCCAGCGGTGAGCAGCAAAGCTGGTCGCAAAAGCCAATGATTAGTGCCATTTTACCCACCCTTATTCCCGGCGATAGCACTACTTTTGTAGCCACCTATGCCAACGGGGTAAAACTACTTCGTGACGATAAAAGCACCTTGTTGCTCGACCCCGAACCGACACTAAAAGAAAACCGCCTAAATGACGCTTGGGTTTCGCCCAATGGCGACTTATGGCTAGGCTCAATGGATTGCCAAATAACCAAGGCTTCCGGACAGTTTTATCGCTTAAGCCCAAACTTAGAGCTAAACACGCTAGATGAAAAATACTGGGTAACCAACGGCCCCACCTTTTGCGAAAAGCAAGGCTATGGCTACTTTGTCGATACCGAAAACTTCCTCATAAAACGCGGAAAACTCAGTGAAGACGGCAACATTAAAGAACTACAAGATTGGCTGCATATTGATCGCAGCTTTGGCAACCCCGATGGCATCACCTTAGATGCAGAACAGCATATCTGGGTAGCCCATTTTAATGGCGCAAAACTTAGCCGCTATACCCCACAAGGTGAACTAGAACGACAAATCGCCATTCCAGCACTTAACGTCACTAAATGTGCCTTTGGCGGTCCAAATTTAAGCACTTTGTATGTGGTAAGTGCCCGCGAAGGCATGAGTGAACAACAACTATGCGACTACCCGCTAAGCGGCGGCGTATTTGCCATAGAGCTTAACGATATTAAAGGCTTAGCCACACCAGCATTTACTATCAAAGAGTATCCAGCGGCTAGCGAATAGCCCAACAAAAAAGCTCAAGCGTTTGCTCGAGCTTTTTCGTTTATTACTTTTCAGCTTGCAAAATCCGCTGATAAAGAGAATCTTTTAGTAGTGAGCGATCATGCTTGAGCTGATGCATGGCTTGATCGTCAATCGGTGAATTGCTGAGTTCTAAATCTCTAATTTTATTGTCTAAGTCTTCGTAGTGCTGCGCATCTCTAGCAAAGCTTTGATCGCTTTTCACTAAGCTTAATATGCTTGCTTTAGATTTTGGGAATTCGTGTAGTAGTGAATGGCTTTCACCTAGCATAGTGAACCTCTCATTTTGTTGATTCGGGTGAATTGAACATCAGTTTTAGCACTTGGCTTGATAAGCTTTAGAAATTAGAAAGCTCCCCGTTTCTCTTTCGAGTTAACACCGTAGGAGCTTTCTTGTTAGCTTGTTCTAGTTAATATCTTGAACGGTCATAACTAACTGTTCCCAGTTACGTTGGTTCTCTATATCGTGCTCTAGGCCTTGCTCATCAGCAATTTGGAAACGCTTAACAGCAGGTGTTTTGCTGGTAGCTTGGTATAACCAATAGGCTTCAGCTTTAAGAGCTTCATCGATTGGTTTGTCGATTGACTCATACACCATCTGCTTACAAGCGTTAATTGATTCTGCAGGGAATTTAGATATACGTTGCGCTAGGGCGTCGACATAAGGACCAATTTCATCGGGTTCTAAAGCTTTATTAATGGTGCCGTAAGCTTCTGCTTCGTCGGCACTAAAATCACGTGCGCTGAGCACAATTTCTAAGGCGCGCCCCAAACCCACTTGGCGAGCCATACGCGAAGCACCGCCGCCACATGGCAAGATGCCCATGCCTACTTCCATTTGCATGAATTTATATTTGCCCCGAGCTGCAAAACGCATATCGCAGGCCAAAGCAAACTCATGACCGCCGCCACGGGCAAAGCCTTCTAGTTTTGCAATAGTCGCTTGAGGCAGCTTACTAATGCGCTCAAGAACTGCTTGTAAGTCGAGTAGTTTTGCTTCTTCGCGAGACACCGCCTCGGTCGACATGTCTTTAAGCAAATCCGTATCATAATGGCATACCCAAATTTCTGGATTTGCCGATTGGAATACCACCACTTTTACGCTGCGATCGCGTTCTAAACGCAGTGCCAAACCGTTTAGGTCAGCTAGCATCTCCTGACCTTGTACGTTAACCGTTCCAAAATCAAAAGTGACATATAAAATCGCCTCGTCTTGTTTTGCGGTAAATGTTGTGTAGCCTTGGTAAGCCATATTCAATTCCTTCCGTTTTATGATTGTCTCGTTATCAGCTCGTGGATAACTAAGTAAAAGGTATGCCCTGCTCATTGTTTAAACAATCAAAGAAAAAACGAAACTAAATCAACAAAAGGTTAACAATGTAAGCTTATGAATTTATTAACTTATCCATAATTATTTCGAGTGTAAAAAAGAAATAAAGCTTATTGATTGGTGTCGACGATTATCAAGTAAACCTTGCTTAAATGCGCTTAGAGAATGTAATCCGTCACTACAGTTCACGATGAACGAACAAGAGGCTACTAAACAGAAAAGGTAAAGAAGAGAGAGGCAAAATCTAGCTCGATTTAAACACATAAAAAAGCGACTTCTATGAAGCCGCTGAATACTCGCTAATCATCATTAGCGTTTAAATCTCCTAGCTATTTACTACCAGGCCATTTACTACCTAGCCGTTTACTACCAAGCGTAAGTCTCAATAGCATTTTTCTGCGCCATTGGATTATGCGAGATATGTTGATTAATGTTCTGTAAAAATGATTGGCGAACCTCGGGCCAAACACCGCGCATAGACGCTATATTGTTGCCATGATCACCCCAGTAATAACAGGGGAAGTCATCCATATTTTCCAGCAAGTACCTTTCCTCTTCCAATATCTGCAGCGGTGTGGGTAGCACAAACTCTCCTCGGTGTAGCTCTCGCTCCAGTTCACTGCCAGGTTGGATTGCAAGTGCCATTGGCGCAATTGCATCTGGCTGCATTATGTTGAGCAAGCTAGTGGTGTTTTCAGCATGCTCGATGGAGCGATCTTTGCCACCTAAACCAAAAATGAAGGAAGCAAGCACCTGAATATTGGCTTCACGCGCCATCTCCATACCTTTAATAGCATGCTCTCGCGTCATGCCTTTTTTAATCCGCTCCAGAACAATCGGGTCGCCAGACTCTAAACCAGAATAAGCGGTGGTAAGGCCCGCCGAACGCAGCTCTTTTAGCTCCGAGATACTCTTACGACGGAAATCGTTAAAGCCTGAATACAAGGCTAGATGTTTAAGCTCAGGAAAAGTTACCTTAACCTTATCAAGGATCTTCAACAGCTTGTCGGTTCGCATCGCCATTACATTGCCATCGATAAGGAATATCGATTCAACCTTATGATGCATCAACCTTGCTTCATCAATGTCTTTAAAGATCGCCTCAAGGTCACGCACCTTAAAGCGTTTGTCGTCGAACATGGTACAGAAGGTACACTGGTTATTGCTGCAACCCAGCGTCGTTTGAATAAGTACACTCTTGGCTTCCATCCAAGGACGATAGATTTTACCTTCATAATGCATAGTAGGCTCCTCAACCTAGGGCGTTTATTGCCGAGAAGTCTACTGCTATGTCAAAGCTGCGATAAGAAAGTGAAAGGTAGAATCAGTGTTAATAAAAATTTAATAATGCTTAGGGCCAATCATCGCCCATAAACCATCTTCAAATTCGCCGCTAGCCGCCTGATGTTGCTGGATTAAGCTTGGTCCACTTCATTATTAACAAAAACTTAAAACTGATTTTGTATTTGCCCTTCTTATCAAATTATTCATGCTGCCTATACTGAAGCCAACTCAATGACAGACAACAACGGATAGAGGTTCATAATCATGAAAGCAACAGTGATTCGCGCATTCGGTGGCAGCGACGTATTTGAAACAGCAGAAATTGCAAAACCAGAAGTAAAACCTGGTCACCTTGTTATCAAGATTGCGGCCTCTAGTATTAATACCATCGACATGATGATTCGTGACATGGGCGAAGCCTTACCTTTTCACCCGCAGCTTCCTGGCGTATTGGGCATGGATTTCGCGGGTACTGTTGAAGCGGTAGGCGAAGGTGTAAGCGACTTTAAACCTGGTGACGAAGTATACGGCTGTGCTGGTGGGCTTGGTGAACTACAAGGCTCGTTGGCCGAATACATGTTGGCAGATGCTGATTTAGTGGCTCACAAACCAAACAACATCTCAATGCGTGAAGCAGCAGCCCTACCACTAGTAGGTATCACAGCATATGAAGGTTTAGTCCGTGCAGGTATTACTGCAGGCCAAAAAGTACTTGTACACGGTGGTGCTGGCGGTGTGGGTCATGTTGCGCTGCAACTGGCAAAACATTTTGGTACCGAAGTTTTTGCAACCGGTGCCGCTGGCGAACAAACCAATCTCATCGCAGAGCTTGGCGCAACGGCTATCGACTTTAAAACCGAAACCGTTGCCGACTATGTTGAGAAGTACACCAATGGTGGCGGCTTTGATGTGATTTTTGATTCTGTGGGCGGCGCTAACATCAACAACTCGATTGAGGCAGCTAAGCTAAACGGTCAAATTGCCACCACCTTATCTATGCACGAGCAAGATTTAACCATGGTGCACATGAAAGGCCTGTCTTTACATGTTGTGTTTATGCTTTTACCGATGATCTATAACCAAGGCCGAGCAGCTCACGGCAAGATCTTAAAAGCACTAGCAAAAATTGTTGAAGCCGGTGAACTAAAACCAGTGCTTGATAGCCAACAATTTGCCCTAGCCGATGCGGCTGCAGCGCACGACCGTTTGGCTAGTGGTCAAGCGATTGGCAAAGTTGTTGTTGATATTAAATAGTCGCTAAGCCTCGCGCTCAATGGCTTGCTTTAAAGCAAGCCATTGTTGTTTCTACCTTCAGCAAATTCCCAATTAGGCCAGCTAGATGATTGCAGTTTCTCCAACATTAATACTTATCATAAAGCGCACGCTGCCACTTACGGTAGGTTTGTTCGCCATTATGTTGGTGCAATTGGTGGACTCTGTATTTATAGGCATGCTTGGGCTCAATCAGCTGGCTGTTCATGGCATCACCCTGCCCTTTCAAGCTACATTTATTGGTATTCAAGTTGGTATTGGTGTTGCGGCAACCTCGATTATTTCTAAGGCCTGTGGCGCGCGCGATAAGCTAAAGTCTCAAACCATTGCCACCTTAGCTGCAGCCGGCGGAAGTCTATTTATAGCCTTACTGGGCGTTTTGCTGTGGCTCTTACAAGAGCCGATATTGGCAACATTTATTGCTACCGACGTAAGCCAAGCACAACAATTAGCATTAGCAGCAATCTTTAATCGCTATTGGCCAGTGTGGTTATTAAGTGCTACTTCGGTGGCCGCTTTATATTTGGTGTCTTGTGTCTACCGAGCCAACGAAGATACTAAAACCACTGGGCAAATGTTTCTGCTGGCCAGTGTTATTAATCTGATTCTTGATCCCTTGCTTATCTTCAGCCTTAACATGGGCATTGTGGGGGCAGCTCTTGCCTCTACGCTAAGCTACGCCTTTTGTACCTTGTACATGCTTTACAAAGCGCGAGGGAAGCAGTGGTTCGCCGCAGTAAGCTTAAATTCAAGCAATAACAGCGCTTACTCTAATCAGTCTGCCATACTCAACTCGCCTTATTTCTACTACGGCAAAGAGTTAATTCGCACCACTGTGCCAACGATATTGAATCAGTCTCTACCCTCATTAAGCGCCTTTATCTGCATGGTGTTAATCGCGCAAATCGGCACCGAAGAAATTGCATTTTGGAGCCTATTAGCTCGACTAGAAAGCTTTCTTCTGGTGTTTACTTTGGCTTTAACCATGGCTATTCCGCCGATCATTGGTCGCTACCTTGGCGAAGGTAAGCTTGGTGAGATTGTTGAGGTACTAACTGTTACTGCTAAGTTTTTACTGGCTTTTCATCTAGTCATCGCGCTTATTGCAGGTATTAGCTCACCCTATATTATTCCCATGATAAGTACTGATATGATGATGCAGAACTGGTTTAGCATTGCACTGTGGGTGATTCCATTTAGCTATGCACCTCTTGGTCTTTGTATGTTGGTGGTGTCCGCATTTAATGCCCTAGGGGAAGCTCGCCGCGCTTTGTTTGTGTCTATGGTTCGTTTATTGGTGTTGTATGTGCCGGCCATTTGGCTAGGCGCAGCAACAGAGAACATTGTTCAAACTATTATTGCGGCGTGTATTGCCAATACGCTTGCAGGTGCCTATGCATGGTTTAAGCTAAAGCAGTGCACAGAACTTCAATTTAACCGCTCACAACTTGCCTAACTAAAAGGTTGATATAAAACGATGAATATAGAGCACCTCCGCTTATTTGTAAGAGTTGCAGCTACCCACAATATTAGCCTGGCCGGAAAAGAGCTTGGTTTGTCGGCACCGGTTGCCAGCATGCATATCAATAAACTGGAAGAAAGCATTGGCGCTCGGCTTATTCATCGCACCACCCGCAAGGTTTCACTTACCGAAGAAGGCGAAGCACTTTTACCCTATGCCGACGAAATTTTAGCCAGCGTTGATGCGGCTCGCTCAACTGTGGGCACCGGCAAAGCCCAAGCAACTGGCACCATTAGAATTACCGCTCCCGCTTCCTTTGGCCGAATGCATGTTATACCTGCCTTAAAAGGCTTTTTAGATAAGCATCCTGAGCTGTCGGTAGATATTCGCTTAACCGACTCGATGATTGATATGATTGAAGGTGGCTTTGATGTAGCCATTCGTGACGCAGACCTAAAAGACTCAACCCTTATCGCGAAAAAGTTGGCGACCGATAAACGCATTATCTGCGCCTCGCCAGAGTATATTGCAGCTCACGGCAATCCAACATCGCTTGAAGAGTTAAAGAATCATAGCTGCGTTAAGCAAATGGGCTTTGATAGCTGGACTTTTAATACCCCCACAGGCCTACAAAACATAAAGCTTAAAGGCAGAGTTAGGGTAGACCACGGAGAAGCTGTACGCGATACAGCCTTACAAGGTTTGGGTGTTGCAATGTGTGCTGAATGGTTAGTTTACCAGCAGCTAAAAAACGGCAGCTTAGTTGAAGTACTAACAGATTACAGCCTCAATGATGCAGCGGCGATTTGGGCGGTTTACCCCAGCTCTCGGCTGCTTGCGCCAAAGGTCAGAGCCTTTCTTGATTACTTCTCAGAATACTATGGCGCGCCGCCCTATTGGGAAAACTAAGCAATACTTCTCACCACTAAGCGCCGCTTGAAAACTCGGCGCTATGTTTTTCTGTAATTCAATTAACTGCAAAATAGAAGCGCTACTCGGGCTAGTTTTGCTTTTCAAACGCACTCATAACGCCCCTGCCACCCAACCCAAATTTTGATGCAAAACAGCGAATTAATTGTTTAATTACTTATTAATTGAAGTGCCTGTTTATCAATGATTTAATAAAGCTCTTTCGCCCCCCTACAGTTGAAGCTAAGCGAGTTTCATCTAGAGGTAATTGCTTAAATAAATACGGAGTTTTAGATGAAAAATGTTCTTATCGCAGGTGGACTATTAGCTATTGGGGCTGGCGCCGGCGGCTATTGGTATTCGCAACAAGCTGGTCAAGTTAATGCCGGTGCAGACGTACTTTCGTACATTCCTGCCGATACCGCGATTTTATCTTTGCAGCTAAAACCGTTTCCGGTAAAAGCTTATATTGATTCACTGTCTGGCTCTTACAAAAGCTTGCCAAGCGATACCTTTGAAGAGTCAGAGATAAGCGATCCTCGCGGCAAATTCTTTGTAGCCTTGTTCGATAGCTACAACCAAGCACTTAGCGACGGACAAACCTTTGTCGATACCTTTGGTTTAGCGGACGATATTCGCAGCTACTTTTATACCTTAGGTGCGATTCCAGTACTGAAAGTAGAAGTGACCAAGGCCGATGCTATCTGGGCATGGTTAGATAAAGCCGAGCAACAAAGCGGCTTTACCCATACTAAGCAAAACCTTAAAGGTATAGATTATCGCGCATACCGCTTAAATGATGAGGGCGACACCGAAACAGCCGACTTAGTTGTAGCGGTAAACAACAACCTGCTCACCATTACCCTTAATACCTCTATTAATGAAGATAGCTTGTTAGAAACTGCGCTAGGCCTTAATCCCGCAGAGCAGCCAATTAGCGACACCACTATCATTCAAGACAGCTTAAGCAAACATGGCTTCTTAGAAGAAGGCTTTGGTTTTATCAACCACCAAGCTATTGCCAAAGCTCTTACCACTAGCGATGGTAGCTTGCTGGCCAAACATATTACTAAGCTAGAGCGAGCGGATAACAGCAATGGCCTTGCGGTTTTACGCACCCCAGCCTGTGAACAAGAGTTTGCCAGCATTACTGCTAACTGGCCAAAAAC
The DNA here is from genome assembly GCF_900537085.1 of Agarivorans sp. Alg241-V36. NCBI lineage: Bacteria > Pseudomonadati > Pseudomonadota > Gammaproteobacteria > Alteromonadales > Alteromonadaceae > Agarivorans > Agarivorans sp. Alg241-V36. Next base: position 351,737 of record NZ_UNRE01000002.1, on the reverse strand, counting down.
CGTGATGGGTTTTGATACCTTAGACATTAGCGAGCAAGAAAGCAGCTTTGGCGTTCGCATGGTGGTTGAGAGCAATAACAGCGTATTGCTTAGCGCCTACCAAGCAATGAGTGGCTTTATTCCCTCTTATGCCTCTAATACTGAAGATGCCGTGTTTAGCATGGCTTACGGGGTAGACGTAAACCAACTGGTGCCTTCGTTATTGTCGGTTTGGGAAGAAATGCTGACACCTGATTATCAATGTGAGCCTTTGCAAAATATCCAAATGGCAATGCAACAGCAAAACCCAGGCATGGTAGGCATGATGACCGGCATGGCCAACGGCCTTAAAGGTATTGGCATGGCAGTATTTAACTATGAATTAGCTGACATGAGCCGCCCTGAAGAGCTAGAAAGCCTAGATGCCATAATTAGTATTTCTGCCGATAACCCAGCTGCATTGTTCGACATTGCTAAACAGTTCTCGCCAGAGCTAGCTAGCATCAGCTTGCCAGCAGATGGAACACCGGTTGACGTTAGCCACTTGCTACCATTGCCACCAACCACCAAGGTGCTGCCTCAACTAGCACTTAAAGGTAACCATTTGGTTTTATTTAACGGTGAGCGCGCAGCCGCAGTTAGCCAGCAATTGGCCTCAGAGCCAGTTGCCAACAATGGCTTGCTTAGCATGTACATCGACTACCAGCAAATGTTCGAGCCTATTGTTAGTGGCATTGAAATGAGCGGTGAAGAAGTACCTGAAGAGCTAATGGACTTAAAAGACTACCGAATTAAAGCGCAGATGAACATGGCCGTGAACGACCAAGGCATCTCCTTTGGTTCTAGCATGACTAGCCAAGCAGATAGCGCTGTAAACTAGTTAGCACAAAACAAAAAGGATGGCTTAAGCCATCCTTTTTCACATCAGTTTAGAAAGCTTGTTAAGCTTTTTCTTCAGCTGCCTTACAACATGCTGCGGTAAACAATACATCGGTAGAGCTGTTTAACGCGGTTTCGGCTGAGTCTTGCAATACGCCAATAATAAAGCCTACCGCTACTACTTGCATGGCCACATCGTTAGATACACCAAACAAACTACAGGCTAGTGGGATAAGCAGTAAAGAACCACCAGCAACCCCAGAGGCACCACAGGCTGAAACAGCAGCTACTACGCTAAGTAATAGGGCAGTAGCAAAATCTACCTGAATACCTAGAGTGTGCACAGCCGCTAGCGATAGCACGGTAATAGTAATCGCAGCACCGGCCATATTAATGGTAGCGCCAAGAGGAATAGATACTGAATAAGTGTCTTCATCTAAATCTAAGCGCTGAGCTAAATCCATGTTTACTGGAATGTTCGCCGCTGAACTACGGGTGAAGAATGCTGTTACGCCGCTTTCACGCAAGCACTTAAATACCAATGGGTATGGGTTGCGACGAATTTTGTAGAAAACTAGCAGTGGGTTCATCACCAAGGCAATCAGCAACATAGAGCCAATCAATACCAACAGCAGTTGGCTATAACCTAGCAATACCGAGAAACCTGTTTGAGCAATGGTATTGGCCACTAAGCCAAAAATACCAATAGGTGCTAAACGGATCACAAAGCGCACAATGCTCGACACGCCTGCCGCAACATCGTTAAACAGGGTTTTAGTGGTATCAGACGCACTATGCATCGCAATACCTAAACCAATAGCCCAAGCTAGAATGCCGATATAGTTGCCATTCATAATGGCGCTAATTGGGTTATCGACAATTTTAAATAATAAGGTATGTAATACCTCGCCAATGCCTTGTGGCGGGTTAGCCGAGGTCTCGTTGCTCACCAAAACTAACTCGGTAGGGAACATAAAGCTCATGGCTACCGCCGTTAACGACGCGGCAAAGGTACCAAATAAATACAAGTAAATAATCGGGCGAAGCTGGGTATTTTGGCCACGTTTATGGCTGGCCACCGAGGCTGCTACCAATACAAACACCAATACCGGCGCAACGGCTTTTAAGGCGCCAACAAACAGGCTACCTAACATGCCAAAGGATGTTGCTACATTAGGTGCAAGTACCGCTAACGCGCTACCGGCAATAATACCGATGAGGATTTGCAGCACTAAACTGCCGTGAGTAAAAAATCTTAATATGCTGTTGTTTGATTGTTGTTTCATGCTTCTTATGGTCCTTTGGTGAAGCTATATAATTGGCGAAGGCGTAACCTTATAGGATGAACCACCACATTCACAGGTAATAAGCACATTAAATTGACACATCGCAAAAACTTTTCACTCAGCTTTACTGCTTAAGTAATATACAAGCAATGCCTCACGCCATAACCCCAACATTTTCAGCTATTACTCAATTAACTTAACTTCAATACTTGCCCTTAAGCTCAGTATTTACTTACACTTTGGGCGAGCATTCAGGTTTTTGTGGTATTTATTGTCATCACCCCTTAGCAAAGCACTAGGTATATGGCTTAAGTTAAATCCTAAAAACCTAACATCAAATAAAAATAAACTTGAACTCATCGTCATCAGGGCGTATAACTTGACGAATCGTCACATTGTGACGAAGTGTCAATATAGAGAAAAAATGAATACAAAAACCAGAAAAGCCCAAGAAATTGCCAACCGCGAAGAGCTATTGCTAGATATTGCCTTGGAGTTGATGGCGGAAACCGGCTTTGCTGGTCTTACGATGGATAAAATTACCCAGCGTTCGCAGTATTCTAAAGGCACGGTGTACAACCACTTTGCCTGTAAAGAAGATGTATTGTGTGCCTTGTGTTGCCGGTCGATGCGCTTGCAGATTGATTTATACCAACGCATTAATGACTTTAAAGGCAGTACCCGAGAGAAGATGATTGCTATGGCCTATGGCTATCGCTTGTTTAATCGTCTTTACCCTACTTTGTCGATGGTGGTGTTAAGCATGAAAACACCCAACATCATGGAGAAAACCTCGAGTATTCGCAGTACCAGCGTAAGTGAACACGAAAACAAGATTGTAGGTGTAGCGGTTAAGTTAATTGAAGAGGCCGTAGCCTTGGGCGAGATCCCTGCCAGCCAAAATGTTGATGCAAATGCCGCGACTTTTGCAGCGTGGTCAATGGCCTTTGGTACTAATGCTCTTAGCAGCGCGGTGGTTAATAAATCCAGTAAGTTTTGCACTGCTGGCTTCGACAGCCAATTCGCCCTGCTTTATAACATTAACTTATTGTGTGATGGGCTAAATTGGCAACCGCTGTCGCAACAACAAGACTACCTAGCAACCTGGCAGCGAATAGGCCAAGAGCTTTACGCTGACGAACTGGCAATACTAGAGAAAAACGAAACACTGTACTAAGCGCTTTACGCAAACCGGCAATTAGCTCACAAAGTTTTTGTCAGCGAAACAAGAAAAAGTGCCAAGTTGTTCTACTGTTGTTAAGTGGAATAACAAACGCACGCATTTAGATTCAAACTAACCGCCCGATATTGCGGTTTTTTAAGCAAAGGAAGTGACGATTCGTCAATTTTAGACAAATCGTCATAATTCACTTTTAACCAATTGAATGGTGCAATTGGTATAGGACAGGGCCATGGAACAGAAATTTTTTAATCAAGTGATTGCCAGACCTTGGCTAACACTGATGTTATTAATGATAGCCGTTGTAGCAATGACCTCTGGCGGACGGTTTCTTACCTTTGTAGGTGACTATCGAATTTTCTTTGGTGAGGATAATCCTCAACTTCAAGAATTTGAAAGCATGCAAAAGGTGTTTAATAAAACTGATTCAGTCACCTTTGTTATCTCTCCCAACGAAGGCGATGTATTTAACCCACAATCGCTCACGCTGATTAAAGAGCTTACCGATGACTCTTGGCTCATCCCTAACTCAACTCGCGTTGATTCCATTACTAACTTCCAGCATACCGAAGCAGTAGAAGACGACCTTTGGGTTGAAGATTTGCTGCTAGAGCTAGACATGCTCGATGCGGAGAAGGTAAGCAAGATTAAAGCGGTAAGCCTGAGTGAGCAACTACTAGAAAATCGCTTAATTAGCCTAGATGGTCGCGTGGCAGTAATCGCCGCCACTATTACCATCTCTGAAGATGATATGCAGGCAGAGGTGCCTAAAACCTCTAAATTTGTTCGCGAGCTACAAAGCAAGTATCAACAAGCCTACCCAGAACACAAAATTCTGCTCTCTGGCATGGTAATGATGAACAACAGCTTCATCGAGCAAAGCCAGAAAGACATGTCGACCCTAGTACCACTTATGTTCTTGCTAATTTTGGTGATGCTAGCAATTTTACTTCGCTCAATACTAGGTATGCTCGCCACCCTAGTGGTTATTGTTGTAACCATTGCCAGCACCATGGGCATGGCCGGTTGGATGGGCTTTGCGCTTAATACCGTAACGGTAAATGTGCCTACCATGGTAATGACCTTAGCGGTCGCCGACTGTGTGCATGTGATTGCCTCAATGCTTTACGAGATGCGCCAAGGTAAGTCTAAAAAAGAAGCTTTGGCTTTTAGTTTAAAAATCAACAACCGGGCTATTTTCCTTACCAGTGCCACTACAGCGATTGGTTTCTTAACCCTTAACTTCTCTGACTCGCCACCATTTCAAGCCCTAGGAACCATTGTGGCGGTTGGTGTAATGTTGGCTTATGTGTACGCACTTACCATCTTGCCAGCCCTGCTTAACATTCTGCCAATTAAACAAACGCCGAGTATTAGCAGCCGTTCAAACTACGACCGCTTAGCAAACTTTGTGATTGATTCACGCAAATGGTTAATGCCGGTTACCCTGGTAGTTATTGTTGGCTTCTTGGCCATGATCCCGCGTAACCAACTTAACGACGTGGCTACAGAGTACTTCAGTAAGGAGGTGGACTTTCGTAAATCCACAGACTTTATGGAGGATAATATATCCGGGATTACCACCATTTCTTATGAAATAAGAAGCGGTGAAAGCAGCGGAATAAACGAGCCAAATTACATGCAAAAAGTGGCCGATTTTAGTGCTTGGTTACGCCAACAGCCAGAAATCGACAACGTAAATAGCATCTCCGACATTATGCGCCGTTTAAACAAAAACATGCATGGTGACGACCCTAGCTATTACTTGGTGCCAGAAGAACGCGAACTTTCTGCCCAGTATTTATTGATGTATGAAATGAGCTTGCCCTACGGCTTAGATTTGAATAACCAAATCAATGTAGATAAGTCGGCCACTCGCCTCACCATTACCACCAAAAACATGGGCTCTGTTGGCATGATAGCGCTTGAGCAACGTTCCTTAGAGTGGTGGCAACAAAATGCACCCGATTACCGAGTAATCGCCGCCAGCCCTAACTTAATGTTTGCCCACATTGGCGAGCGTAATATGCCGCAAGCCCTTAAAGGTGCATTTTGGGCCTTGGTGCTTATCTCGGTACTTATTGGTATTTCACTACGCTCACTGCGCCTTACCTTTATTAGCCTACTGCCAAACTTGGTGCCTGCAGGTATTGGTTTTGGCATTTGGGCGATAATTGACGGCAATATTAACTTAGGTTTATCCATAGTAATCAGCGTTACCCTAGGCATTGTGGTGGACGATACGGTGCACTTTCTCACTAAGTATCAGTATGCGCGTAAGCAAGGAAAGTCTGCCGAAGACGCAGTGCGCTACGCCTTTGTCACAGTGGGCAAAGCACTGGCTATTACCACCGCGGTATTGGTGGTTGGCTTCTCAGTATTAATTGGTTCAACCTTCACCATTAACTCCAATATGGGGCTACTTACTTCTATTATTATTGCCGTAGCCTTAATCATCGATTTCTTACTACTACCATTACTCTTGATTAGTTTTGACCGTGCAAAGGGAGCAGAAAATGCAGCAGCACTTCAACAAAAAACCGCTTAGCATGTGGCTTAATCGTGCCGCAGTTATCTGTATTAGCTTGTTGTTTAGCCAACAAGCCTTAGCAGAAACCGCCGAGGAAAAGGGCTTACGGATAGCCCAAGAGCGTAAAGCCTTTGATTTAGGCTGGGTAGATTCTAAAGCTGAAACCGAGATGGTGCTGTACAACGCCCAAGGTGATACCAGCACCCGCTCTATTCGCATTCAATCTCTAGAAGTAGAAGGTGATGGAGACAAAGCGCTAAGTGTATTTGACCACCCAGCAGATGTTAAAGGCACCGCCTTTTTAAGCTTTTCTCATGCCTTAGAGCCCGACGAACAGTGGCTATACTTACCTGCGTTAAAGCGAGTAAAACGCATTGGTTCGCGTAATAAATCTGGTCCTTACATGGGCAGCGAATTTGCCTTCGAAGACCTAAGCTCTTTTGAAGTAGAAAAATACACTTATACCTACTTACGTGACGAAACCATCGCCGGTTTCGACAGCTATGTGGTGCAAAACGTACCGGTAGATAAGTATTCAGGCTATACCAAGCAAATCACCTGGATGGATAAAGAAGCCTACCGCGTGCACAAGGTAGAGTTTTACGACCGCAAAGGCCAACTGCTTAAAACCCTCACCATGAGCGATTACCAAGTGTATGCCGACAAACACTGGCGCCCTTCTAAAATGCTAATGGTTAATCATCAAACCGATAAAAAGACCGAGATGTTCTGGAACAATTATCAGTTTAAAACCGGCGTAAAAGAATCAGACTTTAACAAAAACAAGCTTAAGCGAGCACGTTAATGAAAGCGACCTACACTCAGCTTGCGCTTGCCCTTGGAGCAACATTGTTAAGTGTAAACAGCGCAGCCATGGAGCTGCGCGGCAATGTAGCAGTGCAATATCGCGGCTTTTTTGAAAGCGGCGCATTTCCCGGCCAAGATCAGCAACACCAAGGCTCGATAAGTGCCGAGCCAGAGCTTTACTGGGAATGGAACGATGGCATCGACAGCATCACCTTTACGCCCTTTGCCCGTGCAGATTCAATGGACTCTGAGCGCACTCACGCTGATATTCGCGAGCTAAAATGGCTGCACTTAGCCGACGAATACGAGCTCGAAATTGGCATAGCCAAAGTGTTTTGGGGCGTTACCGAAACCCAGCACTTGGTTGATGTGATAAACCAAACCGACTTTATCGAATCACCCGATGGCGACGAAAAGCTTGGTCAACCGATGCTGCACTTTAATACCTATCAAGATTCAGGCATTTGGGATGTATTTATCTTACCCGGCTTTAGAGAGCGAACCTTTGCTGGGGTAGATGGCCGCTTTCGCCCACCACTTCCAGTGGACCAAGACAACACCCAGTATGAATCGGGCGCTAAAGACAAACACGTAGATTTTGCCTTACGTTGGGCGCAAACCTTTGGCGACTGGGACGTAGGTACTGCCTATTTTCGTGGCACTAATCGCGACCCACTGCTCATCGCCAGTGCCGATGGCACCAAACTTACCCCTTACTATGAGCAAATGGACCAACTTGGCCTAGATTTACAAGCCACCATTGGCGATTGGTTATGGAAGTTCGAAGGTTTATACCGCAATACCAACAGCAACAGTTATAGCGCTGCCGTAGGTGGTTACGAATATACCCTAGTAGGTTTATTCGACAGCATCGCCGACTTAGGGTTAATCACCGAATACAACTGGAATAGTGACGGCAAAGAGGCCACCTCTACCTTTCAAAACGATCTCTACTTAGGCGCGCGTTTAGTATTAAACGACGCCCAAAGTACCGAGTTTTTATTAGGTGGCGCGATAGACCTGGATTACGACACCAACGTAGTCACTCTAGAAGCCAGCCGACGCTTTGGCGAAAACTGGAAAGGCGAGTTAGATCTTTGGTACATCGATGCCGACGATATTGCAGACCCAACCTACACCTTTAGCAAAGACAGCTTTGTACAAGTAAACATGGCCTACTTTTTCTAAAAACTAAATAGAAAATAGATTGTAAAAAGCCCTCTTTGTGAGGGCTTTTTGTTGGGGTTAGTAAATGGGTTAGCTGAAAGTAACGCCGCACTAAGGTGTGAGCAACACAACACCGAAACCGCCGCAGACCACCTTAAACACTAAACCCATAGTAAAAATGCCACGCGTTGCGAATCACTCTTAAACAGTTTGTTATAGCGCTACTCTGTTGACATACCCATCTGTTTCCTAACTGTGTAAGTATAAAGCTCAAAAGCAGGTTTATACCCACTTTCATCAACCGCAATTTTTTCTTCGGCAAACTGGCGTATTATTAATTTGGCTTCTCGCTCAAAATATTTCTGGGAGAATTTTTCTACTGATTCGTCATTGCTAAACTCAGATTTTTCAATCAAAGCATCGTATAAATTAAACTTCTTGGAATTTGTAGACGTCGAATACAAATCAGATACTTCATATCTTATCCCATCATTTACAACTTCATTTACAACCCGATAGACATAAAATGTTATGGCAGCATTTTCAGAGCTGCTCAAGGATACTGTTAGCTTCTTAAGTGCTTCATTTTTTCTAGCCACATCAATTTGCAATTTATCTAGCTGAGCACGTTTTTCAGCAATTTCTCCAGTTTGACGCACAAGCTTCGACTCTGCGTTATATAAGTTAACCTCAGTGCTAGATAACTTACTATTCACACCATCTAAATTTTTAGCGGTTTCCTTTAAGCGATCATCTGTATCCTTTAGCTTGGCAGAGGCTACACTAAGCTTGGTTTCTGTCTCATCGAGTTTATTTAAAGCAACTCCTCTGTCTTTTTCGAGAGATTCGACTTCAAAAGTTAATGTTTCGACCAGAGAGCTCTTTTCATTTAGCTCCTGTTGTTTATCGAAAATTGGTTTCACTGAAAACACGTACGAGTATGTCACAACAGCTAACATTACCGGCGCACATAATTTATACACTCTATCAATATACAGGTCTTTCTTTTTACACATTATTGAACTTTATACTCTCTTTAACTCTGCGCTATAACGTCCAAAGCAGCGGTTTACCCGCTGCCTTTGTTTGTTAAATTATCTCTTTCTTCCGAGTGCTTTTCGAAGCTTGTAGATACCTTCCACAATAGGGGGAATTTCAATTTTTATTCCTGTGACTTTAAACTCGAATTTACCTCCCGAAACAATTAGTGCTACAGTTAGCGCAATACCGATACCGCAAAGAACTGTTTCAAACGGATTTCGACGATAAATATCAACAAGCATCAAATCTTCTTCAGGAGTAAGGACTCTATTAGCGACGGTTCTTAATTCTTCATAAGTCATATACTTAGCTCTTTCCATAATTGATTCAGCCAATTCCTCTTTGGTCATGGACCGAATAGCTACATCATCACCCTAATCTTCTTCCAATGAAAAATGATATTCGTCTAGTGCCAATACATAACAAGCTCTTAACCAATAAAAGTATTTCCCAAACTCGGAAATACTTACTGGCTTGCCATCAGATTGAATTGTGAAAGCTACTTCTTCCATAGTCCCTATGCTCCCTCTAGAAATTCAACGCCTCGTTCAGCGGCGAAAAATAGTTGGCTACAATTTGTGAGGAACGAACAACGCCAACTGTTTTTTGTCCGTTTAAACGACTTGTTATGTGAATCTTGGGGCAGAGTTTTGCTTTACAATATGATGAAGTGAACCAGCAGCATTGCTACACAAAGACTCCACATTGAAATATAGCTCCCAAAACTCATCACGGCGATGGGAAGTTTCTGGATCCATTTCATTATAAAACATCACCCTATATTTGAATTCATATGGTCCGCATTGAAATTCAACGCCCTCTTTTTCAAAAACTTGATTCAATGTAACAATTGCATCTTTAAGGATAGAAACATAATTATTCATGTTCGCAGGAACAATAGTTGTTTCAATATTTTTTTGTAATTGCGAAAGGTTATTCAAATCTGAGTCAGATAATTGGATTTGTATTCCACAGCATGCATTTGAAAGAATAGAGGCGATTCTTGCTGTTGAAAGACCAAAAAACAATGCATTAAAATAGTTGAACTGTCCATTATTAAAAGTTTCACGTACATTTTGATGCCTTAATTTAATATGGTGCAAGTCGGCTACTGGATATTGATCTGGATATTTATCAATTTTTTCTCGATGACAACTGACACACAGATAAATTAAATTATCTGGTGAGTTTCTTTCTATTAACGTTAAATTACTTTTACCCCTAGGCCCATCTGGAGTCTCAGCGACAATATGAGCAGCTTCACCATCCGCCCCAATGTTCTTATTACAAAGGGCACATACACCTAGTGACTCAGCTAAAATAATATTTCTTACTCTCGATGATACTGACATAAAACTCCTGATAATATGCTATTCGCCTAACGCCGCCTTAAGCTGTGAGTGAGCGTGTGCCATGTTTGAGCGAAGCGAGTTCGGCACGCGTTTACGAATCAGACTTGAAGGCTTTGTTATACAAATTTTCTAGCCAAATGATTCGCACCAACTCTTCACCCTACCTTCAAATGGCCGCTTGATTGGTACACCTGAATCAGCACTTTGATTTATATTCAGTGCGTCTTTTGTTTCCTTGTATTTTTTCATACCCAACGAGTTAGCCCAATAGTAAAGCCCCCAATTGGGCAAATCCCAACTTGGGTCATACTGATTGTACTCATAGTCTACGTAGTAAAGCTCTTCATTCATAACTACGAAATTATCGGGAAAATAGTCAATGTTAAGCCCAGCATCCTTTAAGACCTTCGCCATGTCGAAAACTTGCTTCACACAAAATTCTGGTATTGCGTCAGCAATGACCAAGTCTGTGACAAGTTCACCGTGAATATAGTCTTTTAGCAAAAAGTTGCTCTCTGCATTCGCTTCAATCAAACGAGGTACTTTGATACCAAGGCTCGCTAGTTTTTGAAAAGCTTCGACTTCCAGATCTACTTTGTTAGCGTCACCAAATGAGTAGTAGGTGCACGGCTCATAGTGCATAAACTTGATGACATATTCGCCATCATTACTTTCAGCCAAGTATGAGTAACCTGACTTGCCTTTACCCAAGAACTTGCGGATGACCACTTCACCTAGCTTTGTGGTAACTCGTTCTCCAACTGAATTAGTAATGTCCATATTTGACCTATTTTGTATAACGCCCTAAAAATGGGTAAGTGCAGCGGCTCCGCCGCGTCGTAGCACTTGTCCCCGCGAGGTGCGCAGCGACGAGTGCTGGATTGTTTTGCTTGTTAAGCATCGCTTGGTTTGCGCAGATGTTTTACTACTAGGTAATACGCCCAAGATATGACGAGTAATAACACGCTCAAGAAGCCTACAAATTCAGGGATCAGCAAATAGTAGCGCTCTTTGCTGCTTGCCCCTTCAAGCAAACAGCTCCCCCATAAAATGACGGACAAGGTCAGCGATGCATAAGTCACACGCCTGTAAAGGCCAATACCAACGTTCTTTGGCGTCAACTTTTTAGCTGCGAGTATGCACAAAAGGCTCGGTAACGCTGAAACAACTGCAACAATTGATATGAACAAAGCTATCTCTGTCAAAGCAGCGCTAGAGGTTCCGATATCCTGCCATACGTCAGCTCCAGCCATAAGTGCAACAACTAGCACACAGATGTATATTTTACTCATTGAACTCCTTTGAACTATGCATGCTTAACGCCGCATTAAGCGGACAAAAATAGTAGGTTAAAATGTGTAGCGAAGCGAAACGTAACCCACTGTTTTTGTTCAGTTTAAATGCTTTGTTAGTTTTTACACACGCTATAATCAATATTTTCGGGTGCTTTACTTGGCATTTTATCAACTTGAAAGTATCCCCAAATAGAAAAAATAATAAGGACTATAGGGATCAATAGCTGAATTACTGACATTAAACTACTTTTCCAACCTCGTATTATTTTGGTTGGTTTGAAAACTTTAAACCCTTTGGGTGGAAATTGTTTTTGGATGAGTCCTTTATAACCAATTGGGGCCGTAAATGGACCGATCACAATGGCGCATAAAAGTGGTAAGCCTACAAATAAGGCATACCACACTACTGAAATTCCTGAGTATCCGAAAGGAGTATGGCAATGTGCAGTATCAACATACCAATTGATAAATGGAAGATACCATTTATCGTTAATAATATATGCCAAAACACCTAGTAAAAGAGCCAATAATATTCTCTTGAACTTTTCTGGTTTTGAATACTCTTCAGCGTATTCGATAACTCACTCCTTGAGTAAAACTAACGCTTACAGCATTGGCGCGGTCTTTTTCGCGTCCATTGCCTGTGATTGTTATGGTGTGAGTTTCTTGCCCATACATATAGAGCGCTCCACACCAACATAATTTCCATAACCATCTATTTCTAAGTAGCGTTGACTTGAGTAGAAATTTACGGCGTTTTCATTAATCCTACGAGTGGATAAGACTGCCTCAGAGTAACCTAATTGGATGGCAACCCTCTCCAACTCAGAAATTAGGAATTTTCCAACACCTTTCTTTTTAGAATACATTCGTTTTATTTCACAGGTACCTTTGTTGATGTAACGAATGCAGCCAGTACCCATCGGTTTTTTGTCGCTGTAGACAACGACTATGGAATCCGTCGAAGGATTAAAACTTTCTGTGCTAAAGGACGACTCACCAGTGTCACCGGTTAGCAACCCTAATTCTTGGTTTAATTCAGATATTAATGACAAATAGTCCGAATCATTTGGATCTACTGTTTTAGAGACAGGCTTCATCTTTAACCATAACAACTTATTAACAGGAAAAATTCCTTGTTTAAACAAGGGGTTTTTCCTCTTTTCACGCATTTTATAATACAAAGGCTACCACCTTTCCTGCGCTACATCAGCTATCTAGCTCTAAAAGTAACAAAATCATCAGCATGGAAGTATGCAAACACTTGTGGAAAGTAGGAATCGCAGATTGCCTGTATAAATTCACACCAAATCTATGTTTTTTATGTCTTTAGCTAAGCGCTCTTTTCTCTGTAGCATTCGCGATAAAGTGCAGGTGTAAGGCTTAAACTCAGCAGAACTAAGCGCTACTGAGTTTAAGCTGGAGTTAGATTAAAAGTAGACGCTAGCTTGTAGCCAACCTACTGTGTCTTCTTTCGAGATTTTGCTATCTGCTGTGTGGTCAATTTTAATGCCCACAGAGAAGCTGCTATTAATCATGTAGCCGCCGCCCACTTCAATTTGCGGCACAAAGTCTTTAGCTCGGCTTACGTAAGTGGCTTTAGGGTTGGCATATAACCAATGACCATCATCAAAGGCGTACATGGCGTATAAACCGCCTTGCACTAGCGATGAATCTTTAAAGGTTTCGCTACTGTCTTTAATTGGCATGTCTAGCTTACTTTTCATGTAGCCGCCGTAAAGCATTGGGAATAGCGAGATGTTCTTAGTGATATCGAATTTGTACATACCACCAACCAGTGCTGTGGTGGTATTACGATCCCCAACTACGTCTACTGAGTAGCCCAAGCCATCGTTAACTTTGAAGTAACGAACCCGATAATCAAAATCCACTTTACCTTGATCATCTTTTTTGTCGGCGGCGCCTAAATCAGCAAAAATCATATTGCCTTCGCCCCAGCCATAGGTGCCGTTTAACTGCGTACGTTCACTACTACGAGAAACACCTAAAGAGCTAAAGGTTGCGGTTGGGTCGCCATAGTTCACGTCGGCTTTTGCCTCGGCAGCTTGCTCTGCCATTACGCCAGATGAGATAGCCACTAAGGCCACTGCTAAAATTGTCTTGTTCATTTTTTTACCTGCTAATAATGAAATGCCCTTTAGAAAAGAGCGGCATTCCATAGCCGCAAGTGATTGGCAACAGTTTAATGCCGCAAGCCTAGGCTGCTAAACGCGCACCTATTAGTTTTGCTTACAGGTAAATAGCCAACATGCTTGGTCTGAGCCCATATGCATTAGCAATTTATTTGATTTGCTCAAAATAGCTGATAGGCTTCGGCGTGTTTGTATCTAATTTGGTGACAATAAATCATGCGAGTAGAAGACCTTTCCTTGTTCATAAAAGTGGTGGAATCTGGCAGTTTTAGCGCGGCAGCCCATTCGCTGGACTTACCTCGAGCAAATGTAAGCCGGCGCATCAACGAATTAGAACAAAGCCTAAGTACTCGGCTATTTGTTCGCACCACGCGTAAGCTAAACCTTACCACTCAAGGCCAGCAGTACTACGAAAGCATGCAAGACATTATTCGACGCCTTAACGACGCAAACAGCGCCTTGCATAGCCATACTGCTAGCCCGAGTGGTTTGGTTAAAATGGGGGTTAATGTAGGGAGTGATCACTATGTGATCGACATTCTAAAAAGCTTTAAACAACGCTATCCCGATATTAATGTTGAGGCGCGTTATTCTAACGAAAGCTACCAAGGTTTATTTGAGCATGGCCTTGATATGGCTATGTATGTAGGCTCGTTAGACGACTCTAGTTTTATTGCTAGAAAGCTAGGTGGCTTTAGCAAAGTGATTATTGCCAGCCCCGAGTATTTAGAACAAAACCCCGTTCCTGTTACTCCGCAAGATTTACTGCAACATAGCTGCATTATTTACCGAAGCTATAGCCAAAAACTAGAAAATCGTTGGCAGTTTACCAACCAAGAAATTGAAGTAAGCTATCACCATATTAGTAATAACTACGCCCATATTGCTCAAGCTGTTGAGGCGGGTATGGGCATAGCCCTAGTACCCTATATTTTGGCTTATCCAATGATAGAAAAAGGCACGGTATGCCACCTAATGAAAGACTACGTCTCTTCTTCTGAAGAGGCTTGGATGGTATACCCAAGCCGCAACGGTTTAACCCATACGGCAAGGTTACTGCTAGATTATATTGTTTCTCGTGTACCGGAGTATTTATAATTGTCACGTTTTTTATGACACACAAGAACATGTTGGCTAGCAGATAGCCTTAATAAAACTGTTTACCATGCGTGCACTTAAATCTTCCTCCGGAGCACGCAATGAAATACTCCTATCTCGCTATAGCATTAAGCGCTACTTTGCTAAGTGCATGCAGCAATGAACAAACCTCAGAAATCGGTAATGTACAACTGCGCCCTGTTAAGGTTATTAGCTTAAGTGCCGCCAAGCAGGCAAATAGCAGCTACTACAATGGCGTATTGCAATCGAGCACTAGCTCAAAGCTGGCCTTTCGTGTTCCGGGAACCATTCAAGACATTCTGGTGACTAACGGGCAGTCGGTAAGCAAAGGGCAAGTGCTGGCGCGCTTAGATCCGCACGACTACCAAGTGAGCCTGCTAGAGCTAGAAGCCAAACTGCTGGAAGCAAAATCAGCTCAAGCACTGGCTCACAACGAATACCAACGGGTTGAGCAAGCCTCACAAGACAACGCTATTGCGCCAGTTAACCTAAATCGCGCCTTAAGTGGCAAGCAGCGAGCCGACGCCACCGTTGAAGTGGTAAATCAAAACATTCAGCGGGCTAAAGATGCACTTCGCTACACCGAATTACGTGCGCCGTTTGATGGGGTAATCGCGCAGCGCTTTGCCGAAGAGCACGAACAAGCCGTGCCCGCATTACGCGTATTTACTTTGCACCAGCCAGAGCAGTTGGAAGCGGTGATAGATGTACCAGAAAACCAAATTAGCGCCTTCCAAATGGGCCAAAGTGCGCAAATAAGCTGGCACCAAAGTTCCGATGAGCTAAACGCTAAGGTGAGCGAAATTGCTACGGTGCCGGACTTAATTAAGCAAACCTACACCGTAAAACTTAGCCTTGAGAAAACCACAGATGATGTTTACCCCGGCAAACCCATCCAGTTGACCTTAGCGCAGCCTCAGTTGGAACAAGCACGTTACTGTTTGCCCCATTCAGCCTTAATTCTTGATGGTGCTAATGCCAAGGTTTACCGCGTAAACAATCAAAGGGTTGAGGCGGTAGCCAGCGAGATTGTTAACCAAACTCAGCAGCAAGTATGTGTAAGCGGTGATTTTAACGAGGCAGATAAAATCATCGTAGCTGGCAGTCGCTACTTAAACGAAGGGCAACAAGTCGGCCATCTTTTAGATGCGAAGGAGGGCTAAGATGAACCTCGCAGAATTCGCTATTCGCCAACGCACCTTTGTATGCTTTTTTACCGTGTTATGCATTATTGCAGGCATTGGTTCATACATTGGTTTAGGTAAATTAGAAGACCCCTCATTCACCGTAAAAAGCGCGGTAGTGGTGACTTTGTACCCGGGCGCGTCAGCACAAGAAGTTGAGCTACAGGTTACCGATAAGATAGAAACTCGCCTACAAGAAATGGGCGCGGTTTGGAAGTTACGCAGCCTTTCTCGCCCTGGCAGCTCAATGATTTTTGTTGATCTAAAAGAGAGTACTTTATCGGAAGAGCTCCCTCAGCAATGGGATTTACTGCGTCGTAAAGTTAACGATGTAAAGTTGGAGCTTCCGCCGACTGCTCAAATCAGTATTGTGCAAGACGAGTTCTCTGAAGTGTACGGAATGCTGTTTGCGGTGCACAGTGACGACGCTTCTCCTGCCGAGCTAAAAGCCCATGCAAAAGAACTACAACGCCGTTTAAAAGCCGTTGAAGGGATCAAAAAGGTTGAGCTTCATGGAGTTCCTCAGCAAATCGTTAATATTGACCTACCTACTGAGCGCTTAGCCGAACATCAACTCTCTACAGCACAAATATTTAATCAGTTAACTACCCAAAATATGGTGCTGGACTCAGGCAGTTTTAAACTGGGCGAAGAACGGATAAGGGTGAACCAAAGCGGCACCTTTGAAAGCATTAGTGACATTCAAAATCTATTGCTTAAATCTGGTGTGGCCGACTTAGGAACAGGCCTGATTCGCTTAGGCGACATTGCCGACGTTTACTTGGATTACCAAACCCCAGCATTGTCACAAAGCCGCTATAACGGCGAGACCGCAATTACCGTGGCGGCAAGCCCAGTAGACGGCATTAACGTTGTTGACCTAGGTGATACGCTAAAAGAGGTGATTGCGCAATTTACTAGCGAACTGCCTGTGGGCACCGAGGTAGGCACGATTGCCTTTCAGCCCGACGAAGTACAAAAGTCCATCAATAACTTCGTAAGCAATCTCGTTGAAAGCATAGTGATTGTTGTTGCAGTACTTTGGATTTTCATGGGTATGCGCAGCGCTGCTATTGTGGGTAGTAGCTTGTTAATCACTTTGCTGATTACCCTTATCTACATGCTTATCGCGGGCATTGATTTACAACGGGTATCGGTAGGTTCGTTTATCCTAGCGCTAGGCATGTTGGTTGATAACGCCATTGTGATCACCGATATGTTCAAAGCCAAATTGAACCAAGGTATAGAGCGTTACCAAGCCGCGACCAGCAGTGTAAAAGAAACCGCTATTCCCTTATTAGCCGCTACAGTGATTGCGATTATGGGTGCGACTCCGGTGCTGCTTTCGCAAACCGACGCGGCTGAATTTTCAATTTCAGTCTTTCAAATACTATGTAGCTCATTGTTGCTTTCTTGGTTGATTGCCATGACGCTAACACCGCTTATGTGCTGGGCCTTTATCAAACCTAAGCTTAAGCAGCCAAACCAAGCAGAACCTAAGTTAGCTATCTACTCTCGTCGCGTGCTTAACTGGGTAGTGGCTAAACCTTTTAGTGCTATTGCTTGCATTATTCCAGCGCTATTGGTTACTGCCTTAATCGTGCCTAAAATCGCGATTAACTTTATGCCTGGCTCTGATAGACCGATCTTGTTTCTTGATTACTGGCTGCCCAATGGCGGACAAACCGAGGTGGTATCTCGAGACATGAAAGTGATTGAAAAGTGGCTACTAGAGCAGCCAGAAGTGAGCAGTATTTCCAGCTATATCGGTGCTAGTGCGCCGCGCTTTTCAGTTACCGTTGAACCAGAACCTTTTGACAGCAGCTATGGCCAAGTTCTTATTAACGTTAGCAGCTATGAGGCTATTAATGGGCTCATCGAACGTGGTGATCAATGGCTAATGACTCAGTTTCCAAACGCTGAGCCACGCTTTAGAAACCTAAAACTGGCAACTAAAGACAAGTTTGCCATTGAAGCACGCTTTAAAGGACCTGATCCGCAAGTACTGCAAGACTTGTCAGATCAAGCACAAGCTATCTTTAAGGCTCACCCTAATACCAAGTATGTACGTGACGACTGGCGCCAAAGCAGTAAACAGCTGGTGCCAATCATGAACCAAGAAAAAATGCGCCGTGCTGGCATTAATCGCAGTGATGTTGCGCTATCGATTCAACGTGCTTCAAGTGGTGTTGTAGTGGGTGCGCTACGCCAAGGCGATGAAACGCTGCCAATTAAGATTCAAAGCAGCGATACCGACATTGCTCAATTGGCCAACATCCCGGTTCGCTCAATCTTAGGTTTACACAGTGTGCCACTTAGCCAAGTGGTCGACGGCTTTGAAACTCGTGAAGAACAAAGCATTATTTGGCGCCGTAATCGCGTACCGATTATTACAGCCCAAGCAGCAGTATTTGGGGAAACGCCTTCAGATGTACGTAAAGAGTTAGCCGAGCAAATCTTAGCCATCGAATTACCTTATGGTTACAGCTTTGAATGGGGCGGCGAGTATTACGATGAGAAGCGCGCTATCGACGATACTTTGAGCCAAATTCCAAAAGCAACCTTAATGATGGTCATCATTATGGTGGCGCTATTTAACGGCTTTAAACAACCTGCAATTATTCTCATTACCTTGCCGCTAGCCGCCATTGGTTGTGCTTGGACGCTGTTCTTCTTCGATAAACCCTTTGGTTTTATGGCGCTCACCGGTGCCGTGGCCTTATCGGGAATGATCATCAAAAACGGTATCGTGCTAATAGATCAAATTGAGTTAGAGCGTAAACAAGGTAAAGGCATTAGCGAAGCCATAGTAGAGGCCACAATCAACCGCACCATGGCAATTTCTATGGGCGCGCTAACCACAGTATTGGGCATGGTACCGCTGCTAAGCGACCGCCTATTTGACCAAATGGCAGCCATTATTATTGGCGGTTTAGTGGTGGCGACCTTCTTGTCATTAATCATCATGCCTGCTTGGTATCGGATCTTTTACCGTGAGCCCAAAACAGCACCTAAAGAACAAGATCTAACAGTAAGTTCGGAGCTTAACCATGAACAAAACTAAGCCTTTAACTAAGCGCAAAGCGCTTTCGATAATGGTGATCTCGGTATTAGCAACGGCTTGTGCTAGTTCGCCCGAATACCAAATGCCAGATGCTGAAATGGATTCAATTTATTCGGATCAGCACGCTAATCAGTTTGTTAACCAACAAAACCTTGAGGCCGGTTGGTGGCAACAGTTTAACGATCCGCTTTTGAATGACTTGGTGGTGCAAGCTCAGCAACAGAATTTAAACATCAAAATGGCGGCCAATCGCGTTCAAGCGGCGCAAGCTTACCGCAGTGCGGTAGCGTCATTTAAAGTACCCACCGTAAACTTGGGCGGTGGCTATACCAGCTACCAACTCAGTAAAAACGATCCTTTAGCTGGTCCAGCGTTCGGTATTGAAAATCCCATATCGGGCGGAGAGTTCGACTTAATTGAGCGCCAAAACGGCGGCTTTTTTGCCGGCGTAAATGTAAGCTGGGAAATGGATCTATTTGGCCGCATAGACAAACAAGTTAAGGCTGCCGAGATTAGAGGTGAGCAGGCTGAGATTTATCATCAAGGCATGCACACCTTGGTAAGTGCAGAGATCATTAATAACTACCTGCAATACCGCGGCGCTCAACAACGCATAGCCATTGCCAAACGTAATATTAGTGAGCAAGAAACCGTACTAAAACTGGTTAAGTCACTTAGTGCCAGCGGTTATGGTTCTGACATGGATGTGGCAAAAGCCGAGAGTGCACTGGCCTTAAGCCGTGCCGCCCTGCCCCAACTTAACAGCGCGGAAAGCGTTCACTTAAATCGCATGGCCTTAGTGCTTGCACAAACACCTACCAGCTTGGCAGAGCAACTTGGGGAGCCAGAAGCCCTGCCAAACTTTGAAGGGCTTATCCCATTAGGTCTACCTTCTGATTTACTTAACCAGCGTCCGGACATCAACATTGCCGAACGTGAAATGGCGGCGGTAAATCAAGAGCTAGCGGCCAGTATGGTGGCTGGCTACCCACGCTTTTTCTTAACGGGTGGGCCGGGCCTAAGTGCTGAGAACTTTGATGATTTATTCAAAGCAGACTCAGCCACTTGGCTGGCGAGTATAGGTGTGCAATGGACCTTGTTTGACGGCGGACGAAACGATGCCTTAATAGATATGCAGCAGCAGCGGTTTAATAACAGCGCCCTACATTATCAACAAACGGTAAATGCAGCCTTTGTGGAAGTAGAAACCATGTTAATGGCCTACGGCAACAGCCAAGTATTTGCTCAAAGCATCGACCATGCGAGTAGCCAAGCCGATCTCGCTTTAAGTAAAGCTAACTCGCTATACCGAGCTGGCCTACTGGACCACTTGGCAGTACTCGATGCACAACGCCAGCAAAATTTGCTGCAAGACGCACAAGTGCTTGCTCAACTGCAAACAGCTAACACCATTGTTGGCCTACATAAAAGTTTAGGGGGTGACTGGACGATGCAATAAGTTTGGTCATGTTGACGCTTTGGCAGGTAAGCCTAATTAGCTAGCCTGTTCTCGTTTCGCTAATTAGCCAAAGCGTCCTTTTTACACAAAGTGTTGTTTATATATCTGAAAACAAATCTATTTCTGGTGATAAATAAAAGCCATCATTTAGTTGGGTAAGCTGTTTTTCTGACAGATTAGCTGGCGTGTATTCATTAGAGGGCTTGTGTTTATCTAATAGGCCAATGTGCTGATAAGCCGCGGCAACCAACTCACTGCAAAACAGTGAATCTAAGTTTTCTTGATTCTCACCAAATGGACCTTCCCAACCCGCTCGAGCTAGTTCCCAAAAGTCTTGTTCATAATGGCGCAGCTTCAAGCGCTCAAGCAATTGCATTAACTTAGCTAAGTGTTCGCCGGACAAATTCCCACCGAGTAATTGGCGAATAGAAATACTCCCCAAATGCTGTTTCACTCGCTGATGAAGCGGTACTACCTGCACACCGTTACTGGCTTGCTTAGTATATAAGCAGGTGTCTTTGGAATCGGGAATGGCTTCCCATAAGGTGACAAAATCGTAGCCTTCTAATTCCAGCACCATTCCAACATGGGTCCACTTACTAAAGGTACCGTAGCGAATAATGTCACTACCTAAACCTTTACCAGAAAAAAACACCAAGTCGCCGGTTTTAAGTTGTTTGGCTAATGGGGTGGCCTTTAGCATCCTGCTAACTCTCTCGATAGTCCTAAGGGTCTGTTGACCTTTGGTGTTGAAATTTTGTTCGAGATAAGCGGACTTTAATCGCGGCGAACACTTTGAAACCTAGTGGGCTAAGTAAGAAGTGTTCAACAAAGAGTAAAGTTCGCTTATCCGAACCCTCCGGGCAGTATTTGTTAGCCATTTAATTAGCGTTAGTGAGCGATTATTGAGCCCACTCAACTTCACGCTCACTGCCTTGCCTAAATGGCTAACAAATTGCTGAAAAAACCATCAGCAAAGATCAACAGACCCTAATTAGCTTTATATGATAAAAGTAAAAAGCCCGCAATAGTGCGGGCTTAAATCAAAAAAATTCAAATAGATTGAGTGATTATGCTTAAGTTTTGCGGCGCAATACTAAGCCACATAAACCTAATAACATAATTGCCAAGCTAGCTGGCTCATTAACTTGCGCAGGCAAAGAAAGGTTATTAAGGCGCACTAATACAGTATCTTGATAGCCGCCATTTGGTGTGCTTACAAGCGGGTCATTATAATCACAATGGCTATGACTATTATCAAAGTACTGGGCTGCACATTTATTACCATTGCTAAATAAGTTTTTAGCTGGGACATTGGCAAGCTCTAGTGCGCTAGCAAAACGCCAAGTGCTTACACCTAAGGCGGCATTAAGTGCATCGTCGTAAAGACCACCGGCATATTCCCAGTTGTCGACCAACTGACTACAACCGCCGGAACAGGGTGATGCCCATACCCAATCAAAGATATCACTGCTTACAATCACATCTTCTAGAGGATCTAGAGCAATTACCGTTGCTGCTGATTGTTGTGAAAATACCATGCTTGAGATAAACATGGCGAAAAGAGTGATTTTTTTTATTTGTTTCATTTTCCGCTTTCCTTGCTTTAGTTTGTTAGCAGGCGCGTAAATGCAAAAAATATGCCTATATATCAACACCTTTACTTACATGTACTTAGGTAAAAAAACCACAGCCATCAATTGATACATGTAAAAATAACTGACAGTTATTAAAGCATAAGAATTATAATAAACATTATTTTCAATAGCTTGTTAACTCAGTTTCTACATTTTTTAGCTTTTAGGTGAACGGGAAGCTAAACGTGATATTAATCACAATGTATCCGGTAAGAATTAACTCAGCTTTGGGCTAAGCACTGCTGCATAATATCGGTCACTAAGTTAAAGCGAGCGGCTAAACGCTGATAGCGACGCTGTACCAAATAGATGGTTTCACTTACTGGATGACTTAAACGGCTAGCACAAATTAGCTCGGGTTTGGCGAAAGCCGCTACCGCATGCGCAGGTAGAACAGTAAAACCTAAACCCAAGGCTATCGGCTCCAAAATCAAGCCGATTTGGTTGGAAAAACCGCGCAGTTTAAATTGACTGGTTTGCTCAAATTCCGCGTAATTTGCCGACAATAGCAATTGCGAATGATGCGCCCCGTCGGGGTGGTCCACATAACCTAAATCCAATAGTTCCTTCCAGCTAGGATTCTTATACTGTGCCGGCGTAACCAATACCAACGCTTCTTCTGCAAAAACTTGGGTAGACAACTCGCTTAAGGTGCTGGGGCGGGTAATAAAGCCGAGGTCAAGCTGGCGATCAGCCAGCATTTGCTCAATGCTGGCATTAGGCGCAAATTTGTAGTCAAACACCAAATCTGGATGCTTTACCTGTAGATTCAGTAAGTTGGGGTAGAGCTTTAAGCCAACACTGCCGGGGCTAGCAATGCGGCACAAGCCAGCATAGGGGTCATCTTGTTTTAGTGATAGTTCAAGTTGATTAAGCTGAGCTAAGGTTTGTTGCGCTTGTAAATATACTTGCTTGCCTGCTTCGGTAAGGGTGAAACTCTTACCTTCTCGCTGGAGTAAAGCTTGTTGGTAGTATTGCTCTAACTTGCGAATTTGCTGGCTAACCCCTGGCTGAGTCATCGCTAGCTTGTCTGCGGTTCGAGTAAAGTGTCCGGTTTCAATTAGCGTGCAATAGGTTTGTAGCCAGTCAATATTAATCATAATAAAACCTTATTGAATAAACCCTAAAAGATAAGCTCGTGATTCATTATGCAGAACTACACTTGGTTCATCAAACCATGCAAGGAAGTACATCATGAACCAAAACAAACAACCTTACCCTCGTAACTTCTCACACATTGGCATCTCGGTGCCTGATTTAGAGGCAGCCGTTAAGTTTTATACCGAGGTGCTAGGTTGGTATTTAATTATGCCGCCAACCAACATCGTTGAAGACGATAGTGCCATTGGTGAAATGTGTACCGACGTGTTTGGCAGTGGCTGGGATCATTTTCGTATCGCCCACCTCTCCACCGGCGATCGTATAGGAGTAGAACTCTTTGAGTTTAAGAACCAAGAGAACCCAGAAGATAACTTTGAATACTGGAAAACCGGAATTTTTCACTTCTGCGTTCAAGATCCTAATCTGGAAGAACTGGCAGAAAAAGTGGTCGCAGCGGGTGGTAAAAAGCGCATGGCTAAACCTCGCTATTACTACCCAGGGGAAAAGCCTTACCGAATGATTTACATGGAAGACCCATTTGGCAATATTCTAGAAATTTACTCGCACAGCTACGAGCTAACATACTCTGACGGCGCCTATAAGTAGCTAGTTTGCCAAGCAAATAAACCTATAAACAGCCAGCTTGTTAGCTGGCTGTTTGTTAAAGGCCCAATATAAACAAAAACATCGCTAGCGCCGAAGCAAAACTGCGCAGGTGATTCCAACGTGTCCATTCTACTAGATAAGTCTGCCATTGCTGTTTGTGTTGCTCATTTAGCTCATCACTTAATGGAATTAAGGCCAAGGCTTTATTTCTTGGCACATTGGCAAAAGCCGTTACCGCAAAACAACCAAGCAGGTAACAAAGGCTACCCGCTAGCCAACAAAGGTTAAGCTCTACAGAGAACCACAACTGCCAAACAACAAGCGCTAAAGAGAGTAACGCTGCGCCCATAAACAGCCCTAAAAACCCTGGGTTTAATACAGTAATATTAATGCTCTGCATCACCGCTAAGCCTTGTTTGGCGCTCACTCGCGCTAAGGCTGGCATAACAAAGTTTGAAAAAGCCACAAAAATGCCAGCAACTAAACCACTACTAACAGCGGCAGCCATTACTAAAGCTTGCTCAAGCATCCAATCCTCCTACACCACGATCTTTAAGCCGATAACACTAATACACACTAAGCTAATCATTACCCACTGTTTTAGCGTAGGCTTTTCAGCCAATAGCCACCAGCCTAACAACATACTAAATACCATCATGGTGCTTAATATTGCAGCCGCAATCGCCAATGGGCCCAAGGTCATTGCTAAGGCGTAGCAAGCAGTACCAATCACTGTGGGTGATGCAAAAATGAGTATTTGTTTGAACTGCCCAAGGGTGATCTTTTGCATACCGGCTTGCCCGCCAAACTTGCCGCGCGCAAACGCCATCAACATCGCTACTACGCCAATCATCACTTCCCAGCTAAAGCCCACTAGAAAGGGGTGGCTATCACGTGACAGCTTTGCCACCAATATCAGAGCTAAACACATCAAGCCGCCGTAACAAGCGCTGGCTGCAATACCAATAAGAGGTTGGTATTGAGCAGAACTTGCACTTTTTAGGCTGCTATTTTGTGTTTGACTGGCTCCTAACATCAGCACCGCTAACAAGGTAATCCCGGCCATTAGCCATTGCATTGGGCTTAAACTCTCGTCTAAAAACAGCTCGCCTAATAAGCCAACAAACAAGGCAGTAAAAGCCATTGATAAAGCGCTGGCAATACCCACCGGCAGCCTTACAAAGGCGATGGCATTTGCCCAGTTCGCCAAAGCCGCTAAACTTGCCGCTAGCAGCAGCCACATCGATTGTTCAACAAAACCGGCATAGGCCGATTGCGGCACCAGAAACAGCAAAGGAGACATTGTAAACACTAAACTTAAACCGCGGTAAGCCACCGCGCTAAGCAAGTCTGATTGACGATACACCTTGGCCATCAACACCCCTTGCAGGGCGTAAGCGAAGGTGGCAGTTAAGGCAATAATAAAAAACAAGGCAAGATACTCTTTGAGAATTTAGCCCAGCCTACGCAACTCGCTGATAAGCAACAAGGGCTTAAACAAGCTTCGAAATAGCCTAAGCAAAAATCATTAGCCAAACTGAGCTTTGTCGCTCAAGCCCTTGCCCTAAGTTAACCCACTAACGCGCCCGCAGTGATTCTTGCTTGGCTAAGTTCTGCTTTAAGTAATCGATGAGCAAACGTAGTTTTTTAGAGCTAGCCGCACCCTTTGGAAAAACGCAATAAACATCAATATCCTGCAAGGCATAATCAGGCATCACTATTTCTAGCTTTCCGGCATTAATTTTTGGCAAGGCATCGTATAGCGGAACCCGCCCCAAACCGTGGCCACCTTCTACAAACGCGGTGCGCACCGCAGCGTTATTGGTGCTCATACCGCCTTTGGTTTTAATGCTAAATGAGCGAGAACCTTTGCTTAGCTGCAAGGTACTTGAGCCCGCGGTATAGATTACCCATTGGTGAGCATCTAAATCGGCCGGCTTTTGCGGGCGACCGTATTTATTTAAATACTCAGGCGCGCCACATAAACAGGTACTTAGGGTAGTAAGTTTGGCAGCCTGTAAGCCTGAATCATTAAGCGCTGCGCCGCGAATGGCTAAATCAAAGCCATCTTGAATAATATTCACCACTTCGTCGCTTAATACTAAATCAATATTGACCTTAGGGTATAAACGACGAAACTCGTTAATCGCTGGCACGATGGTTTGTAAGCCGGCATTCACCGGACAAGATATTTTAAGCGAGCCTTCTGGCTCTTGCTTAAGGTTTTCTATCTGCAAATTGGCGGCTTTGGCTTGCTCAGCAATGTTATGACATCGCTGATAGTATTGCTCGCCAGCTTCGGTTAAGTGCAAACTGCGGGTTGAGCGATTCAACAAGCTAAGGCCTAAGTGCTTCTCCAGCTTTTTAACGTGATAACTAACCACCGCTCGGGTTATGCCGATATGCTTGGCGGCGGCACTAAAGCTACCCTGCTCCACCACCTGAGCAAATACCACCATGCTTTTTAACTGCTCAAAAGTCACACTCATTGTTTTACTCGCTTTGCCAACACTCAATCCATTGTATCAATTATTCAACCAATCATGTCTATTTAATCTGCATTGTTGGAACAGCCTTGCCCACCTACACTAGCTGCATTGCTACCGCGAACTCGCATAGCCACTATCAACTTAAGGAATAAGCCAATGAGCGCAGCTAAAAAAATACTAATGGTTCTTACCTCTCACGACCAACTGGGTAATACCGAACACAAAACAGGCTTTTGGGTAGAAGAGTTTGCAGCCCCTTACTATGTATTTTTAGATGGCGGTGCAGAAATTACTCTAGCCTCTCCGAACGGCGGCCAACCGCCAATTGACCCGAACAGCGAGCTACCGGGTTTTCAAACCGATGCAACTCGTCGTTTCGACCAAGACGAAGCAGCCAAACAACAATTGGCAAGCACCCACAAGTTAGCCGATGTTAAGGCCAGCGATTACGATGCAGTGTTTTACCCTGGTGGCCACGGCCCACTGTGGGATTTAACCGACAACCCACAATCGATTGCTTTGTTAGAAAGCTTTATTGCTCAAAACAAACCAGTTGCCGCCGTGTGCCATGCCAGCGCCGCCTTATTAAATGTGAAACAAACTGATGGTCAACTATTGGTAAAAGGTAAAGCCGCAACTGGTTTCACTAACAGTGAAGAAGCCGCCGTGCAGCTTACCGAGGTTGTGCCTTTCTTGTTAGAAGATGAACTAAAAGCACGTGGCGCCGATTACCAAGCCGTTGCCGATTGGAACCCCTTTGCAATCCAAGATGGTTTAATGATTACCGGTCAAAACCCAGCGTCTTCAGAGATGGCCGCAGAGAAAGTACTACAGCACTTAGCCTAAGCTAGGGCCTGTTGATCTTTGCTGATGGTTTTTACAGCAATTTCTTAGCCATTTAGGCAAGGCAGTGAGTGTGAAGTTAAGTGGGCTTAATAATCACTCGCTAACGCTGAATAAATGGCTAAGAAATGCTGCCCGAAGGGTTCAGATAAGCGAACTTTACTCTTCGTTGAACACTTTTCACTTAGCCCACTAGGTTTCAAAGTGCTCGCCGCGATTAAAGCCCGCTTATCTTGAATAAAATTTCAACACCAGAGATCAACAGGCCCTAGTTAATTGAAGGAAGTATCATGTTAAATTTTTCGTTCCAAAATAGTACTCAAATCCATTTTGGCGAGGGGCAAATAACCGCCATCGCCAAAGAGATTCCCGCTGATGCAAAAGTACTCGTCACCTATGGCGGAGGCTCAATTAAAAGCAATGGTGTTTATCAGCAAGTAACTAAAGCGCTAGAGAATCATCAGTGGTCTGAGTTTTCCGGCATAGAACCTAATCCAAGCTACCACACACTAATGCGCGCCGTTGAGCAGATAAAAGCGGAAGAGCTGGATTACATTTTAGCTGTGGGTGGCGGTTCGGTAATTGATGGCAGCAAGTTTATTGCAGCCGCAGCATGCTACCAAGGTGACGATCCTTGGGACATCATTGCTAAACAACACCCAGTAGACTCCGCCTTACCACTAGGCGCGGTGCTCACCTTGCCAGCAACGGGTTCTGAAACCAACCCAGCTGCGGTAGTGACTCGCGATGGTACAAAGCTACCCTTTTATGCCTTGGCTGTGCGCCCTAAGTTTGCAGTATTAGACCCAAGCGTGACCTTAAGTTTGTCGCCGCGCCAAGTAAGCAATGGTGTGGTAGATGCCTTTGTGCACGTGATGGAGCAATACCTCACCTACCCGGTAAACGCTAAAATTCAAGACCGCTTTGCCGAAGGGATTTTGCTCACCTTAATTGAAGAAGGTCCAAAAGCGCTTGCTGAAGATAGCAGCCAAAACTTGGAAGTTCGCGCCAACATTATGTGGGCAGCCACCATGGCCTTAAACGGCTTAATTGGAGCTGGCGTGCCGCAAGATTGGGCAAGCCACATGTTAGGTCACGAGTTAACCGCAGCCTATGGCGTAGACCACGCTCGCAGTCTATCAATCACTTTACCTGCGGTAATGAAAATCCGTCGTGAAGCCAAAGCCGACAAACTGCTGCAATATGCGGAGCGTATTTGGGGCATTAATGAAGGCGGAAAGGAGCAACGCATCAACGATGCAATTGCAGCTACCGAAGCCTTCTTCCGCAGCATGCAGGTGCCCGTGCGCCTAAGTGATATAGACTTAGCGGAAAGTGATGTAGAAGTTTTGCTTAACAAACTTGAGCAACACCAAATGGTGGCTTTAGGCGAAGATAAAAAAATCACCTTAGATGTTAGCCGCGAGATCTTAAACGCTGCACTGTAAGTAACCTGAGCTCGGGATAATAAACCGATTTCTAGCGGCTATTTTTACTTATTTCGGTGTTGAAACTACTTGCAATAGACTAGCTATTGGCGCGCAGCTTCGCCTTGAACTAAGCAAAACTATCTCGCCAGAAACATGAAGCTAGATTAAGCACTGGCTTGCAGAGGTATCGTCACTTCCTTATCCCGAGTTCAGGTTTAGTAAAGTAACACGCAAAAAAAGGGCCTAAGGGCCCTTTTTTCTTTTAGCTTTCTCGCTAATGGCTTGTAGCTTATCTTAGCTCAGCTCAAATCACTCCAAAGTCAAAGCAACGCTATATGGTTTTAAGGTATTCAATAATTGCCTCGCACTGCTGTGGATTGAAAGCTGTGCCTATCACCCCTTTTGGCTGATCCAAATAATGTTTACTTGGGTCGTATAAGTCTGAGAAGTGATGGCCACTGTTATGATTACCCGGTATTGAAGTGTCTAAGATAAAGTAGCCATCAGCGGTATATTGCCGGCCTTTCTTCAGCGCTTTACTAGCCACTTTTTCAAAGCCTTCTGGTTGCTGCAAACCTATATTCACCGCGTCAAAAGCGATATTTCCCATCTGCAAGTACTTAGGCCGCTGGCCACCTTCTGGGCAAAGTAGGTCGCGCAATGTTGCTACAGAACCATTATGCAAAAATGGCGCTGTAGCCCACACTCCGTTTAGCGGGCGAGCCTTGTAGCCAGAAGTGACTCGAATACAATTGGGGCGGCCACCTTCAAACTTGGCCTGTAAGGCTTTATCGCTTAGGCCTTGTTGTTTAAACCAAGCATTGACTGTTTCCTGCACTATTGCGCCCAGTGCGAGGCCAAACAGTAATTCACCACTGTCGTTTACTGGCAAGTCCACCAGCTGGGCTTTATCTTTCTTCGAATAGTTAGCGCCAGCCACTTGGCTGCCATAGAGCTGGTTAGGGTTTTCGCCACAAATGGTTTCATCAATACCTAAGCCAGGAGTAACCTTCGCAGCAGCCACATTACTGACCCCAGCTGTACTTAAAGTGCGAGTAGCCAATACATTTGCCTGAGCAGGATCAGTTCCAACTTGCGACAATTTAATCAGCTTAAGTTGCAATACTTTCTCAGCGCTTTGTTTTTGCTCGCCATTTTGCTGATAAACAATTGGCGCAAAATACTGCTCTTGCCAAATATCTGGACTGTCTAAAGGCGGTAAATGGCAGCCCTGACACTTAGTCTTGTAAAGTGATGCTCCAAGCTCGGCTTTTTGTTGATCAATTGGGCCAAATTGCCACTTAGGTGGCTGTAAACCAGAAAAACCTTTAGTTTGGCTAGGCTGCTCCCCACCCAGCAAGTCTTCTAACCACACTAAGTTATTCATTGGGATTGACGAGCTAAAGCGATTGTCGTCCATGGCGCTTTGCATATCCACATAGGCATTTACGCCCATCGCTTCGCCAGCATTGCGAATTAGCGGGCTCATAATCGAGGCATCATACTGCACCCAATTAAACCAAGATGCGGTCCATAAATGTGGGTAATTCACCGGAGCATTGATCGCATGGTAGTTATCACGACGATTAATGTTCTCGGCAAATACTTGGTTACCAATGCGATTAAGTGCATCTAAGCGCATGAAGCCTTCATTCACCTCAATAATATCTTGCTGCCCTTCACTGGCCGCTACAATACTGGCCAGCTCGTCGGCTAGAGATAACTTGGCTGCGGGGCTGTAGCTTGCGCCAAGCACGCGGCGTGCGAAGCGATCGAATCGGCCATCTAGAACCGGCAACTTACTGGAAAGCAAAGTTTGCCCTAATGAGGCAGCTAAGGTTTCGGTTAACAAACTTAAATCGGTAGTAGCTGGAGCACCATCGATAATGTATTCGGTCTTGCTGTCACCTTCACCATGAATAAAGTGGCCGGTATGGCAGGCGGCACACGTAAACCCAATACCAGCGGTGCGAGTGGGATAACCAGGTAAGTTCACCGACGCGGTGCGAGCAAAGCCAATAGGTAAACCATCGGGGTTTTGTTGACTCACTTGCGAGCGAATAAAGCCAAATCGCAGCAAGAACTCATTAGCGGAAAGCAAACCGTTATCGGAAAATCCATTAAGTAGCAGTAAAGACCAAAGCGAGCCACTTGGCTGCTCCAAACTTACAAACCATTGATAAGGAATGGGAATGGTGCGAGTACCTTGCGAGGTATGGTGGTACCTTTTAGCCTCTTCGCTTACATAGTCTCCTTTACTGCCCCAGTTTTGCTCTGGCCAATACTGTTTTAGCCAAGAGCCATCTTGGCGAATAACCTGCAGCTCCGGCAAATTAGGTGGCGTTAAGGCATCGCTAATGCTTTTAAACTTATCGCTATTCAGCAGCACCAATAGATACACTGTGGCTAGCACTAATAGGACAATACCTAAACGCTTAATTAAGCGGCCAAGCTTGTTAGATAAGGGCTTACTCATAAACTGGTTCCTTTCTTCCATGAAGGGTAACAAGCAGATGATGATTCAATATTACGAAGCGCTAAGCAAGCGCTTAACATCCTTGAGAAAAACTCTCTGCTAAGGCTAAACCATAGAGGAAAAGTGGCTTTAATGTAAACCTATTAACTGTGGTGTCAGTACCCTTAGCTTTACACAAGTGAACAAGAACTAGAAATAAGGCAGCTACCATGGTTAAACTGCCTGTCATCCCTTAAGCCTTTAACTTTTGGCTAAACTCATGACCACAACCTTGTCGATTAACTTGGTCACGATGGTTACGCTCAGGTTTACTTGCTTGCCAAAAAGGTTTACCGCCTTCGGCTACCGCTTGCGCTCGGCTCAAGCCGATGTCTTTAAGCAAGTCGTCACTCAAGGCCAACAAGGCTCTGCGACTACGGCGACGCGCTTGATAAAGGGCAAAGCGCTTAATGAGAGCATTAAAAACCATGGGGAAAGTAAATTGTATTTGCATGTTCCGCTCCTTGTTCTAATCAGCTACCCCTCTAGCTTAAATTTTGAACAAGCAAGCTTACAGATTCAGAATACGAGAATTTTGCCATTACAGATGCACTAACTAGCTATCTGTAATGCTTAAGAATGCTCAATCTGTACCGCTTAACCATGCAACTTTGCCTAACTGTATTTCTCTGTGGTATTAATGAGCGATGTTTTGGCTAAGGAGTTGCCAATGACCCTCTACGAACAGTTTGCCCAAGAGCTCAAAGAGCAAATCACTCAAGCTTATTATCCGGTTGGCCAAAAGCTGCCTTCTATTCGCGAAATGAGCAAGGCAAGAGGAGTGAGTATTTCCACGGTGCAAGAAAGCTACCGACTGCTAGAAGATGCAGGCTTTGTTCGCAGCAAGCTTAAGTCGGGTTATTATGTGCAGCAGCCGCCCAGCACAGCACTGTTGCCAGAAACCAGCCAACCGGAGCAGCGCCCGGTGCCTATCGATAATTGGCAAGCAGTGTTAGAACTCACCATGACAGAGAGCAATAGCCGCTTTTTGGCCTTAGGCAGAGGCTCTCCCGATACCGAATTAAGCAGTTTGAAGCCATTACAGCGCTTAATGAGCGACAACATCAAGTATCAAAGCAAACAGGTTTTTAGCTGCTCAAAAGGCAATGGCTTGTTTAAATTACGGGTGCAAATCGCTCGCCTCATGCAGCACTCTGGTTGCCATATTCACCCCGATAACATTCAAATTACTGCCGGTTGCCAAGAAGCTTTATCACTAAGCTTAAAAGCGCTCACCCAGCCGGGAGACATTGTTGCGATAGACTCACCTAACTTCTACGGGTCGATGCAGGCGATTCAATCTAACCAACTCAAAGTTATCGAGATCCCAACCCATCCAGAAACCGGCATCAGCTTACCGGCCTTAGAGCTCGCCCTGGAACAGTGGCCAATTAAAGTGCTGCAACTAATCCCAACATCAAACAACCCCTTGGGTTATGTGATGCCCGAAAAGAACAAATTAAAGCTGCTGAAGATGGCTGAGAAATACGACTTCGCCATTATTGAAGACGATATCTTGGGTGACGGCTACTACCAAACGCCGCGCCCGCGAAGCTTAAAGTCTTACGATAGCCAAGATAGGGTATTATTTTGCTCGTCGTTTTCTAAAACCATTGCACCGGGCCTACGCGTGGGTTGGGTAGCACCGGGGCGCTACGGACAAATGCTCACCCATTTAAAATTTGTCACCTCACTGGGTGCGAACAGCTTACCCTTGTTGGCAGTGGCCGATTTTATCGAACAAGGGCACTACGAAAAACACCTGAGACTATCTAAGCAACAATACCAAGCTAGGCGAGATCTAATGCTACATTGGGTGCAGCGCTACTTTCCCAAGGGCAGTAAGATGAGTTTTCCTAAAGGAGGATTCTTTTTGTGGGTAGAGTTACCAGAGTCAATCGACAGTTTGGAGCTAAACGACCTACTAAAACCCTTTAACATTGGCATTGCTGCGGGGAGCTTATTTTCTGCCGCGGGCAAGTATCAAAACTGTTTGCGCTTAAGTTACGCCAATAAACCGAGTGAGCGCATAGAACAAGCCGTTAAGATCGTTGGTGAACAAGCCAAAGTTCTATTAAAAAAAGCGCAATTAGAACAAACACTAAGGCGAGCTTAAAGGTTTAAACTCGCCAAGCTGTTACTACAGTTTCTTCCACCGTAGCTTTGTGCATTTGCCATTGTCATCATGCACACGGCAACC
The DNA here is from genome assembly GCF_900537085.1 of Agarivorans sp. Alg241-V36. Taxonomy (NCBI): domain Bacteria; kingdom Pseudomonadati; phylum Pseudomonadota; class Gammaproteobacteria; order Alteromonadales; family Alteromonadaceae; genus Agarivorans; species Agarivorans sp. Alg241-V36. Next base: position 318,421 of record NZ_UNRE01000002.1, on the reverse strand, counting down.
AAAGCGGTAACCATCTTTAACTAGGCTTTTATTGTAATACTCTGCATTTTTATCGAATTCGCTAAGTGCTGGCTTGCTGCTTGGTTGTTCAGCAGCAATAGTTGTTAAGCTAAGACCTAAACCGAACACAAGTGCAGCTGAACTGATTAAAACATTACGCATTTTTCTTCTCACAATTATTGATAAAAGTCATTTCTGCGTTTTATACCAGCAATTTTCTCCAGTGCAATCTGCGACAGTTTTGTGAAAAAACTCACAATATAAAGCAGAAGTAGAAATGACAGGGTTTTCACTTCTTGAGTATCAGAAATTTAATTAACCAATCAGTTAATAATAAAAATGACATCGATTTCAACAGAGGGTTATTTTTATTTATCCTTAGGTTTAAGCGGCTATTATTTGCACAAGTTTCACGAAAAGCAGCTAAATATCATACTTTAAACATAAATCTTTAAAATTCAGACAATTAAAGAAAAGTCTAAGTAAACGATTTCATAATATAACCTTAATGTTAATAATCAGCTTCTAAATAATCATGTTTATTAACAAACCTTAAATCTAAAATTTTACATGACAAATTAAATATTAATTTCAAGCCTAAAAACTAAATTTGTTAGTTTGACAAGTATCATTGCTTGGGATAATTTTTGTGCCACTGTAAATGGATTTAAATCATATTTAACGGCAATTGCTATTAGATATATAAGGTAACAATGAAATTGAAACACATAGTTAGTGCCGCTGTTATTTTACTTAGTTCTCATGCCAGTGTGGCCAATGAAAGCATAGATAGTTCAGAGCTTCCTGCGCTTAAAAACTACGCCTTTGCTGCTTGCATGTACCACATTCAAGCTAAAATTGATCCTACTCCAGCGGCAACGCTAAATGGCTTACGCGAAGAAATGGAAGTGTTCTACCAGTACAGCGTATTACCCACCGAACACTTTGAAGCGGTATACGCCGAAGCAGAAGCTGGCGCTAAAAACATTCCACCGTCTGGCTCCATTCGCTACTGTATTAGCTGGCTACAAGAAGACAAAGTAGAACAAATACTGGCTAACTAAATTTGCCCTACTCTAGCGCTTAACGCCATCTAACCGCATAATAGCCACTTCTTAGAAAGTGATGAGATTATGCAATGCAAAACGTATTAGTCACCGGCCTAAATGGCCGACTTGCCCCTTACCTAAAACAAGCGCTAGAAAAGCAAGGCATTGCAGTACATGGTTTTAATCGCCAAGAGCTAGACATTAACAACCGCGCTCAGCAGCTAGGTTATATTCGCGGCAACCATATCGACGCAATATTTCACCTAGCCACCGGCCCTGAAGAGTGGCTGGCTTGTTTAGCCGAGATTGCTGGTGAGCAAAATATTCCTATGCTGTTCACCAGTACCGAAAGTGTTTTTAACCCAGAAAGCACCGGCCCATTCACGCCAGAACATCCCGCCGATGCGGTAAATGACTATGGGCTATACAAAATAAGCTGCGAACAGGCTGCCCTTGCCGCTAACCCCAATATCATTATTGCTCGCCTAGGCTGGCAAATGTTCGATAACTTTGAGCAAGACAACCTACTCACCCACGTTAGAGATATGCATGCTGAAAAGGGTTACTTGGCTGCTAGCACCGAATGGCTGCCAGCAGTGGCCTTTGTAGAACATAGCATGCAGTGTTTAGTCGCTTTAGCTCAACAGGCCAAACCGGGGATTTATCATGTAGGCGGAAACGAACAGGGTTTGTCTTTCTACCAGTTGGTGCAAATGATCAATCAAAAATATCAGTTGAACTGGGACGTTCGCCCCGGCACCGTTCCACAGCGAGATGGCCGAATTATCGACCCACGCGTAGCCTGTGGCAGCATTGCCGAGCAATTGGCTGTATAACTTGGCCACGCACTTAATCAGGGCTTAGTCTTTTCCAAACAAAATTGAAGAACAGTAAATATGTCAGAGCAAAGAATGAAAGCAGTGGTGGGCTCGCGCAACCCAGTAAAAGTGCGAGCAGTAGCTAAAGCCCTTGCGATGTATTACCCCAATGCTGAGATTGACTGCCAAGGCATTGATGCTCCCTCTCAAGTACCCGAGCAACCAATGACCAGCCAACAAACTCGCGATGGCGCAGTAAATCGCCTGCGCTACTGCCAGCAGCAACAAACCGCTGATTTTTACGCCGCCATTGAAGGCGGTGTTGATATGTTTGAAGATGGTCCCGCCACATTTGCCTACGTGGCCATTGCCAATCAGCAGCAACTATCGGTTGGGCGCGGCGCTAACATGCCCCTTCCACCCAGCGTTTATCAGGCTCTAGAGCAAGGTGAAGAACTTGGCCCGCTAATGGACAAACTGTTTAATACTCAAAATATTAAGCAAAAAGGCGGTGCCATTGGTTTGCTCACCAATGGCTTAGCCACCCGCGAGGATAATTACGTACATGCCATGCTGCTAGCGCTGGTGCAATTTGCTCACCCGAGCCTGTATCAGCAATAAGCGATAAACCCTCAAAGCGACAAAAGTTGACTTTCCGCCACAAGTCTATAAAGTGGCGGCCATTAGAAATTCAGTCTATTTTTTGAACTCCGCTTTAAGGTTGCCTTCCTCTAACCTTCGTTTCGTCGTTTTAAATTCAAGCTTGTTTTTCCAATCTTGCCATTAGGCAACTATATGATTGTCTGTCATCTAAGTGTCACATAAGCAGCTTATAAGTCAGACCAACAACACAACTTGCAAGGCCAATTAATGGCGTGAGCAAGTAACAAATTTTAGCGTCTTGCTTTAACAGCAAGCGCACAGGCCTAACAACCTTGAGAGTTATATCTGAACTGCATACTTAAAACATTTCATGATTTCCCTAGAGCAAGGTTATTGGCCCTACTAACAGAGAACAATAACTATGAGTAAACACTCAAGCTCTAATGAGCAACAATATGCTAATCCCATTCCTGATCGCGACGCGATTATTGCGCTGCTCGATCAACAAGGCCAAGCCCTTAATCGCGAACAAATAGCCGTAGCTTTAAACCTAGATAGTGAAAACGACTTAGAAGCCTTGCGCCGCCGCTTAATTGCCATGAGCCGCGATGGCCAACTGCACAGCGACCGTAAACGTAACTACTGGCCAGTAGACGAAAGCGAATACTTAGTGGGCACAGTTATCGGCCACCGCGAAGGTTTTGGCTTTTTAAAGTGCCAAGGCTACGACACAGATTTTGTGCTGCATAGCTCGCAAATGAGCAAAGTGTTTGATGGTGACCTAATCCAAGCCTTGCCAAATGGCTTTAACAATCGCGGTCGTGAAGAAGCGCGAGTGATTAAAATACTGGAAAAAAATACCCAGCAAATCATTGGCAAGCTGGTTGAAAGCAATGGCCACTTTAGCCTGCAGCCAGACAACCAAAAAATTAGCCAAACCATTGAAATACCAGCTGAGAAAACCTTAGGTGCAAAGCATGGCCAATACGTTACAGCCGAGCTAATCAGCTACCCGCATAAACGTAACAATGCCATTGCTCATATCAGTGAAGTTATTGGCGACCCTATGGCGCCGGGCATGGAAATCAACCTTGCGATCCGCAGCCACGATATTCCTTTTGAATGGCCAGAAGAAGCCCTAGCACAAGCTAAAGCTTTAGCCCCAGAAGTAGCCGCGCAAGATAAGCTGCACCGGGTAGATTTCACCGCAACGCCGTTTGTAACGATTGATGGTGAAGATGCTAAAGACTTTGACGACGCTGTATATGCTGAACCTCTAAGCAATGGCAACTGGCGCTTACTCGTAGCGATTGCCGATGTATCACACTACATCCAGCCAAACAGTGCCTTAGATATAGAAGCGCAAAAGCGCGGCACCTCGGTGTACTTTCCTGGGCACGTGGTTCCGATGCTGCCAGAGGCGATTTCTAACGGTTTGTGCTCGCTAAATCCGCACGTTGATCGCTTGGTAATGGTGTGTGACATGACCATAAACAACGCCGGTGAGCTGGCTAGTTTTCAGTTTTGTGAAGGGCTTATTCACTCGCATGCTCGCCTTACTTATACCCAAGTAGGCGCCATGCTAGAAGACGCAAATAGCAGCGAAGGAAAGCAACTCTCTGAGCAATTTGACGAAGTATTGCCGCAATTGCAGCAGCTACATAACTTATATCAAGTGTTGAAAGTCGCCCGTGCCAAACGTGGCGCTATTGACTTTGAAACTAACGAAAGCCAGTTTGAGTTTAATGAACAACGTAAAATTGAGCGTATAGTGCCACTGGTACGTAACGACGCTCACAAGCTGATTGAAGAATGTATGCTGTGTGCCAACGTAGCAACCGCTCGTTTTCTTGAGCAGTTAAACATTCCTGCCTTATATCGAGTGCACCGTGGGCCAAAAGAGAAAAAGCTCAACGCATTACGTAGCTTCTTGGGCGAGCTAGGTTTGAACTTAGGCGGTGGCGACAAGCCTAGCCCAGCAGATTATAACCAGCTATTAAGCAGCATAAGTGAGCGAGACGACGCCAGCATTATTCAAACCATTATGCTGCGCTCAATGAGCCAAGCGGTGTACACTCCAGAAAATGAAGGACACTTTGGCCTAGCCTTTGATGCTTACGCCCACTTCACTTCGCCGATTCGTCGCTACCCTGACCTGCTAGTGCATCGCGCTATTCGCTCAATCATTCGTAGCAAAGAGTCTGGCGGCATCATGAAGCGTGCGCTTAAAAGCCTTAGTGGTAAGGGTTTTGATCCGGTACAGCGCCTTAAAGGCGCTACCCCACTAGCCATTGAACAAAGTTATCCTTACGACACAGCGCAAATGCTGATGTTGGCCGACCATTGTTCATTAGTATCGCGTCGCGCCGACGAAGCCAGTTGGGATGTAGACGCTTGGCTTAAATGTGAATACATGCAAGACCGAGTGGGTGAGAGTTTTGAAGGCATAGTAAGTGGCCTAAACGGCTTTGGTTTGTTTGTGGAGTTACCCGCCACTCAGGTTGAAGGCAGCATTCATATCTCAGCGTTAAAAGGCGATTTTTACCATTACGATGCCAACAAGCAGCGTTTAACCGGTGAGAACAGCCGTAAAAGCTATGGCATTGGCCAAGCCATCTCGGTCACCATTGCTCGGGTTGATATGGAACAACGTAAAATTGAGTTTGTATTAAAGCAAAGCAATAAAAGCGTAAACAAAAACGTCGCTTAAACCTTCATACAACAATGGTTTTGAGAAGTGCCTCAAAACCATTGCTCCTTAAAGAATATTGTCCCCTCTAGAATATTGTTCCCCAAGAGCGTTGTTCAAAAAACACCCACCTACCACAGCTAAAAGATAAACACAAATCAGAACCCGACTTATCAGATTCGGCAACGGGCCTTAAAGTACTCGTGAATTAACACAAACACGATTAAGGTAAGCCACCATGAAAACATTTCTAAAAGTAATCGCTTTAAGTACTTTATTCACCGTAGCTGGTGCTCAAGCTCAAAACTACTGCCAAGGCGCTAGCCAGTGCTTAGAGGCTAATCGAAGCAGCCAAGTTCAACTAAGCACTCAAGACTCGCCTACGCAACACTATTGCCAAGGTGCTAGCCAATGTTTAGAGATCAACCAACAGACTCAAGTAAAAGTAACCAGTGAAAAAGCACTCGCTCAATACAACAGCTTATACTGCAACGGTGCAGCTCAATGTAAAGAAATGGGCCTAAACTTTCAGGGTTAGGAGCATCTCTTGGTAGCAATCATCAAGCCAAGGAAGGCAAGGGTAACTAAGGCCTAACTTGACTAAGGTAGTGCTGCAAAAAAGTTACAAAATGTTGTAATCGAGAAGAATGCTCAATTTTAGGTGGATAAAGCATCCACACTTGTCGCTGTTCTACTTGGTAATCACTCAGCACTCGTTGCAAACGCCCCTCGCTAACTAACTGCCACAGCAAATGCTCGGGCACCCTAATCACTCCTTTATGACTGAGCGCAGCCTTAATCAAAATATTATTATCATTTACTGCAAACTGCCCTTTGGCTTCGAACTGTTCGGTTTTACCCGCTTTTACAAACTGCCAATTTCGCCAGCTAGGAAATGCTAAACACTGCAAGTTGGCTAAATCACTGGGTTGAGTTGGCACACCATGAGTTGCCAAATAATCTGGCGAAGCCACTACCCAATGGCAATAAGGCATTAACTTACGCGCTACCATATTTTCTGGAGGTTGGGTGGTAACTCTTATTGCTAAGTCAAAGTTTCGCTCATGCAGATCCTCGAGGTGATGACCAACATCAATTTCAAAACTCACTTCTGGGTAACGCTGTGAGAACTGATAACAAACATCCACCAAGAAGCTATCGGCAAAGGCAGAAGGAGCGGTTAAACGCAATATACCAGCTACCTTATCACCTCTGTGTTCAAGTTCTCGCTCTAGGTCGAGCAAGCCATGGTGCATGGTTTTCGCCTGTGCAAACACCTTATGCCCTTCGGTAGTTAGGCGGACTTTTCGAGTAGTGCGAATGAGCAGTTGAGTTTGTAGATCTTGCTCTAGGCTACGAATTTGCTGCGATAAATAACTACGAGAAATGGCAAGCTGTTCCGCCGCTTTAGAAAAGCTCAAGTGTTGGGCCACTTCGTAAAACAGCAGTAAACGCTCTAGCTTCTTATGATTTTTAGACACCTTGGTTCCATTTACTCACTCACATGTAAACAATAATACTCAAAAAAATAAGTTTGTATGTTATATCAAACAGTATTTTTGTTTCTAGGCTCTTTTTCCCTGCCTAATCTACCCACTATACTGATGCTAATTTCCTCTCTTAAAGTAGGTGTTAAATGCAATATCGTCGTCTTGGCCGCAGTGGCCTGCAAGTTAGTGAATTTGGATTAGGCTCTTGGGTGACTTTTGGTAAACAAGTGGATTTATCAGCTGCCAAGCAAATCATGGCGCGCGCCTATGATGCCGGCATCAACTTTTATGACAATGCCGAAGGCTACGAAAGTGGCGAAAGCGAACGCCTAATGGGTCAAGCCATTGAACAGCTAGGCTGGTCACGCGACAGCTTTGTAGTTTCAAGCAAGGTGTTTTGGGGAGGCGACAAGCCCACCCAACGAGGCTTAAGCCGTAAGCACGTATTTGATGCCTGCCATGCTGCACTAGCCAGATTACGAGTAGATTACTTAGATTTGTTTTATTGCCACCGCCCAGATATTGATACGCCTATCTATGAAACGGTGCGTGCCATGCATGACCTGGTCTGCCAAGGTAAAGTAATGTACTGGGGCACGTCTGAGTGGAGCGCTCAACAAATTACTGAAGCATGGGCTGTTGCCAAGGCCGAAAACCTGCACGCCCCGGTGATGGAGCAACCACAATACAATATGATGGTTCGCGACAAAGTAGAAGCTGAATACTTACCGCTTTACTCATTAACCGGACTAGGCACTACTATTTTCTCACCTCTCGCCAGCGGCTTACTTACCGGAAAATACCTAGATGGTGTTCCAGAGAACAGCCGTTTAAGCCTGCCAGGTTATGAGTGGTTGCGCGACATGCTAATTGGCGAAAACAACAAACTCGAACAAATTGCTCAGCTAAACCAACTCGCCCAACAACTGGATATGCCTTTGCATCACTTAGCCTTAAATTGGTGCTTACGCACTCCTCATGTAAGCAGCGTTATTTTGGGTGTGTCTAAGCTAGAGCAGCTTGAAGACAACCTGCAAGCACTAGAAAACAGCGGCAGTTTAAACCAGCAAGTTTGGCAACAAGTGGATGATATATTAGGTAACAAGCCTGCAGGTCCTGAGCGCTTCTAGTGCTTTAAAAATAAGCACTTACAGGAATAGAGCAAAAGCTCTACCACGGTATACTACCACTTGGGTAGTATACTGATCACAGTATTAAGAAAAACCGCCTGAAATAAACATATTGTGAGTTACTTTTGTCTCAACTTGTCTATACTGACAAAAAGGTGTTTACACCTACAAAACAACAATAGTACTAAACGCATAAATCGATTAGGGGCCTTAGGGCCCCTTTTATTTTATCGTGCAAAAAACGACGATACCTGCTTAAGTACTTGTTCTGAAATACTATTCCAATAACGCCAAGTATGCCCACCCTCAGCGGTCAAATAAGAAAACTCAACCCCCTGCTGATTAAGTTGCTCAACTAAACGTTGATTAGATAAATAACTAATTGAGTCATCCTCACCACAATAAAGAACAAGCTCAGAATCCAATGTGAAGTTCTGCCAACTAAAGCTGGGATACATTTCCATATCAAAATAGCCACTAAGCGGCAGCGAAAGGCCAAATTGTTTTGGATACTTATGCGCTAAATAAAACGCGCCAGCGCCGCCCATTGATGTGCCACTAATAGCACTATATTGTGACCCAGATTCAACCTTATACTGTTCAGCGAGATGAGGCAGCAGCTCTTGCATAATGAAGCTTTCATGCTTCCCTTGGTAATAGCTAGTTCCCGCTGAAGGCATTAACACGATAAACGGCTCAATACTCTTGTCGGCAATCATGTTATCCATTAAGTGTTGAATTTTACCGTCGACAATCCACTGCTTATAATCTTGACCATAACCATGCAAAAGCACCAATACTGGATAATCTATCCCAGATGTTTGGTAGTTGGGCGGTAAATACACTGCATATGGGCTGATTTGATTTAGCTTGTCACTCTTAAACTCAGCCTCAACAAAGTTGCCATGCGCAATCTCAAGCTGAGCTTTTAACAATGGATTCTCTTCACCAATAACCAATACTGAATTAACGCCACCGTGGCCATCAGGCACCGATTGAGGGTTTTGCTGGTCGGCCACCCAAGCCCCGTCTATCACAAATTTGTATTGCCAAGCCCCCGGTTTTAAGTACAAAGTGATAGACCAACGGTTAGCTCCGCTTGGCTGCATAACAAACACCTTGCTTCGCCAATCACTCATTTCTCCGGCTAAGTAGACCTGCCTAGCACCTTTAGCTTCTAGGGTAAAAGTATGAGCAAGGGCACCTTCACTAGGCTCTAGCAATGGGTGTTCTACCTGCATGGCAAATTCTCCCAGCTTGGCATTAGCTGCTTGTTGCTCTGTTAAAATATGCCCTGCAGCCGAGACGACTCCTGAACAACTATAACCGCCGTTACTCCATTGCCAATCATAAGCGCCACTTATTTCCTTGTTGCTTATTTCACTATACGCCGAGGAGTACGTGAGCGTACCACCATCCATCTGAACACTTGGCAATGACCAAGCAATAGTCCCCTGACTGATGGTTCCGGTAGTGCCTCCATCAATACTTAACTGGCATTGATTCTGATTCACCACAAATACTTGTTTGAAACGCTGACCTAAACCGTTGCAACTGTGGTCATCAATATCAACCACCAACTGCCAAGTACCCGCCACGTTGTCGCACTCTTTGATGCTGTTGTTTGAACATCCCATTAGCATCGAAAAGGCAAAAAGCGCGCTTACAAGGCACCGTATTTTATTGTTCATTGCTTTACAGCTCCTATCAAAATAGACCTCCAGCCACTGGAGTAAAAACACATATATCAATAGCATTAAAACATACTGTAAAAACAAGCAGTAGCGGTAACTAGAGCATATGTGAACAAGACAAAATAGTAAGCCTTATTTAGCCTATGTATTTAAGAAGAAACCAAGGTTTGACTACGCGTTCTAAGATAGATTTGGCTGCAGACGTAAGCGAAAGATACTCTTCGTGGTTGCGCACTGCTATGCACTACGAAAAAGCTAAGCAAACAACAGGCTCTAAGCCTTTTATAAAGTTAAAACCTAGCTAGCCTTGCTGATTAGTCTATTTCTATACACCACAATATCTTCAATACCGCACACTGGCATAGCATGTTGCTTAGCCACTAACGCTTAAACTACAAGCCAACTGAACTGCTACGACCAATCTCTCGTTACTCGGCAGATTAATTGCAGAATTCCCAAAAGCACTCAATAATGTAAATAAACCTAGGCCATACACCAAATAGTGTTACACAATATAAAGAACTTAGAATGCATTCTGTAACAATGCACTCGACATAATTGATTAATAAGAGTTGGCTTTAGCAAGCGGAGAATCATATTCCTTCTTCATGCACGCAAATGTAGTAATAGGTAAACTCATGTACAGCCTTATTTCATGCAATTTTCCTAGATTTTTACGAGCAAAGATTGGGCTAGTCCTTATATTTCTCTTGGTAGGTTGTGACCAGTACAGCACCCCACCTGAGATTTCTGTAGAACCTTTCTTACAAGTAAATGAAGGGCAATCTGTTGAGCTATCTGTTAACTCGGCCTCGAGTTCATTTCTCACGTTTCACTGGGAGCAGCTTACAGGCCCAGTGTTTGAGATCGCAGACCCCAAGCAGCAAACTATCGCTGTAACAGCACCAACAGTCACCGAAAATCAAACCGCACTGTTTCGTGTTGAGGCCACCAATGTTGCAGGGCTAAAAAGCCAAGCAAGTGTCGAAGTTTTGATTATTAATGAAAATACCGCCCCTGTATTGTTGACCAACCAGTTCATCGAAACAGGTGAACATAGACAACTCACTCTCAGTGCTGAAGCCTATGATCCCGATGGCGACGTTGTTGATATCAGTTGGCGACAAGAGCTCGTAAATAATACTCAAATGCTCGAAGTTTTAGAAAGAAGGTCTAAATCGATAACTCTTCAAATTCCAGAGCTTGAGCTTGCGACAGTATTCAATTTTGTTGTTGAAGCTGTCGATACTCAGGGTTCAATAACTCAGCGAGAGGTTCAAGTTAATGGTTTTCCGGTGCTTTCTGGAAGAGTGGTTGATGAGCCAATTGCCTTTGCACCCTTGCTCTACAAAAACTGGAACGATGACGAGCTACTTTCCTTAGGACAAACCGATGACTTAGGCAGATACGAAGTTTTACTCCGCAGTAACCAGCAAGACATCGAAGTAGTGACCAATGGTGGAACATTAAATAACCGTAACTTTGAAGGGCAGCTGAGAGCAATTTGTCGATTCGAACAACGTTCTTCCTGTAATTTAACTCCCATTTCCACTCTAGTTTCACAATATGCAAATAGCAAAAACCTGGAAAACATAACCGAGCTACCTCTGTTACTTGAAAACCTCGAAGCCTTACTTGGTCCATTAGAACCAGACCCATTCATTCAAGCCCGCCCAGATATTGATGTTGCAGCTTTAAGAGTTTTGTTTAGTGATGATGGCAGCCAGATTCTCACATGGGTTGAACAAGTTCTGACCTATGTAGAACAGCCCAATGACTCCCCGCTTCAAAACAACATTTCTAGTTGGTTTGAAAGCTCAAACCAAAAACCGAGTGTTAGCTTATCTGGGCCAACCCAAGTTGCTGGCGATAGTAGTGTTGTGCTCACTGCGTCAGCTATAGATCCAGAGCAAGCAAATTTAGAGTTCACCTGGCAACAAACCCAGGGAGCGGCAGTCTCTTTTGAAACTTCTCAAAATAATGAATTAACCTTTATTGCCCCTAAGCTCTTGCAGGAAGAGCAACTTAGCTTTGCGGTGCAAGTAAAGGATGATGCAGGGCTCACAGCCAGTGCGAACCTATCACTCACAGTATTAGCAACCAATATTGGGACACCAAATATTCCTCCCACCGTTTCTGCAGGCAGCAATCAAACCGTGGATGAGCAAACACCGGTAACATTAACCGCTAGCGCATCCGATACCGATGGCAGTATCGCCAGTTATCAGTGGACCCAAACGGCGGGAACCACGGTAACCCTGAGCGGCGCAACTGCCGCTTCTGCTAGCTTTACCTCCCCCATCTTAACCAGCGCCGAAACACTCACCTTTGAGGTGACCGTCACCGACAATGAAAATGATAGCGCCAGTGCTCAAGTCTCGGTGTTGGTTGAGCCGGTTAATGCACTGCCTACTGTCTCTGCTGGTAGCAATCAAACCGTGGATGAGCAAACACCGGTAACATTAACCGCTAGTGCATCCGATACCGATGGCAGTATCGCCAGTTATCAATGGGCACAAACGGCGGGAACCACGGTAACCCTGAGCGGTGCAACAACCGCTTCTGCCAGTTTTACTTCCCCTACTCTAACCAGCGCTGAAACACTCACCTTTGAGGTAACCGTCACCGACAATGAAAATGATAGCGCCAGTGCTCAAGTCTCGGTGCTGATAGAGCCGGTTAATGCACTGCCTACTGTCTCTGCTGGCAGCAATCAAACCGTGGATGAACAAACACCGGTAACATTAACCGCCAGTGCATCCGATACCGATGGCAGTATCGCCAGTTATCTATGGACACAAACGGCGGGAACCACGGTAACCCTGAGCGGCGCAACGACTGCTTCTGCTAGCTTTACCTCGCCTGAAATAACTTCAAGTGAAAATTTAAGCTTTACGGTTGATGTTAGCGACAATGAAGGCGGAACAGCTCAAGCAAGCATCACCGTAACAGTCGTCAATAATAACGTCCCCATTGCTAACGCTGAGGCGCCATTACAGGTAAAAAGTGGTAGCACTATTCAGCTTGATGCAACGACATCTACCGACGTAGAGTCAGCAAGTCTAATTTATGATTGGGTTCAAACCGATAGCACCGGAGTAATAGCTTCATTAACAGATTCTAGTTCTGCGCAGCCAAGCTTTATCGCGCCTGCAGTTTCAACATCCATAACATTGCAATTTCAAGTTACCGTAACCGATGATGGCGGTAAATCTGACAACGCAAGCTTAACTCTTATCGTATCACCAGACGATTCTGCATTTGCTCCAATTAACGATACAGGCTTTTCATTATGCGGTGATTATGCCTACGGAGCTGCGCGCTCAGGCAATCATCAAAATAACCTTGATTGTGCTGACAGTACCGATGTAGAGGGCGATCCAATACCTGAAGATCAAGATGGCCACTTTGGTCGAGATACCAGTTTTACAGACTCTACCGATGGTGCCAATGGTTTCAGCTTTATCAAACTAGATGCCAATGGTTCCGCTTTGGATGTCGACGCAACATCTTGGAGCTGCGTTTACGATACGGTTACTCAGCTAGTTTGGGAGGTGAAAACCAACGACGGAGGTCTTCAAGACAGTACTCACTCCTACACTTGGTATAGTTCCAATACCGATACGAATGGTGGTGACGCAGGCGCTGAAACTGGAGGCGTTTGTGCAGATCTAACTAATTGCAATATGGAAGAGTACCAGGTTGCAATTAATGCTGAACAACTTTGCGGATATACAACATGGCGAATACCAACATACATTGAACTCTTTGGCATTCTAGATCTTAGCCAAGCAAGCCCCGCAATAGACCTTAACTACTTTCCAAATACACAAGTCACTTGGCATTGGACAGCGACACCAGCGAGTTTTAATCCCGCTTGGGCATGGTCATTAATATTTGATCTATCCAATACTCTCGGCCCTGTAGATGCCAAGACATCGGCTTACCCGATTCGACTAGTAGCAGATTTGCCCTAATGAACAATGAGCAGCCTATGATTAATATAAAATCCATTATAGTTCTGACCGCTGTTTGCCTGCACGCCCCCTTGTTGCAAGCAGCCACTTGCACCCCAGATGCTGAGGAAACAACCCCAAATGATCGTTTTCAAATAATCACAGAGGGAACCGTTACAGACTTAGAAACAGGCTTGATGTGGGACCGTTGTGCATTAGGTCAAGCTTGGGATAATGCCCTACAGATCTGCACTGGCACAGCCAGCACTAAAAACTGGCGTCAAGCAACAAGAAGTGGAATGGACCATACCCTTGGAGCTTTTAGCGATTGGCGTTTACCTAACATCAAAGAACTACAAACCATTATAGAAACAGCCTGCTGGCGGCCAGCGATTAATGTGACCATATTTCCTGACGATGGTTTTTTACAATTTCATAATTACTGGTCATCTACACCACATGTGGTTTATGCCAATCAATCCTGGCTAATTAACCTTGATGCAGGGTACATTCGTATCGACTTGATGGATAAAGATTCACAGCATGAAGTAAGGTTAGTGCGAGGCGGAAATTAGGACTTTAATCTACCTATATTGAGCTGCTCTCTTCTTCAGGCACTGACTACTGACTTTACTGGTCTGCTACACAAGCTCCACCTTTATGTTCATAGCGTTAACGCAGTAAAGAACACTACGAAAAACCTAAGTGAATAAGAGGCCCAAAAGCCTCTTATAAGGCGAAGATCTAGCTAGCCTTGCTGATTAGCGCTTTGCGATACACCACAATATCTTCAATACTGCACACTGGCATACCATGTTGCTTAGCAAAATTTACGATCTCCGGTAAACGGGCCATGGTGCCATCGGGCATGGTTACTTCACACAATACTCCAGCAGGTTTTAAACCCGCTAAGCTCATTAAGTCTACCGTGCCTTCGGTATGCCCACGGCGGCTTAATACCCCTCCTGGCTGAGCCCGTAGCGGATAAACATGGCCAGGCCTGGCTAAATCGCTAGGCTTGGCGCCATCGGCAATCGCGGTTTTAATGGTGGCAACGCGGTCGGCGGCAGAAACCCCTGTGCTCACGCCTTGCTTAGCTTCGATACTCACAGTAAAGGCAGTACCAAACTGGCTTGAGTTGTCACTTACCATAGGCGGTAAATCAAGCTGTTTGATTTTGTCGTCAGTTAAACATAAACAAACAATGCCGCTGCATTCACGGATTAACATTGCCATTTGGGCATTAGTAAGGGTTTCGGCAGCAAAGATTAAATCGCCTTCGTTCTCGCGATCTTCATCATCAACAACCAACACTCCCTTACCTTGGCGCAAGGCAGTAAGTGCGGCGTTAACACGTTCAATTGGATTGCCATATTCGGCAAGTAGAGACTGATTCATGGTTAAAGTCCTTAAAATACAACATTAAGTTTTCCAGAATCAGGGCGCGCAGGAATAGAACCTCACGGTAAAGTGAAGTTATTTATCGGCATTAACCAACACTCAGCCACAGGCTAAGTGTTCTGCTCTAACTAGGTTAAAGCAAAGTGATAATACTTGATTCTCTTCCATCCGGACTTATTACAGCTAAGCTGCAAATTACCGTCGGCTCTGGACTGTTAACCCTTCTAAAAAGGCTAAGTCACCAGATCTGCTGACCCCAACACAGTTGGGCGCTCGCGGGCTTTTAGCATCTCGTTTGCTAACGACACACTAATTACCGCCGGTGGGGAGTTACACCCCGCCCTGAGAATTTATGCCACTTGATAAATAAGCAGCCCGCCTATGTTGCCCTGCTTTGCAGTGAAACTCAATCTTGTACTGGCTCAACAAAAACCAGCTTAGCTATTGATAAAATTGAAATAAATATCCAAAGTAGCACTTGATTTAGCAAACCATGTTTACTTCTATCAATAATTAGCGCTTATAAGGTTTCGTCATGGAAGACACAAATACGCCCATAGAAGAAAGAACCGAAGAGTTTATTTGCTACGAACTCGCCATTTTAAAAGACCAAGGGCAGTGGACCAAATATTGCCGCATTGTCGCTAATGCCATGTCGGCAATTCCTTGGGTGGGTCAAGTACTGGCTAGCAGCGCGGCTATTCATGGTGAGAACGAGCAAGGTAGAGTTAACGCATTGCATGAAGAATGGCTTAAAATCCACCAGCAGAAAGTTAAACAGTTAATGCTAACCCTTGATGAAATGGCTTACCGTTTGGATTCGGTGCATGCCAGCCACAAATCACGCATTCAGTCAGAAGAGTATTTGGGTTTAATTCGCCGAGCCTTTAAGTCTTGGGACGCGGCAGAAACCCAAGAGAAACGTGATTACGTGGTGAATCTGATATCCAATGCTGCGGCCTCACCACTTTGCCCAGACGACCAGATTCGCCTATTCAATGATTGGCTCGACAAATACCACGAAATCCACTTTAAGGTGATTAGAGCAATCTACCAAACAAGCGGCGTTACACGCTTAGCTATTTGGCAATCGGTGAGTGAAGAAATGCCTCGTGAAGATAGTGCCGAAGCCGACCTATTCAAGTTGCTGATCAGAGACTTAAGCGCAGGAGGGGTAATTAGACAGTTTAGAGAAACCACCTATGAAGGCGACTTTGTAAAACAGTCAAGCAAAGGGAAAACCAAGAAACCGGCGAGCCCCCTTCTAGAATCGGCTTTTGAAGATACTAAGCCCTATCAACTTACCGAACTAGGCGCTCAATTTGTTCATTACACCATGAATCAAGTAGTCAAGAAGCTGAGCAGCGATTCATAAACCTTTACCAACAGCATACATCGACAAGCGGAGCTTAGATTAAGCTCCGCTTATGGGTTTATTTTGGTAGCAAAACTGTATCTACAACATGAATCACACCATTGCTCGCTTTAACGTCTGCAGCAACAACCTTAGCGTCGTTGATCATCACCATGTCACCGCTAGTGCTTACTGCCAGCATGCCACCTTGTAAGGTATTAGCACTATCAATCTTAACTACGTCAGCAGCCATAACTTTTCCTGAAACCACATGATAAGTGAGCACAGCGACTAACTTATCTTTGTTCTCTGGCATGAGTAACATTTCCACGGTACCTTCTGGTAATTTAGCAAAGGCTTCGTCGGTGGGAGCAAACACCGTAAAAGGTCCATCGCCCTTTAGGGTATCAACCAAGCCAGCAGCTTTAACCGCAGCGACGAGGGTGGTAAAGGAGCCATTTGCGACGGCTACATCAACGATATCCTTTTTCATGCCGTGATGATCAGCGTGAGCCTGAAATGAGAATGTCATTGTTGCGATAATCAAAGTAACTACATTTGCAATTCGTTTTAACATTGTCTGTTTCCTTTAAGCTTATGTTGCGTAGGGTTCGAGAATGATTACGGCTAGCAAATTTGCTTCGATCAAATTAAACAGCTTACAGGCTCATTTAGCCTGACCTATTTACACCACTAACAACAAAAACATAGGCTTTAAATTCAATTGGTTACAATGTATTCACTACAGCATTATTCAGGCCTAAATTCTCTAAATACCTTATTGGAATATTTTAGTGATTGTCATATTTTCGTCATCGTAAAGTCACATTGAGTACACAAAATGCCCTACGAATTGTAACTATTTATAGGGATATAAGATGATGCTCAAGAAGAGCTTGGTTTCATTGGCTGTAATTTCAAGCCTAACATTAACAGCATGTAGCAGTGACGATGGTGCAAATGGTTTAAACGGTGAACCAGGCGCTGATGCTATTAACGGCATCACCCTAAATCCGGTGGGTCGTGCAGTATTAAACCCAGATGGCGCAGCAGAAATCCTGCAATACCACGCAGCTACTCAAACTATTTATGCCATTAATAGCTCTGACGCAACGGTTGAGATGGTTGATGCTTCTGGCCTTAGTTCTGAGCAACTAAGCGCTCCTACAAGCGATACTAACCTAAGCGCAAGCCCACTGACTTTACCTACCGAAGCCAATGGCGTAGCGCTGGGCGGTGCCAACAGCATCGCCGTGCATGATGACTTAATGGCAGTAGCTATTGAAGCCGACGCCCAAGCCAACAATGGCTTCATTGTTTTCTACAATGGTTTAAACGCTGGCACTCCAGTATTCCTAAGTGCTGTTGAAGTAGGAAACTTGCCTGATATGGTAACTTTCACACCTGATGGTAGCAAAGTGATAGTAGCTAACGAAGGTGAGCCAAGCGGCGATTACAACAACGATCCTGAAGGTTCAATTGCAGTAATTAACATCACCGATGGTACGCCAGCAACTAGCGCTACTATCATCGACTTCACTAGCTTTAACGGCATGCAAAGTGAGCTTGAAGCCAAGGGACTGCATTTTCCTAACCCAAGCGGTCGCACCTTGCATGGACAAGTGATTGCCACCACTGTTGCACAAGATTTAGAGCCTGAATACATTACCGCTAGCAACAGCATGGCTTATGTAACCCTTCAAGAAAACAACGGCTTAGCCATTGTTGATTTGAGCGATAACAGCGTGCAAATTATTGGCTTGGGTTATAAAGACTGGTCAGGTTTAAACTTTGACGGTAACGAAGACGGCACAGTAAGCTTTGGCCAATATGACGGTTTATATGGCGCTTACATGCCAGACACTATTGCCTCTTTCACCTGGAATGGCGCCCCCTTCCTAATTACCGCCAACGAAGGTGACGCTCGCGAGTACTTCTTTGACGTAGCCGACGAAGCGGCATGTACTGCTGCAGGTGGTCAAGATTACGATGAAGATGACGGTTGCTTGGCCTTTACTGAAGAAGTAAAACTGAAAAACCTTACTGCTCAAGCAGGTTCTAAGCTAGAAGCTCTGCAAGCTGGCGGCGAAATTGATGGCCTACGTGTAACTAATGTACTAGGCGATGCCGATGGAAATGGCGAATACGAAACAGCAGTAGCCTACGGTGCTCGCTCATTTACTGTGTGGGATCAAAATGGTTTAGTGGTATTCGATTCTGGCGATGAGATCGGCCGCATCACTGCAGCACTTCACGGCAATGCCTTTAACAACGGTGACGATGAAAACGAAGGTGACTCTCGCTCTGAAAACAAAGGTGCGGAACCTGAAGCGTTAACCGTTGGCACTGTTGGCGACAAAACCTACGCCTTTATTGGCCTAGAGCGCATGGGCGGCATTATGGTTTACGACGTAACCAATCCATATAACAGCAAATTTGAAACCTACGTAATTAACCGTAACCTAACAGAAGGTTTAAGTGTTGATGACGGTATTGGTGACTTAGCCCCAGAAAGCCTAGAGTTTGTTGCAGCGGCAGATAGCCCAACCAGTCAGCCACTACTATTAGTGGGTAACGAAGTAAGCGGTTCTTTAACTGTTTGGGAAATTGGCACTAAGTAATTAAACTTAGCAGCTAAAAAAAAAGTAAAAAGGAGCCTGAAGGCTCCTTTTTTATTGAGTTTAGTTAGCTTAATTAAGCCAGCTAAGCACTACACTCTGCGGTAAGGCAGGTAAATAGGCTCCCACATGTGTTCGGCAATTTCTTGATCAATATCTTTACCGCTCAAGCAGCCTTGCGGATCGGTCTCTTGGATTTGTTTCAAAATGGCTTTTGCCACAAAACCAGAAACGTCTTTTAGCTCACGCATTCTTGGGAATACACAGCCACTGTCGAGGTCTTCTTGAGAAACATATTCTGCCAAGGCAAAAGAAGCAGTAGTAAACATTTCCATGGTAATTTTGCTAACGCCAGACACAATCGTAGCAAGACCAACAGCCGGGAAGATAAATACGTTATTACCCTGACCAATACGGTACAAGTTGCCATTGTATTCAACATCATCAAAAGGGCTACCGGTAGCAACAATGGCTTGGCCATTGGTCCATTTATATACGTCTTCTGGCAAGGCTTCACAATTGTCGGTTGGGTTAGATAATGGGAACACCATTGGGCGCTCGGTGTATTCCAGCATTTTCTTCACATGGCTTTCTTTAAACGCGCCACCCACACCACTACAGCCAAGCAATACGGTGACTGGGGTATTGTCGATAAGCTCGCCTAAGCTGGCTTTGCCTTCTTCAGCTAGGCTCCATCCTTCGGCTAGGCTAAATGGTTTAGCGTAGCGTTTTTTGTATTCGTCGAGACCTTCACGATTATCAAATACCACACCACGCGAGTCTAAAATGAAAATTCGGTCACGGGCTTCTTGATGGCTGATGCCCTCTTTAAGCAAACCAGCAAAAATTTGGTCGGCCACGCCTACTCCGCCAGCACCTGCGCCATACACCGCATAAACTTGCTCACCAAGAGTTTCGTTTTTAATTTTAGTAGCACCAATCACACCAGCTAATACCACTGAACCAGTGCCTTGAATATCATCGTTAAACGATGGCAATTCGTCTTCATACTTAGATAAGTTATCGAAAGCGTTAGACTTACTAAAATCTTCCCATTGCAACACTGCCTCTGGGAAATGCAGTTTAGTTTGCGCCACAAACTTCTCGATAAAGTCTTGATACTCTTGACCACGCATCCGTTTTTGCGGAAGACCCAAATACATTGGGTCGTTAAGCAAGTCTTGGTTGTCGGTCCCTACATCAAGCGCAATTGGCAAACAACGTGCAGGGTGAATACCAGCACCTAGGGTATACAGTGACAGCTTACCAATAGGGATGCCCATACCACCAATGCCTAAATCACCTAGGCCGAGAATACCTTGGCTGTCGGTAACCACTATAATTTTGATATCTTTACCAGCAAAGTGGCGCGCCATCTCGCCCATTTGGTCCACGTTCTCAGCGGTAATGTATAGACCGCGATCTTTTTGATAGCGGTGGCTAAACTCCTGGCAAGCTTTACCTACTGTTGGGGTATAAATAATCGGCGCCATTTCTTCAATGTGGCGCGATACCAAGGCGTAAAATAAGGTTTCGTTTCTGTCTTGCAGTGCACGAAGGTACTGGTACTGCTCAATGTCACTACAGGCACTTAAAAAGCCTTGGTAAACCCGCTTTAACTGGTCTTCAAATGTTTGCGGTTTTGGTGGCAACAAGCCCGCTAAGTTGAAGGCTTCGCGCTCTTCAAAACTGAAAGCTGAACTTTTGTTTAAGGTACGATCGTTAAGCAATGCGTTACCCGATATTGAAACTGGACGAAATTCGTTTCCGTTTTCGTCCTTCCAACGTAAATATTTACCAGCGGCCATGGTGTCCTCCGAGACAGCACGTAAGAATAATTAGCTAACTGTAAATGATAAATGATCAGGCCGATTCTGTACGCTATTTCATTAAAAAATAGGAAAAATTCTCTGTTTAAAACACCAGAGGGAGTTTTTTATCTCAAGGCAACTACACCAAACGCCAATCTGTGAGATACAATTAAGCATCTGCTTTTTAGAATTAGCCTCCACATTGAAACAGTCAAGCTTTGAAGTAAAACGTAATTTCATTATCAGGTTGGGCAAGGCCTTACACAAATATGGTACGCCAGCATTTCGCCTTGAAACCCACTTGAGTAACGTGGCCGAGACTCTTGGGCTTAATGGCTATTTTTTAGTGACTCCCACCTCTCTCACTTTCGTGCTGTGGGCACCGGATGATACTCAAGAATACAATTATGTAATGCGAGTAAAACCCGGCGAAATTGATTTGGGTTTATTGGCGCGCACCAATCAGTTGGTAAAAAAGGTCACGGAAGAAGAAGTCAGCTTAGCCGAGGCCATAGAGCGGCTAAATCAAATGGCTAATCAACCGGCCTTGCATTCGCCTTGGGTTACCTGCTTAGCTTTTGCGATAACTGGCGGCGCATTTGCCATGTTAATGTCTGCCAATTGGAGCACCATTATTTGGTCGTGCTTGCTCAGTTGTATTTCATTTTATTTGGCTTATCGCGCCGAGCATTCTAAAGGTGTACATGAAGCGCTAGAGCCTGTAGCGGCTCTGCTTTGCTCCTTTGTGGCCGTGGCTATTTCTCAGTTTGTGCCGGATTTAAACATTCCCATAGTAGTGCTTTCAGCAATCATTATTTTCATTCCCGGCTTATCGCTCACCCTTGGTTTAAGCGAGTTAGCGGCGCGCGAGCTTATATCGGGCACCGCTAGGGTAATGGACGGCATAATGGTGTTGTTTAAGCTCTATTTTGGCGCGGTGCTAGGCATGGCCTTTGGTGCGCTAATTTGGGGGCAAGTAGACCTTCAATCTAGCTTTGTTAGCACTTGGTGGATTAAGTGGCTAGGCGTGGTGCTGTTATCATTAGGCCTTAGCGTGGTGTTTAAAGTACGTGCAAAAGACTTACCTTGGGGCATTCTTTCAGGAGTCATTGCCTATGCCGCCGCCTTTGCAGGTAGCGCCCAACTAGGTGAAGCCTTAGGCCCTTTTGTTGGGGCATTTATCGTCGGTGTTTATGCAAACCTATTTGCCAAATTAACTAAATCGCCGGCCTCGGTAGTATTGTTACAAGGCATTGTATTGCTGGTGCCAGGCAGTAAAGCGTATATCAGCTTAAATTCTTTGGTATTGGGCGAGTCAATGGTGAGCATCCCCAATATTGGGTCGCAAACATTTTTGATTTTTATGTCGATTGTGGCGGGAATTTTGTTTGCTAACGTAGCAGTGCCGCAACGTAGCTCACTATAAAGAAAAAAAAGGCGCTTAAGCTAGCACAGACTTAAGCGCTGGAAAATTATCGAGGATTAAAACTGCTACAAACTAGACCAAATCGCAGAAAAATTGGCCCCCGACAGCGTCCTAAAATTGGATCGGTTCACGAAAACATAAAGGAACTAACTATTCAGCTACTTCGCTGTTTTCAGGGTCTTCAGGTTGAACGGAAATTTCAAGGTTAATGAATTCTGCTTGGCTTAATACACCATCCTGGTCTGTATCAAGCTCGCTCCATACTTCTGTAAGGATTGGTAGTTCGGCAGCTTCTTCCATGCTTACCACCAAATCTTGGTTGGTATCTAGGTCTTTGAACACTTCACTATTCGCCGAGGCTAGGCTGGCTACAAATAGCGCTAACACTGGAAAGCTATACTTCAAGTTCATAAGAAACTCCTTGTTAAACATCTACTTCACTAAATGGCCGCTAACTAATATCAGCGGTTGACGAGGGTACATATAGCAAAGTGTGAACCAACTTTTAAATAATCAATAAAAACAGACAGTTAACAAACAAATAGAGTATTTAACCCACTCTATATGTCGCCAATAAGCGACAGCCAAACAAGCTCATAACGAAGAACTGGCCAACCGCGCGCCTTGGCGCTGTCGCCTATCTGCGTCACCACTTTGCGCCACGCCAAAGCCAAGTTAAAAAAGCATCTAAATTTCAAAGAGATAAACTACATATGGCGATTAATATTTGGGCTGCTACACTGGCTAAATAGCTTCCATAAAAAGGACGTATCATGTTCATTCGCAGTCTTATCGCTTCTACCTTATTGCTAAGCAATGTTAGCCACTCAAACAGCCAAAGCGCCGATGCTTTTGCTCCAGAACAGGCCAGCGGAGTTCAAGCGAAGGCTGAGGTAAGCGCCAAAAAATTCATGGTTTCGGCGGCAAACCCATTAGCTGTAGAAGCTGGTTACGAGGTATTAAAAGCTGGAGGCTCAGCTGTAGATGCCATGATTGCCGTGCAAAGCGTGCTTGGTTTGGTTGAACCGCAATCTTCAGGTATTGGAGGCGGGGCTTTTGTGGTGTATTACGATGCCTCCAAACAACAACTTACCACCTTTGATGCGCGTGAGACGGCGCCTTCAAAAGTCGATGCCAGTTTATTTTTGGACGAGCAAGGTAAACCACTAAAGTTTTATGACGCGGTGGTGGGCGGGCGCTCAGTAGGCACACCTGGAGTAATTGCGTTGTTTGAAGAAATGCATCAACGCTATGGCAGCAGCAATTGGCAAGACTTGTTTAAACCGGCGATAGGCTTGGCCAAAGAAGGCTTTCGAGTAAGTCCCCGCTTAGCTAAACTCATTGCCGGCGATGCCGAGCGCTTAGGTCGCTACCCAAGCAGCCGCGACTATTTTTTTGATGACGCAGCCGAGCCTTTGCGCGAAGGCCACTTACTCAAAAACCCCGACTACGCTAACACCTTACAGCTGATCGCCGAGCAAGGCGCTTCAGGCTTTTATCAAGGCGAGACAGCTAAAGCGATAGTTGCTGCGGTCAGCCAGCTCAATGACAACCCCGGCTTGCTTAGTGAGAAAGACCTTGCCAACTACCAAGTAAAACAACGCCCAGCGCTTTGCTCTGCTTACTTCCAATACTCAGTTTGTGGCATGGGGCCACCTAGCTCAGGCGCAAGCACTGTGGGACAGATCCTTGGAATTGCTGCGCATTACCCCTTGGCTGATTGGGGGCCAAACAATCTACAAAGCTGGCGTATTCTTGGCGATGCTTCTCGCCTAGCCTTTGCAGACCGTGGCGCCTACCTAGCTGATAGTGATTTTGTCGACGTGCCACTGAGCGGCTTACTAAGCCCTGAGTACCTCGCTAAACGCGCTAAGTTGTTAAGTGGTGATAAAGCATTAACCTCGGTAAGCCCCGGTGAGTTGCCACTAAGCGCCTATCGCAGCAAAGATGAGAGCCTCGAGCTTCCCTCTACTACTCACATCAGTATTGTGGATGCTAAGGGTAACGTATTATCGATGACTAGTAGCATTGAAAATGCCTTTGGCTCGAGAGTATTTGTAAAAGGCTTCTTGCTAAACAATCAACTTACTGACTTCTCGTTTGTCGCTGAGAAAAACGGAAAGAAAGTGGCGAATGCCGTGGCAGCTAATAAACGACCTCGCTCATCTATGGCACCAACCATCGTGATGGAGAACGAAAAGCCAATAATAGCCATTGGCTCACCGGGAGGCAGCAGCATTATCGGCTATGTCGCGCAGAGTTTAGTTAATCATTTAAGCTGGGGAATGAGCCTACAACAAGCCGTTGAGCAACCACATTTAAATAATCGCTTTGGCACTTTTGAGTTAGAAGTCAATACAGCCGCCGCAGACCAGCAAGCTGCATTGGAAGCCTTAGGTTACAAAACCAAAATCAAAGACATGACCTCAGGTCTGCAAGGAATTAGGATCTACCCTGATAAGTTAGTCGGTGCAGCCGACCCAAGGCGTGAAGGTGTCGCCAAAGGAGACTAAAACAAAAAAACAGCGCATAAGCGCTGTTTTTTGACAATTGATAAAGCCGCTAGCCTTAGATAATACGATGTTCATCTAACATAGCTTGGCGGGCTTTTTTCTTCTGCTCAACCAAGGCCATTTTGGCTTTGCGTTTATCGCAAGGCTCAGGGCAGTCACACACTTTTTCAATGCCTAAAGAAGCAATACCACCACAGCTTCCACTAATGGTTTTCTTCTGGAAAATGTAGCCCACAGCCATGGCTGCAATAACCACCAGGAAGAAAATGAATGTCACCAAAAAATAAGCCATTACGACTCCTTAATCTGTTATTGGACTACAAAAGGCACAAATTTGGCGCTGATATGCTCAACAAATTCGTTCTCTTGTTTCTCGATAATATACACAGCTAGCTGCTTCGCTTCAGCAAATTCCATTGCTTGCTCCACGCCCATCACGGTAAATGCGGTGGCGTAAGCATCGGCCATCATACTGGTCTCACTAATCACTGTTACCGAAACAATATGATTGGCAATCGGTTTACCGGTATTTGGGTTGATGGTGTGTGAATATCTGACCCCATCTTGCTCAAAATAATTTCGGTAATCACCCGATGTCGCTAAACCGTTATCACCCGGAGCTATCACCTTTTGTACCGCACGCTGTTCAGCCAAGGGCTTCTCTACAGCAATCCGCCAGCCAATGGCTTGGTCATTGTGACCTTTTAAACGTAGCTCGCCACCAATGTCTACCATGTAGTTCATGTAGCCTTCAGTTTCCAGCAAATCGGCAACACGGTCTACTCCGTGCCCTTTAGCGATGGCAGATAAGTCCACATAAAGTTCTGGCAAGTCTTTAGACAGTTTGCCAGCATTCAAACTTAAGTGATGATAGCCAATTTTAGCACGCGTCTGATCGAGCAACTGATCATTAGGTCGCTTCTCAGGGCGACCCTCAGGGCCAAAACCCCATAAGTTAACCAATGGACCAACGGTTACGTCAAAAGCACCATTGGAGTCTTCTGAGAGCTGCAAAGAGGCATCAATCACCAAAGCTAGATTATCTGAAATAGCCACCGCTTCATCATTGCTATGCTGGTTAAAGCGAGATAGCTCAGAATCTGCAATATAAGTAGACATCTCTTGGTTAACTTGCTGCAAAACACGGTCAATCTTAGCTTGCAGCTGGTCGCCCTCTGGCAGCTTAGCCTTAGGTTCAACTAACTTAATTTGGTAATAGGTTCCCATAGTGCGCCCTTCAATTTGTAAGGTATACAAATTGTCTTGCTCACTACAGCCACTAATAAAAAAGGCTAGCCCAAGCAGGGCTAGCCAATAATGCTTCACTAAACTCACGGTTTAGCCACCAAAGTCATCAAGCAAGATGTTTTCGTCTTCCACGCCTAAATCTTTAAGCATGTTAATAACGGCAGCATTCATCACTGGAGGACCACACATGTAGTACTCACAATCTTCTGGGGCATCGTGGTCACGTAAATAGTTTTCAAACAGAACGTTATGAATAAAGCCTGTTTTACCTTCCCAATCATCTCCTGGTTGAGGATCAGATAGCGCAACATGCCATTCAAAGTTTTCGTTCTCACCGGCCAACATATCGAAGTCTTCTTCATAGAAGATTTCACGGCGTGAACGCGCACCGTACCAGAAGCTAACTTTACGCTTGGTGTTCAAACGCTTCATCAGGTCAAAGATGTGTGAACGCATTGGCGCCATGCCAGCACCACCACCGATGAAGACCATTTCTGCTTCAGTGTCTTTCGCGAAGAACTCACCAAATGGACCCGAGATAGTAACTTTGTCACCCGCTTTTAGGTTAAAGATGTATGAAGACATCTTACCGCAAGGTAGGCTCATGTTATTTGGCGGCGGCGTAGCAATACGCACGTTCAACATAATGATGCCTTCTTCCTCTGGGTAGTTAGCCATTGAGTAAGCACGAATGGTTTCTTCATCAACTTTAGATTCTAAGTTGAAGAAACCAAAGTGCTCCCAGTCGCCACGGTATTGCTCTTCTACATCAAAGTCAGAGTACTTAACGTGGTGAGCCGGGGCTTCAATTTGAATGTAACCACCAGCGCGGAATGGAACTGATTCACCATCAGGAATTTGTAGTTTAAGCTCTTTAATAAAGGTTGCTTTGTTATCGTTAGAAATAACTTCACAATCCCATTTTTTCACACCAAAAATTTCTTCTGGTAAAGAAATCTTCATGTCTTGCTTAACATTTACCTGACAAGCTAAACGCAAACCTGTTGCTGCGTCACGCTTGCTAATATGATCTAATTCAGTAGGAAGAATATCGCCGCCACCTTCATGAATGTGTACGTGACATTGACCACATGAGCCGCCGCCACCACAAGCAGAAGATACGAAGATACCTGAATTACCTAATACACCCAGCAACTTGCTACCCGCTTGAGTAGTAATCGCCTTGGCAGGATCATCATTAATTAAAATTTGAATGTCACCAGAACTTACCAGCTTAGACTTAGCAAACAAAATGATTGTTACTAAAGCCAAGACGAGCAAGGTAAACATGGTTACGCCGAGAATAATTTCCATCGACTAATTTTCCTTGTAGTTATTGGCCGTCTTAAAGCTGAACGCCTGAGAACGACATAAACGCCATTGCCATTAAACCTACAGTGATAAAGGTAATACCTAAACCACGTAAGCCGTCTGGCACGTCTGAATACTTCATCTTTTCACGAATACCGGCTAGCGCCACAATGGCTAACATCCAACCAATACCACTACCTATTCCGTATACCAAAGATTCGCCAAGGTTGTACTCACGCTGAACCATAAACGACACACCACCAAAGATGGCACAGTTAACGGTAATCAAGGGTAAGAAAATACCTAGCGCTTGGTATAAAGCCGGGAAGTATTTATCCAATACCATTTCTAGTATCTGTACTAACGCAGCAATAACACCAATAAAGGTAATGAAGCCCAAAAAGCTTAAATCAGCATTTGGCAAGCCTGCCCAGCCTAACGCACCAGGAGCTAATAAGTTGAAGTAGATAAGCTGGTTTACTGGTACTGAGATACCCAATACCACAATAACCGCTACACCCAAGCCAAATGCAGTTTTAACTTTCTTAGAAACCGCTAGGAAGGTACACATACCTAGCAAGAAAGCTAAAGCCATATTTTCAATGAAAATAGAGCGAACTAACAAACTAATATAATGTTCCACTCGATTACTCCTTCGGCTCTACTTGCTCTGGGTATGCGGTGCGCAAAGCCCAAATCAACAAACCAATAATGAAGAACGCCGAAGCAGGCAATAACAACAGACCATTTGGTTGATACCAACCGCCATTGTTAATTAGCGGCATAATCTCAATACCAAATAGTGAGCCTGAACCAAATAGTTCACGAACCGCACCTACCGACATCAAAATTGCACCATAGCCCAAACCGTTACCAATACCATCTAAGAAGGATTTAAACGGTGGCTCTTTCATTGCGAAGGCTTCAGCACGGCCCATTACAATACAGTTGGTAATAATCAAACCAACAAATACCGAGAGCTGCTTAGAAATGTCGTAAACCACTGCCTTAAGCACTTGGTCTACCACAATTACCAATGAAGCAATAATCGCCATTTGAACGATGATTCGCACACTGCTAGGAATGTGATTACGAATCATAGATATGAACAAGTTAGAGAATGCGGTAACAACAATTACGGCTAGGGTCATTACAAACGCAGTTTCTAACTTACTGGTTACCGCTAATGCAGAACAAACACCAAGCACTTGCAGCGCGATAGGATTGTTTGCAAAAACAGGCCCAAATAGAACCTTTTTGGTTTCCTTAGCATCAGCCATTGTTTAGGCCTCCCTGTTGCAACTTGGCAAGGAACTTACCAAAGCCTTTATCACTTAACCAAAACTTGAAAGTAGCATCGACACCGTTACTGGTAAGTGTTGCACCCGATAAACCATCCACTTCGTAAAGTGAATCAGCCGGAGCACTACCCTTAATCACAGAAATCGCAGTATTGCCGCTTTCATCAAACAGCTTCTTACCGATGAACTTGTCTTGCCACAAAGGATTAGCTACTTCGCCACCTAAACCAGGCGTTTCACCTTGGTCGTAGTAAACAATCGCATCAACGGTATTGCCGTCTGGCTGAATAGCCAAGAAAGCGTACATTGTTGACCAAAGACCACGACCATGTACTGGCAAAATAACCCGTTCAATTTCACCTTGAGCATCTTTAACAAGATACACGCTAGCAAGGTTAGAACGACGCACAATGCCTGCAATATCTTCATCGCTAGATAAGCGAATACTAGTAGCAGGATCTTTCGCTGATTTACGTTGTTCGAAAGTCGCTGGGTCAATTTGGTCTTGAGCAACAAACTCACCGGTTTCGATATCAATTACCCGCGGCTCAATAACCTGCGAATAAACTTCTGCTACATTTCGGCCATCTAGCGCTACGCCAGATACTGCTAGAATGTTTTTCTGCTTATCTTCAACCGCATTCTGTTGTTGCATGCCACGTAGGCCAACTGCCGCAAGAGATACCACAATTGAACATACTAAACTTACGCCAACAACAACCTTAATGGTTTTGGCTAAGGAATCATTACTGGCCATCGCGAGCAAGCCTCCGTTTGATATTGGCTTGAACTACAAAGTAGTCAAAAATTGGAGCAAACAAATTAGCGAACAAAATTGCCAACATCATGCCTTCTGGGAATGCCGGGTTAACTACGCGAATTAACACCACCATCACACCAATTAAGCCGCCGTACCACCATTTACCTTTGTTAGTAAATGAAGCTGATACTGGGTCGGTTGCCATAAAGAACATACCTAATGCAAAGCCACCAAGTACCAAGTGCCAATGAGGAGGTAATTGGAACATCATGTTGCTGTCGGAGCCAACCATGTTCAATAGCAAGCTGCTAATCACCATACCAACCAATACACCAGCAACAATGCGCCAAGATGCAATGCGGGTGAAGATGAGGAACAAACCGCCTAGCGCTAACAAGAAGGTTGAGGTTTCGCCACTTGAACCTTGAATAAAGCCAAAGAATGCGTCGCTCCAAGAGATACCTTGGTCAACCAAACCTTGCATGCCTTCTGCTGCAACTACGCTCAACGCTGTTGCGCCAGAGTAACCGTCTACCGCGGTCCATACCGCATCACCAGAAATGGCAGTTGGGTAAGCAAAGAATAGGAAAGCACGACCAGCCAAAGCAGGGTTTAAGAAGTTTTTACCAGTACCACCAAATACTTCTTTCGCCACTACAACACCAAAGGTGATACCTAAGGCTACTTGCCAAAGCGGCATGGTTGCAGGCAGTGTAAGTGCAAATAAGATAGAGGTAACAAAGAAACCTTCGTTAACTTCATGACCACGCACAGAAGCAAACAATACTTCCCAAAAGCCACCTACGGCGAAAGCGGTTAGATAAATAGGCAAAAAGAAAATTGCCCCATATATCATCGACGCTATCCAGCCAGCTTCAGCGCCCGTTGGAACACCTAGCATGCTAATCAGCGCGCCATGCCAATCGTCAGGCACAGTTCCTGCGCCAGCAATAATTGCTTCGTTAGCTTGGATACCCGCGTTGTACATGCCAAAGAACATAGCTGGCATTAACGCAACCCAAACAAAAATCATGATACGTTTTAAGTCAATCGCATCACGTACGTGAGTATTTTTCTTAGTTACCAAGCCTGGCGAGTATAAAAACGTCGCGATAGCTTCGTACAAAGCGAACCACTTTTCATGCTTACCGCCAGGTAAGAATTGCGGTTCAATCTTTTCAATATAATCTTTCATACTGCTCATGCTTAACCTTCCTTCTCAATCTTGGTCAAACAATCACGTAGCACGCTGCCGTACTCGTATTTGCCAGGACACACAAAGGTACACAGTGCCAAATCTTCTTCATCTAGCTCTAAACAACCTAGTTGTTGAGCACTGTCGGTATCATTAGCCAACAAATCTCGAAGCAATAGAGTAGGCAAAATATCTAGCGGCATAATGCGCTCATACTGACCAATTGGCACCATTGCACGCGCACTACCACCGGTAGTTGTTGTGAATGGGAACAATTTGCTCTTATTAAGGCCAGAGATAAATATTCGCGCTAACGAGAACTTACTGGTACCAGGCACAGCCCAACCCATAAACTCTTTCTCATAGCCTTCTTCCAGCGCAACAACTTGTTGGTGATAACGACCAATATAAGCGTGAGGACCAGTAGCATGATTACCCATAAGCACTGAGCCAGAGATAACGCGGTGCTCGCCGTCAACCAGCTCTCCATCGGTCAACTCAACAACGTTAGCGCCTAACTCGGTACGCACTAAACGAGGCTCTTTAACCACCGGACCAGCCAAAGAAACAACACGTTGGTTGTAAATTTTGCCGCTAGCAAACAGGTGACCAAATGCAATCACTTCTTGGTAAGAAAGCGTCCAAACTGTGCGCTGAGCACTAGCAGGTTTTAAGGTATGAATATGTGTTCCAGCTAATCCTGCTGGATGTGGACCAGCAAATTCGTGCTCTTCAACACGGGCTGCATCCGACTTAGGCAAGCTATCGTTTGCTTTACAAACAAATACTTCCCCAGCAGTTAAACGAGACAAAACACGTAAGCCTGTTAAATAAGCACTTTCGTTTTGGTCAATTACTACTTTTGGATCGGCAGCGAGAGGGTTAGTGTCGATGGCGGTAACAAAAATGGCAGAAGGTTCTGAGTCTACTGCTGGCACTTTGCTGTATGGACGAGTTCGTAAGCCGACCCATTGGCCTGACTTAACTAACTTGTCTACAATCGTAGCGCGATCTGCGCTATCGATTTCTGCATCGCTAAGGGCACCAAAATCAATACTATCGCCGTCTTGTTTTTCAATAACAACAGACTGCAATACACGTTGGGCACCACGGTTAATTTCTTGAACAACGCCAGCACAAGGTGCAGTAAATACAACGCCGGGGTTCTTCTTATCTTCGAACAGCGTCTGACCTTGGCTTACCACGTCACCCACTCGAACTTTCATTGTAGGACGCATGCCTACATAATCTTCTCCGAGTACAGCAACTTTGGTAATAATAGACGCGTCTACTATTTGCTGTTTGGGACCGCCTTTTATCGGCAGATCCAGTCCTTTATTTATTGTAATCATACTCTCTTACACATGTGTTGGGTCGGAAGACGAGCGATGATTTCTGCGTAACTTTTGTACTCAAAATTGGGTAGTTCAGCTAACAAGTCTTAGACATTTAACTAACAAGACACAGAAATCGCGTGTATTCTAGCACCAATTAATCCTATTTCTCCAAAGAAAAAGGCCAAAAACCTAACCTATTCGACTTAAGTGTTAGCGGATTGTTAACAGACTTGTAAAACAAGTCATGCTTCCACCAAACAAAGCTCAAATTGCTGACATATCACCATAATTATTTTGTGGTAATTTTTAGCCTATTCTAAGGTTGTTGGATCCAGCTCCACTTGATTGTACTTAAGTACGCCAAATTGAAACCGCTGATAACTATTGAGAACCTTTTCAAAGAACCGATCCTGCTGGGCTAACTCTTGGATCACTTCAACACTGTAACTTTTAAGCGAAGCAAGCACGTCATCGGGGTAAGCCAATACCTCTACGCCATGCTCGTTGGCCAGCACATTGAGCGCTTCTATATTGTAGACCACATATTCGTTAAGGGTTTCTTGATTAACGACTTTGGTGGCATTTTCAACAATTCGTTGTAAATCAGCAGGCAAGGCGGCAAAAGCATCTTGGTTTATTACAAATTCTAAGGTGGTACTGGGTTCGTGCCAGCCTGGGTAATAGTAGTAAGGAGCTACTTTATGAAAACCAAACGCTAGGTCGTTGTAGGGCCCTACCCACTCAACCGCGTCTAACTCACCAGATTGCAAAGCAGTATAAAGCTGCCCAGCGGGTAAATTAGTCGGCTGTCCGCCAGCTAGCTCAAGGACTCGCCCTCCCAAGCCAGGCAAGCGCATTTTCAAGTCTTTAAAATCAGCTATCTTAGTGATTTTTTTATTGTACCAGCCACCCATTTGCGCGTCGGTATTGCCGCCCGGAAATGGAATGATGTTATGCGGAGCGTATAGCTCTCGCCACAGTTCTAAACCCCCACCAAGATAAAGCCATGCATTAAGCTCTTTGGCTCGCATACCAAAAGGTACAGAGCTAAAAAAAGCAGCAGCAGGTAGCTGGTCTTGCCAATAGTAAGCAGCACTATGGCCCATCTCAGCTTTACCTTCAGACACCACCTCAAATACCTCGAGAGCCTGATAGAGTTCACCAGCACCATATACATTTACTTGCATACGGCCATTGCTCATGGCGGCCACTTCTTCGGCAAAGCGGTCGGGCGTTGAGCCTAAACCAGGTAAATGTTTGGGCCACGAAGTCACTAAAGTCCATGTGTGTTCAACCGGTTGAGACTCACCCTGCTCTGCAGTGCGGTCTAAACAGCCATTTAACAGCAGCGCCAATAGCGCCACTTTTATATATACCCGCATTAAACAATCCTTATTTGATGCAGTGTTTTAACTATTGTCCGCCACGACACTGTGGAGAATCAGGTACTTGCTGTTGCTCAGCCCATTGCGCTGGAGTAAGAGTATGCATCGCCAAGGCGTGAATTTCATTTTGCAGTTCTTCTGCCAACAACTGATTTACCGCACGATGGCGTTGTAGCAGGCGTTTTCCTTCAAATGCTTCACTTACAATGGTTACTTTAAAGTGGCTTTCAGAGCCTGCAGGCACGTTATGCATATTACTCTCATTCACCACTTCTAAATGCACTGGCGCAAAATGTTGCTGCAGTTTATTGGTGATTAGTGTTTCAACCCGCATCATTACTTCCTGTATTAATTAGTCATTGGGCATTGTATAACGAAAAGTGAAATTGATCCTCGGCTGTTTTACTCGTAAAGCCTTAGGCAGGCTATGTTGCCACTGGTCTTGGCATAAACCATTCATGACCAGTAAATCACCTTGCTCTAATAAATACTC
The DNA here is from genome assembly GCF_900537085.1 of Agarivorans sp. Alg241-V36. Taxonomy (NCBI): domain Bacteria; kingdom Pseudomonadati; phylum Pseudomonadota; class Gammaproteobacteria; order Alteromonadales; family Alteromonadaceae; genus Agarivorans; species Agarivorans sp. Alg241-V36. The sequence goes on along the minus strand of NZ_UNRE01000002.1, from coordinate 284,839 downwards.
ATGTTGTTGGTCTTTTGATTTATTGCGAAATAAAAAACGTCGAGCATGGCCCAAACTTAGCGAAGCAATCACCGGGTGTTTACCCAATTGTTTTTCGTTATCACTATGCCAGCCCATGTAATCGTGTCCATCTCGATAGTAGTTGAGCAATACACTATTAAACTGATGACCACTTTTTTGCTGTACTGCGAGCTTTAAGGGTAATAAAAAACTCGGCCAAGCCATTGGTTTACGCCACTCACCGGAATAACGATAGGCGGTATTTGCATCACCAATCCACAAGGATAGCCGCGGCTCAAGGCAAGCTTTGCCAAATAGTTTGATGGTATGTTGTTGCCACGGTAAACCACTAAGCGATTGTCGATAAAGCGCTTCAGCATATTCGGCCTTTAACCAACGCTGATGATGAACAATGTCTTCTAGTTTAGTATCTTCTGCTAGCACCACGTACGACAGCCTATTTCCATATGGGTGTTGCTTTAGTTTAGCCCCCAACTTAGATACACTGCTGCCACTAATCAAGGCCTGCAGCATACAAATCCAATATGAGTCATGAATTGCAAATTAACTCGCTCAAATTGAGCTTATCGCGCTACCCAAAACAAGCGGCTAGCGACTTACAAGCATGGAATGCAGCTGACGAATTAATGCTCAACTTTGCCTTTGAGCAAACTAGCGTGCCTCAGCAAATACTCATCATGAATGATGAATTTGGCGCCTTGGCTTGTGCACTACTCGCTCATCCCCAATTTGCCAATAGCCAAATACATTGGCTAAGCGATTCTTTTATTGCTCAGCAAGCCTTAGCAGAGAACCTACAAGCGAATAATCTTCATGCTAATGAGCGGCTCCAGCGACTAAGCAGCACCGATAGCCTTCCCGCATGTGAGTTGGTGTTAATGCGCCAGCCCAAAAGCCTCAACTATTTGGAATATCAACTGATAGCATTGCAGCAGATACTATCGGCAGATAGCCTATTTGCCTGCGGAGTCATGTTAAAGAACTTGCCTAAGTCAGTATTCTCCTTGTTTGAAAAACACCTTGGCAAAGTCACAACCTCATTAGCAAAGAAAAAAGCACGACTGCTGTTTGGTCACTATCAAGGTATTCACTCGGCTAATCCTTATCCTAAGCAATGGAAGGTGGCTGAGCACCAATTTAGCTTGAACGACCACGCCAATGTGTTTTGCTTTGGCAAGTTAGATATTGGCAGTCGTTTTTTGTTAGACAACTTCCCGCAAGGTGATTTTAATCAGGTTGTCGATTTGGGTTGTGGTAACGGCCTGCTCGGTTTGCAAGCGCTCAAACACTACCCCAACGCTCAGGTCTCTTTTTGTGACGAATCAGCAATGGCGCTAGCCTCGGCTAAAAACAATGTGGCGCTTAACTTTCCCGAGCGTATCAACGACTGTAGCTTCAATCATGACAATGCCTTACAGCATCAAGCCGATGGCAGTGCCGACTTAGTGTTGTGTAATCCACCCTTTCATCAACAAAACACCATTTCTAGCCATATTGCGCTGCAAATGTTTCGAGATGCTAAGCGTTGTTTGCGCAGTAACGGGCGCTTGATCGTGGTGGCCAATCGACACTTGGGCTATCACCCACTGTTAAAATCTTACTTTGGCGGTTATAAGTTACTGGCGAGTAATAGCAAATTTGTTATTCTGAGCTGCACTAAGCGTTAATCCACTCATTAAGGTGAACAACTTGAAAACTCAGTTTTTATTGCCCGCTTTGCTAATAGGCGGCGTATTAGGCCTTAGCGCCTGTAGCAGCCAACCGCAACAAGTAGCATTAAGCCCAAGTGTTGAAGTGAATGACCAGGCTCAACACTCAATAATTGCAGCAATAAAATCTCAAGATCTACGCAGCAATCGCTTTTTAATTAGCATTCACCAAGAAGGTGAAGAACAAGCCGAGCTAATCTCAAGCAGTAGCAACTTACGCCAAAGCATCGAGCAACAACTTGCTGCTGCCTGGCAACAACAAGGTATTGGTTTTGTACCAGACTCACCAAACCTGATTACTATCGATATACTAGAGCTTGCCAACAAGGTAGAAGAAAGCAGCGTTAAACATGCCGCCAGCTCAACCATGCGTTTAAAGGTCACTATCGATACCCCACACAAAACCTTAACTAAACAGTTTCGTTCTACCCACACTAACGAAGGCGCGTTTTCCGTCAATGTAACTAAACAAAGTGAAGCCATGAGCTCACAGCTGTCTGAATTACTAACGCAAATCGCCAACGACCCGCAACTTATTGAAGTATTGGAGTATCAATTATGAACTTGGGCCTTATTCGCAGCACTTTAGTTGCGTTCGTTTTTGCCAGCTTAAGCCTTAGCGCTAGCGCTCAAACCTTAAAATTCATCACCAATCAAGGTGAATTTGAAATGGAACTAAAAGCTGAAGCAGCGCCTAAAACTGTAGCCAACTTTTTGCGATATGTAGAAGATGGCAGCTTTAAAGGCACCTTGTTTCATCGCACTATTTCTAACTTTATGGTGCAAGGCGGTGGCTACTCAATAAATTACGAGAAAGTAGATACCTACCGTCCTGTAGAAAATGAGTCGAAAACCGGCTTAAGCAATAAGCGCGGCACAGTAGCAATGGCTCGTACTAACGACCCACACAGCGCTACTCGCCAGTTCTTTATTAACGTTAACGACAATAGCTACTTAGACGGCAGCGCTAACAAATTTGGCTATACCGTATTTGCTGAAATCACCTCTGGCATGGATGTGGTCGATAGAATCGCAAACAAGCCAACCAAAACCGGACCAATCCCTGGAATGCGCAATGTTCCGATGGAAAAAGTCATTATCGAAGATGTATTAATTGTTGACGAAAGCCAGCCTTAATCTCGCCTCTTACTAACCGAGCTATAAATGAACTCATCGCTTAATTGGTCTCAGACCTTACGTTCTTATTTAGATAAACGATTGCTTTGGGTATTTATGCTCGGTTGTGCCAGCGGTTTTCCGTGGGTACTTATTGGTTCAAACATGTCGGGCTGGCTTACCGATGCCGGTTTATCCCGCTCAGCCATTGGTTTTTTTGGTTCAGTATTTACCGTTTATGCCATTAACTTTTTATGGGCACCGCTAGTAGATAGGGTAAAGCTGCCAGTTTTATACCCATGGCTTGGCCAACGCCGCAGTTGGATTTTTCTCTGCCAGGGCATCGTTTTACTGTGTACTTTTGGCATTGCCCAGTTTGATCCAGCCAACAGCCTAGTATTTACCTCACTGCTTGCTTTGTGCATTGCCACCGCATCTTCTACTCAAGACATTGCCATTGATGCCTACCGTATCGACAGTTTCGCCAATGCAGAGTCACACCGCTTACCGCAAGCCTCGGCCATGGCTGTGATTGGTTGGTGGACCGGCTATTCCTTACCGGGTTACCTAGCCTTCATTAATGCCGACAGCATCGGTTGGAACGGCGTCTATTTAGGTATGTGTTTTATTGTGGCCTTGCTGATGCTATTTACCGTGCTAGTGAAGGAACCTGTAAGTAACCGCGAAGCCTTGCAACAACAAGCAGAGCAACGCCATGCCGAATACCTTGGCACAAGATCGCCCTTGCTAGCATGGCTAACAGTAACTGTGGCCGAACCCTTTTTAGATTTTTTCCGTCGTAATGGCGTGCGAGTAGCAATCACCTTGTTGCTGTTTGTATTTCTGTTCAAAATTGGCGAAGCCTTTTTAGGCCGAATGTCGATAACCTTTTACCGCGAAGTGGGTTTTAGTAATGAGCAAATTGGCCATTACTCTAAGCTTATCGGCTGGGGAGCCACCGTAGTATTCACCATTATTGGCAGTGCATTTAATGTGCGTTTTGGCATTATTAAAGGGCTAATATTGGGTGGTATCGCCATGGCTAGCAGCAACTTAATGTTCGCTTGGATTGCCTCAGCTGGCCCAAATGAGCAATTATTCCTAGCCACCATTATCGTCGATAACTTTACTAGTGCCTTTGCAACCGTGGCTTTTGTATCATTTTTAACGGTGTTAACCGGCCAAGCTTTTTCTGCAACTCAATATGCCTTGTTAGCTAGTTTGGGGAACTTGGGACGCACCACCCTCGCCTCCTTCAGCGGTAGCTTGGCAGATTACTTAGAGTCTTGGCCGCTATTTTTCATCTTAACTGCGGTAATGGTCATCCCAAGCCTGATTATGTTACTTAGCTTAAAGGGCTATTTTACCAAGATACTGGCACACAACGCCTCCAGCAAACAGAGCTAAGCCTAGTCTTTAAGAGGCGACAATCTCCAGCGCTTGGCCAACAAGCGCCGAATGTTTTCACTGGGAGCATGGCTAAGGGCCAACTGGGCGTTGCTCTGAGCTGTTTGTTCATCACCACTGCGAAGCTGTAAGTCAGCCAACACCGCATACCAATGATAAGAGCGACTTAACCAAGCCGGTATTTCGCTGTTTTCTAGCTCCGCTAAGCCAGCCTCTGCCCCCTGCCATTGCGCCAAGGCCACCGCCCGATTAAGAATATGAAACGGTGAAGGTGCAAGTTTTTCAAGCAAGAGATAAGACTCAACGATTTTGTGCCAACGGGTCTCGGAAAAAGATGCTGCTAGACAATGTTCAGCGGCAATGCCAGCTTCCAGGTGGTAGCGCGATATATGCTCTCCTTGCGCCGAGCGCTGCAAACAACGTAAACCTAAGGCTATTTGTTGCTGATCCCAGTTACTACGATCTTGCTCCTCCAACAGCAGCAATTCGCCTCCCTGCTGCCTGGCAGCTAGGCGAGCGGTGTTTAAGTGCATCAGTGCTAACAAGGCATAGCTTTCGGGGCAATTTCCTAGTGGGTGCTGGCTTAGTCGCTCAGTTAAGCGAATAGCTTCTTCACATAAGTCTTGGCGAATCGATAGGTCTTCATGAGAAGACAAATAGCCTTCGGTGAACAGCAAATATAAGGTTCGATACACCGCTGGCAGGCGCTTTTGCAAATCGTGTTCACTCAAGCTGTCCAACTGAAGTGGCTGTTGTTGTAGATGTTTTCTGGCGCGACTAAAACGCTTGTAGGCATTAGCTTCACTGATAAAAAGCCGCAAGGCGGTTTCTTTAATGCTAAAACCTACCAAGCTTTTTAGGGTGAAAACCAGTTGCGATTCCACCGCTAGCTTATCGTCACAGGCAACAAACAACATCCGCAACAAGGCATCATTGAGCTCCTTGCTAAGGGGCGGTTCATCGAACTCTTCGCCATGTTGCTCTGCAGATTGATCCAGCAAGCTCGAGTGAGTTTGCTGCTGGCGAAATTGCGACAACAAATGACGCAAAGCGACTTGATACAACCAAGCAGAAGGTTTGTCTGGCACCGCTTGTTTTAACCAGGTATCTAATGCTTGCGTCATCGCCCACTGCACTGCATCTTCTACTTGATCAAAATAGTTAAAACCAAAGCGGCGCACCAATAGCGCCACGAGTTGGCCATACTCGTGACGAAATAAGTGCTCTACTTGCCCATGCGAACTCAAGGTTTGCTTATTTCTCGCAGTTCGATACTGGTATCTGCATTTTCGACCATAGGGCTCGCTTTAATCACCTCGATGGCTTCTGCTAAATCGCTGGCGGTAATTAACATATATCCACCAACAATTTCTTTTACCTCAATGAAAGGACCATCTTTAACTTCATCACGATTAACAACCGCCCCTTCGCTTCCTAGCTTACCGCCCATATCCACAATGTTGTCGGCAAACTTAGTTTGCCAAGCGTTAAATTTGGCGTACATCACTTCCATATCACTGGCAGATAATTGTTCACAACCACCAGAGCCGCTGCGAAGTAAACACATATATTGTTTATTGCTCATCATTTCACTCCATTAAAATTCATATTAATCAGTGAAGCATACTTCACCGACATAGTAATGACGTTTCAGCAATTAATACTTGGACACTTTGTGGAATATTTTTCTAAAAGTTTTTTAAGCTTAACTAAGAGCACAAAAAAACCGCCAATTGGCGGTTTAGTTTATTCAATAAGCAAGGGCCGTTTAATCGCGGAAGTTATTGAACTGAAAAGGCTGGTCGTATTCACCACTGCGAACCAAAGCCATAGCGGCTTGCAGGTCATCACGTTTTTTACCGGTAACTCGAACTTGCTCACCTTGAATCGAAGCCTGCACTTTTAGCTTGGCATCTTTAATCTGCTTAACCACTTTTTTGGCAGTAGGCTGGTCGATACCATTTTTAAAGTTAACTACTTGAGAGTGAGTTTTACCGCTGCGGGTTACTGAGGCTAAGTCTATCGATTTAGCATCTACCGAACGTTTTACTAAGGTGCCACGCAAGATATGTAGCATTTGCTGTAGCTGGAATTCAGCTTCGGCAGTCATTTTAATTGACTCGTCTTTGTATTCGAAGCTGGCTTCAACGCCACGAAAGTCAAAGCGTGTTTCTAGCTCACGTATTGCGTTATCACAAGCATGGCGAACTTCGTTAGCGTCTATCTCAGAAACAATGTCAAATGAAGGCATGTTTTCTCTCCCCTAAAATCTGGTCTTCTGCGAAAATTGCTGCATTATATCTCGATAGCACAAAAAGAGTATCACTTGCGACTAGGCTAGCAGCGATTAATGCTAAGTACCTGCCAAAACACCTAGATTAGTGTGAACAAACTTAAAGGATTAACAACCTTAGATGTACGACTATGCAATCATTGGCGCAGGCGCTGTTGGCGGCCTATTTGCCAGCTTACTTAGCCAAAATAAACAGCAGCTATGTTTTGTTGACTCGCGCCTAAGCCAAACCAGCTCGCTTGAACTGCAAGTTGATAGTATTGAGCAAGGGCTAGTTTACAATAAGTTTAAGCTATACAATCGCTTACCCGCGTGTCGTAGCTTACTAGTTTGTGTGAAAGCCCATCAAGTTAACAGCGCTTTATCCTCACTTGTTATTCCAAGCAACTGCAAATTGATGTTAGTGGTTAATGGCATGGGGTCACACCAAGAGATCTTAGAAAAGCTATTACCACAGCAGCTATATTTGGCGAGCAATACTCACGGTGCGCTGATACAAGAAAAAGTTGAAGAAAAAGCCAATATCCAACTTAAGCTTAAGCATACGGGATTAGGTCACTTAATCGTTGGGCCTTACCTTAAGAACGCTGCTAAACCCAAAGACTTCATAAAACTTGAGCAAGCCTTACCCAGTGCCAATTGGCAAAGTGATATTTACCCTTTTCTTTGGCGAAAACTGGCGATCAATTGCTGTATTAACCCGCTCACCGCTTTGCACAACTGTAGAAATGGCGAACTGCTAAGTGCAGAGTTTCAGCCAGCGATCAGCGCGCTCTGCCAAGAAGTTAGCCAAGTGGCTGCATCTGAACAAATCATACTCAGCGCCGAAGAGCTTCAACAAACAGTACTGCAAGTAGCAAGCGCCACCGCCAACAATTTTTCATCGATGCAGCAAGACATCCATCATCAACGGACGAGTGAAATAAACTACATTAATGGATATGTGGTGAAGCAGGCTGTTAAACATGGTTTTGCCTGCCCACACAATCAGCATCTGTTGCAACAGATTCAGCGCTTGGAGAAGCACAATGACTAAAGTAATGGTAGCCATAGCCTCTGGCAGTGAAGAGATAGAAGCGGTGAGCATTATCGACGTATTACGCCGAGCAGAAATTACCGTTGATGTAGTGAGTATAGAAGCTGACAAGCGCTTAGAAATTGTGGCCTCTCGCGGCGTAAAACTAGTGGCCGATCTGCATATTAGCGATATAGACCCAGCAGACTACCAGATGCTGGTTCTGCCCGGCGGCGTTCCCGGCAGTGAAGCCTTTCGCGACTGTGAATCACTCATTAACATACTCAAGCAACGTAAGGCTAAACAATGGCTAGCCGCCATATGCGCGGCGCCAGCGATTGTACTGGCAGAGCACCAACTACTTGGCGATGCCGATGTTACTTGCCACCCAGGGCTTCAGCAGCAACTGCCGCAAAGCCAATTAAGTGAAGAAAGAGTGGTGGTTGATCAAGCCCATTGGCTCATCACCAGCCAAGGGCCTGGCACAGCCATTGAATTCAGCCTAGCCTTAATCGCTCAGCTAAAGGATCAAGAGAGCGCCGAGCTTGTCGCCGCCCCCATGGTATTAGCCTAAGCGGCACTGCCGATTCACATAAAAGCCATACTAAGTATGGCTTTTACTCTGCCAAATCAAACGTTTACTGGCAAACGCTACCACTGACTGCTGTGGCCGTTCCTGCACCAGTTCCGGTAAAGCCAAACTCAACAGACTCTCCAGCTGCGATAGTGCTATTCCAAGAAAGGTTTGATGCGGTATAGCCTTCAGCTGTTAGCACATCAGCATTCCAAGTACTGCTTATCGCAGAGCCATCACTATAGCCCCAGCTAACTTCCCATCCATTAATCGCCTCGCTGCCATTATTAGTAATGACCACGGCACCTTGGAAACCACCGTCCCAAGAATTAACGACGAGGTGTTTACAAGCCGCGCTGGGGTCAACCGGAACAGTTGGGTCCGTTGGGTCTGTTGGGTCTGTTGGGTCTGTTGGGTCTGTTGGGTCTGTTGGGTCTGTTGGGTCTGTTGGGTCTGTTGGGTCTGTTGGGTCTACAGGACCATCTACTATTCCTCCAGAACCAGCAGGAATTTCACTACACATGGTATAGCCTACACAGTTACCGCCGTTTTCTTGAGAGTGCCCAGCATCTTCATACAAACAAATTGGTACGATAGTGCCGTAAAAATCACACTGTTGAATCACTGGCAGTTCTTGGCCATCAAATACCGAAGCCAACACCGAAGTTTGTTTGATACCATTTACTCCATTGATCAAACGCTCCCCCCAAGTGGTTAGCTTGCTGGCATCAAAGTTAACTGTCATATCTAATTCGAAGGTGCCCGGTGCAGTGTTGCCCGACCAAGACCAACCTAAATAACCAATTTTGTACTCTTCGGCTACGGCTAAAATAGCATCTTCGTCCACATCCTGCCCTTGGTGATCCATACCAAACTCACCCACGATCAGCGGCATATTGTGGCGGTTTAAGAATGTAGAAACATAGGACTCAATCTTTTCGCGAGACTGATAAACCTGATACATGTGCACACTAAACATTATATTGTTTAACGGGTCCGCCGAGGCGACTTCCGAGGCATTATCCAACATAATTTCTTGCCAATCTTGTCCCCAGTTTGCGGCATCAACCATTAAGGTGTGGGTAAACCCTGCTTCACGTAAAGTTGCGATGGCCGTTTTATGCTCATTTACATAAGTTTCTGCGGGCACATTGTTGCCAAAAGGCTCATTAGCAATGTTAATAATCACGTAATCTTCTTCGCCTTGCAGTACACTGGCAAGCTCGACCCAGTATGCCGCAGTAGTTTGGATGTCTCCTGCTTCAGCCTTCTCTCCCGAGCCGGTCACATCATGCACTTCAAGCACACACACCAAGCGATTTAACTTACACATTTTGACTACTTTGGCGACATCCTCAGCATCGTTTTTAGCAAACTGCTGGCCGTCACTCAACACCACTCTTACGGTATTAGCACCCGCTTCTGCGATGTCTCTAAAAGCCCCTTGGCGGTAGTTGTACCAAGCATGGGCATGGTTCACTCCGCGCATAATGACCTCCTGGCCATTGGCGTCTAGCAGCTGAGTTCCCGAAGTAGTGAATCCAGCCATTGCTGGCAGACTGGATAAAGCCAGTAGGCCTGCAGCAGTACTTAAACTTAATAGATTAAAGCGTTTAGCTATTTTGCTTGGGTAATTAGTCCCGAGTCTATTGGTGTTCATCTTGAAGTAACTCCTTTTGGTTTTGATGGACAGGTAAACTATTAACAAAATAAACAATAGACAAAAAATAGAGAAACTCTAAAAAATAAACCGGTTTCATGAATGTTTCACAAAATCTACCTATGTAGATCTACTTTTCAGCAATATATAAAACTACTCATTGACTATTTGTATTATTATAGATTTTAGGGTTTTCACAGGGGCTCAAGCAAACAGCCACCGCTGCTCGCATGATTGATAACAACTCTATTCCACAATTAAACGTGCATTGATGCCTTGAACTGGGCGATTGTTTGGAAGTTTCATAAGCGAGCTGAAATCGTTTATTTGTTGTTTAGATGCACTAACTGCATTTTTCAGCACTATCCACCTAACCCCCTCGCTGCAAGGTGGAGTAGTTAAAGACCCATTAAAGCGGTAGTAATCGTGCTTACTCGGAAGCATATTTAGGCCATTTATCGGCGTAGCTAAACGCGCCTTCTGCCCCGCCTCCTGAGGTAGCTGAGACCATGCTTTAGCTAACTCTTGGTTTTCATTGCCTTGCTCAAACATAAGGGCAACAACAGCTAAATTACCCTTTGAATCGGCATGCACAAAATGCGCTTCCAAGGGAAAGGACTTGCCTCTTAATGTGTTTTCACTGGGAGAGTGGAAATGAAACTGCTTTAGTTCAAACTGATGCCCAGCAATATCAAGATAGCTACCCGGTGCATAGTTCACTTGAATAGTATGCCCGTTGTTGATGATTTCATTTCCTGAAGCTTGGTAATTAAGTGCTAGCGAGGGTAGCTGGCCTTTGGTGGTTGCTGAAATATTGATAGGTGACTGATTTTTACCGCTGGTGCACAGGCTAAACTCTGGGGCTAACTCACCCCAATGCTCTGGTCCTTGGTGGCCCGAATATCCCCAATGCACGTCGCCCTGTGCCAGAGCACCGCCCGAGATAGCTATAACGGTACTTATTAATACTCTTTTCACTTGTTGCTTATTCATTAATACACCCTTTTATTCAATGAAAGCACCCATCACTACAGGCAATAGGCGTCAGTGGATAAAAGGTTTTACCAAATTAATGATAAAAAAATCAATTAAGTTAGGCAACACATTATATTTATTGCCGTTTTCCTGTAAATAAAGCCTTACAAATGTAAGGCTTTATCAAGTATAAATGGCTTATTGCTTGGAGAATAACCGCTAGCTCACTGCGGATCTTTAGCTTCTAAGGAGCAACAGCCTTTATCACCGCAAGCTTGGTGAGCATGCTATTGGCAAAGGGGCGTTTGACCAAATACACAACGTTCTAACTTAGTGTGTATTAACTCTTCCACGGCTTTACCTTGGTGAATGCTATACAGGGTATAAATGGACTGATAGCCCATATCATAGGGTGATTGACCAACATTGCCATGAGCTAAACCTTGCGCTAAAAGGCGCTTTTGCACTTCGAGGGTATCGCCAAAAATAAGCAATAAGCGCTTTGAGGCCAAGCTATCAATATGCGGCGATACAACGTCTGAATACTTAAACTCCAAGGTTTGCGGCCACGCCCCAACGGTAATAATCACATCAAGCAGTTTTGGCTCGTATTGATGCAGGCGTAGCATTCTATCGAGATTATTAAGCGAGCGCTGTGCGTCGTCATCGGAATATATTGGGCAGCGACTTAGCTCTTCCCATAAGTCACTTTTACCACTGTTATTGTTAAACCCTAGGCCGGCATATACACCATTTATACGCTCCACCAAATTGGCCGCCCCCTTATGTCCCGTAATAATACAGAAGGAACCTCCTTGCGGCTTTAAGGCCTGAGTTAGACGCCCCAACTGAAAGCCAAACTGAAAGTTATCGGTACCAATATAGCTATGCCGAAGTTTGGGATCTGCAGCGAGCGACTTTTCGGAGAAGTCAGAATCAAAGGTAACTACCGGAATTTGACTTTGCTTTGCAAGCTGCATGCTACGGTGAGTAAGTACTCGAGAATTAATCACCGACACCGAAATGCCGTCGAGGCCTTGCTCAATTTGCTGAGAAATTATTTGATCTTGATAACGGGCATCGGCTTCTTCAGGGCCAAGGTAGACACACTCTACATCTAACTCAGCGGCAGCTTGTAAACAGCCCTTTTCTACATCATCAAAAAAAGGGTTGGTAACGGTTTTAGGTACCACTAAGAAACGTGGTTTTGCAGAGGAATCAGTTGCAAGAGATTGACAGCTAAAAAGGACTAACACACTAAACAAGAATGCTTTCACGGCATCACCAACTACCTAGGAGAATACTTTAAGCTAAGCCAATAAAAGCCATTAGGTAAAGCCAAGCTGCGCTATCTGCAACTTGGCTCACGCTTTTGTAGGTAATTACTCAGCTTCTAGATATAACTTGGCAAACTCTTGATATCGCTGATTATTTATACCCATATCAGAGTAACCTACGCGAGACTGAGAACGAAAATGTACTAAGTGCTCAGTTTGGTCAAAATGCAGCTCTACATCATCGCGATAACCTACAGTTGGGCTGAAAAATACAGCGTGAACATATTGCTCGTCACGGCTAATCACTTTGTTGTTTGGCATGTGGGCAAAAGCGCGTAAGGCTGCTAGCTGAGTGCTTTTCAAATCGGCTTTAAATGGCAGGGCGGCTACTTTTTTGTCACCCTCAGCGTAACTCGATACGCCATTTGGTGAACTGGCTAATGGCGCGAGTCGACCCGACTGCAAGCCGAGATCACTTGGGGTACTAAGGTTTTTATAAACCATGAACCCAAGCACAACCAACACAATCACTACTATTCCTGACAACAGCATTTTCACTACCTTTCTCCCTTAAACACGCTTATTGCTTTTGGCTAAGCGAATCATTTTATTAGTTTGCTTAGCCTTAGGTATCGCTACTATAACGAAAAAGTGCAAAAAAAAAGCCATACACTTTAAAAAGTATATGGCCTTTAATTAGTTATTTGTGAGCTTAAGCTTGCGGGCGCATCGCTGGGAATAGGATTACGTCGCGAATAGTGTGAGTGTTGGTGAAGAGCATCGCCAGGCGGTCAATACCAATACCTTGGCCAGCCGTTGGTGGTAGGCCGTGCTCTAAGGCTGTGATGTAATCGGCGTCGTAGAACATCGCTTCATCATCGCCAGCATCTTTAGCCTCAACCTGCGCCTTGAAACGCGCATCTTGGTCTTCTGCATCATTAAGCTCAGAGAAGCCATTAGCCACTTCACGGCCACCGATGAAGAACTCAAAACGGTCGGTGATAAAGGCATTGTCGTCATTACGGCGCGCTAGCGGGCTAATATCTGCTGGGTATTCCGTAATAAAGGTTGGTTGAATTAGCTTAGGCTCAGCAGTCTCTCCGAAGATCTCTTCAAGTAGCTGACCGCAAGTCCAGAACTTCTCTACTTCAACGCCAACTGATTTAGCAATGCTCACCATGTGCTCGCGGTCTTGCACTTTGTCGTAGTCCAAAGCTTGAATATCGGCGTGTTCAGGATTGTACTGCTTAATGGCTTGCAGCATGCTTAGGCGTGGATAGCTACCAGCAAACTCAACCGTTTCATCGCCGTAAGGCATAGAAGATGAACCTAGCACCTCAACTGCTACGGTGCGCAGCATTTCTTCGGTTAAGTCCATCAAATCGTTGTAGTCAGCATAGGCCATATAGAATTCCATCATGGTGAATTCTGGGTTATGGCGAGGCGATAAACCTTCGTTACGGAAGTTACGGTTAATTTCGAAGACACGTTCAAAACCACCTACCACCAAGCGCTTCAAGTAAAGCTCTGGCGCAATACGCAAGAACATTTCTTGGTCTAAGGCATTGTGATGAGTAACAAATGGACGTGCAGTGGCGCCGCCAGGGATCACTTGCATCATTGGCGTTTCAACTTCCATGAAATCCTTAGACTCCATAAAGCGGCGAATACCGGCAACCAACTTAGAGCGCACAACAAAGGCTTGGCGTGAATCGTCGTTCACGATCAAATCAACGTAACGCTGACGGTAGCGCTGCTCTTGGTCGGTTAACCCATGAAACTTTTCTGGCAGAGGGCGCAAGGCTTTAGTGAGCAAGGCGTACTCGTCCATGTTCACGTAAAGGTCACCTTTACCTGATTTGTGCAACGCACCTTTCACACCAATAATGTCGCCAATGTCTAGGCCACCAATTTCTTTCAGCTCTTTTTGTACAGGCTTTGGCGCATAGGCTTGAATACGACCCGACACATCTTGAATAACTAAAAATGGACCACGCTTTGCCATGATACGGCCAGCAATAGCCACTACATTACCTGCAGCTTCTAAGTCTTGTTTAGACTGCTCGCCAAATTGTTGCTGTAAATCGTCAGCTAAGTGCTCACGTTTAAAGTCATTTGGGTGGCCGTTAGCCGAGCAAGTTTCGCGAATTTTGTCTAACTTAGCGCGACGCTCTGCGATCAGTTTATTTTCTTCTTGTGCTGCTTGTTCCAGACTTTGTTCTGTTTGTTCCGACATGTGAAAACCTTGCTCGTTACAGCCCTGACTTAAGGCTAGCTTCTATAAATTTATCTAAATCACCATCTAACACAGCTTGAGTATTACGGTTCTCAATGCCAGTGCGAAGGTCTTTAATTCTTGAATCATCTAATACATAAGACCGGATTTGACTGCCCCAGCCAATGTCCGATTTATTGTCTTCTGCCGCTTTTTTCTCGGCATTTTGCTTTTGCAATTCTAGTTCAAACAACTTAGCTTTTAGCTGCTTCATTGCTTCATCTTTGTTCTTGTGCTGCGAGCGGCCACTTTGACACTGCACCACAGTATTGGTGGGCAAGTGGGTAATACGCACTGCTGATTCGGTTTTGTTTACGTGCTGACCACCCGCTCCCGAGGCGCGATATACGTCAATCCGTAAATCACCTGGGTCAATATCCACTTCAATGCTGTCATCAATTTCTGGATAAATGAAAGCAGAAGCGAAAGAGGTATGGCGGCGACCACTAGAATCAAAAGGCGATTTACGCACTAAACGGTGCACCCCGGTCTCAGTTCTCAACCAGCCATAAGCGTATTCGCCACTTACTTTAATGGTTGCGCCTTTAATGCCAGCAACATCACCATCAGACACTTCAACCAACTCGGCCTTAAACTGGTGAGCTTCACACCAACGTAAGTACATACGTAACATCATATTGGCCCAGTCTTGAGCCTCTGTGCCACCAGAGCCTGATTGAATATCAATGTAGCAATCGCTCTCATCCATTTCGCCGGCAAACATACGGCGAAATTCGAGTTTCTCAAGCTGTTTAACTAAGTCTTCAGCTTCAGCCTGCGCTTCATCAAAGGTTTCTTGATCTTCTTCTTCAACGGCTAGCTCTACCAAACCCGCCACATCTTCGATGCCTTGAGTAAGGTTATCGATGGTTTTTACCACCAATTCTAAACCTGCGCGTTCTTTGCCTAAGGCTTGCGCGCGCGCTGGATCATTCCAAATTTCTGGTTGTTCTAATTCGCGACTGACTTCTTCTAACTGCTCTGCTTTTGCATCGTAGTCAAAGATACCCCCGGAGCACTTCTGTGCGCTCTTTAATATCTGCTAGTGAGTTGTTCACCGAATTAATTTCAAACATCTTGCAATGACCTACGTCGAAGTACCAAAAACGCGCAATTTTAACCAATTAAGCAGCGAATAAACATAGTTAGGCGCAATGAAAAGGCTAAATAGCTAAGTTTTTTTAGCATTGCCGCTATTTGGCACTTGAAACAGGCTTACATTTTGTAGCACCACGGTAAACAAGCTCTATTCAACGCCCACCTAGCTACCAACTATGGCCACTTACTAAGCGCTAAATGGATTATTCTTAAGCATTCGAGAATAATGGATGTTAGATTTTTTCATGTTTTGTTAGCCAACAAACAGCTACAAGTGCGAGTTTTAAATAAACTGAGAAAATCAAACACCTAATTCCAAATCTATGCCAAGTGTTTTAAACAAACCCCGTTATCTGCTGCAAACAATTAAACGCTGCATAATTATCTTCGGATTATTTACTTTTGGTTCAATAACTTGGGCTGCTGATTACTATGTTAGCGCCCACCCTAATGAGCAACAGCTTGGCACTAATAATCAACCTTGGGGAGATTTACAGCACGCAGTAAGCCAGCTGAAAGCGGGGGATACTTTATGGCTAAAACCAGGGAATTATCTTGTCAAAAGCAATATCGAACTAAAACGCTCCGGCACCACAGGTCAAAAGATCACTATCCGTAGCCTGCCCGGTGAGCGCGATCGCACGATAATTAGAGGCGCAGGGATCGCTATAAAACAACAAAGCTTTATCACCATAGAAGGCCTAACCATACAACAAGCCTTCAACGGCATATATGTTGAAGGCTCAGCATTATCACCAACTCAAGACATTATCCTAAGAAATAATCGTACCGTGAGCACAGTTCAATCTGGGATTGCTGTTTGGGGTGTCGCCTGGAAACAAGATCCCAAAAACTATTTAAACCTGAGCAAACTACTCATAGAAGGAAACACTATTGAGCAAGCATGTATTGGCAATGATGAACATGCCACTAACGGATACAACGAAGCCATCACTATAGCCAATGGCGTAAGCGAATTTGAGATAAGCCATAACCTCATTACCAACGGCGGTAACCCCAAATATGGTGGAGAGGGTATTGATTTAAAAGAAGGCGTGCAGAATGGAGAGGTGCACCACAACCAAATCCATAGTTTACATCGACGTGGTATCTATTTAGATGCGGGGGGCCTGCTTGGATACTCTCCACCATTTGTAAAAAACATTCGAATTTATAATAACCAGGTGCACAGTATTCGCGAAGCTTTCGACAAGCAGAGCAATAAACGACTATTTGAAGGGGCTGGGGCAATGGCCATCATGACCGAAGGCAACGGCTCCGTTAGCGACATACAGATCTTTAATAATCGACTTGAGCATAGTGATGAAGACGGCATTTTGATTTACCAACATCCCAAGGGCAGCGGCACTGTAAGCAATATTCATATCTACAGAAATTACATAGCTAACCACCGCCGAACTGGGATATTGGTGGATAACCCAAGCGCCACAGGTATCCACATATTTAACAACCAACTAGAAAATAATAATCAGAACCTCATGCTACTGCGTGGAGACGTAAAGCAATTTCCCACAAGTAAATAACCACCACAGTGCTATGTTTCATGCTTACAAGTACTAATGGCTCGAGACGAACTAGCGCAATAAAAAGTCGAATTTGTTAATTGAAACTTGCTGAACTCCAAAACTAGCATTAACTTAAAATAACAAGCCAATACAATTTCGTCGGTTTAGTATTTGCGGGAGACGACATTGCGAGAAGCACACGGTTCTATTGAGTTTTCGCTTAATGGACAGATTATGGAGATTGAGGGTACAGGCCCTTGGAATCTCGAACAAATGGAAGACAGCGGCAGCGCTGCCGCTCCCATATTAGACCAACTATTAGACTCCCCTTGGGGCGTTGTTGCGACTTTTCATGGTGAAACCTTTTATACCGAAGATGCAGCAAAGCAATTAATTGAGTGGTTAAAAGTTGAAAAGCAGCGTGGCCGAGTTGCCACTGCCTTAATCCTTACCCATGCCAGCGTACCCGAGCTCGCCAAATGGCATTTAAGCCAAATCTATATTCAAGCGGGTGAAACCGTGCAGATATTTGCTGAAAAAGATGAAGCATTGAGCTGGCTAAAACAAAAAATAGCTGAATATGAGCAGCAAGCGGCAGTCGAAAATCACCTTTAATGAAATAACCGCTTTAAGAGTTACCGACATAAAAAAGCCAGTCCTAAGACTGGCTAGTGGCTAACAAACCCGCCTAAGAGCGTCGGCTGTCGTTAGCTTGTTGCAGTAAACTGCGGCTTTCTTTTAAGAACTCTTCAGAATAATCGCCAAACCATTCACTCACCCGCTCAAAAGCAGCGATGAAGCCTGCGCGATCTTTATTCTCAACTAACTCTACCAACTCACCGAAGTGTTGATGGTAACGTTTGATCATGGCAGCACTCTGATCAGACGCCATAATAATATCGGCATATAAATCAGGAGACTGCGCAAACAAGCGCCCTACCATAGCAAGCTCTAAGCGATAGATAGGTGAACTTAAATCCAATAACAGTTTTAAGTCGGCATCTTCTTGCGACAAATGCATGCCATAGGCAAACGAAGTGAAGTGACGTAAAGACTGAATCAAAGTCATCGCTTTATCGTGGCTTTCAGCTTCTACCGCATGTAAGCGTGCACCCCAAATGCCCATCTGCTGCAACAGCCATTGATACTGTTCACCACCACGACCGTCGGCGTAAACAATCACTTGCTTAGCAAGACTAGGTACATCAGGGCCAAACATGGGATGCAAACCCACTACAGGGCCTTTGTGCACAGCTAACATTTTGTTAAGCGGCGCAGACTTAATACTGGTGATGTCGGCTAATACGCAGTTTTCTGGCAAGTTGCCCAATTGGGCAATTACCGTTTCTGTAAGATTAATCGGCACCGACACCAATACTAAGCCAGCGCTAGCAAATAGCTCCGGCGCTTTGTGCCAGTCTTCTTTGCCAATAACGTCTACTTGATAGCCGGACAAAGTAAACATTTGCACGAACAAACGCCCTAACTGCCCGCGGCCACCAATCACCACAATGTTGCCAAGCTCTGGATTTATTGTTTTAAAACCACTGTCTTTTTCACTGGTATACGACTCGCGCATAACCCGACGTAATACGTCTTCAATTAAGGCTGGCGGTACACCTTTGTTTTCAGCTTCGGCACGACGCTTAGCCAACATCGCGGCTTCGCGGTCCGGTGCGTAAATAGGTAAGCCATGCTGCGTTTTTACTTCGCCTACCTTATGCACCAACTGAATACGCTGCTGTAACAAATCAAGAAGCTGCTGATCCACTTCATCAATTTGGTCACGTAAAAGATTAAGAGCTTGAACCATGTTGTTTCCGTTATTATTTTGCCAAGCGCTTGGCTAAGCTATCACCAAGATCGTTAAACATCTTCTCTAACAGTGTTGCTGTAGATGTCCAGTCAATACATGCATCGGTAACCGATACACCGTATTTTAGTGCAGATTTAGGTGCTTCACTTGGTTGGTTACCCGCTTCCAAGTTGCTTTCTAACATTAAGCCAATGATTGACTTATTGCCTTCTTCAATTTGATTAATCACGTTAGCGGCAACCAATGGTTGAAGTTCGTGATTTTTGCTTGAGTTAGCGTGGCTACAGTCAACAACCAATTTAGGCTCTAGACCGGCTTTTTCCATCGCTTGCTCAGCTAAGGCTACGTTTACTGAATCATAGTTAGGCTGTTTACCACCACGTAAAATTACGTGACCGTCTGGGTTACCTTGGGTTTGTAGTAAAGATACTTGGCCCTGTTGGTTAATACCCATGAAACGGTGCGAGTGAGCAGCAGATTGCATAGCATTAATGGCTGTGCCTAGGTTGCCGTCGGTACCATTTTTAAAGCCCACTGGCATAGACAAGCCACTGGCCATTTCGCGGTGAGTTTGCGACTCAGTAGTACGTGCGCCAATCGCAGCCCAAGAGAATAATTCTGATAGGTATTGCGGGCTAATTGGATCCAGTGCTTCAGTGGCAACAGGTAAACCTAGCTCAGCAGTCCAAGTTAGCAATTCACGCGCATTGTGCAGGCCAGTTTCAACATCAAAAGAGTTGTCCATGTGCGGGTCGTTAATGAAACCTTTCCAACCTACGGTTGTACGAGGCTTCTCAAAATAAACTCGCATAACGATAAATAGGCGATCGCTATATTGATCGTGCAGTTTCTTCAGGCGTGCAGCATATTCTTTTGCCTGTTCTAAATCGTGGATAGAACAAGGGCCAGTAATTACCAATAAACGTGAGTCACGTTTGTGGCAAATATCAGCGATAGTTTTACGTGATTGCAATACAAATTGCAGTGCTTCTTCTGAAGCAGGAAGCTTCTCACGTAACTGTTCTGGGGTGATTAATACTTGTTCTGACGAAATATGAATATCGTTAATTGGATCTTTTTGCATTTGCTCTGTTACTCCGGTGGCAGATTTAGCCACACATTTCCTTTCCCGTTGCGGGATTAATTATTATAGAAACCCATCACAATACCAGTGCTTACACCATTTGCAAGCAGTCAAGCGTTACCAGCTTGTTAAGAGCATTACCAGTGATTTTGGTAAGTCCTATTAGTTGCGACAAACAGTATGCTAATATGCTGCTATCTACGTTGAATGCCAGATATCCTTTCGCCAACTAGCGAGGCTTTAATAGCTGATGATATTGAGTGATTTTTCCCTGCTATTATCTTTAGCCCAACAAATGAGCGTTTTTCTGGTGATTGCTTACCTGTTAAGTAAAACGCCAGCCTTTCTTCCACTCACTAATTTATCGCCACGCTTACCTAATACCCTCACCATTTATTGCCTGTTTTCCGGCTTTTGTATTCTAGGGTCTAACTTTGGTTTAGCCATTGACGATGCCATTGCCAATACTCGAGCAGTGGGTGCAGTACTCGGTGGTTTGTTTGGTGGTCCAGTACTTGGTTTATTGGTAGGTTTTACTGGCGGTATGCACCGCTATTTTATGGGCGGGTTCACCGATGTCGCTTGCGCGGTATCAACCACCTTAGAGGGCTTAGTTGGCGGTTTATTTCACCTGTGGATCCGCAGACGTAGCCTACACAACGAACATCTGTTTTCACCAACCATTGCTTTTGTCGCGACACTGATCGCCGAAACCCTACAAATGCTGCTAATTCTGCTAATTGCTAAGCCCTTTGAGCAAGCGCTAGCTTTGGTCGAAGTTATAGCCTTGCCCATGGTATTAGCTAACTCTGTAGGTGCTGCGCTATTCATGATGATGATTAGAGACCGTCGCCGTTTATACGACAAATTTAGTAGTCACTCTTCGGCCAAGGCGCTTAACCTCGCCCAGCGTATGGTGGGTATTTTTCACCAAGGCTTTAAACAAGAAGACGCGGTTCGTATTGCCAATATAATCCATGAAGAAACCGGCGTATCAGCGGTGGCAATAACTGATACCCAACAAGTATTGGCTTTTAAAGGCATGGGCAGCGACCACCATCATGCCGGTCGGCCTATTTCTTCAAAACAAACCTACCAAGCGATTAATGAAAACAGGGTGGTATTTGCCGACGGTGTAGAAGAGCCCTACCAATGCAGCTCAAGTGATAAATGCCCACTGGGTTCGTCCTTGGTGGTGCCTATTCGTGGTAGCGAGAACGATGTGATTGGCACCGTGAAATTGTACGAATCGAAGCGTCGTTTGTTTCTGCACATTAACCGCGCGCTAGGTGAAGGTATTGCTAAGGTGATTGCCGAACAGCTGCGCGACAGCCACGTACAACAGCAACAACAGCTACTCACAGAAGCAGAGCTAAAACTGGCGCGGGCACAAATTAATCCGCATTTTTTGTTCAATGCCTTAAATACCATTAGTGCCGTGGTAAAACGGGATGCCAGCTCTGCCCGCCTACTAATTGCCGATTTAGCCTTGTTCTTGCGAATTAATTTAAAGCGTAACCAGCAAAGTAGTTTGGTCAGCGTGGAACTGGAACATGTGAATGCTTACCTGCATATTGAACAAGTGCGCTTTGCCGATAGGCTGGTGATTAAACAAGATATTGATGAATCGTTTATGCACTTGGAGTTGCCCACCTTTACCTTGCAGCCCTTAGTCGAAAACGCCATTAAACACGGCACCGCTCATTTGCTTGAAACCGGTGAAATCACCATTTATAGCCGCGTAAGCAATGGAGTGAAACAGCTGGTTGTGGAAGACAATGCAGGTCTTTATCAAAAACCAGAACAAGCCACCAGCGAAGGCTTAGGCATGCACATTGTCGATACCCGCTTACGCAATGCCTTTGGCACCTCATTCGCGCTACAAGTAGAGTGCCAGCTGAACCAATATACCCGCGTTATCATCTCACTGCCCGAGGAGCAAAATAAATGAGAGCAATCATTGTTGACGATGAACCCTTGGCCAGAGATGAACTGCAAGAGATGCTGCAAAGTTACCCAGAAATTGAAGTCGTCGCGCAATTTGGTAATGCCATCGAATGCTTAAAACACCTTAAGCAACTCCAAGCCGAGGTATTGTTTTTAGATATAGAAATGCCGCAAATTAGCGGTTTAGAGCTCGCCAACATGATTGATAGCGATAATGCGCCAGCCATTGTATTTGTGACGGCTTACGATCAATTTGCGCTAGATGCTTTTGAGCAAAATGCGGTGGACTATTTGCTTAAACCCATCGACCCAACACGCCTATGTAAATCCATAAAACGCTTAAAAGAGCGCCTGCCAGATAGCCAGCCCGAAGTCACTGACGCAGGCTCGCACCACCGCTATCAACACATGCTCAAAGAACAGCAACTTCGCTTAATTCCCTGCTACTACCAACAACGGGTAAAACTAATACGTTTGGAAGATATAGAGCATGCTTCTAGCGATCTAAGTGGGGTGCATGTTGCCACCGAAAATGGCAGCTATCACACTCAGCTCACCCTAAAAGTATTAGAAGATAAATCGCCTTTATTACGCTGCCACCGCCAACACTTGGTGAATGTAGAAGCGATCTCTGAAATATCCCTAGAAGACAATGGTGGCGCAGTATTGTTCACCAAAAGTGGCGAACAGCTGCCAGTAAGCCGCCGCTACTTTAAGTCGATTAAAGAGCATTTTGGCTTATAAAAGTGTTAATTTCATCAACACCACTTAAGTGCTATTTCGACCACTAAACACTAAATAATACCACTCACTCAAGCTGCTACTGTTTGCTCATTTTGGATTAAATATACTGGCCTCGATTACAACTAAGTACTGAGAGGATGACATGCTTTGGTTTCTATTTTGCGTCGCAGCGTTGCTCGGCGGCTACTTCATTTACGGTGCCTTTGTAGAAAAGGTATTTGGCATTAAAGAACAACGACAAACCCCGGCATATGCCAAGCAAGATGGCGTTGATTACGTGCCGATGTCGAAGAAAAAAGTTTATTTAATCCAATTACTTAACATTGCAGGCGTGGGGCCAATTTTTGGTCCAATTATGGGCGCCCTTTACGGCCCAGCAGCCATGTTATGGATTGTGGTTGGCTGTATTTTTGCAGGCGCAACCCACGACTACTTCTCTGGCATGTTGTCAGTTCGTAATGGCGGCGCTTCAGTCCCCGCTCTATCTGGTCGCTATTTAGGAAAAAGCGCCCGTCACTTTATGAACATTTTTGCGATTGTTTTGCTGCTGTTAGTTGGTGTGGTGTTTGTTTCCGCTCCTGCAGGCATGTTGACCAACCTGATTAACGACCAAGCGGGTTTAAGCCTTGGTTTAGGCACTATGGTTAGCCTAATTTTTGTTTACTACATCATCGCTACCATCGTCCCCATCGACAAAATTATCGGTCGTTTCTACCCACTATTTGGCGCGCTACTTATTTTTATGTCGGTAGGGCTTATTACCGCTGTAGCTTTCTCTAGTGAACACCAAGTAATGGGCAACTTTGAAGTTAGCCAAATGTTCACTAACATGAACCCGAACGACTTACCATTGTGGCCAGCCCTGTTTATTACTATTGCTTGTGGCGCTATCTCTGGTTTTCATGCCACTCAGTCACCGTTAATGGCGCGCTGTGTAGAGAACGAGAAAAATGGTCGCTTTGTATTTTATGGCGCAATGATTGGTGAAGGTGTTATTGCCTTAATTTGGTGTGCTATCGCTTTATCGTTCTTCAACTCGATGGAAGGTTTACAAGCTGCAGTAGCTAACGGTGGCCCAGGTAAAGTGGTTTACGATGCTTCCTTTGGTCTACTAGGTGTATTTGGCGGCATCTTGGCTTTCTTGGGAGTGGTTATTTTACCTATCACCTCTGGCGATACTGCATTTCGTTCAAGCCGTTTAATTTTGGCCGAGTACTTTAACCTTTCTCAAAAACCGGTTAAAAATCGCTTATTGATTGCGCTACCTATTTTCATCATCGGCGGCATTCTTACCCAAGTAGATTTTGGGGTTATTTGGCGCTACTTCGGTTTTGCTAACCAAACCACTGCAGTGATGATGTTATGGACGGCCACCGCTTACTTGCTACGCAATGATAAATTCCACTGGATAACCACTGTTCCGGCGATGTTTATGACAACAGTTGTAGTGACCTTTATCCTAAACTCAAGCACGCTGGGCTTTGGATTGCCGATGACTATCTCAACCGTGGCCGGAGTGGTTACTACGTTAGTCATTACTGGGCTGCTGATTGCCAAACTAAAAGGCATTGGTGAAGATGATTTGGATGAAGAGTTAGATGACACAACAAGACTAAATTCGGCCAAAGAAGCCTAATATTATCCTTAGGGGCTGTTGATCTTTGGTGTTGAAATTTTGTTCGAGATAAGCGGGCTTTAATCGCGGCGAGCACTTAAAAGCCTAGTGGGCTAAGCAAGAAGTGCTTAACAAAGAGTAAAGTTCGCTTATCTGAACCCTTCGGGCAGCATTTCTTAGCCATTTATTCAGCGTTAGCGAGTGATTATTAAGCTCACTTAACTGCACACTCACTGCCTTGCCTAAATGGCTAATAAATTGCTGCAAAAACCATCAGAAAAGTTCAACAGACCCTAACCTTTGAGCCGCATTAGCGGCTCTTTTTTTTGCTTAAAATCGACAATTCTAAGCAATGCCATCAACTACCTTTAAGTTGCGGAAAGGCCACTTCCCAAGGTTTGGTTAAACTGGCAATTTTTTCTGCTATTTCAAAACGCTCAAAATCACCATCAAGGTTATCTAAAGCCGTAAAATGCAGTGATTGCTCACCCCAATTAAACTGCAGGCCAAAGGCATGTAAATAGCCCCGCTCTGCCGGCTCACCGCCATAACGAGCATCACCTAATATTGGTGCGCCTAAACTTTTAAGGGCAACCCGCAATTGATGGGTACGACCGGTATGGGGCTTTAACAAAAACAAACGGCGTTTTGGTAACAGGGCGAAGCTAAAAAACTGAGTAATGGCGGGGTTATCACTACTATGCCCGAGCTTCCAACTGCCGTTACGCGCTTTTAGCATATCGCCTTTTATTAAGCCTTGTTTCTTCTTAGGTTTGTTAGAGACTAAGGCTAGGTAATATTTGTTGACTAAACCTTGGCTAAACAGTTCTTGAAAACGCGCGGCCGCCGATTTGTTTTTTGCTAGTAATAATAAGCCAGAGGTTAACTTATCTAAGCGATGCACCGGCCATAACTCTATGGCGAATTGCTGGCGTGCCAATTCAACCAGCCCCAACTCGCCAGACTCGGTATGAAAGTTAATTCCGCTAGGTTTATTTACCACTATAAAATCGTTGTGTTCGGCCACGAGTCGGAGCTTTTGCATACAGCTTTTCCTTACAAAATCAGTGGCATTATCGCCCGAACAGGGTTTAAAACAAGCTTTCGCGATTAATCGGCAATAATACTTAAGGTTACCAGCATCTTACCGCTTTGTTTGTCTAATGCTTGGCGTTGCACAAAGGCCCGGTCAATGGCCAGTTCGTTTTGTTCGGTGAGCACATCTTTCACCGCAATGGCACGCTGCTCTGCAAAACTTTCTAAATCACCATCATTAAGGGTTTGTTGGTCTACTAAGCGCTGATACCACAAGCTATGTAATTCTTGATTTAAACGCTCGGGGCTAAGTAGCTCTTGCTCTTGTAAGCTTTGAGTGAGCTGCTGGCGGTCTTCATTACGGCTTGCTTCTTCAATATTTACTTGAGCCAAGTTAACTAAAGCGGTTCGCAAACTGCGATTCTCTAGTACTGCACTTAAGCTAATATCTTGTGGCGCAATATCTAAATTAGCCTGTTGATTAAGCTGCTTAGCAAGAGCCTGTCTTTTGAGAGCTGGAATATCTTGAGCGGGGTCGATGGAGCCAACTAAGGCAATTTTTAGCTGTGGACGTTTTTTTAGTCCTTCGGCCAATTGGCCCAGTTGAGTAAGCTGTTGCTGCTCAATCTCACTGCTGCCTGCAACAAAGCTCACTTCATTTAAGGTTTCATCACTGCCAATTAAAGAGCCGATTAAAGCAAAGGGAGATGTCACAATTTTTTTAAGTGCGCCGCCTAAGGCTTTCATTACCAATCCGCCAACATTGAAGTCGGGGTCGTTAACATCACCGCTCACTTCCAAACCTAGGTCAATAACGCCTTGATCATCTTCTAGCAAGGCAATAGCAAGCTCCACCGGTAATGAAGTTGCCTTCTCACTGTTAGTGCGTTTACCCAACTGTAGCTGTTCAATGTACACTTGATTACTGCCCTGCAACTGACTCTGTTTTAGCTTGTAAGCTAAAGCTAAAGACATTTGCCCTCGCTCAATCACATAGCCTGCATAGGTACCCGAATAAGCGTTTAAGCGAGTAAGCTCCAAGTGTTTAAAATCAAGCGCAGCGTCGAAAGCAGGTTCTGCAGCTAGAGGCGCAATTTCGCCGCCAAAAGTTACTGGAGCATAGCCGTCCACTTCTCCACTTAAGCTCACTTCAGCAGGCTGGCTAGGGTCTTGAGTTAAGCTGCCAATTTTACCCGCCACCTTTTCTATTTTGGCGGCAAAATTAGGATCTAAAGAGTAATCCGCGAAATCCACTAAACCTTGGCTAAACTGGGTTTGCGCAATACTTATTTGCCAGCTTGCTGACTGACTATTTTCTGGCTTAATAGCCTGTTCATCAAGTTCTTCTGTTGGCTGTTCAAGCTTGGTTTCACTTGCCTCAGGTGATTTTACGATCCCCGCCAAATTAGTGGAAAAGTCTTCTGATATCTCGATTAAAAAGTAGGGTTGAATAAAGTTAAGTTCACCCAAAGCAAGGCGTCGTTGGCGAGTATCTAAATCTAATTGGCTAAGATTAAACTCAGACCATTTTAGTAAATCAGACTGCGCCCTAGCATCTTTTAGATGCAGCGTTTCAATGCTGAGAGGGCCTTTTAACGCCAGTGCAAATTGCTCTTGCCAATCTAGTTGTACTTGCATGTCGGTGTTAAATTTGGCCGACTCAAGTTTTAGTTCGGTGTATTGCGCCAAGTAGGCTTGATAAAAGGCTAAGCCAAATTGGCTTGCTTTAAGGTTTAACTCTGCTTGTTTATCGGCAAGCGCAATTTCACCACTTATCGCAATATCCCCGCCCTGCTCAGCTTGCAAGTCAGCAACAATACTCATCGCAGAGCTTAAATCAGAACGTATATTAGAAACCTCAATTAAAGGCGCTTTCAGTTGGTGATTAAGCATCTGCCCTGAATAAGCTTCGCTCAAACTAAAACGCGAATCAGCTGCGCTTAATTGGCCAATATTAACCAACCATCCGGATTGCTCTTCAAACTCACTTTCGTCAGATTCTTCTGCTGCTAAAGTATCTTGCTCAAGTTCTGACTTAACCTGCTTTTCTAAGGAAATTTCACTGGCTTCATCAGCACTAATTGGCTCAGACTCAAGAGCTAGATTACTTAGCTGCTCAGGCTCAATTTCTGTATCGCTTTGTTCACTGTTGTTATTTACTGCAAATCCTAGGTGTTCAAGCGTGTCCAAATTACCTTGTTCATCAAGGCTGACAATAAACTCTAAGGCTTCACTGCTAATGCTCGCAATATCGACGGTTTGCTTGGTTAAGTCGACATTAATGCCGTCGGCGACAAGATCATTAGCCGCCAACCAATGGGAGTTTTCAGCTTGCTCTGGCACGGCCAGATTGATTTGCGACAAAGCTAAGCGCCCTTTGGAGGAAGTGAGCGTAAAACTGTCTGCGAGCTGCATATCTAGCTCACTGCTTAAAGCCAATTGCCCACTGTTTATATCTAGTCGAACAAAGGGGGAATACCATTTTTCTAGTTGGCTTAGCGCCAGTTGGCTAAGGCTTACTTGACCGCTTAAACGCTGCTCTGGACCACTAAAAGCTAGCTTTGCATTAACTGGAGTCTGCTTGTACAAACGTGCATCAAGCGCTATTTCAGTGGTTTGCTGCATATCACTAGAGAAACCTCCAAGGCTAAGCGCTTGTATCAACAGTTGGTGTTTTTTGGCGGTACCTAACCAAGCTTCCCCCAGCTTTAGTTCAAAGTCATTCACTTGAATGCTGTTGTGACTAAGTACAAAGGGCGAATCCTCACTAGCAGCTTGTGTATCCTGAACATCCTCTTCAATAGCAGATGATTTATCCCCTTGCTCTGCATCATTCGGGTCTTGAGTCTCAACGGCCAGTTTGTCGAAATGCAACCAAGATAGCCAATCTAGTTGGGAATGCTTATCAAAGTTAGCGCTGAGTAAACCTTGGTTGAGGCCTATATCCCCTAAGCTCAGATGTTGCTGATTCAAATCAAAAACGATGTTATTGAGTGAGAGCTGTTCGAACTTAGCGCGAGTATCCTCAAAAGCGCTCAGCTCAAATTGATCAATACTCAGCAGCCCTTGTTCAGTAACAAACTGAAACTGTTGTTGGTAATCAATTAAGTAATCGGTGCTAAGCGTTACCGCTCCTTGGCTAATTCGTAAATCGGTGTAAGGTCGTAAAAAAGCAAAAAGGCGCGGCAACTGAAATTCTTCTAAGGCGAAACTCCCTGATACCTGCGAAGCTGGCAAATCTACTGCTCCGCTCCAAGACAAACGACCACGTTCACCAACTTGCGCCTCGATACTATAGGCATTGGCGCCATCACCAGTTTTCTGGGTGTAAAAGTCATTCAGCAATAAATCGAAACTAGAGATCGAGAAATCGACCGCTTGCTCTGGCAAGTAATCACTCAGCTTTAACTGAGCATTACGCAGCATAAACTGCGTAACCCGCAAGCGGGGAACGCTAGCTTGTTCGCTGCTTTCTGGCTCTGCGTTTTGCTCTTCAGCAGTGCTTGGGAATAGGCTATCTATATTTAGCGCGCCGCTTTTTAAGCGGCTAAGGTGGAAGAACAAGCCATCTAGCTCTAAGGCATCAAAATTCCAACTCCAGTAAAATAAAGAACTTAAAGTGAAATCTACATAGAGGCGCTCGAAACTTGCCAAAGGCTGAGCTTGCTGTTCATCCAGTTCTTTAATGGCAAAGTGACGCAGCGTTAACGAAAGCTTGAGAGGATGAAAGTCTGCTTGTTGCAGAGTAACCGAGTGACCCGTGAGCTGGGTTAACTGCTTTTCAACTTGTTGCTTGATCACCCAAGGTAGCAAGCTTAGTGACAGCACAACATAAAGTATAAAAGCTATAACAAAATACACCCCGGCTTTTTGCCAAGCAGTCGCTTGCTGCCAACGCATTTTTAATTGCCCTATCCTTGTGGCTGCCTTCATAGTTCTCCCGCGTCTTTGATGATGCCTATTAGTTTCGACTACTAAAAAGCAAACGAATTCCCAAACTCACTAAAACAAAACCCATACTGCGATCAAACCAGTGCCCTACTTGCAAAAACTTGCGGCGAACCCGAGCCGTACTAAACAGCCAAGAGATCATGGCAAACCACAAGGCTGTAGCAAAAACCATATATAAACCATAGCCTAACTGCACTAGCATTGGTGTGCTAGGGCTAATAACCACAGTAAATAATGATAGGAAAAACAAGGTCGCTTTAGGGTTTAAACCGTTAGTCATAAAACCACTTAAAAAGGCACTTTTATCGCTAAGTTTAAGGCCTGTATCGGCTTCAATGTCGGCGCCATCCCGACACTTTGCTCGCAAACCTTGAATACCGATCCAAATTAGATAGGCAGCGCCTAACCACTTAATCACGTTAAATAGCCAAATCGACTGAGAGATGATTAGCCCGATGCCCAACACCGAATAAATCACATGAACCATAATCCCGCAGCCTACACCAAGGGAAGTAAATATAGCCGCTCTACGCCCGAGAGAAATGCTATTTTTTAGCACTACGGCTAGGTCTGGTCCCGGTGACGCCACCGCTAACAAATGCACCACAACCACGGTTAAAAATTCAGCCCAGTACACACTTCCTCCTTAAGGAAACAATCAGTGACCATATTCACGTCTGATCGATTAAACAAAACCAGCACGCATAAATCCATCTACAATTGTAATTAGCGCCTAAAAAACAATAAGGCTTAGTGCATTTTTGTTATTACTTATTAAAAAAACTGCGCTGCATCAAACAGTTAATTTGTTATATTAGTTTTTTAAAGTTCAGCTTTATTTGACCCAAAGCACAATAATCAAGTGAGTTTTTAGGAAAGCAAGCTATGCAGAAAATTCTTATTGTAGAAGACAGCCCAACGGTACTAAAAATTCTCAGCCATTTGTCTTCGCGCTTGAATCAGCTTGAGCCAGTATTTGCCTCCAGCTTAGAACAAGCCAAGCAATTGTACAGCGCCGAACCCGATAGCTTCTTTGCGGCACTGGCAGATTTCAATTTGCCCGACGCGCCAAACGGGGAGCTTATTGACTATTTATTGGAAAAAAAACTTCCCACCGTAGTGCTTTCAGGCTCATTTGATGAACAAACCCAATCACTACTAATCATTAAGGGCGTAGTTGACTATGTGCTGAAAGAAGGTCGCTATTCCTACGAGTTAGCCTTTGACACCCTAAATCAACTCTACCTAAACCAAAATACCAAAGTACTGGTTGCCGAAGACTCAGAGCTAGCCAGAAAACACATCTGTGGCTTGTTAAAGCGTCACCTATTCCAAGTAATTGAAGCCAACGACGGACAGGAAGCCTTCCAGCATTTACAAGATGATCCAGACATTAAGCTGCTAATTAGTGATTATCAGATGCCGAATATGGATGGTTTCCAGCTGGTTCAAAAAGTACGCCACGAAATGGGCCAGCGACGGATAAGCATTCTTGGTTTATCCTCCGCCGACAATGCCACCGTATCAAGTAAGTTCATTAAAAACGGTGCTAACGATTACTTGCACAAGCCTTTCTCTATTGAAGAGTTTCAATGTCGGGTTAATCACAGCCTGCACACCTTAGCGCTAGTAGAAAAGCTAGAAAAAGCCGCCTACCAAGATTATTTAACCTCTATTCCTAACCGTCGATTCTTCATTAAACATGGCCGTAAACTGCATCAAAAAGCCGAGGATAAAAACTCTCAACTGGCAGTAGCGGTACTCGATATTGATCACTTTAAAAAGTTTAACGATCAATATGGCCACGAAGCTGGCGATGCAGTATTAATTCACTTCTCTAGTTTGTTAAAAACAGGTTTAGCCAATTTCTTGTTCGCTCGAACTGGCGGCGAAGAATTTAGTGTGGCAATGGCGGGGCTTAGCAACGAACAAGCCTATCAACTGCTCGATGCTTTCCGTGAACAAGTTGCTACTACAGAGTTTATTTACGATGAAACTCCATTGTCGATTAGCGTGAGCATTGGCGTAACCAACAACCTAGAAGAGCATTTAGATGCGCAGCTCAACAGAGCCGATGAGCTGCTCTATAACGCCAAAGATGCTGGACGAAATATTGTTGTTGGAGACTAGGGTCTAGTGACCCTAGGCTTGGTCGGGTAAATAGT
The DNA here is from genome assembly GCF_900537085.1 of Agarivorans sp. Alg241-V36. Taxonomy (NCBI): domain Bacteria; kingdom Pseudomonadati; phylum Pseudomonadota; class Gammaproteobacteria; order Alteromonadales; family Alteromonadaceae; genus Agarivorans; species Agarivorans sp. Alg241-V36. The sequence goes on along the minus strand of NZ_UNRE01000002.1, from coordinate 253,536 downwards.
CGTTAATATTTACCTCGTCTATTTGCTCTGGTTTTAAGAACGCCTTAGCATAATCGAGGTAAATTCCAGAGTGTAAAAATAGCCTGAATATGTCGGCATCAATATGTTTGTCGTCACACATAAAGCGCATAATTCGAAGCGACTGGCTCAAGCTTTTTCCTTTTTTATAAGGCCTATCTACTGCAGTTAAGGCTTCAAAGATATCTGCCACCGCCATCATTCTTGCAGTGGTTGGCATTTGCTCTTTGGTGAGCTGTTTTGGATAACCAGTACCATCCATTTTTTCATGATGACCACCAGCAATTTCCGGCACCCTTCTTAAATGGTGCGGGAAGGGTAATTTTTCTAACATAATAATCGTTTGTACAATATGGTCGTTAATCTTGTAACGCTCTTCTTCACTAAGCGTGCCACGAGCAATACTCAAATTGTATAACTCTCCGCGATTATACTTGTGCTCAGGAACCTTAAGTTTAAAGCCCCAAGGGTTATCAGCATCAATTATCTCGTCTTCACGACGATGGATAATATGTTCAGGTTTATCATCCAATAATTTTTCAGTCGCTGGCAAACTAACACTTTTCGAAGCGCGACGGTCAAGCTCCATGTGGGATAAACCCAAGCTGTCGTCAATGGTACGCTGCCAAGTTCGTTGGCCTATTTGTTTTATGCGCTCAATATCTTCTGCGCCCATAAACTCACCACCAATGTTAGATTTTGCCACAAAGGCAAACTCTTCATCTAAGCTCGCTAACTGCTGGTTTAACTGCTCTTGCAGATCTTGTTGCTGCTCTTCTGGCACACCGCTAGCCACCTGCTGCCAATAGCTAAGCTGAGCATCGCGTTTAAGCACTTCAAAGCGCATGCGAACTTCATGAATTCGGTCGTAAATGGTCTCCAACTTGGTGGCTTTATCCACCACGTATTCAGGTGTGGTGACCTTACCGCAGTCGTGCAACCAACTGGCAATGTGCAACTCTTCCCATTGCGCTTCATTCATACTGAAATCAGCAAATATCCCGTCTTGCTGCTCTACCGCGGCATTAGCCAGCATCTTAGTTAGCTCTGGAACCCGCTGACAATGGCCACCTGTATAAGGAGACTTAGCATCAATCGCTCCAGCAGTGAGCTTGATAAAGGCTTCTAACAAATGCTTTTGAGATTCAATCAAGTGACGATTTTCTATGGCAATTGTTACCACGCTGCTTAACGCGTCGATAAATGATAATACCCGTGGCGACACATTGGCTTGGTGATGGCTAAAGGTGGCTATCATGCCTACCAGTTTATTCTCACGGTTAATCAGTGGGGATACCACCAAGTTTAGTGGCTGACCTTGGTATTCTAAGCTAGCAAACTTAGTGGCTGAACTAGTGGTGGTATCGAGCAAGTGCTTCACTAAGGGCTGATTTAAGGTATCGGCATAGGTAAAGGTTTGCGGCAGGCCGAAACCCTCTGGAGCTTGGGTTTGCAACTCAAACAGCTGGTCGTTCTTCAGCCAAATTGCTCCTTGCTCCATATTCAAGATAGTTTGCATTTCTTGAACACTTTTCTCGAGCAAGCGACCAAAGTTGTCTTCTTCCCCCAACATGGTGGAGACATCTGAAAACTGTTTGATGGTTTTCTTAAGCTGCTCGGTAATACGGCTTAACTGATGCACCTCTAACACCACCGAATTGACTTGCTTAGTGGCATCAAAATCGAAGGCCATTATCGCTTCATTTTGATTCATTAATTCACGCAAAGGCTTAGCCACCAAGCGAGACACATACCAAGCGATAGGTATTGAAATAAGTACAATGAAAATACTAAAAATAACTGATTGGTCACGCGCGGCTCGCGCATCCATTAATATTTCATTTTCCGGTGAAGCCAAACCTAAAAACAACTTATCAATTTTTACATTCTCCCTATCAGCATTAACCTCCAAGGTGAGTTCGATGATTTGGCCAATCCAAGATTCATGCTCACCATTAATGATAAAACTGCCGCCATCTGCTTCACCAGAATGGCCAGAAAACTGAGAAAGAACGCCTAAATTTTGTTTGTCTAAGCGCGGTAAAATAACTTCTTCTTCAGTGACTTGTAAGTTATCAGCAATCCACGAGGCTTGCTGATGTGCTAACACCGAATATTCACTATTGAACATCACCAGTAACGATGACTCGCTGAGTTTATTCTTATTTAAACTTTCAGAAACACTGGCTAAAGTAAGATCGGCACCCACCACCATATTGCGCTCTTTGTTGGCATGAGCAAAGGTCACGCCCACTTCTTTGGTGGTGTAAAAAATATAGGGATCGGTAGCAACAATGCCGGGACTATTTACTGCGAGTTGATACCAAGGGCGTTCACGGGGATCTAGCTGATAATGGCGCTCTATTTGGTCACGAATAGGCATCAATTCACTATCGTAAAATAGATTACTCGACTGACCATTTACAATTTTTGTCACTAATACCACTGAGCCAATAGGCGCACTCACCATCTGGCGTTTTTCCAAGGTATCTAATGGACGCACCAAGTAAAAATCACCGTTGGCGTAACCCATATAAACCGCTGATAGCCCGCGCTGTTGGCTTAAGCTTGAATACAACATAGGTAACCAACTACGTTGGCTGTTGTTAAGCTGCGACATATCCAAGTTCATTGCCGCCAAGCTATGCACAAAGTTTTGCGCCGGAAACATCACCCCTTCAAGTTCTGATACCGTAGCCCGGCCAACTTGCTCTAAAGCTCTGGCTTGATTCTCGGCGACAATATCGCTGGTGTGAAAATAGTTAAGTGTGCCAATCACCAGACCGCTGGTAATCAACATTAAAATCATCACGCTAACTAGATGAATATGAAACGAAAATCGCCGCTTTGAATCAGCAGCCCTTTCGGAAATACCAGCCATTACCTATCCTTTGCTAAAGCTCATCCTTGCAGCTTCAACTATGGCAAGCCCGTCCTACTTAGGCAAGTAAAAGTCCCTGTTTTTTATACTGTTATGCTATAAATCAATAACTAAGCTTAAAATGGCTTAGGGGGTAAACATTTTCATAATTACTTGGAGTTTTACCGCAAAAAAATTGAATTGTTGCCTAAGCAAACTAATTAAGCTCGAATCCTTAATGTGAGCCCGTTGATTTACGGTTATAATCTCAATCACATACCTTTGAAGAGAGTAACAACTTGCAGTTTTCTGAACTGGGCTTAGATCCCCGCCTAAACAAAACCATTGAACACCTTGGCTTTAGTGAAACCACCGAGATCCAAGCTCGGGCAATTCCCGCAGCAATGGTAGGCAAAGATCTACTGGCATCATCTAAAACAGGTTCAGGTAAAACCTTAGCGTATTTGCTGCCAGCCATGCAGCGAATGCTAAAAACGCGAGCTCTCTCTAAGCGTGATGCGCGCACACTAATTTTAACGCCCACCCGTGAACTGGCTAAGCAGGTATTTGCTCAACTTCGTCTGCTAATTGCTAATACACAAACCCGCGCTTGCCTTATCACCGGCGGAGAAAACTTTAACGATCAAAGTAAGTTGCTACGTAAAGATCCACAAGTAGTAGTAGCAACCCCAGGTCGCTTGGCCGATCACTTAAGCAAGCGCCACTTATTTTTAGATGGGCTTGAGCTACTGATCCTCGACGAAGCAGACCGTATGCTCGATCTAGGTTTTGCTGAACAGCTTAACTTTGTTAATAAAGCCGCTAATCACCGTAAACGCCAAACCTTGATGTTTTCAGCCACCTTAGATGATGCTGCGATTAACTCTTTCGCGCTTGAACTACTCAATGAGCCAGAACGCATTGCTGTAGGCTTTAGCTTTACCCAGCACCAGGACATTAATCAGCAGTTTTTGTTAAGTGACCACCTCGATCACAAACAAGCGCAACTTGCTGAGATACTCAAACAAGATTCGCTTAAACAAGCCATTGTGTTTACCGCAACTCGTGCCGACACCCAGCGCCTCGCCGATGCCTTTAGCGAGCAAGGGTTAAGTTGCTCGGCATTAAACGCAGATTTAAACCAAGGCGCGCGCAACAAGATCATGGACGAGTTTAGCCGTGGCCACCAAAAGGTATTGTTTACCACCGACCTCGCCTCACGCGGCCTTGATATTGTGCAAGTCTCTCACGTGATCAACTTCGACATGCCCAAACACGTAGAAGAATACGTGCACCGCATTGGTCGAACCGGCCGTGCAGGTAATCTTGGGCAGGCATATTCTTTAGTTGGGCCAAAAGATTGGTATAGCTTTAAAAGCTTAGAAGCCTTGCTTGAGCAAAAAGTGGAATTTATTAGCTTAGAAGGCTTAGCTGCCAAGTTTAAAGGCTTACGCGCTAAAAACACTAAACCTAGCTTTAATAAAAATAGCCAAAAAGCTAAGAGCAAACCAAAAGCCAAAACTAGCAAGCCTAAGGTTAAAACCAATAAAACCTTTGCAGCGGGCACCGAGATGGGTGATGCACCGATTATTCGCCAGAAAAAGGCGCAAAAAGCCAGCGATATTGATACTAGCGAAGAGTAAGACTTAACTTCTTACTGCAACTAGCCAAACCTGCTGCAAGCCAGAATGTTTGCAGCCTCTAGCTTTTTCATCTCAGTCTCCGTAGACTTGCCCAATTACAGATGAAAAAGATTCTTATTTAGATTATGCATTCAAACGCCCCCTCGGCTGCCTTTACGTGGGCAACAATTCGCCAACAAATTTTCCACTATAAAAAGCCCTTAGTGTATGCCCACCTAATTGCCATTATGGCTACGCTAGTTAGCGTACCTATTCCACTGATGATGCCTTTGCTGGTTGATGAAGTGCTACTGGAAAAACCGGGCAAAGCCATAGAAGTATTACAACAAGTGCTGCCAGAAGCTTGGCATACCGCCACAGCTTATATTCTGTCGATTCTTGCGGTGGTCGTTTGCTTGCGCTTATCGTCTTTAGTGATTGGCGTGCTGCAAGCTAGGCAGTTTACCTTTATCGGTAAGCAAATTAGCTTTCTAATTCGCCAGCGCCTTGTAGATCACCTGCCCAAGGTTGAGCTGCGCGAATATGAAACCCAAGGCTCAGGCGGAATTAGTGCCCGCTGTATCACCGACGTAGAAACCCTAGATAAGTTTATTAGTGAAAGCCTATCTAAGTTTTTAGTGGCTTTACTTACCATTGTTGGCACCGCGATAATCTTACTGTGGATTGATTGGCAGCTAGGACTCATCATTTTGCTGCTGAATCCAGCCGTTATCTACTTTTCTCGCTCTTTTGGTAGCCATGTTAAAGAGCTAAAAAAGAAAGAAAATGCCGCCTTTGAAGCCTTCCAACTGGCCTTAATTGAAACCTTAGACAGTATTCAGCAACTACGCGCAACCCAACGTGAAGGCCATTACTTTTCGCGAGTAATTAGCGCCGCTGGTGAGTTAAAAGATCACGCCATTGCCTCTCATTGGAAAACCGATGCGGTTAATCGCCTTAGCTTTACTATCTTCCTGGTTGGCTTTGAAGTTTTTCGCGCTATCGCCATGTTAATGGTGGTTTTCTCTGATTTAACCGTAGGGCAAATCTTCGCGGTATTTGGCTACTTGTGGTTCATGATGGGACCGGTACAAGAAATATTAAGCATTCAGTACAGCTACTTTAGCGCCAATGCAGCATTAGCGCGCTTGAACCAACTGTTTGAGCTAAAACAGGAGCCACACTACCCTTGCGAAGTAGACCCTTTTGCTAAGCAGCAAAACTTTGATATTGAGTTTAAGAACGTAAACTTCAGCTATTCAGCAGAATCCCCAGTACTAAAAGACATAAGCCTAACCCTGCCTGCGGGTAAAAAAGTCGCAGTGGTGTCGGTCAGTGGCGGAGGTAAATCGACCTTAGTGAACCTGCTACTTGGGCTTTACCAAAAAGACAGCGGGCAAATACTGCTAGATCAAGCTCCCATAGAAAAAGTCGGGTACTCCACAATCCGCAGCAATATTTCAACAGTTTTGCAGCAGCCTATTTTGTTTAATACCTCGGTGCGAGAAAACCTCAACATGGGCCGCCAACACAGTGATGAAGAACTGTGGCAAGCGCTGGCAATTGCCGAGCTACAAACCACCGTAGAAAAACTGCCCGATACCCTAGACACTCTAGTGGGCAGAAGTGGCGTACGGCTCTCGGGAGGACAAAAGCAGCGCCTCGCGATTGCAAGAATGATCTTAGCTAAACCTCAAGTAGTGGTGCTGGATGAAGCGACATCGGCCTTAGATACTGATACTGAAGCTAAACTACACCGCAACCTGCAAGGCTTTTTAGACCAGCGAACCACCTTAATTATTGCTCATCGTTTAAGTGCGATTAAACAAGCTGATCTAATTTACGTATTAGATGACGGCGCCATTAGCCAAGTCGGTGAACATCAGCAACTAATTGAACAAAGCGGCTTATACAAAACCTTGTACCAGCATCAGAACTAACTCGAGTATAACCAAGTTAACCTTGAGCTAGTTGATAGTGACTGAGTCCATAGTGGCAATTTTCTGGGCTGATACCTCAGCCTAGTTAAGGGCTTAGTTAATGCTGCAACTTGCTGTCCAGAATGGCTAAGTTCATTGTGGCTAAATACTGGGCTGATGCATCAGCCTGATTTAGGTAGTTAGTTAAGGCTACGTCGGCAGTTTGTTGGCCTGGGTGGCGCTGCTGGCTGAGCACTAATAATTGTTGTTGGCGGCGTTCAAGCTTAAGTTCGTGTTTAAGTAACAGCTGGTATTGAGTTTCACTGAGGTAGAGCTTCATCTTTTTGCGATGGCGGCGGAACTCGGTAATTTTCTGTTCGCTATGTTTAATTTGGGTGAGCAATAACTCTAAATTAACTGTCCAGCGTTGCTGTTGGCAAAAGCTCAACCACAGCAGTAAGTTTACGTTACGGGTGTGTTGCTCTTGTAACCATAAACACAGCTTCTTCACTTCAGGTCTTGAATAAACCTGTTCCGAATAATGCCAAAAACTATCGGCAATAGTTTGCATTTCTGGCACCAAACAAGATTTTGAAATCACGGTCTAATCTATCCTTATTTAATGAATAAGGTCGAAATGGATCGCCCTACACAGACCTGAACAGCTAAAAAATCTTTCAACTTTTGCACCGGATTAGATTAACAAAGCAGCTAACTCGCTGACAACACTATAAGTATTCAACCTTAGTCGTATGTGTAAACAAAAAAAAACGCTATCTAAGTGATAGCGTTTTAACTGAAACAGACAACTGCGTGAATTAAAGGGCAGTTACGTTTTCAGCTTGCGGGCCTTTTTGGCCTTGAACAACATCAAACGTTACCGATTGACCTTCAGTTAAGGTACGGCGACCGTTACCGTTGATAGCGCGAAAGTGAACAAAAACGTCCGGACCTTTCTCTTGTGCAATAAAACCAAAACCTTTTTCATCGTTGAACCATTTTACGGTTCCTGATAATCCCTGACCTGACATTATCGTCCTCTCATATTTCAAGTGCAATTTAACGTATTTGCTAGGCAAGCCAGCGACAAAAATTTAACCACACCTAAATAACTTAGAACCAGGAAAAACTTTGGACTATCAACAAGCATTGCTAAAGCGTTTTACATTCTCTACTAAATACTCAATAAGATCAGCCCTCAACCATCAATAAACTGTTAAATTTTGATTAAAGTTCTGAACAAAAGCATTTAGAATTAACACGCTAGCAAAGAGATGAACGAAAAACAACCAGTTGGCAATTAAAGTTATTGATGTTTTGTATCAATAAGTGGCCAGATGATTTTTTCTAAGCCAGCTATTTGAATTTCAAGGGCTAATGCCATTAATTGACCAAGCTCCCCTTTAGGAAAACCATCGTTATTAACAAACCAGAGTAAGTATTCTTCAGGTAGGCGAATAATCTCCCGGCCTGCATATTTACCAAATGGCATTTTATGACGCGCTACCTTAAGCAATAAGGTTTTATCAAAAGGCTCATTTGCCGATAAGGACTGTTCATTCATTGTGCAAATAACTCATTAGTCGATCCAAATATCCTAACATTATGCTAGCCTGCGCTTTCGCACAATCGATTCAGACAAGGAAATATGATGTTAAAGAGTAATGAATACTTTGACGGACAAGTGAAATCAATCGGATTCTCCGGTAAAGAGAAGCCATCTTCTGTTGGTGTAATGGCAGTAGGTGAATACGAGTTTGGCACTGCTGAGCCAGAACTAATGGTTGTAGTAGCTGGCGAATTGATTGTTAAACTGCCTGGTGAAACTGAGTGGAACAGCTATAAAGATGGCGACAAGTTCAACGTACCTGGCAATGCAAAGTTTCAACTAAAAGTGCCAACAGAAACCGCCTACCTATGTGTTTACGGCTAAGCTAACATGCTGAAAAAAGATCCAGAAAGCTTACTAAAAAAACGCCCTGCACTAATACATTCAGAAAATGTAAAAGTGGCGTCACATGTGCAGCGTGAGGAAGGAGACTGGATCTTACATACCCTAATGATCGCGGGCTACGATGTGCCTTTTATCTATAAACGTAAGCAACGCTACCAAGATCTAAAAGGCGCTCGGGTAAACCTAAGTTACTACCCAAGCCAGCAGCTGCGTGCAGGCTTCGAGTTTGAGATAATGAAGGTGGTGAGGCTGCGCCGCAGCTAAACAAACACTATCTCTCCGCTAAGCCATCAATAATTGGGCAGTCGGGGCGAGCATCGCCATGACAACAATCCACCATTTTGGCTAAGCTATGCTGCAACTGTTGAAGTTGCTCAATGCGTTGCTCTATCTCGCTAAGATGTTCAATCGCGATGTGCTTTACTTCGCTGGCGCTACGCTGCTTATCTACGTACAAAGACAACAATTGTTGACTCTGGCTTAAGCTAAACCCAAGCTCCCTGCAATTACCTAAAAAACGTAAATGCCTTATTTGCAGCTCATTGTAATAGCGATAGCCATTTGCTGCTTTCAGCGCTTCAACTAAACCGACGTCGTGGTAATAACGTACTGTTTTTATCGACAAACCGCTAAGCTTGGCCGCTTCACCAATTTTGATCATCACTAAACGTCCTTTTCACCGAGAGTAATTGGACTTTTCCAGTAATTAAGTCTCACCGCATTGCTCACGACACACACCGAACTTAAGGCCATCGCCGCGCCAGCAAAAGCGGGATTGAGTAAACCCATTGCCGCAATGGGGATTCCAATAAGGTTGTAGATAAAAGCCCAAAACAAGTTTTGCTGCAGTGTTCGCCAGGTTTGTTTCGCTAAGGCAATCGCCTGTGCAATCAACAAAGGATCGTCTCTCATTAACACTATATCGGCACTATTTAGGGCGATATCGCTACCGCCTCCCATGGCAATGCCAACATCGGCCTTAGCCAAAGCAGGTGCATCATTAACACCGTCACCCAGCATCATTATTACGTAATCTTGCGCTTGCATCTGACTAACTTGCGCCAACTTTTGCTCGGGTAGCAACTCGCCTTGCCAATGCGGAATCGCTACTTGCTTAGCAAAATCCTGAGTCACCGGTTTAGCATCACCACTGAGCAAATGCGTGTTTAAGGCCAAGCTTTGCAAGGCCTTTACCGCAGCTTTAGCATTGCTTCGCATTTCATCTTTAAAGGCCAGCACGCCCAATACTTGCTGTTGATTTGCCACATAAACAGTGGTGAAGCCTTCAGCTAGCCATTGCTCGGCATTAGACTGCAATTGAGGCGATAAAGCTTGCTCGATGCTGTTTTCTACACGCTGCTCTATAAGGCTAAGATTGCCGAGATAGAAGATTGAATCAGCTTCATCATCGAGGCGGAGTTGAGCTTCTATGCCTAAACCCGGATAACTATTAAAGTAATTTAATGGCGCTAGAGGAAGGGATTCTGCAGCGGTTAACATAGCGCTCGCCAAAGGATGCTGGCTTCCTTGTTGAGCACTCGCCGCCAAGCGAATTAATTCCTGTTGGCTAATATTATCGCTAACTGCAAGTTTGACTAAACTAGGCTTACCTTGCGTTAAGGTTCCGGTTTTATCAAACACCACATCGCTAACCTTATGGCTAAGCTCAAGCGCTTGAATGTTGCGATACAAAATCCCCAACTTTGCTCCGCGTCCGGTGCCGGCGACTAAGGCGGTAGGGGTTGCTAAGCCCAGCGCGCAAGGACAAGCAATCACCAGCACCGACACTGCAGCAATCAGCCCTTGATTAACATCGCCCAAAGCCGTCCAGACTAACAAGGTTGCTAAGGCGATTAGCAATACTATTGGAACAAAATAGTGGCTTATTTTATCCACCAAACCTTGTATCGGCGCTTTACCAGATTGAGCTTCACTCACTAATTGGATAATTTTACTCAAAGTACTATCTTGGTTTTCTGCCGTGACTTTCACTTGCAATAAACCCGAGCCATTTAAACTGCCAGCAAGTACCGAGTCATTAAGCGATTTCTCTAAAGGAACGCTTTCGCCGGTGATAACAGCTTCTGATACCTCGCTACTGCCCCAGCTAACTTGACCGTCTGCGGCAATTTGTTCGCCCGGCTTAACCAAAATCACATCACCAATGCGCAAGTCTGCGACATCGACTTCTTCGCTCAGCCCTTGTTGGTTAACTCGTAAGGCGCGTTGCGGGCTAAGGTTTACCAACTCGGCAATGCTTTTTGCAGCCCGTTGCTTGGCTCGCTCTTCTAAATATTTACCCAGCAAAATAAGCGTAATGATCACTGCTGCGGCTTCAAAGTATAAATGCCCCACCAGCCCACTCATCCACAGGTAAATACTATAAAAATAGGCGGTACTTGTGCCCAATACCACTAAGGTATCCATGGTGCTACTGCCCTGTTTTAACGCTTGAAATGCCCCACGGTAAAAGGGCTTAGCGATAAAAAACTGTACCGGAGTAGCGAGTAAAAACTGCCACAAGGCAGGCACAGTAAAGCTACTCACTAGCATTGGCAGCACCAAGGGGAAAGATAAAGCCATGCTCAACAATAAACGCCAAGGTAAAGAGGTAGCTGGAGGATTGCTTGAGTTTGTAGCGCTTTGCTTAAGGGTGAAACCATTGCTTGTTAAAGCTTGCTTCACTTGAGCGAGGTCTTGAGCATCGGGCAATAGCTCAAAACTAACTTGGTTTAAGGCGAGATTAACATTGACCTTATCGATGCCTTCAAGCTTGGCTAAGGCATTTTCCAGCTTACTCACACAACTCGCACAGTTTAGGCCTTCTATTTGCCAACAATGACGCACAAAGGGAATATCAAAACCCTGCTCAGCTAATAGCTGACGAAGCTTGGGTAACAATGCAGGAGTCGCACTATCTAAGCGAACTTGGTTGAGGGCCAAGTTAACCGAGACTTCAGACACACCTTGCTGCCCAGACAGGAGCTTTTCAACCTTGCCAACACAGCCGGCACAACGTAAGCCACGTAAGGGGAAAACCAAAGTTTGAGTCATTTGCTACTCCACAGGCATTAGCACTTGGAGTACAGTGTAAACCTTCCCGCAAGGGGAAGGTCAAGCGGTGTTTTTAGCTTTCTCGGCGCTTTTTGCCTGTTCAAATAAGTGCAGCGCTTGTTTGCGTTGCTGGCCGTGGTCAACTATTGGCAAGGGGTAGTTTATCAACAAGCCATTCTTTTCGGCCCAGGTATGCGGGGTGTGAGCATGTTTACCGGGAACTTGCGCTAACTCAGGAAGCCAAGCCCGCACAAATTCGCCCTCAGGATCAAAACGCTGGGCCTGAGTGGTGGGGTTAAAAATACGAAAGTAGGGTTGCGCATCGGTGCCGGTTGACGCCGCCCATTGCCAGCCGCCGTTATTCGAGGCAAAGTCTCCGTCGATGAGATGCTGCAAAAACCAGCGCTCACCTTCGCGCCAATCAATCAGTAAGTCTTTGCTTAAAAAGCTGGCCACCACCATCCGCAGGCGATTGTGCATCCAGCCCGTTTGCTTAAGTTGCTGCATCGCAGCATCTACTATCGGGTAACCCGTTTGGCCTTGCTGCCAAGCTTCAAGTAAGGCCTTATCGCTTTGCCAAGCTACAGACTCGGTCCATCCTAGGTAGGCCTCTCCTTTACATAATCGAGGGTTAGCAGCGATTAAATGACGGTAAAATTCGCGCCAAATAATTTCGCTCAACCAAGTAAACGCACCGCCTTGTTGCGAAGCAATATCCTCAGCATGCTCCAAATAAAGCCTAGCTAAACATTGGCGTGCCGATAACATTCCCAAGGCCAAGTAAGGCGACAAACCACTAGTAGCATCAAGTGCTGGAATATCGCGGTGTTCTTTGTAATCGCTAGCCTTGCTTGCACTAAAATCTCGTAATTGCTGAATGATTTTTTGGTCATCGCTAGCCCAAGCATTACTATCCTCTCGCGGGTAAGAGCAGCCTATCTCTGGCGGCTGCTCAAGCAGCTGCATGAGAGGCTGAGAGATTAAGCTTTTATTTACCGCAGCAGGCGAACCTAAGGGGCTAAAAGACTGCTCAGTTAAGCTAGCCAACCATGCCTTACGAAAAGGTGTAAACACCTTAAAGTTCTCGCCACTTTTAGTGAGTACGCAACCAGGCTTCACCACACACTCTCCGTGGTGACGATTAAAGCTAATCGCTTGCTGGTTAAGCAGGTGCTCCACTGCTTCATCGCGCACTTGCTCGTTTAACTCATATTGATAATGGCAATGTACATCGGTAATTTGATGTTGTTGGCACAAGCCTAACAAATACTCTGGTACCTGTTTAAAACTAGCCAACTCAGCCACTACCAAGGGAATGTTAAGCAGCGCTAGATCTTGTTGAAGCTGAACTAAGCGACGCACGATTAAATCTGCCTGGATAGGCGCTAAGTGATGTTGCTGCCATTGCTTGGTGCACAAGGTATATACCGCCAATACAGCATCACCACTTTGTACTGCAGTACTTAAGGCTTGATTATCTTTCGTGCGTAAATCGTTTCTAAACCAGAGAAGTTGTGTGCTCATTGCTTGCCTTAACAAATCTTTTCAACCTAGGTTTAACGCAGCTAAAAGCTAAAACGATCAACCAATTATGCTATTGAGCGAGCTCTTGCTGTAGCTCTTCTAGCTGCTCCAAAATACGTAAGAACTTGTCGCCAAATTCGGTAACTTGATATTCCACCCGAGGAGGAACCTCTGGATACTCGATACGCCGCAAAATCCCAAACTCTAAGTTTTTGCGCAAACATTCGTTAAGCACCTTAGTAGATAAACCCTCTACATTGCGCACCATTTCTCCTGGTCGATTAATTCCATTAGCTAATAATTGATACACCGTTAGTGACCATTTACAGCCATAAATGGTTTCAACCATGCGCGCACTACGCTCAGGAGCTGATTTTCGTGAAAATAATAACTCGTTATTTTTCATTAAGATGTACTCAAAAGTACCTACGGTACGAATTTGTGCCTACTTTTCTTGGTAGTTAAATGTTCCATAAGATGGACTGGAACTCAAACACTTATCAAGGATTTAGCATGACCCAGCCAACTCAGTCTTACAGTTTAATTATTGGTGGTTCTAGCGGCATTGGCTACGCCACAGCGAAACAACTTTTAGAACAAGGTAAAGCGGTAATTATTGTTGGTCGTTCGAAGCAGAAGCTCGCCGATGCCAAACAACAATTGTCAGATCTGGGGGAGCTTATTACTTGGCAGTGTGATTTGTACCAAGCTGAGCAAGTGAGCCAATTACAACAAACGATTGCTGACTACGCGCCAATAAACCAACTAGTCAATGCTGCCGGCTACTTCAAGCCAACGGCATTTTTAGAACACAGCGAAAGCGACTATCTGCAATACATGCAATTGAACCAAGCGCTATTTTTCATTACCCAAGCTGTTGCGCAAAATATGATTAAGCATCAGGGTGGCAGTATCGTCAACATAGGCTCGATGTGGGCCCACCAAGCGGTTAAAGCCACACCGTCATCAGCCTACTCTATGGCTAAAGCAGGTTTGCATGCGCTAACCCAACACTTAGCAATGGAGCTAGCCGAATATGATATTCGAGTAAATGCGGTAGCACCTGCGGTAGTAAAAACGCCGATCTACCAAGCCTTTATTGAACCAGAAGCACTAGATGAAAGCTTAGCTGGCTTCGATGGCTTTCACCCTATCGGTAGAATTGGCCAAGTAGCTGATGTTGCCAATACCGTGAGCTTTTTACTGAGTGATAAAGCCGATTGGGTTACCGGCGCGGTGTGGAATGTAGATGGCGGAGTAATGGCTGGTCGAAACTAGCACAGTAGTCATAGTGCTTAAAACACAGTTATTGCTGATACAGCTCCAGCGGTAAGCCATCTGGGTCACTAAAAAAGGTGAACTGTTTGCCGGTGTAGGGATCAACTCGCACCGGCTCTACCTTAATTCCTTTAGCGCTTAATAGGGCAACGCTTTGTTCAACATCTTCCACCGCAAATGCCAGGTGTCGCAAGCCTTGTGCTTCTGGGTAGCTTGGTCTTGTAGGAGCATCGGCAAAAGAAAATAGTTCAACTTGCTCACCACTAGGCAAGGCTAAATCTAATTTGTAGGAGTCGCGCTGCTCACGGTAATGTTCGGCGACAACCTCAAGGCCTAGCAATTCACAATAAAAGTGTTTTGAACGGCCGTAGTCAGAGCAGATAATCGCCACATGATGAAATGCCTTAAACATTGTTACTCCTCTGCCGTTTCAGGCTCAGCATGTTGCCAAAAGAAAGCGCTCAATCCCGATAAAGACATAGTAAGCATTAAGCCCGCCATCAGCCAATTACTTGGCGACAAATGAAAGCTGCCACCAACGGTTGCTGCTAACATTAGCAACGCCAAACCTAACAGCGCTAATACTCCGCCAATTCTAGCCAACAATATGGCTATATAGTCAAAGGCTTTAATGTACAAAGATAAGCTAACAAATGCTGCAAGAGCCAAAAATAACAAAGGCCACCAGCTCAAACCAAAAACCAGCAAACTGCTTAAACAGGTAACAGCGGTACAAACAGAAAAAATCAAACGCGCTAGCAAAGCTAAAGTCCTTTATTGCTGAGGGGATGCATGACAACTGGGCGGTACCCTAAGCTGCCAATCTAGTATCTTATCTAAACGCAGCACTGCGGGATAGTCTTGGGCGTAACCGTCGGTGGCGGCAGGAAGAAGCTTAGCTTCGGTTTGAACATAAATGGCTTGATAAGGCTGGGTAATGTTGCTTTGGTAAAACTCCAGTAGGTCGGCAACCACCTCTTCATCTGCTTGCCACCAAAGAGCAGAGCGACCACAAGGAATAAACTCCCTTACTTCATGACCATATACAAAATGGCCGCTGTAAACATCGGGTTTTTCTTTGCAAGCGCTAAGGCTGTACAAACCACCCACAAGCACTAATATTGCACTTAGCTTTATCATTACTAAACCTGCACACAACCAGCCATATCAGCGAGTATCAATCATCATAAGACAATTAGCTAACAGCAAAAACAGTGGTACTTACTCTAAGCTGGCGCGGTAAAAGTCCCACTGCTCTACCACTCGCCCATCAGCAAAGTGACAATACCCTACTTCACCATCGGCGGTTTTCTTAATTTGCGGATCTCCACCTTGCTCTACACAATATACTGCAGCAGGATTAGCCATACTTACTGAGGCAGAATCTTCTTGCTCAGATCCACAAGCTACCAAACCGGCCATCAACAAGCCGCTTACTACCATTCTCATTTGCAAACTAAGCCTCATACAACAACGCATTAACTAGCTAGCGCTAGCGACACCTTATGTGTTTGTTTTCAATATCAAGCATAATTGATTAAAAACACAGCAACAAGCTAATCGATGCTGGTAAGACCTAAAACCATTAATTATTACAATTGAGTAGCGAAACAGTGTTTACCAAAGCTTAGTATTTATCCGCGGGATTATAGGGTGTAGTCAAATACAATGATGTCTTCAAGCAGGGGGATAAATTGCTGTTTTAGCTTTTCGTGTTCTGGGTGAGGTAAATAACTTTGCCTAGCGGCCTCGTCAGAAAAGCTCATTAATACACTGTATTGATAATCTTTATTTAACCCCTCTGGGCTATCGTTTTTGCCCCACTCTACACTTAGCACCCCACTGATTTTATTCGGTATATCTAGAAAGTTTTGTTGCGCCTGTTGAATGCTCGTTTCACTAGCATCTGCCTTAAATTTGATAAGTAAAATATGGCGTATCACGATTTGCTCCTGTGTATTTAGCTCTCATTTTGTGAAATTAATTATCGTCTATCCCATTGTAAGTCAATTGAGGGTAGCAAGTGTTCAGATACCGATTTACAAAATTATTCACTATAAACCATACGCTTAGCTAGCTTCAGCTAGATAAGATAGTTGGTTTTAACAAATTCAACATTAGAATATTTGCTCTGGTCGGAGTTGTGGAGGACTGATCACTTGCCTAAGATGCGCAAAATATTACAAAAATAAAACAAATCAGTTACGCCTTGCGAACTGAAACACCCATTCTAGAGATAAGAAGTTATGGATAAACGTAAACTAAGTCTAATTGCAATTAGTGTCTCACTACTTTCTAGCCAAAGCTTAGCGGCTGGTTTTCAACTCAATAGCCAATCAGCCACCGGTATTGGTCGTGCTTTCTCTGGTGACGCAGTTATCGCCGATAATGCATCAGTGTTATCTCGTAACCCAGCTGCCATGGCAATGTTCGACCAAAAAGCCCTATCTTTAGGTTTAACTTACGCTGACGTAGATGTAACAATTAAAGATGTTAGCGCCCTTGGTGGAACGATTAATTACGGCAGTGAATCCGATGCTGCCGATAACAAAGTTATTCCTAACATCTACTACATCCACCCAATCAATGACTCGTTTGCCGTGGGTGTAGGCGCATTTTCGAATTTTGGTACAGGTACTAATATTAGCTCGCTAAATAATAGCGGCAAAACTGTAACGCCTGTAGACTTGTTTGGCGAAACCGAAATCATTACTTCTAACTTCAACGCCAGTGTGTCTTATCGGATTAACCAACAATTTAGCATTGGTGCCGGTGTGGATTTCATTTACGGTGAGGGTAAATTGAAACGCCAAGGCGAAATTTTTGGGGAACCAGTAAACTCAGGTCAATCTACATTGGTTGACGTAGAGGCAGATGGTTGGGCGATTGGTGGCATCGTGGGTGCTACATACGAAATCAACGATAAAAACCGTTTAGGTATGAGCTACCGAGTTAGCCCAACCTTCAAAGCTAGCGGTAAAGTTGACTATGGCTTTCCGGTAAGCAGCAGCTACGATGAAATTCATATTCCACTACCAAACATTTTCCAGATTGCCGGTTATCATGAGTTAAACCCAAGCTGGGCGGTTCACTATACTGCACAGCATACCAGTTGGGGTGATTTTGAACATATTATCGCAACTGGCTCAAACCCTGATGCCACAGTTAAAAGCTACCAGTGGAAAAATTCTTGGTTATTTAGCGTAGGTGGTACCTACACTATCAACCAAAACTGGACAGCCCGCGCAGGTTACATGCACGACAAAGGTGTAGTAGACGAAATTAGTTCACTATCTATTCCTGATTCAGATCGTAACTGGTACACCGCTGGTGCTAGCTACCACTTAAACAAAAACTCAAGCATCGACTTTGGTTTAGCCTTTGTGCGTGGCGAAGATGTTGAAGTACGTGAAACCAGTGCGATTGCCGGAGAAGTAGTTGGCCATACCCGCTCAGACGCTATCTACTACTCTATGCAATACAGCCACTTATTCTAATTTGGCTTTAAGTGGCAGGCTGCGGCCTGCCATTCTCTTCTTCCCCTCCCCGAACACCTAGCTCTATCCAGTAAACTTCTTGTCGCTTAACTACGTAACTCAATAAACTCTTCAACAAAGCTATATAAAATGAACGTTCTGGTGATTGGCGGTAGCGGTGGTATAGGCTTGGCTTTAGTCAAGCAGCTGTTAGAACAACACAACATCCACTCATTAATCGCTACGTGGTGCACTAAACAGCCCACATTTGAGCATCCTAAGCTAAGCTGGCAAAGACTCGACCTTTGTGATGAATCTGCGATTGCAGCAAGCTTAAGCCAGATAGAAAAGCTGGATTGGCTAATTAACTGCGCTGGAGTTCTGCACTCCGAGCACTTAAAGCCCGAAAAGAGCCTAAGCCAATGCCAAGCCGACAGTTTTATGCAAAGCATGCAAATCAACGCTTTGCCCAGCCTGTTACTCGCCAAGCATGCGGCCAAAGCTTTAAAAGGTAGTCAATCTGGAGTTTTCTTAACTATTTCGGCCAAGTTAGCCTCAATTAGCGACAACAAAATCGGTGGTTGGCATAGTTACCGCTGCGCCAAAGCTGCATTGAACATGGCCTTAAAGAATGTATCTATAGAATGGCAACGCACTCACCCTAGGGTTTGTGTAGTGGCTTGGCACCCAGGCACAACCGACACCGCATTGTCCAAACCCTTTCAAGCTAATGTGGCTCCAGAAAAGCTGCTGAGTAGTGAGCACAGTGCCCGTTTACTGCTCAACAAACTGCAGCAACTAAGCCCAGTAGATACCGGCACTTTTTGGTCTTGGGATGGCCAGCAACTAAGCTGGTAAGCGATACAGTAAGTTTAGTGGTTTAAGCTTTGCCAAGGCAGCCAAGCCAGGCCAGCGCGCAAAGCCTGCCGCATCGCCAGCTCACTGCCTGAATGATAGCTATAAACACGAATACCAAATATATGCAGCATAATTGAGCAGGCTTTAGCCTTGGCTTGCTCCTCACCATATATATCGCGCAATCTTGCGGCATACAGACCTTCAATTTGCTTAAGCTGTTCACTAACAAAGGCTTGCAGTGAAGGCTCATCACTTAGCTCTAATTGGCTTTTTACCAAAAAGCAACTGCAGTAATCACTGGCTGCAGATTGAGCAACCATTCCCTCGAGGATCTCGCAAATCCCTAACTCAACAGATTGAGCAGCCGCTAAACTGGCTGCGATTCCCTGTTTAGAGAGTTGTGCATAATGGCTTAAAGATTCTTTAAACAATGCCTCTTTATTACCAAACGCCAAGTAGACACTGCCCGGCTTTAAGCCTGTGTGTTTAAACACTTGCTGCATAGAGGTGGCGTTATAACCTACCCGCCAAAACAAGTTTGCTGATTGCTCTAATACTTGTTCACGCTGAAACTGCATCTTAGCCATGAATTGCTCTGCTCTGCTGTTAGTCACCTTGCCAGTATACCTTGGCATGACTAATTAAACATCTTTTTGAACGTTTATTCAAAATAAACTTGAACAATCATTCAAACACTGCTTGAATGTTCATTCAAGAACTTACTAACACCTCTAAGGAATGACCATGAGTTTACAAACAGAGATCGCCGATTACATTGCTTCTTTTGTGGCTAAAGCCCCATTAGAGGTACAACAACTAATGAAGCAAGCCACTAAAAACCTCGCCGAAAGTGGCATTGCTGCTAAAGCTCCTCAGCAGGGTCAGCAGTTACCAGCATTTTCCCTGCCTAACCAAAGTGGCAAACAGGTAAGCCTTGAAGAATTGCTCAAAGATGGCCCTGCCGTGGTAACCTTTTATCGCGGTGGTTGGTGCCCATACTGCAACCTAGAGTTGCGCGCCTATCAGCAGATTCTGCCACAAATTAAAGCTCTTGGAGCTAGCTTGGTTGCGATCACTCCTGAACTGCCTGACGCATCTTTAACTACCACCGAGAAAAATGACTTAGAGTTTCAGGTACTGTCAGACGAAGGTGCCGAGTACGCTAAAAGCCTAGGCATTGTGTTTGCTTTGCCTGAAGAGCTTCGCCCTATTTACTCATCTTTTGGTATTGAAGTTGAGCAGCACAATGGAGCAGGCCATTTTGATTTACCGCTGGCTGTTACTTACGTGATTGCGCAGGACGGTTCTATTGCCAGCGCCTTTATCGATGCCGATTACACCAAACGCCAAGAGCCGAGTGACTTGTTACCAGTATTGGAATCTTTAAAGAACTAAGCAAAATTAGCGTTACTTAAGTTAACTAAACAAAGAAGCCTTGGTATTGCCTAGGGGTAAGTGCCAAGCGCTTTTTAAAGTTACGTTGAAAATGGCTTTGATCTGCAAAGCCTAAATCCAGAGCAGTATCAGCAATACTGCTTCCTTCACGCAGTAGCGCTTTAGCTCGATTTATTCGCTGATTAAGTTGAAAAGCATGTGGCGACAAACCATAGACTTGCTTGAAGCTTCGCACTAAATGATAACGGCTCAGCCCGGCTACCTCGGCAAGGTCGCTCAAACTTAGCGGGCTATCTAATTGGTCGTGAATGCACTCTTTAACCCTTTTTAGTTGCGGCTTTGCAATACAACGAAGCTCTGCTCGCAATGGATGTTTCCCCACAAACTGCTGCTCTAAAAACGCAATCAATAGGCTTTCTTGCTCCAGAGAATCACTTTCAAAACTGATGCTGTTAAACACCTTATCAAGTAGATGGTAGCTGTGTTGATCACTTAAGTAGTGCTGCTCAAAGGCGCAATAATCGCTGGCAGGACGGGCTAACATCTCTTGTTGTAATTGGCCTATCCAAGCAGTGTCTACAAACAGCATTCGATAAGACCACGCACCCTGCTTAGGATTACAAGAATGCACATCCCCTGGGTTAATGGTTACCGTATGTCCTTGGCTAATATGGTGATGACGCTGCATGTTCTTATAAATTGCTTCGCCGCTATCAATAAGGCCAAAGGAAAACTCATCGTGAGAGTGGCTATGGTAACAAGCTACCGAATGCTCGGCTTGGCGCAACTCAACAAAGGGTAATTGCTTACTTCGCTTTAACAGATGCTTTGCAGTGCTTGTCATAAAGCCTCACCAATTAAACTAGACAAAAAGAGATAAAACCGAAGCCGCCAACAATAGCGCCATTAGCCAATTGAACGCTCGCATTCGCCTGGGTGATTGCAAATAGCGGGAAATTAACGAACCAACTGCTGCCCAAGTGCCCACTCCTGCTAAACAAACAATAAGAGAGATAGTGCAAAAAACCAATAAATAAAACCATGCGGGCTGCTGCGTGGAAACAAACAAACTCACCCCAGACATCGCCACTAGCCAAGCTTTTGGGTTTAAACCCTGTGCCAACGCGCCTTGCAATAAACTGGGTGGTTTAGTCAGCACTTGCTCCCCTTGCGCAACCACCGGAGACAGAGCAATCTTAAGCGCTATATATAACAAAAAAGCACCGCCTAAATACTTTAGCAGCTCAGTTAAACTGGGTAGCCAATGCAACAAAGCGCTTAAAGCTAAACCAGTTGTGAGCACAACCAAACTATAACTGACACTGGCCCCCACAACATGTGGCAAGGCTTGGCGAAAACCATAGTTGGCCCCCGCCCCAGTCGCAATAATGTTCACAGGCCCCGGTGATATTGCACCAATAAAAGCAAATACCAGCATCGACATAAATATATTCACGGCGAACGTCCTATTCCTAGCAAAAATCAAACTATAGAGATTCAGCGGAAAACTTTATTGAACAAAATTGCGCTAGGTCATTGAGAGATTTTTGCAGCGCTAGCTAAGTAAATAAAACATTGCGTCAGGTATCAGTTCTTATCCTGACCGCTTGCGCAATAAGTGTGGGCTTTCTAATGTGGAGTTAACAAAAACATAAAGGATGGCACGATGAAATTTACTCCCAATACTATCGCCGAACTAAATCTACTGCTGCAATTTGATATGAGCAGTTTGCAAACCGGGATTAAGGTTCACCATGACGCAGCGCCAGAAGTGGTTGCTGCAGCTCAAAGCCTATTTGATAAAGGCTTAAGCACCCTCCCCGACGGAGGCTACCTCACCGACTTAGGCATTGAAGTGACAGAACATGCCCAGCGCCTACTAGCGGTATTATCAACCAAGCCTGAACAAGTTCTCGCATAAATCCAAGCCATAACCGAAAAAAACCAAGGCATGCCTTGGTTTTTTTAGTCGATTGAATTAGAGCTTAACTAACATTCTGAAACAACATATAAGCATCGTGCACGCCTTGTATCAGCATTTGCATTCCAATTACCGTAAGAATTAGCCCCATCAGCCTGGTGATGATGTTTATTCCATCTTCACCCACTTTGTTCACCAACTTGGGGCCATATAAAAAGCAAACAAAGGTAATTAAACACAGCAGGGCAAAGGCGCTAACAGTAACGATGATGTTTATAATGCCACCAGACGCTGAGTAGTTCATCGCCGTAGCAATGGTTCCAGGGCCCGCTAAAATGGGCAGAGCCAATGGAGACACAGCAATGTCTTTGTCGGTATCTTCGCTATCGCTGCTGGGCGTATGAGAATGCAGTTTTGAACTAGAGCCCTGCAACATGTGATATCCCACCAGAAACACTAATATCCCACCCGCTAAGCGCAGCGCTGGAAGGGTAATACCAAACAGTTCGAATATACCTTTACCTAGCAAACAAAAAGCTGCCACGATAAAAAATGCTGTCGCTAATGAGCGAAAAGCTGTGCGCTTACGCTGAACAGCATTCTGGCTGCCGGTTAAGCCAACAAACACCGCTGTATTAGCAATGGGATTCATCATCGCAAAAAAGCCCATAAATACCGTCACCGCTAGTGTCGCGAGTTCATGCATAGTATTACCTTTCCCATTTTCATCCTTGAATCACTTTAGCATCGCATGATTCGCTGGTTAAACTAAACTGCTTTTTCTTCAGCCAGCATAGCACTGTGGAAGCGGTCGAAGCATTTACTTAACCCACGCAAACAATAACTTAATCATTTAAGCGTAAACTGCTAATTAAGCCATAGCATTGTTAAGCTAGATCAGTATCATGCAGATATTAAGTATTTAATAAATAAAGGAACTTGGGCAGATGGATGTATCACTAATTGTTATTTTGGTAATCATTGCAGCGGTAATTTTTTATATTGTAGGTATCTACAATCGCTTGGTGAGTTTACGTAACCGTTATCAGAACGCCTTTGCCCAGATAGAGGTGCAATTAAAGCGTCGTTACGATCTTATTCCCAATTTAGTTGAAACAGCCAAAGCTTACATGGCTCATGAAAAAGACACCCTAGAAGCAGTAATTAGTGCCCGAAACGATGCCTCTGCGCTGCTGCGTGCCGCTGCTAGCGATCCTACCGGCGCAACCCTTAGCAAACTGGCCAGCGCTGAAGGTTTATTGCAAGGTGCAATGAGCAAAATGAACATCGTGATGGAAAATTACCCCGACTTAAAAGCCAGCGACAACATGATGCAAGTAAGCGAAGAGCTCACCACCACCGAAAATCGGGTTGCCTTTGCTCGCCAAGCTTTTAATGATTCAGTCACCGAGTACAACGAATACCGTCAATCTTTCCCACCTGTGTTTTTTGCTGCCCAATTTGGCCATAAAAAAGATGCAAGCCTACTTGAGTTTGCCGACAGTGCAGAAATTCAAAGTGCCCCAAAAGTGTCTTTTTAAGCACCGGGTAGCCCAATGAACTTTTTTGCCGAACAAGACCATGCGCGTCGTAACACTAAATGGTTAGTTTTATTGTTTGTGATTGCGGTGATCATTCTTATCGGGCTGAGCAATATACTAATTGCCGCTTGTTTGTGGATGTTTGAATCAACTAGCCCATTAGATCTGCCAGATAATCGAAGCTTCTTTTCTGCCGACATTTTGGTATTTGTTAGCTTGGTAATGACCAGCATCATTATCTTTGCTATTGCCTTTAAATGGTTTCAGCTAAAAGATGGCGGCAGAAGAATCGCCGAATCTCTTGGCGGCCAGCGTATTCTGCCTAATAGCCAAAATCCCGAACAGCAACAAATATTAAACGTAGTAGAAGAGATGGCGCTTGCCTCTGGCATGCCGGTTCCTTCGGTTTATTTGCTCAAAGATGAAATTGGCATTAATGCCTTTGCAGCTGGGCATACTCCAGCCGATGCGGTGATAGGTATTACCCAAGGAGCGCTAGAACAGTTAAACAGAGACCAGTTACAAGGCGTAGTTGCTCACGAGTTTAGCCACATACTAAACGGTGATATGCGTTTGAACGTGCGCTTAATAGCCTTACTTAGTGGCATTGTGTTTGTTGCTAATCTTGGGGAGTTTCTTTTACACACTCAACGTTACAGTGGCAGCTCATCCAGTCGTACAAAAAGTAATGATGTACGCGTAGCAGCGGCAGGAATAGGTTTACTTGCTCTAGGTTGGATAGGCATGTTTTTCGCCAACATGATTAAAGCGGCAATTAGCCGTCAGCGTGAATACCTCGCTGATGCATCGGCGGTGCAATTTACCCGCAACCCTGATGGTATAGCTGACGCCTTAAAAATCATTGGCGGTTATGATGCAGGCTCGGGGTTACGCACTCCTCTTAGCCAAGAAGCCAGCCACATGTTTATTGGCGACGCCCGCCGCTTAGGCAGTTTTTTTGCCACTCACCCAGCGATTAAATCTCGAATAAAGCGCATTCTTCCACGCTGGGATGGCGCTCTAATTAAACGAGATATTAAGAAAGTCGCTAAGCCGATTTACAGCAAAACCAGCCAACAGAAAGCTAATCAACACCGCCAGGAACAACTCAAAAAAACCGTATTTGTGGCTGCCGCTGCAGAGGCAGCCATTGATGCCTTAGAAAACAAATCAGAAAAGGCTGAATTTAGTTTATCGGAAAACACCGTAACGGTGAGCGGCGAGCTGGCTCACCTTCCCGATGGCTTGCTGAGCTTAGCTCACGACCCTTGTGGTGTAATTAGTGTGGTTTACGCCTTGCTACTCAGCGATGAAGAGGCGCAGCGAAACAAGCAGTTAGACGATATTAAAGATAATCTTAGTAAGTCATCAAGAATTGAAGAAACGCTAAAGGCCTGGCAGTGGATAGTATCGGTGGACAAAAGCTACCGCCTGCCGCTACTTGAGTTATCATTCCCCGCCTTAAAGTGCATGTCTGCTAAGCAGTATCAACGCTTTATGGACAACCTTCGCAGCTTAATAAAAGCCGACCAACAAGTAGATATGTATGAATGGTGTTTGTATCACTTGGTCAAACACTACTTGTCGCATCAATTTGAAAAGGTAGAACGTAGTAGACCTATCTTCAGTGCTATTCCTGAGATTGCAGCGCCCTTTTCGGTGGTGTTATCCAGCTTGGCTTACTTTGGTCATGAAGAGGATAAAGACATCCAACGAGCCTTTGGTATTGGCGCTAATAGCATCGGTTTATATACCATTGGTTTATTGCCAAAAGAACAGTGCCAAGTGGAACATTTTGGCCCCGCGGTTAAAAAACTAGCCAATGCTTACCCGCAAATAAAACAACGCATTCTGCGTGCCTTGGTTGCTTGTGTCTGTCTAGATAAACAGCTCACGGTACTAGAAAATGAAATGATCCGCTGTATAGCAGCAGTAATGGATTGCCCCGGCCCACAAATAAGTTTGGGTGTGCGCCGTCCATAAAAAAGCCCGCGCTATTGCGGGCTTGTTGTTTTATTCAATTTAGCGTTTCGAGGCTTTCTCGCGCAAGGCCTGGCGAGCACTCTCGCTAATAAATGCCATTTTCAAACCGTTGCTTTGCAACTTGGCAATTTGCTCATCGCCAAAGCCTAATTGCTCACGAGCAATTCGATATTCGTCGGGTAAATCTATCGCCGATACACCAGGATCGTCGGTATTTAAGCTGGCTCGAATGCCATGCTCTAAAAAGCGCTTAAGCGGATGTTGGCTTAAATCGGGGGTGGTATTGGTTTGGAAGTTAGAAGACAAACACGACTCTACGCCTATTTTGTGTTTTGCCACATACTCCATTAACTCTGGATCTTCGGCAATTTTAACGCCGTGACCAATGCGGGTAGCGCCAAGTTCACGAATTGCCTGCCATACACTCACTGGGCCAGCCGCTTCACCGGCATGAACGGTAATCGCAAAGCCAGCATCACGAGCACGAGAAAATTGTTCTACAAACAAATTCCCCGGATAGCCTAGCTCATCGCCGGCCAAATCTACTGCCACAATTTGATCGCGAAATGCCATGCAAGCTGCTAGCTCGTCACTACAACTTTGCTGGCCAAAGGTACGGCTCATTATGCCTATCAAGTTAACTTGCACATCATGCTTTTGCATGCCGCGACGCACACCTTCGATAACCGCTTCTACTACACCTTCAGGCTTGAGCTTATGGCTCATTGCCATGTAGCCAGGGCTAAAACGCAGCTCTGCATAATCAATCTGTGCCTTAACCAAGTCTTCCACGTTTTCTTCGGCTACTCGGGCACATGCATCGTAATCACCCAGTACATTCACCCCCCAATCTAGTTTAGAAAGAAAAGCGACTAAATTAGGTTCTTGCTTAGTAATTTGCACATGGGGGATAAGTGCTTCTAAGGTATTTGCAGGCAAATTTACGTTAAATTTTCGGCCCAATTCTAAAATAGTATCTGCGCGAATGGTGCCATCTAAGTGGCGGTGCAAATCAGTAATTGGGTATTGTTTTAACATAAAGGTTCCTGCTTCTTTTTTATTGCTTATTTGTCGCCTCAGTGTAGTCAGCACAAGGTTGCAAGCCAAATCCGATTCACCTAAATAAGGCCCTCTTTTTCAATAAGTTTAGGGCTTAGTTTAATCCTAGCCGAATGTGTTGAAATTTCATTGGCTAGAGCGGTTTTTCAGATCTTGCTTTTTGCACTTGACTTGGAGTTAACTCCAAGATTTACACTCTGCCTACATTACTTGTTAACTTAGCACTCAACAAGGCTTTTAAGGAGTCAGCATGGAATTGGCACGGTTAGGCAACAGCGATCTAGAGATTACTCGCATTGGATTAGGCGCTTGGGCAATGGGCGGGAAGTGGCAATGGGGCTGGGGAGCACAACAAGACGAAGACTCCATCGCTACCATTCAACATGCCTTGTCTTTAGGCATAAACTGGATTGATACTGCGCCTGTCTATGGCCTTGGTCACAGTGAAGAAGTGGTTGGCAAAGCGATTAAAGGATTAGCTCAAAAACCACTTATTTTTAGTAAATGTGGTTTTAACTGGGATGCAAAAAGCAACATAGAACCTTGTTTGAAAGCAGCCAGCGTTAAAAAGGAAGTAGAAAATAGCTTAAAGCGTTTACAAGTAGAAACCATCGACCTATATCAAATTCACTGGCCCACCCCTGCTGAGGATATTGAAGAAGCCTGGCAAGCAATGGCAGAACTTAAGCAACAAGGAAAAATCCGCTATTTGGGGGTATCTAACCACTCGGTTGAGCAAATGCAAAGACTACAGAAAATCGCTCCAATTAATTGTATGCAACCACCTTACAGCTTAATTAACAGAGATTGTGAGGCCGAGTTATTGCCTTATTGCCAACAACACAATGCTGGCGTGATTTGTTACTCGCCAATGGGCTCTGGTTTACTGACTGGGAAAATGACTGCCGAACGCATAGCTGCAATGGGTGATGATGATTGGCGTAAAAAGGCCGATTATTTCAACGAGCCAAAACTCAGTCATAACTTAAAAATTGTTGCCGCGCTGCAGCAAGTAGCAGAAAGACATCAAGTGTCGGCAGCTGAAGTAGCCATCGCTTGGACCCTAAAGCACCCAGCAATAACTGGCGCTATTGTTGGCATGCGCAGCCCTGAGCAAGCAGATGGCGTAATAAAAGGCGCTAACCTTAAGTTGGACGAACAAGATATAGCCTTGATCGAGTCGGTTTAAAGCGACTTAAGCTTAATACTCAGTTCACGGCCAGTTTGATAGTGCTCAATCTTTCGCTTTACGTGCTCTAGATTACTGTTTAGGCAGGCTATTTGTTGCTCGGTTTGCTGTTTATGATCGAGCAACAGCTGCAAACGTTGTTGCTCGGTACTTGGCCCTGCATCCAGCATATCGCGGTACTGTTTAATCGCATCAAGCGACATGCCGGTAGACTTCAAACAAACAATAAAACGCAGCCACTCTATGTTTTGCGAACTAAAACGCCGATGGCCACTAGGAGAGCGATTAATCGTAAACAGTAGACCTTTTTTCTCATAAAAGCGCAGGGTGTCACTGCTTATACCCGCCAGCTCTGCCGCTTGTTTTACGCTAAAACTACTTGGTTTGTTCCCGGCCATTACGCCCTCCCTTGGTAAACTCGCTCAGGCAATATAACTCAACAATAATTATCGCTGAGGAATATATTGCAACAAACGGGTAATAGCGTGTTCGATACGCTGTTTTCTCTCGCTAAGCGCTAACTCGGTTGGAGCCATTCCTTGACCAAGTGCACGCCAAAACGGGCCGCCCTCTTCAGTTTGAAATAGCGCTACCATAATCGACCCTTTTTGGTATAACTCGGGGTCTAGCGAGTCACTAGACATTCCAGCCTTCATACCGGCACGTTCGAGAATTTGCTGGTCGCTCATTTGCGATTCAAGTGCTGCGCCAACGCCAATCAAAAAGTCCGGCTGTTGCTGCAAAGACACTTGTTGGTAACCCTTTTCTGCCATTACTTTTGCTATGTTTTTGCGTAATTCACTTAAAAGTAAGCTTTCATTTTCGCTTTTTCCCAAGTGAGCTTTACCAAGGCTTGGGTGCCAAGCATATCGGCCACTGGAGCTGTTTAGATACTCAACATCACCGGTAACAACGGTCGTTGAGCGGGTTTCAGGAGCACGGGCTTGCTCGACAGGAACGCAAGCAAATAGCAAAGGCAGAAACAAAAACGGCAGCAATTTCAAACGCATATTACAGTTACCTAAAGGCAAATCAAAAACTCACACTAGCATAAAATTAACAGCATGTTGCGCTATTCTGCTGCCTTAGCGCTAAGCAAGTTTATATTGGTATAGTGCTGCATTATCGCCCGAAGGTTTGAAGCCCATTTTCACTAAGTACTGTTGATGGCTCGCTACTGCGGTATAACTAATTAGCTGTTTAACACCCAAGGCCTCAAAGAAACCTGAGCTATGGTAAAGGTAGTCGCCAGTTTTAAAGTCGCGATAAGCTGGGAACACATAGTCGAGCTTTATTTCAAACTCATGCAGCTGCTGCTTGCCCACCAAAATGCCTGCAGGCTCACTATTGCGCATGAGCATATAACAGCCCTGCCCCAATAAACTATCTGTTGAAAACTGCGGGAAGTACTTCTCGATATCCGTTTGATAGTGCTCAATCCAAAAACCAAGCAAAGGGCTGCTAGCTTCCACTGCCACTAATTTGAACTGGTCCTTGCTGCGGTAAATACCCTGCAGGTAATAAACATTGGCAAATACGATAAATAGATTTAACAAGGCAACCGGCATTGCGCCAATAATAAATCCATAAGTTGAAAACAGCGCTGCACCCACCATGTTTAACCAACGCAGTTTTACAATAGAACTCATGGTTAACGAAATGGCCACCACCACCGACGCCAAGTAACCAAACCACTCGATCCAATCCATAAACTTCTCCTTTTGCCTGAGCTTTTAGTGTCGCTCACTTTACGAGCAGCGCAGTTAATAATCTGGTTAGCTCACACAAAAAGACAAATAAGTTAGCGATTTTTAAGAAAACTCACTGAATTTGTTGAAAAGTACTGGTGAATAAACCCTGATTTTTAAAGAAAAGCCAAGGGGTGGCAAAGCATCAAAAGCTTAAGCGAATCACAATCGCCTGTAGCTTGTTTGAGCTTAGCCTAGAGCCTTAAGGCTGGTAGCGCTTTTGGTTATAGCTATTAATGGCTTGTGCTAGGGCTAATGCTCGCTGCGGAGCTTGCTGCTCTACCCGTTTTAAAAAGTGACTGAAGCTTTCACCTTTGTCACGAACTACGCCCCGCCTTGCTAATAGCCAACACTGCCATTTAAGCGCGACAACTTGTTTATTCGGCAGGCGCCATTGCCAAGGTTTAGCCATGAGTAAAACAGTCGCGAATAAACCCAGCAAAATCATTCCCGCAGTTAACATTAGCAAAGAGCTGCCCGGCAACCATGCCAGCAATTGCGAAAACAAATTTAGCTGTCGTTTGTGGTCAAAATTAAGCACCCACTTAGCCCACCAATAATCAGCTTGAGCAAGCCATAAGCGCATTTGATTAAAACCTTGGGTGTACCAAATTTTTTGACTCCAGGCGCTCATACTTTGCCATTGCTCTGCAGTAGCTTGGCTTTGCTGAAGGTTATTTTCTACCCGGTCGGGTGCGATCCACGCGGTGGGGTCAAGCCGCACCCAACGCTCACCATCCCAATACTCCATCCAAGCATGAGCATCGTAGTTACGTACCGCTAACAGGCTATCTTGTTGCTCCCATTCTCCGCCTAAAAAGCCGGTTACCATGCGAGCTGGGATGCCCTGCAAACGCGCCAGTATCACCACGCTTTGCGCATAGTGAACACAAAAACCACTTTGCTGTTCTAACAAAAAGCGCTCTACCCCTAGCAGCCCTGGGTAAGCAGGCGGGCTAAGGGTATAACTAAACTGCTGACTCAAAAACCATTGCTGTACCCGCGCCATGACTTGCTGCGGGTAATTAGGTGCACGAGGGCTTAAACCTAAACGCAATTGCTCACTCAACTCGCTAACATTTGGTGTAACGCCTTCAGGTAGACGGGTGAGAAAGTGCAAATAGGCCGGCGGAATAGTGGGACTAGCAAGCGACTCTAATTGACTAAAATTTAAGATTTGTCGGGGAAAGCTTTCACCTTCTCGCTGCCAGCTACCATCGGCCATATAGTTAGCTCCACCACCACGAACTTGGCTAGGATTTAAAGTTGCTAGCCAGGCCTGATTAGCTGGTTCCAACAAGAGTTGATACTGGTTGATAGCACTTGAGCCATTGGGCGCTTGTTTTTGTTGAGCTATCTGGCTGCGCGTCCATTGCTCACCATCAAACTCATCTAAGACCATGGCTCGCCAATAAAGCTCATCACGCTCTGGCGCGCGACTAAACTCCGCTCGAAAAACCAACTTATCTGAGCGAATCAACTGGCTAATGTCACCAGGGCGAACCACATCCGACAAGCCCGTTTGTGCACTACTTGGAGTAGGCATTTTCCACAAGGGCGCTAAGCGTGGCGCCACAATAAACAGCGCGATAGCTAAGGGAGCAATAGCCAATAACCATAAACTCAATCGCTTAGCCCAGTTAAAGCTTACTTTCACATCCAAGCTAAGCAAAAGTAGTAAGTGTAAAAATGCCACCAGCGCGGCCAATAATGCCGCCAAAGGTTGGCTAGAAAAAACCAATGAAAATGCCACCAAAAATAAGCCAGTTAGGCTAAACATTTCCACATCACGCCGCTTGTGCAGCTCAATATACTTTAAGCTGTAGCCTAGCATGACTAGGCTCACCAGCTTATCAAACAGCTCAAAGGAGCGAGCCAACCAAAGCACCAAGCCAATAAGCAGCACTAAGGTGAGTTTTACCCAGCGCGGTTTAGGTAAAGTGGCTAAGCCTTGCATCACCCGCAATCGCCACCAACCCGCAGCTAAACCCACAAGCAATAGCAGCCAAGGCACATGTTGCAGCAATAACAGGGCTGTTGCTGAGTAGCACAACAAAGACGTACGAATATGCGAACTGTTGAGATTATTCATCAATGCTCGGCGCCTCTGCAAGCAAGCGTAGACCCGCTTTTAGTTGCTGATGACCACTGCCGCTAGCCAGTTGCTCGGCACCTACTTGCAAACTAAAGCTCTGCTGTTGCTGGGCCAACTGACGTAACCAAAAAGCCAATACCGAGAGAGTTTGTTCATAGTTTAAACCGCTGTGCCGGCGATCATTAAGGTGTAAATCAATACTGGGGTTGCCGGTAAATGCCTTAGTCTGTAAACCCCGCCCAGCTGCAAACTGCTTCCAAGCCAGTAAACTTTTACGCTCGCCACTGCGATAAGCCTTAAGACCTGCAAACTCACTTTGTAGCTGGCTATCACTGGCAGCACGCTCCACATCATGGGCTTCTACCCACTCTTGAGAAGGGCAAGCAAAACCAGCCAGTGGCGCCGGGTAAGCCAGCAATTCACAATTAAAATCAGCCACGGTCCAACATCTAAATAAGCCTAGAGGAAATACACTGGATAGGCTGATGCGAGGCAGTAATTGGCGCCCGCGCTGCTTTACTTCTAGATCTAAAGCTAACTGACCATCGAGCTGTTCAGAGGCTTGTTTGCCAGGCCAGCTTTTTATTTCGGCCGCCAAGGCCAGCGGCTGCTTGTGGTTAACGATATTGAGTAATAAACGAAGCGGTTTATCGCATTGCCCTTCAGGCCGCTGCAATAAACTCACAGTACTTCCTGATAAGTTCTGATGGCATAACACCAAGCACACCAACCAAAGCGCCAACAACCATAGGCCTAAGGCAATAATTAGGTTGTTTTGGTAATTGCTGCCCATCATCAACATCACCACTAAGGCGATTAAAAAGCCCCAGCCAAAGCGAGTAGGTAGAATAAACAGGTTTTTGCGAGTTAAACGTAAACTGCCGCTGCTAGGTACGCGTTTAGCTAGCCAAGCGGCGCTGCGAATACCTTTCCATTGTTTAAACGCCTCTAGCTGTGTGAACTTCATGCCTAAGTTAAATCACTGTAAGGATCTACTTCAGCCAAAATTTGTTTGGCATAGGCTTCACCGCTATCTCCTCGGCCCAAGCGGTGAGCGCTTACCGCGCTAAATACTGCTTGTACATCTTCTGGAGAGACATGCTGTTTATGGTGAACAAAGGCCCAGGCTTTGGCACAAGCCAGCAAAGTTAAACTACAACGTGGCGACAGTGGGCTTGCCCCTTCCAATACTCGGCTGCAGTGAACTAAACGCAATAAATAATCTAACAAAGCATCACTGCAATGCAGCTCACTTACTTGTTGTTGTAAGTTCAACAGCTGCTCTACAGAAAGTGCCGCTAAAGATTGGCTGGTTTGCTTGCCTCGTTTAAGCATCGCCATTTCAGAATCTAAATCAGGAAAACCGATGCTTAAGCGCATCGCAAAGCGATCTAATTGAGACTCGGGTAAGTCGAAGGTGCCAAGTTGTTCACGCGGGTTTTGCGTAGCAATAACAAAGAACGGCGCCTTTAAAGAATAGCTTTCACCGTCGGTACTCACCTGCTGTTCTTCCATCGCTTCTAACAGCGCACTTTGGGTTCTAGGGCTGGCGCGATTAAGCTCGTCAGCCAACACCAAATGATGAAAAATAGGCCCAGGATGAAACTTAAACTGCTGAGTAGGCGGCTCAAATACCGACACTCCGATAATATCGGCTGGCAGTAAATCGCTAGTAAATTGAATTCGCTGAAAGCTTAAACCAAAGCCTGCAGCAAGCCACTTGGCTAAACTGGTTTTGCCCACACCAGGCAGATCTTCAATCAGCAAGTGACCAGAGGCCAACAAACAACTCAAGGCCAAGCGCACCGCTTTGGGCTTGCCCAGCAATTGCTGCTCAAGGTAGTCACAAATTGGAGCTAATTGAGGATGTATTTGATTCATATAAGTAAAGCCTTGTTTTTAGTCGCTCTAGCATACAAAGCTTTTGCTCATTTGTGCAGCCAAAGTCGTCAAACTTATCGCGATTATCTAAAACTTGTAGCGGTGGTCTCACCCAATGTTGATAACCGAGCAGCCCTAAGCGTCCTTCCCAATAAGCAATCAGCTACACCGCGTAAAGCATTTGCTGTAAAGCTAATGCTGCACAAGCCTCTACCTTTTATCGCCTTGTCTGGCTTTAAGACTGGCTCACTAGACTAAAGTCTAAACGGGCTAACTAATGGAGCTTGAGATGAATCCCAAGCAACACACAACAACCGGCAAGACTAATGGGCGGCTATGGGGATTGTCATCTCAAGATTGGGCCAATATTCAAGAGCAAACCTGTCGCCCAGTTTATCTAGCCGCATTTGAAAAACTGAACCTTAACGAGACAAGCTGTTACCTAGACGTAGGGTGTGGCTCTGGTATGGCGGCAGCCTTGGCCTATCAGCAAGGAGCCAAAGTGCATGGCGTTGATGCTTCTCAAGCATTAATAGAAATCGCCGAGCAGCGCTCACCAAATGGATCATTTCATGTATCTGATATCGAAAAGCTACCCTTTGAAGATAGTCGCTTTTCTTGTATTACCGGCTTTAATTCTTTTCAATATGCAGGGGATCCGATTGCCGCCTTGAGCGAAGCCAAACGGGTAGCTAAACCTGGCGCTGCGGTGTTAATTATGACCTGGGGTGAGCCAGAAGGAATGCAAGCGGCCTCGCTAGTGGCAGCTTTAAAACCATTATTACCAGCACCTCCTAAAGGCGATCCGGGACCTTTTGCCCTATCTAACAAAACAATGTTGCGAGAATTTGCGCTTGAATCCGGACTAAAACCGATAGAAATCTTCGACGTTGAATCTCCCTGGCGATACGCTGATTTAGACACTGCTTTGCGCGGCTTAGCCTCTTCTGGGGTTGCAGCTAAGGCCGTTGAAAACACTAGCCATCAGGCATTAGACCAAGCTCACCGTCAGGCTTTAGCGCCATTTAAGAACCACGATGGCAGCTATCATATTGGGGCGACTTTTCGTTGCTTATATGCCAGCGCTTAAACAGTCAAAATTAAAGTCACGTGATAGGCAGGTTCAAACCACAATGATTTGGAGCAAATGTAAGGGGGATAATTGCAAATAGGCAAAGAAGGTTTTAAGGATTTATTAAGAACTATCGCCGCAAAATAAAGCAGATAGTTCTTAAGGTCACCGCTAAGTCATAAAGGATTATGCTTGAGCGACAGCAGGCTCTCGTTTGTAATACTTAACAATACCTACCACTGAAGCACCAATCCAAAATAGCTCAATTACAAAGCTAGCTAGATTAAAATTAATGCACAAACTTATTAGCAGTAAGATAGCACCGCTTAAGTTCATTAGGTTATAGGTAAGTTGTTTGGGGTTTAAACGCTCTAACTGTAAAAGAAAAAACGAACCTACCACTAAGGCAGTACCAAGTAGTCCAACGATATCGGCAAAAATACTTTGCATAAAATTCTCATTAACAAGCAAAAATGTTCGTCCAAATTGCTGGCCCAATCCTTGGGGTGGACGTTCTCAACTGTTTAACAGCATTCCATGAGACAGCTTGTTAGTGGCATTAAAAAATGCGGGCGTAATCTATCAGAAAACGCCCGCCTATGCATGAAGAATTTTTAAACAAATAGTTAAAACAGGTTTCTGTGCATTAACTATTTGAAAGGTTTAACTTTTGGTTTTTCTGAACCGGCAAAGTGCTAATAAGGCAATCACTATAAAGCCTCCTGCTGCTCCACCTCCACTAGAGCTAGGTCGAGGAACAGCGGCTAGTTGAGAACACAAACTTGGGTCGGTACGCTCTGTCTCGCTGGCTTGGATCACTTGATTAATCCAAGCAGACAACTTACCAACATCTGCGTAAACCCCAGGCGCATTAGCACAACTGCGTGTCCCCCAGCTCACAATGCCCGCCAGCTTATACTGGGTGCCTTCGTCGATAAATAATGGGCCGCCACTGTCTCCTGAACATGAATCGGCTATATCACTATCCGCGCAAAACATTTGCCCAGTTAACCATTCCGCTCCGTAAAAGTCGCTACACTCTGAAACTGATGTTAAAGAGAGATCGGCTTGTTGAAGCTCATCAAGATACTCGGGATTATCAGCATCGTTGTTTATTCGACCATAGCCAATTACTCGCAAACCAAAACCCGGGCTATATTGGTCAAAAATAGCACTTTGATTGACTGCTATTGGCGTAATGGAGCTAGCGTTAGTTAAACGCATTAATACTAGATCATAGTCACCAGTAACTTGGCCTTCTTCTGTGCTATCAAAATCAACGTAATTTGGATGTTGGCATACCTCCGCCACTGGCAAGCCTTCTTCATAAGAATAATTGAACTCATCTTCACCAATAAACGCGATGATATCTTCGGCTTTAGTATGCTGACCTTCTTGAAATTGATCGAAAGTACAATGCGCAGCACTTAACAGCCATTGCTCATCAATTAACACAGCACCACAGTGGCTGCTACCCGCTTTAAGTTGAGCCATCCACGGATAGGCTCCTTTGGGCGCATCCTGGCCTCCGACTACATAGGGAACGGCGACATTAGGGCTAGCCAAAGAAGCGCCTGAAAATAGTGTTAGCGCAAGCAATCCGAACTTAGCCTTATAAGCTATTGGCATTAATACATCCTTGTTTTTACAGCTTAAGTTAGCGCTACTCTCACATTAATTATCATATTAATCAATAGAGATGGATCAATGTAGTTTATCTTTATCTGCTATTGCTTAGCCGGCCAAGTTAAGGATGTTTGAGTAGTAACTACTTGCTGCAGGGTTTCACTTAACAAACTCACAGTATCTAATAAGCTGTCTGCCACTTGCCCTACCTCGGCCAGTAAACGCTCTACATTTTCAGTCAGCTTGTCTGGGCAAATATCGCAGTGCAATTCAGCATACTCTAGCATCCGTTTCTCACCGGGATGCGGCAGTGCGTTAATCGCAAAAAGAATGTCAAAATAGCTGGCTAAAAACTCTGCACAACGGTGATTCAAGCTAACGCTATCTTGACGTTTTAAGGCCTTGGCTAATTGGAAGTAGTAGGCTGGCATTTGCTGCATAAGCAACGGCGCATTTTTGTTTATTATCGCTTGTTGCAGTGCGCTGGGGTAAGTCACTTTAAAACGTTGTTGTAAGCGCTTGGCTTGACCGCTTGCGTCATAAAGGATTTTTGAATCCAGAAGGTTTGCCCAAAAGCAGGTGCTATAGCCTACTTTCGCTTGATGGCGCTCAACTAAGTGATGCAGCTCATTTTCCAAGAAGGCAAAATCACGATAGATCAGTTCAATCTCAATCCCATCGAGCAATACGCCGTCGTCTTCGGTTTCCCAAAACTGATTATTCAACTCAAGATACTGGCAATGCTTTGCCACTAACTCATGGCGTGTTTCAGCGGCCAAGGGGGCATTTAAATAAACATACACATCGTAGTCAGAGTAATCATCTGCTAAGCCGCTAGCTCGTGAGCCTGCCAAAAGAATAGCATCAACTTGTGCCAGCGCAGAAAGCTCATCAACCAGCGCCAAGAAGTGGGTAGATTCAGACATATTTAACATTCCCTGTTGTTTATCAAGCTAGCTTAATAAAAAACCATGTTAAATATAGGGGCACTTTATAGAAAAGCGCTTTCAAGCACTAAATCACTATTTAGCTTCTTTCTCTTCGTCTTTTAAGAAGCGGATGTCGCTAAAACCCAAACGCTGAAACTCTTTTGCTCGGTATTCTTTCAAGGTAGCTTTATCTCTGGTAGACATAGCCAGCTGTTTCTCCATTTGCAAAAACGAAGAAATATCAACACCTTCAGCCGCAGCTACTGCTTCATGTGCATCATGAAACTTGTCAAAAGAAAAATTAATGACTTTGGTTTGACGTTTATATTTGTAAGTTATTTGGCGTGCCATCATGCCCTCTACGCGCTAAAATTTTGCTAGATCATAGCGTAAAGCCAAGGCGAATGCCGAGCTTTATCCTATTCCATAAAAGTGTGTTTAGTTAACAATCAAGCTAGTCACTGTTGCGAATGAGTGCAACCTCCACCTAACCTCAAGCAAAAATCAAACAGGCGGACAAAAACCGAAGCTTTACCTCGGTATTACTGAGGGTATCTTTGCTAAGTATACGTGTATATTTAGCCTCTATTTTATTTTTAGTAAATACTAAAATAATGGCGTCAGAGAGGCGTTTCGCAAGGATCGCGTCCTAGTTAGCATCCGCCAACTATATCAATGCAGGGAGTTCACGACTCTTTCGGCAATTTGTTCCGTACCATTGTATAGTTTGAGGATAGTTTCATGTTTCCCACCCATCTTCGCAGGCTTTTGGCAGGCGCAGCATTAGTTCTTCTTAGCGCTTGTAACTCGTCCACCGAATCTGCTGCTCAGGTACCTGCCAGCTTAGTTAATATCGAATCTGCACAAAACCTTAAATATGCGCCGTCACAGCAATTTGTTGGCCGTATTGAGGCCTACCAAGACGTTGATATTAGAGCGCAGGTGAGTGGCTATCTAGTCAAACGCCACTTTGAAGATGGCCAAATGGTAAAACGTGGTCAGCTGCTCTATGAAATTGACTCAACCCGCTATCAAGCTGCTGTCGCACAAGCCAAAGCTTCCCTAGCAAAAGCAAACGCTGCCTTAACCAATGCTGAAATAAACTGGCAACGCGGCGAACGTTTACTGCCGAAAAAAAATATTAGCCGCTCTGAGTTTGATCGCCTAACCGCCGAAAAACTGTCTGCCGAAGCTCAGCTAGAAGCAGCTGAAGCCTTACTGAGTGCCAGCTTAGTGGATTTAAAACATACCAACATTGTGGCCCCTTTTGATGGTCGAATTGGCCAAAGTAAGGTGAGCAAGGGTGACTTAATCACCATAACCAGCGGCGCCTTAACTAACCTTGTGAGTTTAAACCCCATTCGCGCCAGCTTTCGCGTTTCTGAACGTGAGCGTTTAGCTATGGGGCTTGATCACGTTGATGCTCACTCTAGCGCTCAAACCGACTCCACCATTGTAAATCTGATTATTAGCGACAGCCGCAACTACTTAAATCAAGGTCGTTTGGACTTCATTGATAACCGCATCGATTTACACACCGGCACCATCAACATCAGCGCCCAATTTGATAACCCTCAGCAACAGCTATTACCCGGCCAGTATGTTGAAGTAGAACTCACTAGCACCACTTTAGTTGAAGCTACAGTTATCCCTCGTCGCGCTGTTCAAAGTGACCTAGAGGGCGAATTTGTCATGTTAGTGGGTGAAGACAACAAGGCAGAACGTCGCAATGTCACCATTGGCCCAGTGCTCGAACAAGGTGTGGTGATACATAAGGGTTTGCAAGGTAACGAGCAGGTAATCACTGCTGGCCTGCAGCGTGTGCGCCACGGCCATCCAGTGCAAGTTGTTGAAAAGCAGCAAGGATAAGGTAATTAATCACTATGCTTAGTCGCTTTTTTATTCAAAGGCCAAAGTTTGCTTTGGTAATCTCAATTCTACTGTCATTGGCAGGGGCAATTGCCCTAATGGTTTTGCCAGTGGCCGAATACCCTCAAATTAGTCCGCCTTCGGTTAGCGTTTCTGCTTACTACACCGGTGCCAGCGCCGAAACCGTAGAGGAAGCCGTTGCCGAAGTTATCGAGAGCTCGGTAAACGGTGTGGAAGACATGTTGTACATGAACTCCAAAAGCGCCAACGACGGCTCGTATTCATTAACGGTGACTTTTGATATTGGTACCGACCCTGACATGGCACAAATTAATGTGCAAAACCGGGTCACCCAAATCGAATCAAAATTGCCGCCAGAAGTACGCCAAGTGGGTGTCACCGTGCGCAAGCGCTCACCCGATTTGCTAATGGTACTTAACTTCTATTCGCCCGACGGACACTACGACGATACCTTCTTAAATAACTACGTCACACTCAATATTGAAGACCAACTGGCAAGGGTTAAAGGCATTAGTGATGTGCGGGTTATTAGCTCAGCAGAATACGCGATGCGAGTGTGGTTAGACCCACTCAAGCTTGCCAACCTTAATCTTACCACCAGTGATATTCGCGCAAGTTTAGCCGAACAAAACGTGCAAGTAGCTGTGGGATCTATTGGCGCACCACCTTACGAAGCTAACAACGATGTGCAGTTTAGTTTGCTCACTAAAGGGCGCTTAGACACCGTAGAAGATTTTGAAAACATTTTACTAATAGCTAACGCTGATGGCTCTAAAGTCTATTTAAAAGACGTAGCGCGAGTAGAGCTTGGTAAGCGCGGCTATGCGGCATTTGGTGAGTTTAGAGACCAACCTTCGGTATCGGTAATCCTGTCACTGCAAACCGGCGCTAACGCTTTAGAAAGTGGCGAAGCTGTGATGGCTTTAATGGGCCAGCTCAAAGCCAATATGCCAGAAAAGATGGATTATGAAATTGCCTACGACACCACCCTATTTGTGGAAGAGTCGGTGAAAGGGGTAATTAAAACCCTGATTGAGGCCATTTTGTTGGTAATTTTGGTTACCTACCTGTTCTTAGGTAGCTGGCGCTCTACGCTTATTCCAGTAGTAGCTATTCCAGTATCATTGATTGGTACTTTTGCCATTATGTTAGCCACTGGCTTCACCATTAATACCATTACCTTATTTGGCTTAATTCTGGCCATCGGTATTGTGGTTGACGACGCTATTTTGGTGATTGAAAACGTCGACAGTAAGCTCTCGGCACACCCAGAACTCAACCCGCGTCAAGCCACCTTAAAAGCCATGCGCGAAGTTACCGGGCCGATTGTTTCCTCTACCTTAGTATTGCTGGCGGTGTTCTTACCGGTGGCCATGCTACCGGGCATTACTGGCGTAATGTATCGCCAATTCGCGATTACTATTTGTATCTCGGTAGTGATTTCCTCGATCAACGCCTTAACCCTTTCTCCGGCTATTTGTTCGTTGGTACTAAAGCGCGGCAAACAAAAACAAGCACGTTGGTTCGCGCTATTTAATCGCGGCTTAGTGGCAGTCACCACCCGTTATGGGCAAGCCGCAGGCATGTTGGTAAGGCGCAGTGCTGCGCTAGTAGTATTCTTCTGCTTAGCCATTGCAGCGGTAGCGTGGATGAATCACAACACTTCTAAAGCTTTTGTGCCACAAGAAGATAAAGGCGTACTGCTGGTAAACGTGCAACTGCCAGATTCTGCTTCGCTAAGCCGCACGGCCGAAGTCTCGCAACGCTTGAATAACATTATTCTTGAAGAGCCGGGTGTGGAAGCGGTGAGTTTAGCCAATGGTTACGGTTTGCTCGCTGGTGCTATTCAATCTAACGCAGCAACCATGTTTGTGAAGTTAAAGCATTGGGACGAGCGCAACGCCTTGCAAGGCGATCACAGCTCTTTTGCCATTAGCCAACGGATCAATGAACAAGCTTATGGGCGAATTCAAGATGCGATGATCTTCGCCTTTGGTCCGCCCGCTGTTCCAGGCATGGGAACCGCTTCAGGCTTTGAGTTTGTATTGCAAGATGGTTTAGGCCGTTCGCGCAGCGACTTAGCCCAAGTGATGCAAGACATCACCATTAAAGCCAATGCTGCGCCTGAAATTGGCAGCGCCTTTAGTACCTTCCGTGCCGATGTGCCGCATTTTTATGTAGACATTGACCGCAGTAAGGCGAAACAGTTAGGCGTGCCGCTAGGAGATTTGTTCACTACCCTACAGGCCAACCTTGGCTCCTTGTATGTGAACGACTTTACCCTCTACGGCAAAAACTTCCGCGTAACCATGCAAGCCGAGGATGAATACCGCAGCCGTTTGGACAACCTTGGCCAGTTTCATGTTCGCAGTAGCAGTGGTGATATGGTGCCGTTAAGCACCCTGGTTAGCATTGAGCAACAGTTTGCCCCCGACGTAGCTTGGCGATACAACTTATATCGCAGTGCGGTATTGCAAGGCCAACCTGCGCCAGGTTATTCCTCGGGTGATGCCATTGCCGCAATGGAGCGGATCGCCGCTGAAGAACTGCCTAACGGTTATCAATATGAATGGACCGGTATGGCTTACCAAGAAATTCAGGCAGGCAACATGGCCATTTATGCCTTTGCCCTAGCATTGCTGTTCATCTATTTGTTTATGGTAGCGCAATATGAAAGCTGGACTATCCCGTTAGCGATTATCCTGGTAGTGCCGGTGGCAACCTTAGGCTCGTTTATTGCGTTAACGTTGGCAGGTTTGCCAATGAACTTGTACGCGCAAATTGGCCTGGTATTGCTGATAGCACTCGCTGCTAAAAATGCCATTTTGATCGTAGAATTTGCCCGTATGCAGCGCGAAGACAACGACATGCCGATTAACCAAGCAGCGGTAACCGGTGGCACCCTGCGTTTTAGGGCGGTAAACATGACTTCGTGGTCATTTATCTTTGGCATGATCCCGTTAGTACTGGCCAATGGCGCAGGCCATATAAGCCAAAACTCTTTGGGCATTTCGCTGGTTGGCGGCTTGCTCTGTGTATTGCTAGTAGGTACCTTCTTAATACCAGGTTTCTACGCCATGATTCAGCGTCGCAGAGAGGTCCACCATGGCGGCTCAACTAAGCTGGAAGAAATCGAAGAAGCTTAAGATTGCGCTAGCATATAAACTAAAAAGCAAGCCTTAGGGCTTGCTTTTTTATTGAAAAACGACACCTAGAAATCGTCTCGATGTCGCCTAATAGCGCTATTTATTTCATCTAAGTGTTCCAAGCAAGGCGAGGATTTAGACATCACCATATAAATTGGCTGTTTACTAATACTAGGCTGTAAATCCACTAATATATCGGCATATTCTGTATCAGCAATCTTTAGCCTTCCTCCGTGGGTGGCATATAACAAATAGTCAGCTCTTTTTAAGGCAATAAGCTTAATGGCCCTGTCTAAGTCATCCATTGTTGAAATAGTAAGGTTCTGTTTCGCAAAGCTGTCAAACTGGTCGCCAAAACTACTGCCTAACAGGTGTATGCCCTGCTTGCCCTCTAAACTAGCTAAACCAGTAAAAGCAGCGCTTTGCTCTTTGTGTATAAACGCAGTGCTATACTCCACGCCCACAGCTTCGCTAAACACAAACTTTTGGCTTCGCTGCAGGTTGTGAAATGCCGCTACAATTAAATCTAAATCACCGGTTTCTAACTGCAAAAACTGTCGCTTCCATGGCACCATCGCTTGATACTCGGGCTTAATACCCACATCAGCAAATACTCGGTTAGCCAAATCTACTGCCAAACCCTCCAGTGGAGCTTGCGAGTTCTCTCTGTATGACACATCAAACCAATTATGCTCACCATTAACTCTAATGGTTTCACACGCAGCCTGCGCAGAGACAATAACTAAGTAATTAAGAAAAAGTATTAATATGCGTAACACCGCTGCTTCCTTTCTTCTCCCCTAAGCTAACACTAGTAAAAACAAGGCTATAATCAAGCTTATAGTCAGTAAAAGCTAACAAATACAAGCTAGCACTAAATAGGATATAGTAATAAGTATTGACCTCTAATAAGGCCTCCCTAGATAGCCATGCCTGCATCCATTGAGCAACTCGAAGCATTTGTTTATACCAAAGAATATGGAGGCTTTGGTCCAGCGGCACGTAAACTAGGTAAACACCGCACCACCGTTAGCCACTTGGTGAATGACCTAGAGTTAGATCTTGGTTTGAGCTTATTCACGCGCTCGGCCAAATCAGTAAAGCTTACTGAAGCAGGCATCTCACTATATTGCTACGCTAAATCAGTGCTTAGCGAGCTAAATTACTTTGAGCAAAAGTCCCAAGCTTTACTTGAAGCACAACCCGATAAGCTCAACATCGCGGTTGATGTATCCCTCATGGACGAACAATTTGCCACAGGGCTAAAGATCCTCAACCAACAATATCCAAGCCTAGATATAGACGTACTTAGTGGCGACACCATGAGCATTCACCAATGGGTGGAACAAGGAGAGGTTGATATAGGATTTAGCCTGGGAACCTTTGAGTATTCACCACAGTTAATTTATTCTCGTGCCTATCAGTTTGAGTTGTGCTGTGCGATTAAAGCTGAGCCTTCTCAGCAAGTAGTAGAGGTCTCAGAGCTAGAGCTACGCCAGCTTAGGCAGATAGGCTTTAACTTTTTCAACCAGCTGGGCTTAGCAAGCTCTCAATCCATTAGCCACCGTCAAATTCGCGCCAGCAATAGCCAGCAGATTATTGAGTTAGTAAAAGCTGGTTTAGGCTGGGCTATTTTGCCTCGCTATTTATGTGAGCCGCTTTTCGCACAACAACAGCTTAGCGAATTGTGGGTAAACGGAATGAGCAAAGAGCACTGGCACTGCGATGTTGTGTGGAAAAAAGAACGCCATCAAAACCTCGCCATGCAAGCCTTCACCGACTACTTCTGCAAGCTTGACGACAAATAACAGAATTTTATTTCGAAGATTCAATTCCAACACTCTCTAGCAATTGATTAAGATTGCCAGTCACACCGTAGATAGTGGAATATATCACCCGCGCACCAAGAGATATAAATCAAATCGCTTAGAGAGTTATTAGTGTCGCATTATCAATCTACACTGCAAGCACGCTTTAGCAATATCGCTAAGGTCATAAAGCAGAGGAAATACTCATGGGCGACACTTTAGATATGATTGGAATCGGCATCACCTTGGAAGCTTCACGCAATAACTTAAACAAATTTGCGACTGAAGACTTAAAACGCAAAGTCGCAGAAGTGCAGGCTTTGGCTAACAACATAAACACTCAAACAAAGCAGAAAAATG
The DNA here is from genome assembly GCF_900537085.1 of Agarivorans sp. Alg241-V36. Classification (NCBI taxonomy): domain Bacteria; kingdom Pseudomonadati; phylum Pseudomonadota; class Gammaproteobacteria; order Alteromonadales; family Alteromonadaceae; genus Agarivorans; species Agarivorans sp. Alg241-V36. The sequence goes on along the minus strand of NZ_UNRE01000002.1, from coordinate 209,330 downwards.
ACTAAGTACTAATGACTAGGTACCAATGCAAAGCCTAAACACCACTGCCATTGTTGGTTTAGGCTTTGCTAGTCAAAAAGCTCTCTCCACTACCCCACTCCCTTATTTAAATCTTTGCTAAGGTCAAATAATCTCGGTGCATATCGGCACTTTATCCACAAAACTGGTTACTTGATGAAATTGGCTAATGATTTAGCTCAACGATTCACAAAAATACGCTAGGGTTTATTATCCCAATCAGCTAATCTTGCGGGCAAAAATAGATAAGGCCCAAACAGCATATTATCTGCTTGGTAAAACCGCTTGGTTCGCCAAACAGGACTATTAATGCTAACTAATGGGTGAGGATAGAATATGAATTCATCAGACCAACCTTGGTTAAAAAGCTACCCAGACGATGTGCCCGCAGAAATAAGCACAGAGCAATTTGAGAATTTGCTGGAACTGTTTGAACACAGCTGTAAACAGTTTCCCAAGCAAACCGCCTTTATCAACATGGGTAAAAGCCTCACCTATCAAGAGCTAGACCAGAAATCACTAGCCTTTGCCGCCTACTTGCAGCAAGAACTAGGCATGCAAGCTGGCGAGCGCATCGCCCTAATGATGCCTAATGTATTGCAATACCCCATTGCGCTATATGGCGCCCTGCGAGCTGGTTTAGTCGTGGTAAATGTTAACCCGCTATACACTCCTCGCGAATTAAAGCACCAGCTTTGCGACTCAGAAGCTAGCGCAATTGTGGCTGTGACTAATTTTGGCAACAGCCTGCAGCAAGTGATTAAAGACACCCAAGTTAAGCACGTTATTCTTACCAGTATTGGCGACCAACTGGCCGTGCATAAACGCACGCTGGTTAACTTTGTAGTTAAGTACGTTAAAAAAATGGTGCCTAAATACAACTTGCCTGGCGCTATATCGATGCGACGCGCCTTAACTCAGGGCAAAACCATGGCTTATCAAAAGCCTCAAATTAGCGGCGATGACATTGCTTATTTGCAATACACCGGTGGCACCACTGGTGTGGCTAAGGGTGCAATGTTAAGCCATCACAATGTGCTGGCTAACGTGATTCAAGTTTATTATCACTTTGCCCCTCGCACTTTGTTAGACCAAGAACATGCTGTAACACCGCTGCCGCTTTACCATATTTTCGCGAATACCGTGAGCATGATGTTCATCTTGTACATTGGCGGTAAAAACTTGCTAATTACTAATCCGCGAGATCTTAATGGCTTTGTAAACGACCTACGTAAGTACCCGTTTACCATGATCTTTGGCTTAAATACTTTGTTTAACGGCTTGCTTAATCACGCAGGCTTCAGGCAGCTAGATTTTTCTAAAGCCCGTTTCACTATTGCTGGCGGCATGGCGACTCAAAAGCACATCGCCGAGCAATGGCAAGAGCTTACCCAAATGCCGATAATTGAAGGCTATGGACTTACCGAGTGTTCACCAGTTGTGGCCGCAGGTACCCATGAACAACAGGCCTTTATTCCTTCTATTGGCGTGCCCATGCCTAGCACCCAAATTCGGGTGGTAGATGAAGAAGGCAATGAGCTAGATGTTGGTGGCATAGGCGAACTACAAATTAAGGGCCCGCAAGTGATGCAGGGCTACTGGAAACAAGAGGAAGAAACAGCCAACGTAATCACCAAAGACGGTTGGATTAAATCTGGCGATATTGGCCGCATGGACGAACAGGGTTACTTCTTTATTGAAGACCGCAAAAAAGACATGATTTTAGTCTCAGGCTTTAACGTATTTCCGAGCGAGATTGAAGAAGTTGCAACGCTACATCCGTCGATTGTGGAAGCCGCAGCAGTAGGTGTTCCAGACGATGTGAGTGGCGAACGCATTCGCTTGTTTGTGGTGTGTAATGCGCGGGTTGGACGCGATGAGATTAAAAAGCATTGCCGTAAACACTTAACCGGCTACAAAATGCCAAAAGACATAATTTATCGAGAAGAGCTGCCCAAAACCAATGTGGGTAAAATACTCCGCAGAGAGTTACGCTAACAAAAAGGGGCGCAGGTTTACTGCGCCCAACAACTCAAATACACAATAGGTGTAACATTAAGGGTTTATTTAAGCCCTACCACCAAGACTCAAACATTGCGCCCATGGCTAAAGTATCTTGCTCGGCGGCAATCGCTTCGTTACTACGAACTTGGTTATCGGCTTGACCCGCTGTCACGTAAAAGCGCAGCATTGGACGAGCATTGGCAAAGGCGTTAATGGTAACGTTTTGCGATAAGGTCACTTTCCAAGCTTTGTTTTTACCACCTTGGTCGTAATCAACCACAGAGTAACCCGCTTCTAACCAGGTAGAGTGCGTTTCGTTCCAGTTGTACATTGGGCGCATAATGGCACTGTAGTTAGTACGATCATCTTCTGAAGAGTTAGCATCGTAATTGTGGTAGGCACCTAAGTACTCTAAGGCCACTTTCTCATTAAAATTAACCGCACCTTCCAAGCTTAAATACAGCGTGGTTAAGTCTTCGGTTTTATTGAATACGCTGGTATCGGCATTATCTGCATAGCGCGCGATAAACTGATTGCGGCCTTTAGACCAGTTTTGATCTAACACTGCGGCTAAGTGGTAAGCATTGATCTTGTCTTTGTTTTCAATTACGCCATTGTCGTCATATTGGTCGCTTTCAAAGCCGTAGTTGAACAAAAAGCTTAAGGCTAATGAATCAGCCAGTTGCAAGGCATGTAACTTAGAGGTAAGTGCGTAGTTGCCGTTATCTCCAGGACCATCAACTTGACCCACTACCGAGAAGTCTAGTTTTGCCATATCACCCAATTCAAGGTTATAAATACCACCACCTTGACCATCGTGAGACATCCAGAAGTAATCATTTATGCCCTGTTGTGGACGTTGGTGGAAGTCTCGTCCAGCCCAAATGTAAGCGTTAGGTTGCGAAGCAAAAATGTTAGTGGCACCGGCGTAGAATTTTTTAAGCGCTATATCACCATACTCTGATATTTCTTCACCACTTTGCAGCTCTGACTCGTACTTCCACCAGTTTTCTAGCATCAATACCACATCCCAAATTGCGCCACTGTCACTTTGGAAGGCTTTAGCAAATTGAAATTCGCCACCATTGGTTTCGTTACCTAAGCGACCTGTCGCACGCCCCGCTAGCTCACCTTCAGCTTGAACATATTTTTGAAAGTCATCGGAATAATGCAAACCGTAACGCGCATAGCCAGAGAAAATAATGCCCTCTTCAACTTGAAAGTCAGGGTCTAAAACAACCGGTTGTGAGTCTTTAATTTGTTGAAACTGGTCGGCGTTAACCTCATCTTCAGCTGCGCTAGCTAAAGGTGAACAAGTAAGTGCAATTGCCACTGCCGATGTAAGCGCTTTCACGTTCATATAAAACAACTCCTGGAATAATGATATTTTTATGCTTTTTATTTTGCCGCGATGGGGCTGGCGACAACGAAACAGAATATACATCCAAAAAATTGACTAAATTGAGAGCAATATCACGCATGAAAACCTTACCATAGATACAGATCACAAATGAAAGCAAAAGCTGTAATTTATTCTATCGCGCTGTTATAAAACGTAATGCAGCATTAAATATCACCAAACAATAAAAATAAGAATATAAAGTCTTAATTGGTGATATAAGCAGAGAATACAGAAAAGCAACAGTTCAAAGCGAACGCTAACGCCAGTTTATAACAACAAACATTAACTCTATAGAAGACTAACTAGGCAGGATTAAAAGCTATAGCATTAGCGGAGGTAAGCCCTAACCCACCTTTCTTTCTCATTGATTTAAAGGAAATTTAAGGGGACAACTAGTCATTCCAAACTGCCAACTTCCGTTCTAGGTCACAAAAGCAATTTCTTATAAAACGATAAAGTGTTTTAGCAATCCCATGAAAGCGCTTTATCTTGGTTTAATAGGAAAATCTCTCGGCGACAGGTTTTATCAAAGGTTGCTGTTAGCGCTAACAAATATCAAGGATTAGGTATGCGTTCACTATCAATGGCACTCATTTCAACGGCAATTTGTGCAAGCTTAGCTGCTTGCGGAGGCTCCAGCTCAGATTCAGGAGAGCCGATTGAAGTCCCAGAAGTAGCTAGCCTTAAAGATCTCACAGCTAGCTATGTAGGCGCTGCGGTTCCAGCTGAGTACCAAAACTGGTTTTCTAACGGCATTTTATCTCGACCTGATTTGCAAAATGTAGTGATTCAGCATTTTGACCAAATTACAGCAGAGAACATCATGAAGTCCTCTTACTTACAGCCCACTCAAGGCAACTTTAGCTTTGAAGATGCCGATAATTTGGTGAACTGGGCCTTAGACAATGGCGTTACCGTGCACGCTCATGCCTTGGTCTGGCACTCGCAAATGCCAGACTGGATGATAAATTTCAGTGGTAACTGGGAAGACATGATGGAAGCCCACATTACCACCGTAGCTCAGCACTACGCCGGTAAAGTATTTAGTTGGGATGTGGTAAACGAAGCCTTTAACGACAATAACGACAACGGCTACGCCAGCTACCGTGATACCGATGCAAACAGCGGCGGCCATGGTAGCCCTTGGTATCGTAATTTAGGTAAAGACTTTATTCCAAAAGCCTTTACTATGGCGCGCGCAGCAGACGCTAGTGCAGAGCTTTACTACAACGACTACAACATTGAAGATGACGGAGCTAAGCTAAACTCGGTATTACGTTTAGCAGACGAACTGCTGGCCGATGATGTACCAATTAACGGCATTGGATTTCAAATGCACGTAAATTACGATTGGCCAAGTGCAGAAACCATTGGGACTTCTTTTGCCAAAGTAGCTGCCAAAGGCTTGAAGGTTAAAATTACCGAGCTAGACATAAAAATGAACCCCAATGGTGACAGAAATAACTTCACCGCATCAATGGCCCAACAACAAAAAGAGCGCTACCAAGAAATTGTTGCCGCTTATTTTGCCAACGTTCCAGCTAACCAGCGTGGTGGCATTAGCGTGTGGGGTGTGAGTGACGCAGACAGCTGGATCCCTAACTTCACTGGTCATAACGATTGGCCACTGCTATTCGATGAGCAATTAAAACAAAAACCTGCCATTGAAGGTTTCGCCAACGCACTTCAATAGTTTATTGGGCTAAGCACTACACCAGCGCTTAGCCTTTTCTCTTGCTTTAAATCCTTACCACATCACTTCTTGCAGCACTCAGCGTTGCCCCTGTTTAATTCGCCAAGTAGAGTAAAGACCAAGCACTCGTTACTTTTAGGCTTTACATGCCCTATCAACATATTCGCATTCCCGCTGGCGGAGAAAAAATAAGTATTAACCAGCAACAAGAATTGCTGGTACCCAATAAGCCCATCATCACCTACATAGAAGGCGATGGCGTGGGAGTAGACATCACTCCGGTGATGCTAAAAGTGGTTGATACCGCTGTTGAGAAGGCTTATGGCCAGCAACGAAAAATTATGTGGATGGAAGTCTTTAACGGTGAAAAGGCCGCCAATATGTATGACGGCGACTGGTTTCCGCAAGAAACGCTGGGGGCGATTCGCGAACACAAAGTGGCGATTAAAGGCCCGCTCACTACCCCAATCGGCGGCGGATTTCGTTCACTGAATATTTCCTTGCGCCAAGAAATGGATCTGTTTGTGAATATTCGCCCTATTCGCTGGTTTCAAGGTGTCCCCTCGCCGCTTAAACATCCTGAGCTAACCGACATGGTAGTGTTTAGAGAAAACTCCGAAGACATTTACAGCGGCATAGAATGGAAAGCAGGCAGCCCAGGCGCAGAGCGGGTGATTGACTTTCTTCAACAAGAAATGGGCGTGACTAAAATGCGCTTTAGTGAAGAATGTGGCGTGGGCATCAAACACATTTCCGAACAAGGCTCTAAACGACTGATCCGCCATGCGATTCAGTACGCACTGGACCACCAGCGAGAATCGGTAACCTTGGTGCACAAAGGCAACATTATGAAATTTACCGAAGGCGCCTTTAAAAACTGGGGCTACCAATTAGCTGAAGAAGAATTTGGCGCTCAAACTCACAGCAACGGCTATTGGTTAGAGATCCCGCGCGAAAACGGCCAAGCGCCGTTAGTGATCAAAGACATCATTGCCGACAGTATGTTCCAACAGGTGACCTTGCACCCAGAGCTCTACGATGTGATTGCCACCATGAACCAAAACGGTGATTTACTGGCCGATGCACTGGCAGCCCATGTAGGTGGCATTGGCATTGCCCCAGGCGCCAACATGAGCAGCGAAGTCGCCTTTTTCGAACCCACACATGGCACCGTGCCGCGCCTAGCTGGGCAAGATAAAGTAAACCCTTGCTCTATTATTCTATGCGCCCAAATGATGTTAAAACACATTGGCTGGATAAAAGCTGCCGAGCTGATCAGCCAAGGTGTAGACGGCGCCATTGGCGCACGCACCGTCACTTATGACTTTGCTCGAATGATAGATAATGCCAGCGAAGTAAGCTGCTCAGCCTTTGGCGACGAAGTGATCAAACACATGAGCAGCTAAGCCTCTATTCTTGATGTTGTTCAACAAAGCGGTTTAGCTCTGCTACTGAGCGAATCACATAGAGCTTTTTGCCCTTTGCTATCTCTTGCAGCTTCTGCATAAATTCATCATTCCAAAACTTGGGACAAAGCTTTAGGGTTTTATAGCTTTGCAGCGTTCCTTTAATCACCGAACTGCCACTGGGCCAACCTGCGGGTTTAATAAATATTCCTTTTAATAGCCGTTTAGTCACCAGCCAATAACTCACCGCATAGGGTAAATCGATGTAAATAAGCGTATCGGCCGCCTCAAGGCGCTCATAAAAAGAAGATATTGGACCAAAGCCGTCAATTATCCAGTTTTCAGAATGCAATATAGCGCGATGCTTGTAGTCGTAAGCTTGGCGATCTATTTGGCTGCCATCGGCATTAAACAAAATGGAATCTAAAGCATGCAACTCGAGATGTGTTGCCTGAGTCAAAGCCTTGCTTAAGGTTGACTTACCACTGCCTGGTTTCCCAAATATCGCTACTTTTTTCATGTTACCTCCTAACAGTAAAATCCCAAGAGGCAGAAATAGAAAACCCGCCTCGAGGGCGGGTTTCTAGTTTCTAAGCACATCAGCAAACCCACCATTCCTATGGAATGATGATAATTCGCGCTGAAACTTGGCTAAATAATATACTCATAAGTTCATACTTATAGATTAGTAGGTAATTGTCAAATTCACATGCAAGTCTTTAAAGCCACCCAACCTCAAAGCAGTTTCCGGCGTTTCTATTTGATTTGCTTAATTTGCAACTGAATGTCACAGATAGCAGCTTAAATCGCCGCCCTTACCTGCCAATCCAAATCTGAAAACGATATCTTATTAATTTATAAAGATTTATTGATGCTTGTTATTTACTTTGTTAATTGTAGGAGTATGATTAGCCTGCTTTAAAATCATACAATTACTATAAATATAAACTCAAAAGGATTTGAGCGACTAGCAACAACACTGCATTTGCTAGCGGTCAATAGGGAAACTAAATGGCTAAAATTCTGCGCCACAGTATGGTTATGTGCTGTGCAATCTTAATGTGTTTGTCGAGTAACTCATTTGCTGCTCGATACAATGGTGGTGTGGCAATTAACATCGACCAAAATGTTAATTTCAACTTCAATATCGCCAATCAAGGAAACCGAACCGCAACGGTTTGGTACAGCAACAATATGGCAATTGCTATTGAAGGGGCGTCTGGTAGCACTTATGAACGCGCTACCATGGAAAAAATCGTTGCCTTAATGGCTGCATCGAAAGCATCTTTCGAAGAATTCACCGGCCTTCGCAACCTCTCATTGAATGGTTCTTATAAAGGGCGACCCACCATTCAAATACCCAAGGACAATAATGGTGCAGGCGGTCTTGCTGCTCATGGCGTCTTTGGCTTATCGGTCGGTAGCGGTTTGTTTAACCCTTTTTATGAGCGAGTACGCCAAGGGAATATAAGCATTGACCAAGTATGGTTATATGAAATGAATCGGAACTTTTACAAGACCGGTTCTAACGGATGGAATGCTTGGATAGATTGGGCAATGGACGGTAATAACTCAGCCTATGGCTACTGGACAGTTGGCTTCAACAACGCCGCAGCCTTTTGGATTGTTGATGATTTAGGTGTAGGTCTGCACTATTTCGGTAAAGACTATGCTCGCTTTCGCCAAGATCATCGAGACGAACTCAATAAGTACCTAAACAACAATGCTTATACTTTTGATAACGTTTGGGCTACCAGCAAACTGCCTTGGCGTAACGGTACCATCAACACACTAATGTCAGCGGTCTTGCTGGAGTGGTATGACACCTTAGGAGGCAAGGCTTTTGTACAAAGACTTTATCAACAAATAGACAACAACCCACGTCTGAGTAACCGCTTTGCTCACCAACAAGCACGAGATAACTGGTATCGCATTGTGAGTCGAGCGAGTCGCAGCGACCAAGTACAATACTTCGAAAATACTCTGCGCTGGAGTATCTCTAGCTCAGCCAAAGCGCAAATACAAAATGAGCTCGGTGGCAATAATGGCGGTGGTGGTAATGATAGCGACATCATCATAGAGGCTGAAGATGCTCAACTCTTTGGTCTGTTCAAAATAGGCAACGATAGCGCCGCGTCAGCCGGTCAGTACATTCATGCTGAATACCAAGGCAAATACTACAGCGAAAACGTAGAAGCTAACCGTGCCGAGCTTAGCTTTACAGCTCCTAAAGCGGGTTTGTATGCCCTCAAAGGCACCACCTTTGCGCCGAACAATCAAGCAGACTCGTTCTACATAAAAGTTAACGACAACCCTCGTCAGGTTTGGGATACCAACAACACCTCATACTATGAGGAGATGGATGTTAACTACCGTAACGAAGCCAACCAAGTTGAGATTGATATCTCAGCAGGGCAACACAAAATCGTAGTCTATGTACGTGAAGACGGCACGCGTTTAGACCGTCTGCGCCTGGTTCGCATTGGTGCGGGTAATGGCGGCCAAGATGATGGTGAAAACGGTGGCTACGACGGTATTCCCCGCCCTATCACTATTGAGGCAGAGAGCGCCAATTTGTCTGGTGAGTTTAAAGTAGGTAGTGACAGTGCTGCTCAAGGTGGTGCATACATCGACTCCGCCTATAGCGGTAGCTACTACGAGGGCAATACTAGTAATCCTCATCGCGCTAAGATGTCCTTTATTGCCACTGGCGCCGGGCGTTACCTAGTGAAAGGCACTGCTTATTCGCCTACCCAAAGCGCTGATTCATTTTGGATCCAAGTAAACGATGGTGACATTCATTTGTGGGACACCTTAGCCACCGCTGCTTATGATGAAATGGACGTAAATTCACGTGGTAATACCGACAGCCTTGAAGTTCAGCTAAACGAAGGCCAAAACACTATCACAGTATATGTTCGTGAAGATGGTACTCGCTTAGACCAACTGCGTTTACTACCCGTAGACGGGAACGGCGGCGGTGAAGAGCCTCCAATTCCTGAACCAGAAGTAAACCTGCTGGTAAATGGTGACTTTGAAACAGGCAACAGCACAGGCTGGGTTTCTGGCTACTCAGCCACCACCACCACTACAACCAGTGCTTATAGCGGCAATTATGCGTTGTTAAGTAAAGACCGTAGCGCTTGGTATCACGGTCCCAAGCAAGACGTCATCAGCATGCTCAACGTGGGCAGCAGCTATAAACTCAGCGCCATGGTGCGCATGGTTTCTGGCAGCAGCACTAAGATTGAGTCTCGCTTGCTTACTCAAGATAGCGCTGGCCATGTATGGCACAAACTAGGCCAGGTATCAGGTAGCACTGCCTGGCAAGAGATCAGCGCCGAATTCACCGTTCAAGCGAGTGGTAGCCTGATCAATGCAGAGCTGTTTTTCTTCGGCCCAGATGCAGCTAAGAGCTTCATCATTGATGAAGTATCGCTGACCGAGCAATAAACGCTTGAGGCTTGGCCAACCTTGCGTCGGCCTAGCCCATCCTCGCACCGCTTTAATTGTATTTGATACAAGAGAACGACATGAAAAAGACAGCCCCTTTAGGCGCACTTGCTCTGCTGACCGCGAGCTTAGCCGCCTTGTACAGCCTAAATAGCAATGGCCCTCAACAAGACTTAGAGCAAGCCTTAATTCCACCACCTCAGCAAAAAGCAACCAGCAGCGCTGAGCAAACAAACCAACCCGAAGGTAGCGATCTAAGCGCTAAACACGGCAAGACCATTACGCCTCAGGCGCCCATCACTGAGAAACAGCAACAAGCGCTTCAGCTGGCAAGCGAAGAAGGTAGCGTAGCCAACTCCCTACCGCGCGAAAGCCATGTTCGCGCCTGGAACGTATTACCAGAAGTTCCTGCCCAATTTGAAGAACTGCTAAAAGACGGAACCGAGCGCCGCTTTGTCGAGTATTCGAATCTCAATGTGCAAGATTTACGGGTTGGTGATCAACTGGACATCCCAGTCCCGCAATTGGATGAGAACTTCGTCACCGAAGTTGTCAGTGTTGTGCCGCTAGATCATGGCGGTAAAGACATCATCTCTCGTTTTGATACCGGAAACGGTGAGAACTACCTAGTCACGCTTACCTCTGGCCAAGATGCGCTATATGCCACCATCGATACCCCTTATGAAACTTACTTCATTCAGGGGCACAGCGGTGAAGCTTGGATCATATCGAGTCGAGAAATGAGTTCGCTACGCAGCTGGAATCACTCTGACGAGCTATTGCCTGAGCCCGTGGTAACTCCCAAGCCGCCGATTAACTAATTCACTACAAAATCTATAAGAGAAATCACAACATGTTTCAAGGAAAGAAAAAAGCTACGGCAAAGCTAGGAATTTGCCTTGTTGGCTTGCTCGGCTCTGCCGTTGCACAAGCCACGCATACTGTTGATGTGATGGTGCTTTACACACCCGCGGTAAAAGCCGAACAAAGTGGTGCCATGGACACCTATATTAGCCACCTAATCAGCACCACAAATACTGCCTATCAAAATAGCGGTATGAATATAGAAGTGCGCTTGGTGCATAGCAGTGAGTATAACAAGGCTGGTGCTACCGCGATGAGTAGCAACGCGCTAAACCAATTTCGCCAAGATCAGAATGTAATGAATTTACGCACTGAGCATGGCGCCGACATCGTGACCCTACTCACTATGCCCAGCAACAGTACTTGCGGTTTAGGCTACGTAGGTACCGGCTCCAACGGTCGTTTTGATGGCTATTTCAAAAATTGGGCTTACAACTTTGTTGGTGGCAGCTCGGGCTGTGACTCACTTACTTTTGCTCATGAACTCGGCCACAACATGGGCCTTGGCCATTCTCGAAAACAAAACAGTTTAGGTGGCGTATTTGACTACGGCACAGGCTACGGGGTTGACCGCTCATTTAGTACTATCATGGGCTACCCTCAAGCCTTTAGCACCTACACTCGCGTTCGTCAGTTTTCTGATGCGTCCGTTTCTACTTGTCGCGGCTACCCTTGTGGTGTAGATAAGAACACTGCAAATGGCGCGGAAGCGGTGGACGCGATTAATGCGGTCGCTCCGCAGCTAGCGGCATGGTATCCAACTGCCAACAACGGCGGTGACAATGGTGGTGGCGACAACGGCGGAGATAACGGCGGCGGAGACAATGGTGGTGATAATGGCGGCAACAATAATGATGTCATCTTAGAAGCCGAAAGCGCTAGCTTGTTTGGTTTGTTTAGAACCGGCACCGATAACGCAGCAAGTGCGGGGGGTTACATCGATACAGCTTTTCAAGGCAACTACTACGACGATACGGTTAGCACACACCGTGCCGAGCTGAAGTTTACCCTCGAACAATCTGGGATCTACCGTTTAAAGGGTACCGCTTACTCTTCTAGTAACAAGAGCGATTCGTTTTGGGTGCAAGTTGATAATGGCACCCGGCACTTATGGGATACTTTAAGCACTCCGAGTTACGATGAGATGGATATTAACTCGCGCAACGTCAGTGATACCGTTGAGGTCGACCTGAGCCGCGGTGAGCATTACATCAATGTGTATGCGCGTGAAGACGGTGCTCGCTTGGACCAAATCCGCTTAGTTCGCATCGGCGATAGTAATAACGGTGACAACGGTGGTGGAGATAATGGTGGCGGAGATAACGGTGGTGGCGAAACCGGCAATGAGCCAAGCACCATTGTGATTGAAGCAGAAGATGCCCAGCTCTATGGTATCTTCCGCCGAGGCAACGACAGTGTAGCTAGCGCAGGCAGCTACATTGATTCAGCCCTAAACGGTAACTACTACGAAGGCAATGCGGTAAGCGCCAACCGCGCCGAGCTAAGCTTTTATGCCACCGGTGCTGGGCTCTACAGCTTAAAAGCCACTAGCTACGCGCCAACCGCAACCGCAGACTCATTCTGGTTTAGCATCAATGGCGGTGAGCGCCACCTATGGGATACCCACAATCTAGCCGAGTACCAAGAGATAGACGTAAATGCGCGCGGCATTTCGGAAACCTTCGAGGTTGAGCTAACTCAAGGTGACAACACAATTACCTTCTACGTTCGCGAAGATGGAGCCCGCCTAGACCAAGTTCGCTTCATTCCTGTAGATGGAAGTGGTGGCGATAATGGGGGTGACAATGGCGGCGGCAGTGAGCCTCCACAGCCAGCAACTAACCTGCTAAAAAATGGTGACTTTGAGAGCGGCCAAACCACTAATTGGAAGTCTGGATACAGTGCCACCACTAATATCACTACCAACGCTTACAACAGCAACTATGCACTACTCAGTAAAAACCGTTCCCAGTGGTATCACGGTCCCAAGCAAGACGTGTTCAACGCGGTAAAAGCTGGGCAACGCTACTTGTTATCCGCTCAAGTGCGCATGAGCTCAGGAACTGGCGTAATTGAGTCACGCTTATTGATTCTCGATGACGCTGGCCATACTTGGTATAAGCTAGGCAAAGTATCTGGTAACTCTAGCTGGCAAGAACTAACCGCCGACTTCACTGTGCAAGCCACAGGTGCTATTCAAAGCGCAGAACTATTCTTCTTCGGACCCGGTGCGGGCACCGAGTTTATCATTGATGACGCCAAGCTAAACGACTGGCAAGAAGCTGAAACACCCACTGACCCTAACGATCCAACAGATCCTACTAATCCTGGTGATGGCGGAGAAACAGGTACAATTTCGGCTGAACTACTCGCCGCAGTTAATGAAGCCAGAAGCGTCGGCCGCAACTGCGGCAGTAGCTATTATGCGGCTACCACTCCAGTGCAATTTCATCAGTCTTTGCAACTGGCTGCGCAGGAGCATTCCGACAACATGGCCAATAATAACTTCTTCTCGCACACCGGTCAGGATGGTTCAGATTCCAACGACCGAGCTCGTAAGCACGGCTACGACAAGTACTGGGCAGGTGAAAACATTGGCGCTGGTTATGGCTCAGTTGCTGATGTGATGAACGGCTGGCTAAATAGTGAAGGTCACTGCCGCCACATAATGAATTCTAACCATAAAGATTTTGGTGGTGCTAGTGCTGAAAACAGTAACAGTAGCTATCGTATCTATTGGACATTGTTGCTGGGCTACTAAAACCCTGTGAATAGAAAAACGAGGCAAATGCCTCGTTTTTTTTATCTTCTAACCATGGCTCACCATAGCTGGGGTATCGTGGTATTCAGCACGTTCCCTAGCTTGAGCAATACAGGCTACATTGTCTACTGGGCGAATCACTTCTATATGTTGCGAATCAAATCCCATTAAACAATGCGCGCGAGCAAACACCGCTTCCATTAACTCTGCTTCAGCTTGATTGGTGGTGCTAAGCAATAGCATCATATCTTGCTTATTAGCGATTACCGTAGTGGTTAGCACATCCAATAAACAGCTTGGAATAGCACAGCTGTACTCATCAAGAATGGCTTTGCTGCTGCCGTGGCTAATGTTGATTGTGCTTGGCTTGTCTGCACTAGCTTGGCACTGTTTTAAGTGGATCTCACAGGCCATTTCTTGGCAGCTTTGGTTTAATTTACGGTAAGTTCCACCAAATTCTTCTACCAAGACAGACAGCGCTTCAAAGAATTGAGCCGCATCAGCAGTATTATTGCCTAGCAGTTTTTGCTCAATAAATGTCGCAAGGGGAGCGTCTATAAATAGGTTGTCTTTGTGTTGGTAACCTTGACCGCTTTGTTGTGTTGTATTCATGGTCAAATTCCTTCTGGTGGTATTTTGTTATTGTTTTATTGGCTAAGTCGTTCGTTTAACTAAGCCTCAACTTCAAGATAGCGCGCCACCAAAATAAAATGAAATTGTAGTTTTCAATACAAACTATAGATTTTATGAATAGTAGTAGTTTGAACCCTCTGACTTCCTGTATTGAGAAGGTTTAGCTCAAAGAGGAAATGAACAGTGAAAGGTTTACTTGCTGACTGATTGTTACTTCATCATTTACAGGCTAGGCAGCACTGGTAGCACATTTGCTAGCTGCTGCTGAGACAAGGTATGCATGGTAAACCACTGCCAATCATTACCAATACAGCTAAATCTGCCAATGCCTACATCACCGTTGGTAGTCCATTGTTGCCATCCGGCTTGTTTATCAAGCCAATAGTCTGAACCAACACTCATCAAGTATTGAGCTTGATCGCGATTATCGGGACCACTGGGATCCGCTAATACCAAACGGGCTGCAACCACAGAAATAACGCCGGCAATACGCGACTCACTGATGGCTTTTCGCCCGCTAGTTTTGGGCCAAAAATGAAAGTTATAGTCCGCGGTTACAGTAACCGAACTACCTAACTCCTCTTTTCGTAAGTCAGCGATTTTGTTTTCATCATCAACAAAGTCTTCACGGTAATAATGACCATCAATATCGCTAGAAGACTGCAGCACATACCAAAGGCTATCTTCGCTATCTAGTACATAGCTTGTTAGATGCGCAATTTGAATTCGAACATTATCAACAGGTTCACTGCCCGCAGCCAAATAAGCCTGCCCCCAACTTAAAAAAGCGCTAAATTCACCTGGGTAGTTTCCATAGCCAATGCGAGGAACGTGTGACCAATCATACGAGCTAGGCACCCCACTGGGTAACATTTGATGCGGTAGGCTCATGTCGTCACTTAAACGTTGAGCTAAGGCAGGCTGCAGCAAAACAGCCGCTTGAGACTCCACTTCCAAATCTGATGAAGTGGCTTGGTTTACATGTTGCGAAGAATTACAGGCTAACAAGCATGAGCTCAAAACAACTACGCCAAGCGTATACTTTGAAGCTAAAACTTTGAGCCATTGTGTCAAGGTGCGCATAATCTTATCTCACTGCTTAAGTCATAGGTTTAGGCTACGAACTAACAAAGAAAACAAGGCATAAGCATTTGAATATATGCGATAAGCAAGCATGCCTTCCTTTACTTAAGCTGTTTAACTTGCCACAGCTAGACAAGCGATGATGAGAGCTAGTTCATAAGCTTAAGTAAACTGGCGAATACTAGCCAAAGGTCTGACAGCAACCCAACAATATCGCTAAAAAACAGTAGCGCTTAGTAATTATCGTAATGACTAGCGATCTAATACCGTGGTAGAAAATTCGGTCAGCGAGCGACGCAACCATTGGTGGGCTTTAGAGTGCTGTAACAGTGGGCTCCAAATCATTTTGGTCTCAATAGGTACAATTTGAAATGGCACCCTAACAATGCGCAAGTTGGGGCTATCTTTATAAAGCATGGCTTGTCGGCGTGGTAAGGTTGCCACTAGCTGAGGCTGAGCCACCAATAAACCGGCCAGCGCATAATGGCGAGTATACACCCGAATATTACGAACTTGCTCTAGCTGAGCCAAAGCCTCATCTACCCATCCCAGCTTTTGGCTAGCAGCTTGATTGCCAATACTGGTTTCTGCGCCCCAGCCAGCTCGGTTTAACCAAACATGCTCTGCTGCTAAATAGCTAGGTAAATCTAAGTGTTCTACATAAGGATGGTCTTTATGTACCAAGCAGCAAAAGTTATCGCGCCAAATGCTTGATTGATGAAAGGTTTTAGGCAAGCTAGTAAAACGATTAATGGCTAAATCTATCTGGCCCTTTTCCATATCGCCTAAACGAATATCGCCGGGTGCATAAATATCAAAGTTAATTTTTGGCGCACTTCTAAGCACACTCTGAATAAAAGGCGCCAACAAGGTTGCTTCTATGTAGTCGTTACACATTATTCGAAACGTAACGCTGCTTTGTGCTGGTGAGAAATCTTTGTCTGGCTGAGTGATCTTCTCCGCCATACTCAATAAGCTAACGATTTCTGGCTTTAACTTTGTAGCTTTTTCGGTGGGCGTCATGCCCTCTGCGGTGCGCACTAGCAAAGGATCATCAAACAGCTCTCTAAGGCGTTTAAGTGCGTTGCTCATAGTAGGTTGCGTTAGCGCCAACTTGCTAGCGGCTCTAGAAACATTGCGCTCTTCTAGCAACACATTTAAGTAAACCAATAGGTTTAAATCGACCTTTCTAATATTCACAAAAACTATGAACCTCAAAAAAACTATTCCTTAGTTCAATGTATGTAGCGAGTAACGCAGAGTAAAGCGCCAATTCAACAAAGCGTGACTAAGTCTTCAAGACGCCAATCACTAATGCTCCCATGCCAAGGGCTATTTGGCCTACGTTGACTAAATCGACTAGCCAACACTATGTTTTTTTGTTCACTAACAGGCCACTTATTGACTTTAAGCTTTTAGCGAATGTGATGAAAATTTGGGATTTTACAGATCAATAAGCAGTGTGCTTCAGGTAAGCTAGCCGCGCTTTTAAGCGCGACCGATTAGACAAACCCTTTAAAACGTAAGCTAGCTCTATGTTTTGCAAACAAAATCCATTGGTGTACTGGTAGATTCTAGAGATCCTTGGCTATGCTTTTATAGCAAGCAACTAACTCTTCTGATTTTGCTGCAGTAATAAGCACCAGCGTAAGTTGTTAGCGCTCACCCAAAGGCAAAGATACCGCCAATCGAGCTGGTACATTCAACGAGGCTTAAACGAGAAACTCTTATCAACAATAATGAATTAGAACAGTGCAATGAAAGAGATAGAGCCAACCTCTTATACGACAATGCGTTTTCTGGCATTGTAATCTCAATCATCGCATCCAGTTTTTTAGTTTTTGCCTTCAACATTAGTGGCACTCAGCAGTTTAAGCACGCCTGGTGGGTAGTAATGACGAGTTTATTACTAATTAGATTGCTTGATTGGCGAGTATGGAAACACCGTGAACAAGCTACAGCATTCAACGGAAAAAACGCCACTCGGCGCTTCATACTAGGCGCTAACATTACCGCGGTAATGTGGTCGATTTACATTCTCAAAGTGATTTCTAATCCGCTGAGTGGGGATATCGATTTAAGCACCCACATCATCATTATTTCTGCCATGGCTGGCGGCTCTGCCACTGTGCTAGCTGGGCACAAGTACACCGCCATGGCTTACGCCTTTATTTTACTCGCGCCTCCCTCAGTGGGCTTAATGTTCTCAGGTATTTACGAGCGCCAAATGCTCGGAATATTGGGGGTATTATTTGGCATAGTGATGGTGGTGATAGCTAAAAAAAATGCCGAGTTCACGGCCCAAGCGGTGTTACTAAAAAATCAAAATGCGGTGCTGGTTCACCACATGGAAGAAAAAGTAGAGCAACGAACTCATACTATTTATGAGCTGTCGAACCTAGACCCTCTCACTGGTTTGTTTAACCGCACGGCGTTTTTACAACACTTAAAGCTTCGTTTGCTTGAAGCCAAACAACATCAACGGTCATTAGCGGTATTGTTTATCGATCTAGATGGCTTTAAAAAGATTAACGATGCTATTGGTCATGACACTGGTGACCAAGTGCTAAACAATACTGCGCAACGCCTTAAACATCTTTGCCAAAACCATCAACTGTTATGCCGCTGGGGTGGCGATGAGTTTTTGCTTGCTATAGAAGATTGCGATGAATCACTAGCGAAAGACCGCTCCAATGAAATTATTCAAGCTTTATCAGCAGCTTACACCTTTGCTAATAATCGTCTTTCGGTTGGCGCCACGGTAGGCATCGCGCTTTATCCGCAACATTCAGAAAATGAACATAGCTTAATACGCCTTGCCGACACCGCCATGTACGCGCAGAAAAAGCGAGCGCCATCTACCGTTGGCGTATTCTCCGATCAACTAGAAAAACAGATTCATCGTGAATTGCTATTAAAAGATGGCCTAAGCCAGGCTATAGATAAACATCAGCTGAGTTTAGTGTACCAACCGATTATTGATGCTAATGATTGCCAGGTAGTCTCCTTTGAGGCTTTGCTGCGCTGGCGTTTGAACGATGAAATGATCCCGCCCGATGAGTTCATTAGCATTGCTGAGCAATATGGTCTGATCCGAAGAATTGGCCAATGGGTATTGGAGCAAGCCTGCCAAACAGCCAGCACTTGGGCGCAGCGCCACACCATTGCTATTTGCGTTAACGTATCGGTGGCTCAGTTAGAAGATGATGACTTTGTAGAGATAGTTTCTACCGCATTGCAAAACAGTCAGCTAGCACCAGAGCTACTGCATATTGAAATGACAGAGTCGGTATTTACCAGCGACATTGGTTTATTGGCCGAACAAATTAAAGCCCTACAAGACATAGGAGTGAAGGTATCGATTGATGATTTTGGTACCGGCTATTCCTCGTTATCTATCATGCAAGATTTAGCGGTGAATGTGGTAAAAATTGACCGCTCTTTTGTGCAGCGTATCGATACTAACGGCTACGCCATTATTACCGCGGTAATGCATATGGCTAGAGCCTTAAACTACTCGGTAGTAGCCGAAGGCATAGAAACCCAAAAACAAATGCAAATCCTACGCAGCCTTGGAGTGGATTACCTGCAAGGCTACTACTTTGCTAAACCCTTAGCCATCGAACAAGTAGAGCAACTAATTAGCTCAGAACAAGCCCCTAAGCTAATAGCCGAGTCTTAAGTTTGCGCTGTCTCAATTCGCTCTTGGCTAGATGCACTCAACACAATTGCGACCGACTTAGAGGTGGGCGTATCACTAAAATCCCCCTTGCTGGCTAGCGGCACTAGAGGGTTTGCCTCAGGAAAAAAAGCAGCCGCATTGCCTTGAGGGATCTCATAAGCAATTAACTTAAAGCCACTAACTTTGCGCTCTACGTTATCTGGCCACAGCGTCTCTATATCCACCAATGCCCCTTCTTCAAAACCTAGAGCTTGAATGTCTTTTGGATTGATAAGCAGGATTTTTCGTTCGTTAACGATGCCCCGGTAGCGGTCTTCAAAACCATAGATGGTAGTGTTGTATTGATCGTGGGAACGCAAAGTTTGCAGCACTAATACTCGGTCGTCACTTAACGCCCGTACTTCGGCAGGCAATACATCTTCGGGTAAGGGGTGGCTAATAAATTGAGCTTTGGCAGTGGCAGTATTCCACTCTCGTCGTCGAGCACTATTGCCTAGATAAAATCCACCAGGCTGTTGAATACGTTGATTAAAATGCTCAAAGCCGGGAATAGTCTGTTCAATATAATCTCGAATATTAGCGTAATCCTGCACGCAGGCTAGCCAGTCTATGGGCGAAGTGCCTAATACCGCATTAGCCATACCAGCAATAATCGCCGGCTCAGAGCGCATGTTATCGGCGCTTTCATCCACTAAACCGGCGGAGGCATGCACCATAGAGAAAGAATCTTCTACAGTGACCTGCTGAGGACCAGCTGCTTGTATATCGACATCGGTTCTTCCAAGGCAGGGCAGAATAAGCGAGTATTTGCCCGGTGTAACATGAGTGCGATTAAGTTTGGTAGCGATGCTTACGGTAAGCTCACAATTAGCCAAAGCTTGCTCACTTAAGCGAGTGTCGGGGGCAGCCGCGACTAAGTTTCCGCCCAAACCAATAAACACCTTACTTTGGCCCTTTAACATTGCCTCAATGGCCTGCACAACGTTATGGCCAGGTTTACTTGGTGGAGCAAAGCCAAATACGTCTTCAATACTTTTCAAAAATGCTGCACTGGGCTTTTCGTTAATGCCCATGGTACGGTCACCTTGTACATTGGAGTGGCCACGCACTGGGCAAACCCCTGCCCCCTCCTTACCAATTTGGCCAAACAATAATTGCAGATTGGTAATTTCATTAATGGTGGCCACCGAGTGCTTATGCTGAGTAATGCCCATCGCCCAGGCAATAATCACCCGCTCCGACTGCTGATAAATATCGGCAACACTTTCTAACTGCGCTTTGCTCAGCCCTGATTGCTGCTCAATGTGCTGCCAAGTGGTTTGCTCAACGTCTATTAAATAGGCTTCTAGGCCTTGCGAATGCTGCTCGATAAAAGCTTGATCAAATACGCTATCACCATGGCGTAAGGCCTGCTGATGACGGGCTAGTAGTATTTTCACAATGCCACGCACCGCTGCCATATCTCCACCGAGTTTAGGCGTAAAATAATGGCTAGTTGTTGGGCTAGCAGCGCCGCCCAGCATTTCTACTGGCTTTTGTGGGTTCGCAAAGCGCTCTAAACCGCGTTCTTTAAGGTTATTAAATGCCAACACCTTGGCGCCACGCTGAGTCGCGTGAGCCAAAGTTTCTAACATTCGAGGGTGATTAGTACCAGGGTTTTGCCCAAACAAAAAAATAGCGTCGGCCAGCTCAAAATCTTCGATGGTGACTGTGCCCTTACCGATGCCAATACTGGCCGTTAGCGCGTGGCCACTCGCTTCATGGCACATGTTGGAGCAATCTGGGAAATTGTTGGTGCCGTAACGACGCACAAACAGTTGATACAAAAATGCCGCTTCGTTGCTGGCTCGCCCAGATGTATAAAACTCGGCCTGATCGGGGCTAGCTAATTGGTGCAGCTGTTCGGCAATCAACTTAAAAGCATCATCCCAAGAGATGGCTTGATAATGATCGCTACCCGGCTTAAACACCACCGGCTCAGCTAAGCGCCCTTGGTATTCTAAAAAATAATCGCTTTGCTTGGCCAACCACTGCACCGAGTGCTGAGCAAAAAAGCTGGCGTCAACTCGCTTCGAAGAAGCTTCCCAGTTAACTGCTTTAGCGCCATTTTCACAAAAGCGAAAAGTGGCTTTGTGCCCCTTTTCACCCCAAGCGCAACCGGGACAATCAAAGCCGTGATCTTGATTGGTATTGAGCAAATTTTTCAGGTTTTTAGCGACGTTTTCGCTTTTTAGCAAATGCTTAGCAGTGCTCGCTAAGGCAGCCCAGCCACCTGCTGCACCTTGATAGGGTTTATGACTCATACAAGCTTCCACCTTCTTTACTTATTCGCCACGGGGCATGATAAACGTTAAATTGACTATTTTTAGTAAAGCCAATGAGGGTGATATTAAATTGTTTCGCTACCGATAAAGCCAAGCTAGACGGCGCACCAACAGCCACTACTACTGGCAGTTTAGCCACCAGCGCTTTTTGCATTAATTCAAAACTCACGCGGCCACTTAATACCAACACACTTCGCGCCAGCTGCTTTGGTGCTAACAATAACTGGCCTAGCACTTTATCTAGGGCGTTATGTCGGCCAATATCTTCGGCAATACTCAAGTATTGGCCATTTGCCCAAACCCCAGCGCCGTGCACCGCGCCGCTTTGTTTAAACAGGGCTTGTTGTTCTTGGAGCAAACTAGGTAATTGATATATAAGGGACTCCGCCAGCCAGCCTTCGCGAATATCTAGCTCGGCGGGTTGGCGTAATGCCAAGGCTTTAAGCGAACTTGCACCACACAAACCGCAGCTTGAATAGCTAGCAAAATTGCGCTCTAGCGCGGCCCAATCAAACTGGACATGCCGAGCCAGCTCTAGCTCTAAGTGGTTGTAATCATAAGGTTGCTTGGTGGTTGCGCCTTGAGCGAATCGAATATCCTGCACATCACTAAGTGACTCAATAATATTTTGGCTTTGCAGAAAACCTAAGGCTAAGGCCACATCATCACCGGGGGTGCGCATGGTAAGGCTAAGTGGACGTTGCTGATATTGCTGGCGACGCTGACAAAACCATTGCAAACTAAGCTGCAATGGTTCTTCTATGGCTAAACAGTCTTGCTGAATCTGATGCGCGTGATTGGCATTAGCAGAAAAGCGTTGAATGCCAGTGATATAGCTAGCCTTAGCACTAGTAGCATTCTCTCGTGCTAAGGCTAATTCAAGGTTTGAATGTTGTTTAGGCTTTAGCATTTCGCTCCTACTATAAAAGTAACAACTCACAGCCAATGCTGCCGAATATTCAGCCTAATCAAAAGCCTGGCGCAAGGCCAGAACTTTGCTTGCAGATGTTCTAAGCTGTGATGTTTATACCGCCTCGCTCAAGGTATTTAAGCTGGCGCGATTAGCATAGGCTTGCACCGCGATATCACGCACCTCAACCGAGATCATTTCAACCCTTGGTAATAGCTCACATACTGCGCGAGCAATATCGTTAGCTAAGGCTTTCTTTTGTAACTCACTACGGCCACTTAATATCTGCACTTCGGTATGCACATAAGGCGCTCGCTTCCCACCTACCCGATAATGGTTGGCTAAGACTAAACGGGCCTTTACATCCCCCGCAGAAAACAGCCCACTGGCGTCGGCCGCATCGTGCACCGCTTCCACCAATACATCAAAATTTACTATGCGGGCTAAATCAGCCGGACATTCAATTACGCAGTGTGGCATGGAGATTCCTTAATCTGTGTTGTATTCCATTAACTCAATCCTCGCCATTACGGGTCAGGGATCGCACATTTGATCAGTTTGCTTGAATCGCTATAGCTTCTTGCCTAGAGTGGTTTCGCGCTATCAAAGATATGACAAATACTCTAGGAAGAGTAAACCAAATTCAGCTTGAGTCTATTTAAAAGGAAAATTATGACAGTAGAAACCATTCATAAAATAATTCTTCATCCTTTCATCCAAGAATCTTTACAGAGCCTTAAGCTAATGACCGGTCTAGACGGCCGTGCTGATGAACCATTTATTGATAAAGTGGAAGACTTTCGCTTTAAAGGTTATGCCGTTTGTTCTGATATGCAAGGCCAGCTAGATGGCGTGATATTGATGCACCACTATCAGGAAACAGCTGTAGCCATTGGCCAAGCGGTGCAACAATCTTTAGTGGGAGAAGCGAGTAGCAGCGATACCCTAGATGAAGATCTAGTAGCGGCTCTTGAAGAATGGGGCAACACCATTGTGGGTCGGGCTACTCATATTCTGCAAAAACACAATTTAGGGTTTGAATTTGCTAGCCCGCATGTGGCTCTCGATTTAGCCGACATGAGCCGCTATTTAGAAGGCGTACAACAAATTGTAACAGTACCGGTACATGTAGAAGGTGTAGGCCGTTACTATTTTAATCTGCTAGTTCGCAAACTTAACCAGCAAAACGATTACCAAGAAGCGGTGTTTAACTCAGACGCCTGCATTGTTGCTCCGCCCACTAGTGGAGAAACCTTGGCTAAAGATGCACTGATCATGACGGTGGATGACAGCCCTTTAATTCGCAAGGCCATGAAACGTATTCTTGCCGGCATAGGCTACAACAATGTTATCGAAGCCGATGACGGCGATAGCGCTGTAGCAGCATTAACAGAACATAAACCAGAGTTTGTGTTTATGGATGTGGTAATGAACCGCTTAAATGGTGATAAGGCGCTAAGCCAAATGCGCCAGTTTGATAAGCAAACGCCTATTGTGATGCTCTCTTCGGTCACCGATAGCAATGTGGTTGATGCCTGCCAAGCGCAAGGCATTCAAGGATTTATTTTCAAACCACTAAATGCCGCAACCGGTGGCGAACTATTGCAAGCCTACTTAAAGCGTTAGTAATCTAATGATGTGAAAAAGGGGAGGCATTAGCCTCCCCTTTTTCACATCATTAGATTGCTCAACGCCAAGCTTCACCGCAAGACAAGGCACTCGCCAAACCTAGATTATTACTCTTTTGGTTTTCTAGTAATAATAAGCAAGGCCAGTGCAAAAATGAGCAATACAATCGTCACGGGTTCTGATACCGAAAAAACCGCCGCACTAAAGCCACTCACAGGAATCGCTTCTACGTAAACATTGTCGATTAGGTTACCCAACGAACCATTTATCATTGAATCGAAACGAAGTCTGGATAATGAGTCTGTCGCTACAAAGTCACCGGAAAAGCTTTGCCAAGTAGATTTATCATGGTCATCGATAAGCTGTTCGAACACCTGATTACCACTGCTGTCTTGGATACTCACGGTAAATGCCTCTGCTTTGTTGGTGCGGGCACGGTAGGCCAAACCAAAGCGATATTGTGCGCCCGGCTCGGTGACAAAATCTTGATAGATGTGGTAGTTACCGGCTTGGCAAGCCTTAGCTCCTTTCCCAGAACAGTGGGCGTTTAGCTCAATAAACTGTTGCCCATGAGCAGCTTCTAAGTTAAATAAGTGATCCCAGATTTCGATGTTATGGCCTTGCCAGCCCTCGACATCATTACTGGAAAAATAGCCCCATCCGCCATAGCGAACATCATTTTGTTCAAAACTGCCGTTGCTGATAATTCCGGCTTGGCTTATCAAAGGTAAGCAACATATCAACATCAATAACGTTCTCATAAAGCCTCTCTTGCAAATTGCTAATAACACGATTTAACTAAGTTAAAGCAATCAGTATTCCAACTCACCAAAACAAAATTAAGTCTTTGAATATATGGAATATTATTCCTATTGCATTGATATGCATTATGAGAAAAGGGTTAAGCTGCGGGATGCGACTAAAACCAAAATGTAGATCCTTAACGGTGTTTTCAGCGTAAGCTTAATTACCAATAGCAGGTCTTGGGATAACTCCTCATTAGCAACTCAGACAGAAACAAAGCCTCTAAAGTACCAAGCTCTCGGCTAGCCCGATTGACCAAGCTGGGCTCTCTAGCGTCTCGCGTAGCAGGTGGCATGCTGGCAGAAGGTGCGGCTCAGCTCGCGGCGGGTAAACGGCCAAAACTAAATGAAGTTTTGCTAACCCCTAATAACGTTAAACGGGTCGCCGACCAATTAGCTAAACTTCGTGGCGCCGCCATGAAAGTCGGTCAGCTAATGTCGATGGACGCCGGAGACATGTTACCCAAAGAGGTCAGCGAGTTATTGGCTCGTTTACGCGCTGACGCTGATCCCATGCCAATCGGCCAGCTTAGCCAAGTACTGCTCAATGAATGGGGCGACAACTGGCAGCAGCAATTTCAGCAGTTTTCTTTGCAACCCATTGCAGCCGCTTCCATTGGCCAGGTGCACAGTGCCTATCTCGACAAACAGCAACGAGTAGCGATTAAAATTCAGTACCCCGGTGTGAAAGGTAGTATCGACAGCGACGTGGACAATGTAGTTAGCTTACTGAACATTAGCGGAGTATTGCCTAAGCAATTTGACTATCAACACATCCTCCAAGATGCCAAGCTACAACTTCACCAAGAAGCTGATTACTTGCAAGAAGCAGAGTACCTTCGCCAATATCAAACTAAGTTAGCCAAGCATAATGAGTTTGAAATACCCGAGTTATTTAGCCACCTAAGCACCAGCAACATTCTGACCATGAGCCATCATGAAGGTGAAGCCATCGATCAACTGCAACAGCAGCCTCAAGCGCTGCGCGACGAGGTGATGCATAAGCTGTTTAGTTTGTTGATGATGGAGTTATTTGAGTTTGGCTTAATGCAAACCGATCCCAATTTTGCTAACTACCTTTACTCGGCGCAATCAAACAAAATTGTACTGCTAGACTTTGGCGCTACGCGGCAAATTCCTCAACAAATTAGCCAAGCGTATCGCCAGCTTCTGAGTCGCGCTTTGGCTGAGCCATTTACTCTCGATTTAGCAGCGCTTGAACAATTAGGCTTTGTAAAACCCGACAGTACCGAGCGGCAAATTGTCACACTGCACAGTATGTTAGCGTTGGTGATACAACCGCTAAAACACTCTGGTACCTATGACTTTGCATCTTCCCCCTTAGCTAAAGAGTTGCGTGAAGCAGGCATGGCGCTTAGTTATGAGCATGACTACTGGCACACCCCACCGATTGATGTATTGCTGATTCACCGAAAAATAGGCGGAATGTACTTGTTGGCCAGCCGACTAAAAGCCAAGGTAAACTTACAGCAGCTGTTCGAGCCTTATCGACTAGCGCATTAAGCCCACGTATTAAGCCCACGCTTTAAGCTCAACCATCACAGCCGCATGGTCATGCTCAGAGTCTTGACTATACACTTAGCAACAGCCCCCTCTCATTACTGTATTGCTGATTCTTGGTAAACCTGGCGGGAGTACTTATGGCCAGCCGACTGAAGGCCATAAGTACACTTACAGCAGCTGTTCGAACCTTATCGACTAGAGCATTAAGCCCACGCTTTAAGTTCAATCATCACAGCTGCATGATCGCTGGCTTGACTATCTATTGCATAATCGGCATGAGTGAGGTGGCGGTCGAAACAGTGGTAAGCCACCACTTCGGCCATTTGCTGCTGATAATCGTTTGAGAACTCACCTGACAACAAAATGTAATCGAGAACACTGCCCTGCCCGCCCCAATAATGAGTAGCTGCACGCTGCTGATTAGTTTGGCTCAGTGCAAAGCTGTCATGCATCCGCCAAGCTTGTTCAACCTCATCGTGCTGGGCTAAAGGAAGATCAAATATATGACTCAGCGCGCCTTGGGATATATCGTCATTAAAATCTCCCATCACCATAACCGCTTCAAGTGTATGTTTGCGGCAACTCAAAATATCCTGCATCAATAAACTGACTTCTTTCGCTCGCAAAGTATCAGATTGCCAACGCCCCATGTATTCATCAATGTCACTAGGCTCGCCTACTAGATCTTCATCCAACATAGGCCGTTTGGATTTAAGGTGCACCACATAGGTTTTAATCCAACCAATTTCTGGCAACTTGACTTTTGCCACTAAGGGCGCGCGACTAAAGATGTCTAAATGGGCTGGATTATATAGAGCTCCACTGCGCAGTGGATATTTACTAGCTAGCGCTAAACCGGGCTTACGATATACATAACTAGATTCGTCCAAGCTACTGGGAGTGGACAGAAAATAAGGGTAGCCAAGGCTTTTACATTGCTCGGCTAGCGCCTCGGCACTAAACACTTCTTGAAACGCCATCACATCGGCATCGGCTAAGCTGATTAAGCTGCTTAACCAAGTTTGCTTTTGCTGCCATTGCTGCGAATCCAAAATATTATCAAATTCGTAAGCCGCATACGGGGGAGCTAAGTAATTGAGTAAGTTTAAACTGAGAATTTTAATGCTCACTCCTGAGGGTCTGCTGACCTTTCACTGTTAAATGTTGTTCGAGAGAAAATCGTTAAGGCGCGGCAAGGAGTATGCAGCTTAGTTATTCTAAGCAAATACTCCTTCACAAAGCGTAAAACTCTGTGAGCCTAACCCCTAGGGCAGCCTTTGTGACTCATTTCTACTGCCTTATCGGCTTCTCATGCTGGCTAGCTGCACATTAAAGCCTCTGCCATGTGTAGATAAGCCAAAAACTGCTGCAAAAATCAGCTTAAAAGAGCAGCACAACCTAGCTAAGCCCCTGTTTTATTTAGCACTGTGCTTGAATAATTAAACAGTAACAAGCTTATTTCACGGTAATGGTAATTTTCTCAGACATTATTGGCGGCGAGTGAGGAATGTGGGTCATGTCGCCTAGCAATAATTGTAAGGTATGTTCACCCGGTGCCAACTCGATACTGGTTTCGGTTTGCCCGCCACCAAAGTGTAAGTGTTGTTCATCGGCAGGCACTGGCATATCAAGGGCAGGAAGTTCAGCCACATCAATCAGCAAATGATGATGACCGGTTTTGGCGTTATCGGTTCCTGCAGGCGCAACGCCCATTCCTTTCAAGCCAAAACTAACGGTAAACGGACTGCTCACCACAGCGCCATCTGCCGGTGAAATAATATAAACACTAGCGCCTTCTGGAGCCTTTGTTTGCGCCCAAGAAAGCGGAGCAAAAAGTACAGCGGCGAGCAAAGCGAACCAAATAGATGACTTAGCAGGTATAAAATTATCCATATTCATTAGCCTAAGTTTTTAACAAGAGAGCTTTAAAGGTAGTAACGATGCACTTACTAAGCAATTTGGCTACGCGGTGAACTTGAATGAGTCAGAGCAAGCCTTTTTCTTGAAGCGCTATCGTGCTCACGTTTTGTAAACGTAGCAAGTTACAGTTTTGCTCACTGAGTTAAGCCAAATAGCAAATAAGCACGTATTATTTTATGATTAAGAATCTAACTAGACGGGTTAGTTAGCCGCAGTAGGTGAAGATGTTAAAAGCAATAAGTGCACAATTTGTAATTAAAGTAGATGGAATTCGAGTAGAAGTAAGCAAAGGCCAGGTGCCAGAGTATTTTATTCGAGAGATTAAGCTAGTACAGCGCAGTGCCCAAGCCATTAAAGGCAAAATCTACGGTATGCGCCGAGGTCGTCAAATAAACCTAGAGTGCTCAAAAGACATCCCCGAGCACATCTTACAGCGCTTGCGTAATGTTTGGCGCCCTAACCCAACACCGAGTAACGATGGTAGCTTAAAGCGCCGCTAAGCGACGCGTGTGAACAAATAAGGCTGTTAAAAACAGTCGAACCGACTAATCACGCTTGCGCTTTACTCGAAAGCGGTCAAAACGTCCTTTGCCGCCATCTTCATAAGCCCCAAATATGATTACCTTGTCGCCAATTCCGCTGTTGAAATCAACTTCTATAATTTCCCAATCACCGTGGTAATCATCGTTAGCATAAGTTTGAATGGAGAACTCTTGAAACTTGTTAATTAGCTTTTGTTCTTCGGTGGCTTCTGTTGTTACCGTTGCACCTATTTTCCCCGAACCTTTTAGAAATACAGCCAAGGTATAATTGGTGTTAGGTTTTACTTGTACTTCTTGCTCAAAACGACCGCCTTCACCGGTAGTTTTTGCCGATGATTCATCATCGCGTCCTTCTCCAGAAATGGCCGCTGAACCGGATTTTTTCCAGCCATACCAACCCTGCTCAAAATCAGGGTTAATCACAATGACTTTGGCCACAGCGGCTTGACTCATAACCAGTGAGCATACACACCCGCAGAGTACCGACAACACTCGTTTTAACATGTTCAATTTCCTTATTTTTTGTTTACCGTACCGTCTTATATCAATAGCAAACTGCCGCCTGTTATTTGTATCCCTAGGCCGCAAAATAAGTAATCTTATAACACAAATAAATCAGGTTAGATCTATTCCAATCTTTGTTGGATTAATCCCTGCATTGGCCTTCCCATACCAACATTTGTAATACCAAACTACTTATTGATGATTTTCTCTAGAATTGTTGTTTAAAAACAGAGAGAAGCGGTAATTTTGTGAGCCAGCTCATGCACTTATTACAGAGCAAGACATCAGTTGGTCATTACAGGAACCGGGATCTGTTGAGAGTGATAGTAGTTTTCTATTGTTGCGCTTAGCTTTCCAGAGTGTTGCAGATAGTTAAGCAAGTGCTCTAGCTTTGCTCGCTTAGGGTACAAACTTGATTGACGGGAGATGCCTATATAAACCTTGCTATCGTAAGGCACTTCAAACTTGGCAATTTTAAATTTTCCAGCCCACGTGGTGGAATTCAAGGCTTTGTGGCGTCCAGTTTCGCCCGCTAAGCATACATCTACCCGCTTTCGCTCGAGCATATTCAAGCATTCACTTTGATTGTTTAACTTCACTTTATAAAGTTTAGGATCTTGATCGAAACGCTCGAAGTGTTTGGCACCAAGCTTAACGCCCACCCGCATTGGGTAGAGATCTGAATACTGATTCAAGCTTCTTAATTCGCTTTTACGCATAACGAAATAATGCCGAGCAGTGTTTAAGTACGCAGGTTCTAGGAAGTAAATATCTTGTTCGCGCTGTTTGGTTTTTATTAAACCCGCGGTTATGTCCACCTGGCCCGTCTGCAAACTGCGCAAACGCCTGGCAAAGGGTAAGTAACAGTTAATACTTTCTACCCGCGCTTCTTTAACCAATAGGTTCATCACATCGTGACTTAACAAATGCTGCTTTGTCGAATAGGCTACGCGCCAAGTCGATCTTGACTCTGCCGTTGCGGTATTTAGCAATAAGCAAAGCGCTAGCAATAAAACGACTCTCATTAGCAAAAAATCCCTTTTAACTACTATTAAGCCTATGATTCCTTTGAGGCTTTCTCAAAAAGTCGCCAACAGGCTACAGCAACACAAAGTCAAAATTAAAGCACTCAAAGATAAAAATCCAAGAAGAAACGCGGAAAGATTTGTTTACGGAGCAGTCGTTTTGAGGCTTGAAGAGGGCTTAAATGCAAACTGCCTAGCTTGCTCTAAATCACGCTTTAAGCGCGCGATATCCGCATCCTCTAAAAACTGAGTAAATGCTTTTACCGCAACTCGCTCAAATGCAGGAATGGTATCGCGATCAAAGTACTGCGACACCGCGATGGATTCTTTTAACATGCTAGCCCCCTCTACCACCAAGCTATTGCCACTCACTTCAGATAGGGTAGAAGCTGGAATATACCCTAGCCCCTCGGCTAGCTGGGCTTGTACCTCGGGCCTTGCCATGAATTTTACAAACACTTCTGCCTGAGCGACTTTCTTAGTGCGCTGAGCAATCATAAATACATCGGTAGGGGCCACTTCGTAGGTTGGTAAGTCATACAACACGGGGAATGGCATAAAACCAATATCGTCTTCCAGTTTGGCTGGCCACTTGGTGGCAACAAAATTGCCTAACAACAAAAACGCTACTCGCTCTCGATAAAAAATAGGCAGTATTTCATCCCAAGCGTAATCATGGTGATCGGCATTAAAGAAACCCTGCTTAATCAATGAGGCCCACTGCTCGTATACTTGGCTTAATCGAGGATCATAAAAAGACACCTCACCACGCAATACTTGTTGATGAAAACTTAAATCATTAATTCTAAGGTTGAGATGGTCAAACCAAGCCGCGGCCGGCCAATAGTTTTTGGTGCCAATTCCTATGGGCGTAATGCCAGCTTGCTTAAGCTTCTCACACTGACGAACAAAGTCTTCCCAAAATCGCTGTGGCCCACCGTGTTTTTCTATTAGCGATTTACGGTAAAAAATTCCCCAGTGATAATAGGCAAAAGGTAAAGCGTAAACCTGCCCATTTTCACTGACTCCGCTTTGTAAGCGGGCAAAACTTTGGCTAAGTTTTAGCTCATCCCATATATGGTTAATTGGCCTCACTAACCCTTGACGAGAAAACTGAAATAAACGCTCTGAAGCTTGCCAATGCAGTACATCTGGGGAGTGCTCTCCCCCTTGCAACCAATCTTCTATCTCTATCTTATAATCTTCGTCATTGCGAATAATCGATTGAATGTGGATGCCAGTCTCTTGAGTAAAGGCCTCGAACACATGATGAAAGCTATCACGCTGCTTTGGCGTTAATAGTAAAGACACTCTAAGCGGCTCGGCCACACAACTTAAGCTTAAAGAGATAACCAACAAGACCAGCCACTTGAGCAACATAAGGATCCTTCACTATTCGTTTGCTAACCCTCTGGCTAGATGTAGTTAAAGTGTAGTCTCAATTGGCAACATTCGCGTTAACTCAGCTAGGGCTTTAAATGACAAAAAAGCCAATTAAAACAAAAGACAGTAGCAATGGATACGATTAGGTATACTGAGTTCAGCCACTATCAGCTTGTTAGCCAACACCATGAAATTTAGCCAACTGCAACTCAACTCTCATCTACTCAGTAATCTTGCCGCTTTGGGCTACCAGCAAGCTAGCGAGATTCAACAGCAAGCCATTCCTCTAGCATTGGCTGGCCACGATTTAATGGCCTGTGCACAAACAGGTACTGGCAAAACCGCTGCGTTTTGCTTACCCATTTTGCAAAACATTAGCCAGCAAGAGGGGGCTAAACACATCCAAGCGCTGATTATTACCCCCACCCGTGAACTGGCTCAGCAAGTTCACCAAAACCTAGAAAGCTACGCCAAAGGCAGTGGGCTTAACTTTGCCTTAGT
The DNA here is from genome assembly GCF_900537085.1 of Agarivorans sp. Alg241-V36. Lineage (NCBI taxonomy): Bacteria > Pseudomonadati > Pseudomonadota > Gammaproteobacteria > Alteromonadales > Alteromonadaceae > Agarivorans > Agarivorans sp. Alg241-V36. The sequence goes on along the minus strand of NZ_UNRE01000002.1, from coordinate 177,266 downwards.
GTATGGAGGGGTGAACATAAACAAACAACAGCTAGCACTTAAGCAGCCTTGCAATATAGTGGTGGCTACGCCGGGTCGAATGTTAGATCACTTAACTCGCGGTTCTTGTGACTTAAAGCACTTACAGTATTTGGTGTTAGACGAAGCCGATCGCATGCTGGACCTTGGTTTTAAAGATGAATTAAGCGCCTTGCTAAAGCACTTACCGCAACGGCGCCAAACCATACTGTTCTCGGCGACCTTAGATGCCAGTATCTATCGCTTTGCTAAACCTTGGTTAAACCAAGCCAAACAACTTGAAGTTGCTAAAGCCAATAGCAAGGCAGTAACAATTGAAGAGCGCGTTTACAATGTTGACCAAGATAAAAAAGCCGCCTTGCTTTGCCAAATCATTAAGCAAGCCCAGTGGCAACAAGCTCTGGTATTTTGTCGCACCAAACAAGGTGTCGATAAACTGGTAAAACAGCTAACTCAACAAGGGATTAATGCTTCGGCTCTGCACGGTGATTTAAGTCAAAGCGCACGCGAGCAAAGCTTAGCAAGCTTTAAAACAGCAGAGACAAAGCTGCTGGTTGCCACCGATGTAGCGGCTCGCGGCATTGATGTGAGCAAACTGGCCTGCGTTATTAATCTAGAGCTGCCCTACAAAAGCGAAGACTATACTCATCGCATTGGCCGCACCGGGCGCGCCGGAGAAAGTGGTATTGCCATCACTTTATTGAGTGTTGACGACGAACACTTACTGCACGACTTAGAAGCCCAGCTAGATCGCCGATTACCTCAGCAATGGTATCCTGGCTTTGAGCCCGACTTAAGCCAACCCGCACCTTCTAACAAACGCAATTCTCGTTCAGCCCAAAAGAAGAAGGCACGGAAAAGGGCTTTGGGTGCTAATAGCAAGAAACGCTGATTTAAACCTATTTTGGGTAGTTTTTAGCTCTTCGCCAATTGTCTTTATCCGCTCGGCTAAAAACTTGCCTACATGAGACATTTTATTTTTGTGTATGACTCTAAGCTATTACCGCTGACCATTTTGATCTCTTTAAATCTTCAACTAGACCGGGCAACTTTGTGGCAAAGCACCTTGTAATTGCTTTAATTGCTTAGCCATAAGGTAGGCTACTTGTTAGAGCTGAAGTAAGCGCTTTTGGCACTATGGCTAGTGCATCAGTAGCTCGTGTATTTGCCAGACAAAACATCAATAAACCTAGGTTCTAACGATAATTTACTAAGCCAAATGCCTGAGTACTAAATAATAATATGTTCTTAAGTATTCAAATCTTAATATTTTTGACAGTTTAATTAATTACATCTAGGTGTTTGTTTCTTTTACACTTTCTGACTCAAAGCCCCCGCAGGAAAACACAAACCATTGAATTTTATGCATATAATATTTTGGTATGAAAAGTGCTTACCAGGCGATTAACTTTTTAATCAATAGCAAACAAGGGTATAACTGCATGAAAAAAGTACTAATTTCTTCTATCCTCCTAGGACTTTCGGCATCGGCCAACGCTAGCGTTATCTTTTTTGGGGAAGATCTTAACCCCGGCACGAGTACTGCAAACAGTAGCGCTGCTAAAGATAGCTTTTTTGCATCACTAGTAGGCGCAGGAACAGAAGATTTTGAGTCATTCGCTACAGGTACCAATGGCCCGCTAACCGCTGATTTTGGTGTAGCAGGAACAGCAACCTTATCTGGATCAGGCGATATTGATAATGGAGGCGCCGGTCGCTTCGCAACTTCAGGCTCTCAGTATTGGGAAACAAATCAAAACTTCACTATTGAATTCTCACAAGCAATTTCTGCTTTTGGCTTCTACGGCACTGATATCGGTGATTTTGGCGGACAAATCACACTGGATTTTTTAGGTGGTACATCTACTAGCTATACTGTTGACAATTCAACTAACGCTCCAAATGGCACCCTACTTTACTGGGGTATTATCGATACACTGAACCCTTTCACCAAAATCACTTTCGGCAATACGAACTCTACTGACATTTTTGGATTTGACGATATGACTATCGCTAACCAAACACAAGTACTGCCTAGCCAGGTATCTGAGCCTACTAGCGTATTAATGTTAGGCCTTGGTTTATTAGGCTTCGCAGCAAGCCGCCGTAAAACCAAATAACAAACTAATTTGCTAAGCCACATTCTAAGTGGCTTAGCCCATGGATTTTCCATCTAATTGCAACTTTATTACACACTTAATTCAACACAATTCCCCACTTATTGCTCACACAAAAAATACCAAGATACCTAAGCTTCCCTTCACTAAACCTTCATACTCAAGTCGTTTATTAGCACTTCCTATATGACACCTTTAGGCTATATTACTTGCGTATAAGTTCAATATGCGCAACTATCGCGAGCTAACAACTACGGAGCAACACATGTCTACTTCAGAAACCAATCTATCAGCCTTTAGCCAAGCAGTAATTGCAGCAGGAGAGCTTTGGGTGCTCAGCGCCGATGATGAATTTGTAGTGGTAGATTCCATCGAATTTGAAGCCACTGATGTAATGCCGCTATTTTCTAAGCAGGCCAATGCACAAGCACTATGTATTGAAGATTGGGCCAGCTATCAGCCTGTTGCAGTAAAGCTTGAAGAGTTTTTTGAAGAGTGGCTACCAAGCCTAGATGAAGACAAGGTATTAGTGGCAATAGATTTGGATGAAAACTTAGTAGGTGAAGAAATCGAAGCCTTTACTTTAGCCAAGCAACTCGCCGCAGACGACGCCTAAATCCAAACAAAAAACGCCACTCAAGCAGTGGCGTTTTTTTATAGTGGTCTGTTAACCTTTAGTGGTTAAATTCTTCGAGTAAAAATCATTTTAGCCACGGCAAAATCAGCCGGAAAGTTCAACATACCCTAGGCACTTGGATTACCTAGCTTACTTGTCTAGCAGTTATTCACTTTTAAGAAAATGTACTGAACTCCGATAAAAACGAAGCCAGTTGCTTTCGTTCATGATATTCATCAATACGTCGTCGAGTACGAGAAGTATTTTTGGTCTTTTTGAAATGCTTAATATGAGCAGCTTTGTCTTCGTCTTCCCACTCATCAATATCATCAAATCTAGAGTATCTCATTGCTATTAACCTAATTTAGCTAAAAATATGACAGGCTATATGGTGCGAAAAAGTCAGCGATGTAGTGCTACTTTCGCCTGCTAAATGTGCAAGAAAACTATTTTTCCGTCAATCTATTTCATCTAATTAGAAATCATCTATTAAAACGACACTTATTTATAATAATCAATTATTTAAACAATGAAACTCACTTAGCCTGGCCATCGAAAACATTCTTATCGTTACCACAAAAAACGTTTGTTTCACCGCAACAACAATTACTGACATTATCGCGCGGCTTTGGTTAAAGCACTGTCTATTAATCGTGTTTGTAGGTGAGTCATGTTTAACAATTCTGTACAAGCTCCAAACTCAGGGATCCTTAGCCCGCTGTTAGGATTAGCGCTTTTTGCGGTAGCCTCAGGCTACCTCATGAGCCTATTACCACTGGCCTTAACTGCCTTAGCTCTACCACTGTCGTTAAGCGCATGGTTGGCAAGTGCGTACTACACAGGTTTGTTACTTGGCGCCCTACAAGCACAACGCTTAATCGCAGTCATTGGCCATCGGATGGCCTTCATTATTTGCTTATTAGTATTGCTCGCCACAGTATTACTAATGTTCATGCTTCCCTATGCAGGTGCATGGCTAGCTTTGCGTCTTGTGGCTGGTGCAGCAACCGCAGGTATTTTTGTGGTGGTTGAATCATGGTTATTGCTAGTGAATGACGACAAACAACGCGCTGCTCGTTTGGGCATATACATGCTAACCCTTTACGCCGGCAGCGCAGTTGGCCAATTGCTGATTGAGCCAATAGGAATTGTAGGTTCAGTGCCATTTATCAGCATCGCGACTTTACTGGCTTTAGCCATTTTGGCGCCACTGTTTACTCGCACAGCTAAACCCCAACAGGTTTTGCATAGCGCTGTGTCTATCAAAGAGCTTTCAAGCTTAAGTAAGCCCGCTTTTATTGGCTGTGTTGTCTCGGGTTTGGTGCTGGGGCCTATTTATGGACTAATGCCTAGCTACTTGAGTAATTACACTCAGTGGGGCAACAAAGTAGGTGTATTAATGGCGAGTTTAGTACTAGGCGGAATGTTGGTGCAGCCCTTAAGTAGCTATTTATCGGCACGTTTAAACAAAACCTTGCTACAAGCTTTTGCTGCAGCTATTGGTGTACTAGCGGCATTGGCGATAGCCATGGCTAACACTTGGTTAGCCATGTGGTTAAGCTTGTTTATATTGGGGGCGGCGGCATTTTCTATTTACCCAATCGCGATATCTCAAGCTTGTGTAAATGTGCCAGCGGAGAAAATTGTCGCCATCACCGAGCTAATGCTAATTAGCTACAGCATCGGCTCAATTTGCGGTCCTTTGTTGGCAGGCTCGGCTCAAAGCTTGGCATTTAAGCTGCCCTTATATATCGCTTTGGTACTGGCTAGCACCAGCGTGTATATGTTGATAATGGCCAGCAAAGAAAAAACTGGCCGAGGCCACCTACCGCCAACACTTGGGGTTTGAACTTAGCTGTAGTCTTGGGCGCAATAGAGCTGGCCACTGCCTGCGTTATCTTCTAGTAATGCCGGGACTAAAGCGCCCGGTATTACCGAGTCGGGATGATTAGGCGCTTGCTCTCCGCCTAGGTCAGTCTGCAACCAGCCAGGATCCATTAAGTTCATCAAAACACCGCTGCCCGCTAAACTGGGAAGCATATCGCGAACATAACGATCTAAGGCAGCTTTAGAACAGCTATACGCCATAAGCTGAGCTTGGTCGGCAATGCCAGAGGTAACATTAACAATCCGCCCCTCACCTTGCTGCTTCATTTGCGGCAAAAAGGCATCACACAAGGCTGCCGGTGCAATGCAGTTAACTTGAAAACTTAAGGCGTAATCCTCAGCTGGAACCACCGCATCCTCTCGCCAAGGTGTCATTATTGCAGCATTGTTATATAACACCGCTAAAGAATGGCCGCTTAGTTGATTGGCTTGCTCCACTAAGCTTGCCACCGCTTGTGGATTAGATAACTCAGCCTCGACGGCAACAGCAAAACCTTGGTGGCGGGTAATTTCATCCACCACTTTTTGCGATGCACTTACACTTCGGCTATGCACTATCACCTTGGCACCTTTAGCTGCTAATGCTTTGGCAACGCGTAATCCAACTCCTCGACTCGCCCCAGTCACTAAAGCCCATTTTCCTGCTACTTGCATACTCTGCCCACCCTCAAATACCGTAAAATTAATGCATTCTCTCAATGCTTAATCTTACCCTTAGTAAAGAGTAATCTAGCGGTGAGATTGAGGTAAATTGGCAAAGATAGAAGCACTTCAAAAGAGAGTGAAACAGAATGAAAGAGTGAGCTTTTTACTGGCAGAAAAACACCACTAGTACTGCACTAGCTCACAGTAACAATTAGCGCAAGCGCACTAGTGTTGATAAACAAAACCGCCATATAGGTATTTGGTCGCCTCTGCCCCAAGCACCAACACTTGATCGCCGGGCTCTAAGGGACAGTGTTCGAGTAAACGGGCAAAGCTTAACCAAATAGCCGCTGAACCTAGGTTACCAAATAGTTTTGCGTCATTAATGATCTGCTCTTTGGGATAGTTAAGCGCTTTGCTCAGTAGCTTGTCGATATGACCATTGGCTTGGTGAGGCAAAATATAACGAAAATCACTAAGTTGATAGCCACGCGACAATACCGCTTCTAGGCCCAGTTCAAACAGCTGCGAGCCGGTTTCTTTTACCTGGGTAATATTATGATGAAAACGCGCCATATTGCCCTCACCCACACTATCAGCGCCAGCATCTAAGTAAAACCCCGGAGCTTTGTTGTGGCCAATTTGCCCCAAATAGATGTCTTTTATCACCTTTTGCGGCTGAGTTGCTGGACCAACTATCACTCCACCGCAACCGTCGCCCATTTGCACAAAGTTAACCAACTGCTGCTGATCAACAAAGCCCTTGTCTAAATCGAAATATACCGAGCCTGTTTCGCTGCCCACAATAGCCACTGGTGCTTGGTCTGCAGCACAAAGCGCGCTAGCCAGCTGCAGGCCATTGGCAAAACCTGTACACGCTTGGCGAAGTTCAGCATAAGCCCCGTGATAAGCCAGCTCATCGGCCAACCACGCCGCATTGGGCGGAACCTGAGTATGCGGCGTACAAGTATGGCTGAGCAAATAGCCAAGTTGATTCACCTCTACACCCGATTGCTGTAAACACTGCTGCAGTACTTGCTTAGCCATAGCCACACCTGTGGGAGAAGCTTGGCTGCGCGACTGAGCAAAACTGCGACTTAAAAAACGCTGTTCTACGCCTAAGCGCTTAGCAATAATTTTGGCTTTACGCGCCATCCGCCAGCCACATTGCTCAGACATAAAACCTAAGAGCTGCTCATTACTAACTGGTTGATGCGGCACGTACCAATTAGCGGCTAATAAGTTTAGTGAATGACTTGCAAACTTTACTGCCATTTAAGCTCCAATTTCTTTTCTAATTTGTCTAAATCAACGCCAATTAATTCAAACTGACTAGCTTGTTGTTTTAGTAGTGTCATTAATGCGCTTAGCACCCACAAGCGCTCTTCAGCCATTTCATGCACGCTAGCGCCTAGATGCTGAGCAAAGTGCTTGCTTACATACACATGTTTGGCTTCATCTTTTTTGATTAAGCCACACAGCAAAGAAAAAGGATGACGACTGCCAATACTGCCGCGCTCAATAAGTTGCATCAGCTGAGTAACACAGGCATCTAAACTGGCAATCCGCACAAACTGTTGTTGCAAGCTAAGGCTGCGCCCAAGCCCGCTATAAAAGCGCTGAGCAGCGCGGCGTACTTGGTGCTGGCCGCTAAGCTCAGGTAATTGCGAGAATACCAGTTGCAAGGCTTCATCATGCCAAGCTTCATCGGCTTCTACTTCGTTTAAAGCTAACACCGAGTCAGCGGGTTGATGCTGAGCTAATTGCAGAGCTTGTTGCTGAAAAACCAACTGGGCAGATTGCTCTCCACATAACAGCAGCGGCATTAACAAGGATAAGGCCTCGGTATGCTGGGAAGAAAACTCAATGGGTGAGCCGGCATACTGCTTCGCCCAACTGGCTATAGGGTGTTGTTGATTTAAAGTAGGGGTCGCCAACTTAGCAGCAAAACACCTACCCATGGGATGACGTTTCATGATTGCCCCCTTAGTTTGGCTGCTTGGGAGCGCTTAGCGCCTGGTAAACACAAAGGCAATATCAATAGATCCACCAACAAAGCTAATAATAAAGTTAATGCCGAGAGTAGGCCCATTTGCTGAATCGGCAGAAAATCCGATAGATAAGCGAGAGCGAAGCCGATAATCAGCGCTCCAGAGGTGAGCAATAAGGCCGGCGTAATGCTAGCCATGCCTTGCTGCAGTTGGGCGCCGCCACGAATGGGATCAACTTTAAGCAAAATGTGTAAACTGTCATCGACAATAATGCCAAGCATCATGCCCATCACCACCGCACTACCTAGGCTCAAGTGTTGGCCAAATAGTTGCCATGCAGCAAATACCCATAATAGTGGAATGGCGTTAGCCGCTAGCGCGAGAAGCATTAGGTAGCCACTGCGCTTTAACACGAGCACCACCACCGCCACCAACAAAAAAGCTAAGCTAAAAGACAGCAGCATTGCTTGGCCATTAGCTTGGTTAAACTTAGCAAAAATAAGGTTGCTGCTATAGGCCGGAGACAGTTGAATTTGCTCACTGGCAGCCCACTGGGCAACGCGTTGTTCAAATTCTATAAGCTGGCGGTTACTTAAAGGCTGTAACCACACCGTGAGTAACTCCGCCTGTTTAGCTAAATCAAGCCCGCTTTGCTGCACCGCAGACATACTCATCATTGCAGTAGGATCTTGTTCAAACCAATCTAACCAGTCATGTTTACTGTTTACTTGGCGAACTTCAGCCTGCTGGTTCAAGTAGCTTAATAAGCGAGTTAGTGGCTCTGAGCGAGCCAAGGGCTCATCGCTTTGATCGCTCAGTTGATAACGTAAGGTGTGCAAGCCTAAAAACTGTTGCTGTAACTTGTCTCTACTCACCGAGAAGTCATTATCCGCTGCAAAGTAGCTTAAAGGATCATCGTCAAAACGCAGCTGATTTACCGCCCACCCCGAGGCCAAACTCACAAATAGTGCCACAAGCAAAATACCGCTTCGATACTTAAGCAAATAGGTAAAATTCACTAATTTAGCGTTTTGTGTTGAGCTAACTTTTTCCGAACTCGCCATGCCTTTTAGCCACCAGGGCAGCAAGGAGCAACAGGCCAAGCCATTAATCAGCACTGCAAACGCCACCATTAAACCAAAATCCGCAATTGGTGGTGAGGGGCTTAGCGTCAATAATAAGAAGCCAGCTGCGGTGGTTAACGCGCCCCAAAGTAACGGTGAAAACTTATGCTCTAAAGCGCGAAATATTGCTTGATAACTATCATTGCTAGCGGCTAGTTGTTCTCGCCATGCAAAATACAAATGGCTGCAATAAGCCATAATTAAACTAATAATCACCAAGGGAATAAACGCACTAATTGCCGCCAGTTTCAAACCCAGCCAGCCACTTAAACCCAAGGTAAGCAGCAAACTAAACAAGGCACAACTGGCCATGGCGGCTAACCACCGCATATTGCGAATAACCAAGGTGAATAGCAAGGCAAAGCTGAGCACCAGCGCTGGAGCAAACCAGCTTAAATCATGCTTTAAAACCTTAAGGTATTGCTGACTTAAAGCTAGCTCTCCAGCGTATTGGTAAGAAATACCTTCGGCAGCAAAGGCTAGCAATACATTATCAAGCTGAGAGAACAGCTCTGGCACTTGTTTGGCTTGTTCAGCAATAGTTGGCGCTACATTCAGACTAAGCAATACACTTAAAGCATCATCGCTTACTACCTGCTTTGCCAGTGTGGGAGGTAAAGCAGATTGTAGGGCTAAAGCGGTGCTTGGGCTAAGGGCTTCAACTCCGTTAAGCAGAAGTAACCGCTGACTCACACTTTGTAGTAAAGCTTGTTGATTTGGACTATCCCAGCCTTTAGCGCTAGTAAGCAAAAGCTGAAGATTAGTAGCAGCACCAAATTGCTGTTCAAATTTGTTTAGAGCAATAAGTTCTGGGTCAGTTTTAGAAAAGTAGGCTTGAATACTTGGCTGCAAGTTAAGTTTGGGCAAGCCCAGCAAAGCTAAAATTAGCAGCAACAGCCAGCCAACTTTTACCCAAGCATGTTGCATGCTTAGGATAAACATTGTGGCCTTGGTGTGTTGCATAGTCCGCCTTTTACTAACTTAAAAATACTGCCTGTTTAACTAGACCAAGGAACACGCAATTTATTTTCAATAAAAATGAATCAGTTACAAAAACTTTTATTCCCAGCGTGCATCTTGCTCAGACATTTCAAAGGCTATTGCCTCGCCTTTGGCGGTTAATTGCAGCACAGCCTTGGGAGAGCCATCGCTATTTAGCTTAAGCAAACCAATACCAGAAGCATTTAATAAACGTTCTCCACGAGCAGCATTTTCTGGTCGATGAGGCACAATTCGCATTCGTCTGCGGCGAGTAAACCAATTAAGTGGTGAGCGAGGTGAATATAGCCAGCGATTGATCCGGTCAAGGGCATCCAGCAAGCCTTCGGGAAACTGGTTTTTTATGCCACTGCTGGTAATTTGCCAAATGTCGGGGCCACCTTCTCTGCCACGTAGCTGAATTTGATAAGCAAATGAGTAATGCACATCACCAGATAAAATCACAAAATGCTGCGGCGTTTTGGGGTGGCGAAATAAGTTTAATAAAGCGTTAGCCGAGCCAGGGTGCGCCATCCAGTTCTCTGCATCCACCAGCAATGGCTTTCCTGCCAAGGTAAATAGCCGTTGAATCACCTCTATCAGCTTCACCCCAAACATTGGTGCGGGTGAAACCAATATCACTGCATCAAGGCCAATCAATTGCTGCTGTAAATCGGTAAGCGCTTCCCAATCCATTAAGCCCGAAGGGGAATTAAGATTGCGCTCCGAGCGCCAACGATGGGTTCGAGTATCCAATACTAATAATTTAGGCTCGGTATCCCAATGGTAATGCCACTGGGGGTAGCTAAGTAGGGTATCGATTAAATCTAAGTGTTGCTGGCTACCGGGGGCCAACAAGCTAGCTTGCAGTTCGCCCAACAACTTCGCTGAAAAGTTATCTGGTGCATTGCCCCAGCCTTGGCATAAAAAGTAAGCGACTAAGGCATTGCCAATAATCCGTTTAGAAAAGGGATGGCCGTAAGCGCTTTGCTCCCAAGCTGCAGTTAAATTCCAATCGTCGGTTACGTCGTGGTCATCAAACATCATCGCGCAAGGCAAGTGCGCCATTAGGCGCTGCACTTTAGCTAAGCCCTCAACAAAACCTTGTAGGGTTTCGCGCTGCTTAACAAACTCATCCAATTGCTCCAAGCTTAGGTCTTCGGGCGGGCTCATATCCAGCTTGGACCAAGCGCTAGGTGACCACACCAACAAGTACATGGCGAGCATTTCGGCCAACGAGATCAAATGATTGTTAGCATGATCAGAGGTGAAAATAGGTTTTTTCACCGCACTAAACAAAGCTTTATTAGCAGCCAGTTCTACTCCCTCTTTGGGTAATAGCTCTTGGCGTGACAAGTAGTGCCCTTGCGCATGAAGTGGCTCGCTAGCCGCTAGTTTACTCTCTTGGAAAGGCTCATTAGCCAAGCCTAAGCGGGCAATTAACTGGTGAATAGCCACCAACATGGGAGTGGCAACATCGTCGGCATATACTTGGTCGCCACTTAGCATTAGCAAACTGGGCCAGCTCTCTAACTCTTGTTCGGCTAACCAAGCATCCGCTCTAACCAAACCATCGCCACTGGCAAAGTGCGGTTTACGACACGAGCCGTGCAGCATTTGCTTGACCTTATTAGGTACCACAAAACCCGGTAAGCTGCGCGGTGGATACACCAGTTCTGGCGCCCAATCCCGCCAGGCTAAGGGCGCTGATTCACCGGCCTTAATTAGGCCTAAATCGTAAGTAACCCAAGTATCCACAGGCAAGCTTGGCTCTAGTTCTAGCTCAATTAAATAGTAATAAAGTCGCTCACCAGCGCACATGCATTGGCTAGTTTGCATGATTTGCTGATGGTCAAATAATAGTGGCGACTGGCCCTCAGGCTGTAAGCTAAGTTGCAGCTCTATGGTTTGCGACGTGGCAATCCACATGCTCAGCTTAGTGGTGCTGATTTGTCTTAGGATCGGGCCGGCTAAAACTAGTGCTAAATTTTCTTCACTCATATCAAAAGTATACAAGCGCTTCAGGAAAAGACCATTACGCGTTATGTCGAATAATTTATCGGTTTCCAAGTGAGCATATTAAGACTAGCTTTAAAAGCAATATAGGAAACACGTTTTGAGGCAGTATGGCAGCGTTTTTATTGGGACAAGTAAAGATCAAAAACCAAGAGCTTTGGCAGCAATATGTGAAGGGTGTTGGCGAGTCTTTAGCCCCCTATAAAGCCAAGGTATTGCTGCGTGGGCAATGGCACAAGCAATTAGCAGGTTGTAGCCAGTTTGAGCAAAGCGTTGTGATTGAATTTAGCAGCACTGAGCAACTTGAGCATTGGTACTATTCACCCACTTACCAAGCACTTATACCACTGCGAGATAGGGCCGCAGAGGTAAACATTAGTAGTTACAGTAACTAGACGAACACCATTTAGCCGCAACTCTGAGTCGCTCCGCCCTCCCCAAATGCCAAACTCTTTGGCATTTTATCCAGTAATGGCTCGAGTAAACCCGTGGTTTGATGAGTGCGATATCAAAACACGCTTGGCCTTATCCACTTGCCCTCAGCCAATTATTAGAAATGTTGCGGATATGCCACCTCACAGTGACTTATCTGGTTAAAACAAAATTTGTGAATAATCAGCGGAATATAAACATTTGGTTGATATGACAAATAAAATGAAATCCTTTTCAATCACAAAATCAATATATTTATTTGATGAATACCTCAGTTTGCTCATTTTTAAAGCTATTTTTTGTTTGACCAGCGTTATGGTCGCGCAATAAATGACCGCCAAGAGTCATTTAACATTGGCTAACAGCTTGATATGCCTTTGGCTATCACAATAAATACTCGAATAAGGAAATGACATGAACAAGGTAGTACTCCTTGGCTTGTTAACGGCTTCTCTCTCTGCTCAAGCAGAATGGGAGTTCCGTGGCACGCCAAATGGCTGGCAAACCACCGCCATGGATCAGGTATCTAGTACCGAGTTTCAAACCTGCCAAACCTTTGGCAACAACGACCCACGTTTTAAAATTGACCGTTGGGGCAATTGGCAAGAAGCCTACCCCAACCAAGACTACCGCGTATCGGCCGGTAGCTACCAAATAACCTTTTACAGTGACAGCAAAAATATCGACGCAGTATCGGTAGCAAACTGTGATAGTAACCAAGCGCCAACTGCTGTTATCTCACCAGCAAACGCGCAAACCGTAGATGCAGGCACTAGCATCACCTTCTCGGCAAGCGGCTCTAGCGATAACGATGGAAGCATTGCCAGTTATTCGTGGAGCACTGGCGAAACCACTGAATCTATTAGTGTTACCTTCACCCAAAGCGAAACCGTTACTTTACAAGTTAGCGATAACCAAGGCGCGGTAAGTAATACCGCCAGCGTAGACATTACCGTTGCTGGCCAAGAGCCTGCAGTATGGTGTTTCCGCGGCACGCCAAATGGCTGGGGCCAAACTCCATTGCAACTTAACTCTGCAACTGGCCTATATGAGCTAACCCAAGCCTTTGCCGGTGAAGAAAGCCCAGCACGCTTTAAGATTGCTGCATGTTCTGACAACGGCAGCTGGGGCGAAAACTACCCTAACCAAGATTTCCAAGTTGAAGACAATACCAACTACAACATCAGCTTTAATGCTTCAAGCAAAGCTATCGCTGCCGACGTAGTCATTATTGAAACCAAACCAGAGCTAACTGTTAGCCCTGGCAGCAGTGACTTTAGCACCGACACACTAGCGGTAACCTTAAGCTACAAAGGCGAAAACGTTACAGATAGCAGCTACCAGCTAAGCACAACTGGTGGCACCCAAGGTGTAAACTTTAGCAATGGCGACATCATCAACATTGGTGGTGAGCTTGCTGTAGGCGAGTCCGTTGAGTTACAGGTATTTGTAGCCAATGCTCAAGGTTCGGTTACTCAAACCTATACCTACAATAAGATTGCCGCTCCAGAAACTGGCTTTACCGTTTACCTAAACGCGCCAGCAGAATGGACGCCGTCAATTCACCACTGGGATGCCCTTCCTGCAGGTACTGAAGCAGATTCAGCTTGGCCTGGTGATGCAATGACAGCCCTTGGTGAAAACTGGCATGAGTTTAAGTTTGAGAACAGTGACTCAAGCAAACTTATCTTTAGCAACCAAGGCAATAGCCAAACGGATGATCTATTCCGCGACAAAAACGGTTGTTACACCATTAGCAGCCAGAGTTGGACTGATACTTGTGAAATACCTAGCGATGATGCCAAGGTAAGTATTGATCCTGCAATAAGCACCTTCTGGACAAACGAAGTAAGCATCACCTTAGGTGCTACGGGTGATGACGTTACCGGTGGCTTATACACTACCGATGGTAGCGATCCAGTTAACGGCATTGCTTATAGCAATGGCGAAAGCATTTCGGTTGGCAGCAACCTAGCCGTTGGTGAGTCTTTGCAAGTATGTTTGTATGCAGAAAACGCAAACAGCAACGCTAACCAGTGTTTCACCATTACCAAAGTTGAGCAGCCAACAGCGTCTGACTTCACATGGGATAACGCTAACGTTTACTTTGTAATTACCGACCGTTTTAACGATGGTAACTCAAGCAATAACAACTCTTATGGCCGTCCAAGTGTTGATGCCACAGGCAAAAACATTGGTACCTTCCATGGTGGTGATATTGCTGGCTTAACCGCGAAATTGGATGAAGGCTACTTCACCGATTTGGGTATTAACGCCATTTGGTTAACGGCACCTTACGAACAAGCTCACGGCTTTGTAGGTGGCGGCAGCGACGGTGATTTTGCTCACTACGCTTACCACGGTTACTACGTACAAGATTACACCAACCTTGATGCCAACATGGGTACACCTGCAGAGTTTAAAGCCTTTGTAGATAAAGCGCATAGCCAAGGCATTCGTGTAGTGATGGATGTGGTAATGAACCACGCCGGTTACAATACCCTGAAAGACATGGATGAGTTTAACTACGGCTCTGACACTGCTGGTCCAAACTGGACACCTAGCAATGGTCAAAACTGGTTCGGCTACCATGACTTCATCAACTACGATGGCGATGAAAACCTATGGTTGAACTGGTGGGGTAAAGATTGGGTACGTGTTGGTTTACCGGGCTACGATGGCTGTGGTGGTGATGACCTAACCAAGTGTTTAGCCTTCTTGCCAGACTTTAAAACGGAGTCTACTCAGCAAGTGGGTATTCCTCCGTTCTTAGCCAATAAATCTACCTTTGGCCAAGGCTACTTAAGTGACTACCAAGCACAAGGTAACAAGCGTGTTCGTGATTGGATCACCGAGTGGTTAGTTCAATACGTGCGTGACTACGGTATCGATGGTTTCCGTGTAGATACTGCCAAACACGTAACTAACGACCACTGGGCTAACCTAATTAGCGAAGCCAAAGGCGCGCTAGGTGAATGGCGTCAAAACAACCCTAGTGCACCAGGTGCCGATTGGAACGATGAGTTTTGGGCAACTGCAGAAGTATTTGGCCATGGATTTAACCAATCTAACTATCATACCGATGGTGGCTTTGATTCTGTAATTAACTTCAGCTTCAAAAACACTGTTAATGGCATGATTTCTAGCACCGACACTATGCTAAGCGAGTTTGCTAATTACGCTAACCAAGTTAACAGCTCTAGCGATTGGAACTCACTCAGCTACATTTCTAGCCACGATACCGGAGCCGTATTCTACAACGGTGACGACAACCGCCAGAAACGTGCAGGTACCGCCTTATTGCTACTACCTGGTGGCGTACAAGTGTTCTACGGTGATGAACTTGGCCGTGTAAACGGTGATGGTGGTTCAGACGCCGACCAGGGCAGCCGCTCTAGCATCGACTGGAACAAAGCAGGTAACAGCGTTCACCAACACTGGCAAAAAGTGGGTCAGTTCCGTCGTGATAACCCAGCTGTAGGCGCCGGCCAGCACATTACTGTTAGCCAGTCTAACGGTAAGGCTTTTGCGCGTACTTGGACTAACCCAGTATCGGGTGAAAGCAACAATGTTGTTGTAGTGGTAGATGGCTCAGGCACAGTATCTGTAAATGTGGCTGGCTACTTCGACAACGGCAGCAGCGTGCGTAACGCTTACACTGGCTCTATTGCCACTGTAAACAATGGCACAGTGAGCTTTGATGCGGGCAGCGAAGGGCTGATCTTAATCGAAGCAATGTAATCCAATAGCCTTTTATATCCTTTGCCGCTCAAGCGATTGAGCGGCTTTTTTGTTTCTGCAACTGTGTCTTCTAAATTCATCGAACAAAGTTAGTCTCTTAACGCTTTACTAAGCTCCCATCAAAACTCACTCGCTTTATCAGTTCTGCATCATTATGGACATTAAAGACCATAATAATTGGAGAGTTCGACCCTGTTTCTTAAAAACAGAACCTCATAAGATGCGCCCATCTAAACAAGCTTAGCGAGGACTTACCTATGTCTCACCCAATTATTAACGATCTAAACAGCCGCTACACTGCTAAAAAGTATGATGCCTCAAAGCGTATTTCAGCAGAGGACATGAGCGTAATTAAAGAAGCCATTCGCTTATCCGCGTCTTCAATCAACTCGCAGCCTTGGAAATTTATCGTGCTAGAAAGCAGCGAAGCTAAGCAACGCTTTCATGACAGCTTCGCTAATATGCATCAGTTTAACCAAGCACACGCAACCGAAGCTTCACACATCATTTTGTTTGCTCATAACCCCAACTTTACTAAAGATGACTACCGCAAAGTGGTAGACGTTGAAGTAAGCTCTGGCCACTTACCGGCAGACATGTACGACGCGATGCTGAACGGCGGATTTAGCTTTGCTGAAGCCAATACCGACGAGAGTGGCTTTAACGGTAACTGGACCAAGGCGCAAACCTACATTGCATTAGGTAATACCTTGCACGTATTAGCGCGTTTAGGCATTGCTTCAACCCCAATGGAAGGTGTGGATTCAGCGTTAATTGGCGAGATTTTCGAGCAAGAACTTGATGGGCACGTTTGCCACTTTGCTTTAGCACTGGGCTACCACTTAGACGGTGAAGACTACAACCACGGTCTACCAAAAGCTCGCTTACCAGAGCAAGACGTTATTACCGTGTTATAAAGTTTGACTGGGGAAGCACAAAGCGTGCTTTCCCAATTTGACAGACACTAAGCTTTACCACTACATTTGCCCTCTCAAGCTAAGCATTCAGTAAGTAAATAGGGCTTAGCCATTAACAGCGACATATACAGAGGACATCTCATGCCAAGAGCAAGCGCACGCCATATTCTGGTAGATACCGAGCAACAGTGTTTAGATCTAAAAGCACAAATTGAAGGCGGGGCCGCATTTACCGACATCGCCAAGCAGCACTCAAACTGCCCATCAGGGGCAAACGGCGGCGAACTTGGTGAGTTTAATAAAGGCGATATGGTGCCAGAGTTTGACACAGTAGTATTTAACGAAGCGCTTAATACTGTGCATGGTCCAGTGAAAACCCAGTTTGGTTATCACTTACTAGAAGTGACTAGCCGCAGCTAATGCACTCTAGTTTAGGCACTGTAAAGCAGTGCCTAACTTTACTACTTCCATCCTTGCTGCCAATGGCAGCGATCTTTTAGCTCTCGCCAATCAATCTCAAAGTCTTGCTGGTTATAAACCGCTTGAATCACGCAACGTTGCACTGCTTGTAATTCATCAAGCTCCAACTCTGTCACTATAAAATGCTTTTGCTTGTTCACCACTGCTTGTTTAGTCCACTTACTATTAAGTAAACGTTTGGGATTAATTTGATTTTTCATACTCGGGCTCACCATTGTTTAAGGCCTTCGGCGCTCAGCTAATGCTAATGCTTACTAGGCAGGTGATGATTTAGATCATCGAGCAATAACTTTTCAATATCCAAGCACTGCTACTGAACACCCATTTGCTGATATACTTAGTCCAACTAAGTTTTATCGTGAGAGCCACCATGTTAGATAATTTAAATATTCCAGAAGGCATCGAAAAAGAGCCTGAGCTTCCAGTCCCATCAATGGAAGAGCAAAAGCTTATTGTAGCGGAGCTAAAGCGCTTAGAAGAAGCCGGTGAATTAACTCCCGAGATTCTCGAAGAATTTATGACAGGTAAGCGCAAACCTGAGTAAGCAAAAAAGCAAACCATTGGGTTTGCTTTTTTATTGCCCTTTAACTGCATGAATGCGGCACTCTTGACCGTTCAACCCCAGTTTACTTAAATAAGCCGCTTAGATAAGTCGCATTTAGCGCAAGTTCCCCTTCCTCAATCAGTCCCCAAGTGCATACACTTAAATCAGTTAATGGAGCCTAAACCAAACAAGCTGTAATATTTGGCTAAGTGCTAAGGTCTAAGTACTAGAATCATTACCACCAACAGATTTCATCAGCCACCAGTAATGTGGCGAAAGGATGCCGATGAGAAACATAGTCACCAGTTTAGCGTTAGTACTTCTCAGCTTTTCGAGCCTTGCCAATTCAAACTTTAGCTACCAGTTAAGTCTCAGCCAGCCTGATGGCAGCCCCGCCGCTAATGTGGTGGTTTATCTCGAGCCACTAGGCCATCAACTTAATGAGGTAAACCAACAAACCGTTGTGATAGGCCAACGAGACAAAGCCTTTGTGCCTTACATCAGTGTGGCGCAACGTGGTAGCCAAGTTGATTTTAATAACGATGACAACATTACCCACCACATCTACTCTGCTGCCGGTGATAACAAGTTTTCATTTCAAATTAAATCGGGTGAGACCCACAGCAAACATGACTTCGACCACAGTGGTGTGGTACCTATGGGGTGTAACATTCATGACTGGATGGGCGCATATTTATTGCTGGTTGATACGCCCTTGTTTAACAAAACCAACGCCCAAGGAATGGTTGAATTTATTGCAGTGCCAGCAGGTGATTACCAACTGGTTGTTTGGCATCCAGAGCTTAAAACAGCTAATCAGCAAATTAGCCAACAGATAAACATTAACGACAATGGTAAGCTAGCACTTAACTTGCCCAACGCTATAGAAGATGCAGAACTAGAACAGCAAAATCCGGATGATTTTGATTTTCTCTCAGAGTACTAATTGGCAGGAGCGCCGATGAAAAGCATAAAGACCAAAATACTACTGCTGATCGTATCGCTATTATTGTTACTACAAGCGATCTCATTTTGGTCTACCTACGACTCCTTAAGATTAAAAGAAAAAATCGCCATTGACTCGCAGTTGAGCAAAGCCAACGCCTTATTTCAAAGTGAGTTTAATCGCCGTGGGTTTTACCTAAGCAGCTTCGCCGAAACGGTCACCAATGATTACGGATTAAAAAGTGTATTTGGTGAAGATCAACGCAGCGTTGCGATTGCTCTACATAATCACGGTAAACGCATTAATGCAGACTTAGCCATGGTGGTCACGCCATCAGGCATGATTGAACTGCAATTAGTAAACAGTCAGCAAGCTAATCAAAAAAGCAAAGTGGTGAGGGGTGAACAACAAGGCCAAGCTTTTGCCTTTATGCCTGCCCTACAACAAGACCAACTCCCCCCCTACTACGCTATTGGCAAGCGGCTTTACCAGCTGCATCTCTCGCCAATTAAAAGTGGCCCTGCCATTATTGGTTGGGCCGGTTTTGGCTATGAAATTGGTAAGCCATTGGCAGAAAGCTTTTTAAACCAAACTGGCTTACAAACCGACTTTATCTTGCAGCAACAACAAACATGGTCTTTGTTAGGTTCAAGTAATCCAGATGCAAACCTTGCTAGCGCCAAAGCTTTACTGAACCAAACAAATAGTGAAGTGCTCGCCCTACACCAACAATTTAGCGTAGCAGGCGACGGCGCATTTTATGTGGTGTTACATAGCTCCAGAGACAACCTAGTGGCGGTGATTCAACAAAGTTGGGTGCAAATTTTACTGCTCACCGCACTCACGCTGTTTTGTTCGATGGTCGCGGCATATCTGATTGCCGATGACATTACTCGACCGATTAAACTACTGGTGAAACAAGCTAAACGGCTGGCTGCTGGTGATTATCAAACGCCAGTATCAATTAACGACAGAACCGAACTTGGCCAGCTAGCCAGCGAGTTTAATAGCATGCAAGAGCATGTTCTCAGTCGTGAACAAGCGATTAATCACCGCTTGCACCACGACCCACTTACCGAGCTACCTAACCGTAACTGGCTAGCCAACAAGCTGGCAACGTTAACGGCCGATAACCAACAACCCTTCGCCATGCTGCATTTAAACATTTGTCGCTTAAAACAAGTGAACGATACCTTAGGGCATGAGGCTGGCGATCAACTAATCAAAGAGGCGGGAAAACGCCTGAGTGCGCTAAGCAGCGAGCACTATCTCTGTCACATTGGTGCCGACGAATTCATTGTGATCTTGCCCGCTGTGAGTCGCGACAACGTTCACCATCACTTGCAACTTATCTCCATGCAAATGCATGAAGGCTGCAACTTCCAAGACATGCACCTGCAGCTACAAACGCATGTGGGTGTTGCGCTGTTTCCAGAGCATGGCCACAAACCACAAGAACTACTACAAAAAGCTGATGCAGCCTTAAATCACTGCCGTGAAGCCCGCAGCCATTGCTATATTTATGACCCTAGCGCCGATACCAATACCGTTGAGCGATTAAGCTTAATCAACGATCTTAAAAAGGCGATTCAAAATAACCAGCTCACGCTGCACTACCAGCCAAAGTTTAGTTTTGCCGCCAACAAAATTACCCACGTAGAAGCCTTGGTGCGCTGGCAACACCCTGAGCTAGGCATGGTTCCACCCGATGCCTTTATCGAAATTGCCGAACATACCGGGCAAATTAATCCGCTCACCCGCTGGGTATTTTTAGAGGCATTATCCCAAAGCTTGGCTTGGAAAGTACAAGGCATTGATATCAACATCGCGATTAATATTTCTGGCGAAAACCTAAAAGACGATAACTTTTATAGCTTCATTTGCCAGAGTATCGAGAGTAAACAGCTGGCAGCTGAATCCTTCACCTTGGAAGTCACCGAAAGCGCCTTGGTGGACGACCCCGAAACAGCCATCGCCTTACTCGCACGCTTTAAAAAACGCGGCTTTAAGTTGTCTATTGATGACTACGGCACTGGCTACTCCTCTCTAGCTCAACTTAAACGCCTACCAGTACACGAGCTCAAAATTGACAAATCTTTTGTACAAAAGCTGGCCATTGATGCTGATGATGCGATTATTGTGAAGTCGACCATTGAGCTGGCGCACAACATGGGCTTAAGTGTAGTAGCAGAGGGTATTGAAGATATCGAAAGCCTACGCTGGCTAGAAAAAGCCAAGTGTAATTTAGCGCAAGGCTACTTTATTAGTCGTCCAAAACCCGCTAAAGAATTGTATGAATTACTCGCTCAGGAGAGCATCGAGTTTGCCGAATAAGGGAATTATTTTCAGCATAAGTGTGATGCTAGCAGGTACGTTAAATCCGCTTCTAGCCGCAGAGTATAAAATCAATGGGATCTTAGATCTGCGCGCCAGCCATTTAGATAGCAGTGACAGCTATGTACAAGGTGGCTTTGGCAAATTTGGCTACTCCGATGGAAGCCAACTATCGATAGCCCAGGCCGGCCTAGATTTAAGTGCTCATTGGGACAATGGCTTCTCTGGCAAATTAGTGCTCAACAGCTGGCTAGACCAAGAAGGCAGCGCAATAGGCTTTACCGAAGCATTCTTTGCTTACAAAGGTTTACCAAGCGAGAATGGACTGCGTTGGTCAGGCCGAGCAGGCATTATGTACCCGAGCATCTCACTCGAAAATACCGCCACCGCTTGGGCTACCCCTTATACCTTAAACGCTTCTACCCTAAACACTTGGGTGGGCGAAGAAATTCGTACCACCGGCATAGAAGCCAAGCTAGAACGCCTAGGCAAGTTCTCTAATTCCAAGCACAACTTATCTCTTAGCGGCATGTTGTTTGTGGCTAATGACCCTGCAGGCGCTTTATTGGCTTGGCATGGCTGGGCAAGCAGCACCAGACAAACGCTATGGGGTGAAACGCGGCCATTTCCAGAATTATTGCAGCCGGCATTGGCCGATCAAACCCGCCGTTCAAATCCCTTTAAAGAAATTGATAATCGCCCCGGCTTTCATACCAACCTTGACTGGAGCATCAAACGCCACGCGCTGTTTAGAGTAGGCTACTACGATAATTTAGCTAAGCCTTACTTAATTGATGGCGGCGACTACGCCTGGCGAACTAGGTTTGCTCACTTAGGTGGTAAATGGCGCATAAACAAGCAATGGCAATTATTGTGGCAATACATGAACGGCTCAACCTTGATGCAATCGCCCGATCGCCAAGACGCAGTAAACATGGACTTTGCCAACGGTTTTGCCATGCTCACCCACAGTTTTAGAAAGAAGCACCGAGTGAGCCTACGGGTAGAAGCCTTTGAAAATATCGACCGCGACAATACCCCTTTGGATGACAATAACGAGCGCGGTAAAGGCTTTACCTGTGCCTATCAATATAGGCTAAATAAAAACTGGTTTTTGGCGGGCGAATACCAATGGCTAAACAGCCAGCGACCGCAGCGCGCCTTGCATGGCTTAGAGTGGGATAGTAACGAACAACTGTTCCAGTTAGCCGCCCGTTATTTTTTTAGTGCCATTTAGCTTAGAGCACCTAAGTGCCGCTCGCTGATTATCAAAAATAAATTGAAAGTGATTTAATCAAAACTGTGTTTTTCCCAAGGTTAATCTCTACTACACTGAGTTATCTGGATTTTCGCCCTAATGGAGCCACCAATGAAAGCTGTCGCCTACCAACAAGCCCTAGCAATTAATGAAGACTTATCACTGCAAGATATTGAACTGCCAAAGCCTAGTGCGAGTGGCAAAGATTTATTAATAAAAGTTGAGGCCATATCTGTAAACCCGGTTGATACTAAAATTCGCGCCAATGTCTCTGCAGAATCAGGCCAATGGAAAGTCATCGGTTGGGATGCAGTTGGCACCGTGGAGCAAATTGGCGACCAAACCCAGCTTTTCAAAGTAGGTGACAAAGTGTGGTATGCCGGCGATCTAACCCGCTCTGGCAGCAATGCCGAATACCAACTCGTAGATGAGCGAATAGTAAGTTTAGCGCCTAGTAGTATTCCTACAGCCAATGCAGCTGCCTTGCCGCTTACCGCCCTAACCGCTTGGGAAATGCTGTTTGACCGCTTACAAGTAAGCAAAACTGAGCCAAAGTCGATTTTAATAATCGGCGCTGCTGGCGGCGTAGGCTCAATAATGGTTCAGCTAGTAAAACAGCTCACCAAATTAAAAGTAATCGCCACCGCCTCTCGCCCAGAAACCCAAGCATGGTTAAAAGAGCTTGGCGCCGATCAAATTATCAATCACCGCAATCCACTGAGTGAAGAGCTGGGCGAGCAAGACAACATCGACTACGTAGTGAGCTTAAACAATACCGACGAACACATGGGCGAAATAGTTAAAGTAATTAAGCCACAAGGTAAGTTTGGCTTAATAGACGACCCCGCAGAACTCGATGTAAAACAGCTCAAGCTAAAGAGTATCTCGCTACACTGGGAGTTTATGTACACCCGCTCAATGTTCCAAACCGAAGACATGATTAAACAGCATGACTTGCTTAGCCAAGTGTCCACATTGATTGACCAAGGCAAGATAAAAAGCACCTTAGGTGAGCATTTTGGTCAGATAAATGCCGACAACCTAAAACAAGCCCACGCCTTTATCGAATCGCAAAAAGCCAAAGGGAAAATAGTGCTAGAAGGGTTTTAAGCAACTAAAACGTTAGTTAGGTGAATGGCAAGGTTGTTCATCTAACTTACTTCCCATTTTCACCACCCCCGCTCCTCACTTTACACTTCTTTACCCTCGCTTTACCTAACTAGAGATTGGCCTTTTTATACTTAACACTTAGGGATAAGTAAGGCCGAATCATGCGTAAAACCTCTCTCACTATTTTGCTGGTCATAGCTACCGTCACAGGGTTGTGGCTTCAAGCAGAGCCCAATATTTTCTCTGCAGATAACTTCTTTAAATGGCGCTCTGCGCTGATTCAATACAGCGGTATTCTCACCATAGCCTTAATGAGCCTTACTATGCTGTTAGCCTTACGCCTGCCATTTATCGAGCAGCTAACCAAAGGCTTAGACAAGTCTTATCGTTTACACAAACACTTAGGTATTGCTTCTGTTGTACTCGCTACAACGCATTGGTTACTTGCCATTATCCCTAAGCAACTGGTTAAAGCAGGGCTCTTAGACAAGCCAGTTAAAGGCTCTGGCCCAAATAACCCAGATTCTTTATATGCGCTAATCCGCCCTCTGCGAGAGTTAGCTGAACAAGTGGGTGAGCTGGCATTTTATGGCATTGCTTTACTGGTGCTCGTGGCCTTGCTGGGAGCAATTCGTTACCGAGGTTTTCGTTATTCGCACAAACTCATGTCGCTAGCATTTTTAGCATTGGCATTTCATTCCGCCATATTGATTAAACACAGCTATTGGCCTTACCCCATTACGCTCATCGCATTAAGCTTTATTTGGGTAGGCTGTGTTGCGGCGGTTTATAGCTTGTTTGGTCGAATAGGTAAAAGCAAACAGCACAACGCGACCGTTAGCCAGATAAACTACTTAGCCAAAGACAAAGTCTTAGATTTACGCTTAGCAGCGCCTAGTTGGAGCGGACACCACAGCGGCCAATTTGCTTTTGTGCAAGTAGCAGGTGAAGAACCCCACCCCTTCACTATTGCTAGCAGCGCTAAACAAAATGGGCAATTGCGCTTTTTAATTAAAGAGCTGGGGGACTTTACCAGTAGCCTGAAAAACCGACTAAGCCTCAAGCAAAAGCTTCGAATAGAAGGGCCCTATGGTCAGTTCGATTTTAAGCATCCAGCTCCGCAGGTATGGATAGCTGGCGGCATAGGCATTGCAGCATTCAAAGCCATTATTGAAGAGCGCCAACTCGCCCTAAAAGAGCAAGTAACTCACCTCTATTATTGCGCAGACAACCCAGACCAACAGTTTATTGATGAGCTAAAACAACAGACGAGTAAGGCT
Organism: Agarivorans sp. Alg241-V36; assembly: GCF_900537085.1. Lineage (NCBI taxonomy): Bacteria > Pseudomonadati > Pseudomonadota > Gammaproteobacteria > Alteromonadales > Alteromonadaceae > Agarivorans > Agarivorans sp. Alg241-V36. Next base: position 152,832 of record NZ_UNRE01000002.1, on the reverse strand, counting down.
AATATACAACTCCATATCGTTAATAGTGCCAGCGATCCTCTGCTTAGTGTTGAACAGCTGCACCATGAGGTCATTGATTTAATGCAGCGTACTATTTGGTTCTGCGGGCCGATCGCTTTTTCCAAGGCGCTTAAAAACGATTTGGCCAAGCTTACTTTCAACTTAAATAACTACCATGAAGAGCTATTTGAACTGCGCTAGAACTTTGTGAATAGAAGCAATAACCCCTTGGGACGCAAAGCCCCAAAGAGTTTCTGCAATTAAAAAACAAAGTTATAAAGAAAACCTGCGCCTATAGCCATGCTTAAAATTACCACCAAAAACGCCGCGATCATCTGGTTCTTAAAAATTGATTTAAGCAAAATAACTTCAGTTAAGCTGGCGCCAGCACTGCCAATAATTAAGGCCATTACCGCGCCTAAGCTCATGCCTTTAGCTGCTAAGGCAGCACTTAGCGGGATTACCGCTTCGGCGCGAATATATAAAGGAATACCAATTACCGCCGCCACAGGAACTGCAAAGGGATTATTGTCGTTCGCAAAACGGGCAATCAACTCGCTAGGCATGAAGCCGTAAATCAATGAGCCCACCGCGATTCCACCAATAAGGTAAGGCAATACCTTTTTAAAATCTTGCCAAGTGCTATCCCACACTTTCAACCACTTGCTACGCTCCACCGCGGGCTTACCTGAACATGCAGAACCACATTTTTTGGCTTCTGGCTCAAGGTAAGACTCAGCTTTTACATACTTTTCAAAACCCAGCTTCTCTAGGCTGTAACCAGCCACCACAGATACCCCCATAGCTATAACAAAATAGAACAGGCTAACTTTCCAACCAAAAGTAATCGCAAACAAACCAATGATAATCGGGTTAAGCAATGGGCTGGCAAACAGAAATACCATCATGGTGCCAAAACCCGCTCTAGCACGTAATAAGCCCTTTAAAAAAGGTATGGTTGAGCAAGAACAAAAAGGTGTTATTGCTCCTAAAAAACCAGCCACGATATAACCCGAACCATTTTTAGCACTCAAAATACTTTGGATTTTTTGTGGTGGTATATACAGCTGCAATACTCCTACCAAGTAGCTAATAGCTAAAAACAACAAGGTGAGCTCTACTGCTAAAAAGCCAAACATATTTAGGGCCTGCCAGGCCATTTCACTATTAATATCAAACATTGATTTATTTCCAAATTTCTAGATTTTTCGAAATATATACCTGAGCATTGGAAAAAACAAGATGTTTCTAGTAATATCGAAATATCTTGTTTCTAGAGAAGTCAGTATGAATACAGAAAGCATTGCTAAAGCCCTAAAAGAACTTGGTCATCCTACGCGCCTAAGCATTTATCGCAGCGTGGTAAGGGCGGGTTACGCTGGTATCGCAGTAGGCGGCTTACAAGAAAATCTAGGCATTCCCGGCTCAACCTTGTCCCATCATATCTCCGGTTTGGTCTCTGCAGGTTTACTTAGCCAGCGCCGAGAAGGACGTACTTTATATTGCGTGGCCGAGTTTGAGTGCTTGCAAACTGTTATTGGCTTTTTGCAAGACGAATGCTGCGCCGATGAGCAAACAACTCCCAAGCAATAGTCCTTGGTTATGGCATAGATGCTTGAATCTCAGTCAAAGACGCTAACGCCAGTTCAACAAAAGCATTCACGGTTGGCTTAGTTGCCATAGCAGGATAATGCAGCTGCAAATAAATCGGCTGCGTATTATCGCGAATAGGCACAAACACACAGTGCTCGCTGTGCAACTTGGCGATACAGTAAGGGACAAGAGAAACCCCTAAGCCCGATGCTACTTCGGTTAACAAGGTTTGCATATGGTTAGGCTGACTAACAATACTTGGCGAAAACTCAGCCTTTTGGCATAAGGCAATAATCCCATCAAACAAACCAACTGCTTCACTGCGCTTAAACAATACAAAGGGCTCTCTGGCCAGTTGCTTTACACTCAGTGATTTTTCTTTTGCCAAGCAGTGGTCTTCTGGCAGCACCGCCACCAGCTTATCTTGATAGATAGTCTCAGTAACAAACTGCTGGCTAAACTCGGCAGGCAAAGGCCGCGAAAAGCCCAGATCAATTTGCTCTTGCTGAAACGCCAACACTTGCTGGGCAGCTGTCATTTCAAAAAGGCTCACTTTCACAGCTGGGTGGCGCTGTTTGTAAGCGCGCACTAGCCCCGCCATAAAGCTTAAACAGGCCGAGCCTAAATAGGCTATACGTAGTTCCCCTATTTCGCCTTTGGCACTGCGCAAAGCCTGTGACTTAGCCAGCTCTGCACGCTCAATTAAGTCTTTGGCGTCCAGCAATAGTTGTTGTCCTGCTGCAGTGATATGCACTTCTCGTGAATTACGCACAAACAAAGCCACACCGAGTTCTTCTTCTAAAGTGGCAATATGGCGACTAATGGCGGGTTGCACAGTATGTAACTGGCGGGCAGCAGCAGAAAAATTTTGCAAGTCGGCAACCGCTATAAAGCTCTTGAGAGTTTTTAGTTCCATTTCATCTATACCAAAATACTATCGCTAGAATCAAATATTAGCATTTCTGCTATAGACACCAAAGGCGTAAAGTGGCTGCCAACAAACTAGCTATTCACTTCAAGCGACATAGAAGAAAAATTATGACTGATTTAAGCCACAACTCAGCAAACAACCCTTCGCTAAACAAAGGCCTACTACTGTTAATGTCTAGCGCGGTGTCTGCTACAGCAGCCAACCTTTATTACAATCAACCACTGTTGCCACAAATGGGGCAAGAGTTACAACTAAGCGGTGAGGCGCTGGGTGCCATTCCAGCAGCCACCCAGTTTGGCTATGCTGCAGCCTTGTTGCTGATCTCACCTTTAGGAGACAACATGTCTCGCAAAGGCTTAATTGCGGTACTGTCTTTTTTTCTAGTCTCCGCCTCTTTGTTGGCATTTTCTGCACAGAACTTGGCCATGCTGCTAGGCGCTGTTTTTGTCATCGGCTTAAGCGCCAACATAACTCAGCAGTTAATCCCCTTTGCGGCATCATTATCTTCGCCAGAACAAAAGGGCCGGGTTATCGGCACCATGATGACGGGGCTTACCATTGGTATATTACTGTCTCGAACCGTTAGCGGTGTAGTAGGCGAACACCTTGGTTGGCGGGCGGTATTTGCGATGTCTGCGGCTATCGCTTTGGTATTTGGGTTATGGCTTTATCGCTACCTTCCCAGCAATACACCCGCAGGAAAACTGCCTTACCCCAAACTAGTGGCTAGCATGTTTGGCCTTGCTAAAAAGCACCCTGCTCTGCGCACCTCAGCCTTAACGGGTGCACTGTGGTTTGCTGCTTTTAACGCGCTTTGGGCCACCTTAGCGCTACATGTTGGCGAAGCACCATTTAACTACAATGCACAACAAGCAGGGTTATTTGGAATTATTGCTTTGGCAGGCGTAAGCGGTGCCAAGCTCTCTGGCCCATATGTGACCAAGTTCGGCTCTCGCAATATGATTAGTGCCGCCTTGTTACTGATTGCTGCTGGCTTTTCCATCTCGGCAAATTGGGGTAACTCATTGCTCGGCTTAATTGTTGGCATCATTTTGATTGATTTTGGTGTGTTTAGCGCTCAAGTGTCTAATCAGGTAAGGGTGTTTTCAATTGACCCTGCCGCACAAAGCCGCATCAATGGAATATACATGCTGGGCTACTACCTTGGCGGTGCGTTTGGCTCGCTATTAGGAGTGAGAGTGTTTGACCAGTATGGTTGGAGTGGCGTAGCTCTATTTAGCATTGCCTTAATACTCAGTAGTTTATGGGTAAATAGCCGCAAAGCTAAAGCACCGGCTAATTAATAGGTCTCGAGCGTGAGTGAAAACGGTAATTACTTTAATCAGTCATTGTAAGTCTTCGAAGATAAATCGGTTTTCGTTTTCGCTCACGCTTTGTATTGTTAACTTTCCCCTTTAAATGGCCGTTAGCGATTCACAAAAAGCAAAGCTAAAGAGAGCAGCAGAAAGCTGCCGAACTATGGCACTAAAAACTTAAACAAAGCCAATTTATCACTCGCAAACGCCTACCCGAACTGTACAAAAAAACAGTCAAACTTTATTTGCTAAATGTGATTTACCCCAATACAAGAGCGATTACCAGCTACCAATCCCCCCGCTAGCACAGCGTGTTTTCGAACTCCTCCGACAACAAAACGTGATTAGTAACAACATAATCAATTACTAATGAAACTGACAGAATCTTGGCTTCAGCAATTTTCTGGATCAACGCAATATGCTCAACTAATTTCCCTTAAATAACTTATTAGTTATTACGGACGTGATTTGTCCTAATGACTTAAGTTTTACCAAGTTTGAAAACTATAACAAACGGACTTGGTAGCAGGAGTTTGCCCACCAGCTTGGCGCTGGTGTTCATTCCATACACAACAATAAGGGAATAACATGACTAACAAACTAATACTCTCACTAAGCATCCTCGCCACTAGCCAAGTGTTGGCTCACGGCTTAATGGTTGACCCCCCCTCTCGAAATGCGCTTTGCGGCTTCAGTGAAAAGCCCGATCAAGCCAGCAGCACTCATTGTGTTGACGCTTTCAAAAATGACTCGCAAGGTGGCTACAAATTCATGAGTGTGCTTACTCATGCCGAAGGGCGTGCAGTAGTATCACCTCTCCCGAACAATGTATGTGGCTTTGACAGCGAAACTTGGCAGGGCGGCGCCACACCTTGGGACGTAGCGACTTCTTGGCCAGGCCAACCCGCTCAAGCTGGGCCACTGGATATTACTTGGAACATTAGCTGGGGAAATCACTTCTCTGATACTCGAGAATTTCACTATTGGATAACCAAGCCAGGCTTTGTATTCGACCCAAGCAAAGCCTTAACTTGGGATGATTTTGAAACAGAACCGTTTTGTGCTTTGCCATATGATGATAACAACCCCAATGCCAATCCAGCGGTAGTATCCGACAAAACAGCCAATACTTTTATCACCAGCTGTACTCTGCCCGAACGCAGCGGTCATCAGGTGATTTATGGCGAATGGGGCCGTAACTCTTGGACCTTTGAGCGCTTTCATGGCTGTATTGATTTAGCCTATGCAGAAGATACCTTGGGTACGCCCATTGCCACACCACAGCAACTTGCCACTCCACAAGATACGCCAATAAGCCTCACCTTAAGTGGCAGCGACAATGGTGGCGAAATAGCAAGCTACCAAGTGCTTAGCCAACCCATTAATGGCAGCTTAAGCGGCACAGCGCCTGCTTTAACCTATACTCCAGCAACAGGCTTTGTGGGCAGCGATAATTTCAGCTTCAGTGTGACCGACAACGAGGCGCTTGAGTCCGCTCCGGCTGAGGTTACCGTTGAAGTAAAATCTACCGCCAATACCGCGCCAATAGCGAGCTTTGAAGCAAGTAGCCAAGGTTTATCTGCCAGTTTTGACGCTAGCAGCTCCAGCGATGCTGAGGGCGACACGCTAAACTATCAGTGGAACTTCGGCGATGGTTATACGGCAAGCGGTGCTTTAGTCAGCCATGACTATGATGCAGCGGGGAGTTATTCGGTAAGCCTTACCGTGTCTGATGGCCTACTTGAGACAAACACCAATCAAGAGCTGGTGATTACTGCCCTTCCACCAAGCCAGGCTGGCTGTGAATATGTGATAGTAGACCAATGGGGTTCTGGCTTTAACGCAGAAGTACGTATCATTAACACCGGCGAGCAAGCGATTAATGGCTGGCAAGTTAGCTGGGCATACACCACTGGCAACAGCGTTAATCAATTATGGAATGGCGTACTATCAGGTGATGGCCCTTACACCGTAAACAATGCAGCATGGAACGCCACTATCGAACCAGGAGCAAGCGTGAGCTTTGGTTTCCAAGGCAATAGTAATGGCACTCCAGAAGTTCCAGAACTAAGCGGTGATATTTGCCAATAACTCATCCACCTAAATAGAAAAAGCCAGCTCCTTGCTGGCTTTTCTAACTAGAGGCCTTACTACTTGTTACTTTAGTTCCCTACTCCGCCAACACTAGCGCTATCGTTGGCGGTGACCACTGGCCACTTCTCAAAACTCGCTAAATGCTTCTGCACCGCCGCTTGAGCTGGACCAAATGCCCACATTTTTTCACCCATCCACTTAATATACATTCCTGACTCTTCGGCGGCTCGCTCATACGGGTCACGACGCAGGTTAAATAACAGAGGCGCATTTAGCTCTTCTTTTGGTCCACTCCAGCCTTCGTTTTGAACAACGAAGTGCGCTTTCCAGTCACCTACTCTCACAGCCTGTAACTTGTCTCGTTCATAGTAGATGATGTGTTCGCGATTCGAGGGCTTGTTTTCAGTTAACATATCTAGCTGATTGTAACCGTCTAAATGGGCTTTGAAGCCCTCAAAGCCTTCTAACATTTGCTGTTTTAAATCCTCTGGACCACCAGCAGCGCCAACCAATGTAGGCAACCAATCCATTCCATCAAACATGCCATTATGAATTTTTCCCGCTGGAATCTTGCCTGGCCAACTCACCAATAGCGGCGCTCTAACTCCCCCCTCCCAAGTGGTGCCTTTTTCCCCATGGTAAGGGGTCATTCCACCATCGGGCCAAGTCATAATTTCTGGACCATTATCGGCGGTAAACATCACAATGGTATTATCAGCAACGCCTAGCTCTTCGAGTTTTGCGAGCATTTCACCAACGTGATCGTCTAAGTCTTTCATCACTACTTCTTGTAAGCCCCAGCCATTTTGACCCAGCATTGCTTCATATTCAGGTGAAAGGTGTGTCCAAACATGACCTCGAGACGGGCAATACCAAGTAAAAAACGGTTCATCAGCTTTTACCGCTCGCTCAATAAAATCAATGGCATGTTTGTTTACTTCATCGTCGAGAGTCTGCATACGCTTTTTAGTTAACGGGCCATCGTCTTCTATGGTTTGATTACCTTTTCCGTCAGATTTAGCGTAAATAACATTGCGTGGAGCAAACTGCTCAAAAGCAGGATCTTTTGGCCAATCAGGATCTTCGGTATATTCCATCGCATTAAGGTGATACAACCAACCCCAGTACTCATCAAAACCGTGCATGGTAGGCAAAAACTCATCGCGATCACCTAAATGGTTTTTGCCAAATTGCCCCGTGCGATAGCCCATGGTTTTAAGCAGCTCTGGCAGCGTAGGAGTATCCTGGTTTAAGCCAACCGGCCCGCCAGGTAAGCCCACCGAATGTAAACCAGTACGCACAGGAAACTGCCCGGTAAGAAAGGCTGAGCGCCCAGCAGTACAAGAAGGTTGAGCATAGTAATCTGTGAGCAACATGCCTTTTTCGGCAATGCTATCAATATTCGGCGTTTCACTGCTCATTACGCCGCGGTGATAGGCACTTAAATTTGAGATACCTACATCGTCGGTAAAAATAACAAAGATATTAGGTTTATCTGGCTTGGCATAAGCGAAAGACATACAGCCTAAACCAAGTATTAACGCCAAAGTAGCCAAAATCCTTTTCATAGTTAGTCCTTAATATTGTGTCGCTTAATGAGCATCGCGCTCAGCCTAAATGCCAATAACCCAAACAGCAGCAAATGCCTTGAGTGGCAACCGCTCTAGCTAGCTAATGTGGAGTTAATGATTTTTTATTCGGTAGTTACTGTAAAGGTAGGAAAGATTCGCTTTACGTCAACTTAGTAGGTGTAAACAAAGAAGGAAAACGACGAATTAGAACAATAGCTGTCTTTTAATAGGGCAAAGACCAATGAAAAAACTAGCAGCGGCGTGCTTGAGTTGAGCGCTCCTGCTAGCCTTGTAGCGGACAAACTCCCTTAATCAAACGCCAAGTCTTTATAATAAAACTGTTTGTCATGCTCGCTTATTTCACGCAATACCTTGCAAGGGTTGCCAAGCGCAACCACGTTGGCGGGAATGTCTTTGGTCACTACACTACCCGCCCCAATAACGCTATTTTCTCCAATAGAAATTCCCGGCAATACCACCGAGTTAGCACCAATCCACACATTAGTGGCAATATGAATAGCCACATTAAATTGAGCGGCTTGCATTCTCGGCTCGGGGTTTACTGGGTGACCCGCAGTGGCCAAAGTGACATTCGGGCCAATCATGGTGTAATCGCCAATGTAGATATGCGTATCGTCTACTAAGGTGAGATTAAAGTTGGCGTAAACCTTATTACCTAAATGAGTATGCTTTCCCCAATTGGCATGCAGCGGCGGCTCTATCATGCAATCTTCACCTACTTCGGCAAAAATCTCGTTTAGCAAAGCTGCGCGACGCTCTACCTCAGAGGGGCGACTGTGGTTGTAGTCATAAAGTACTTCTTGGCATTGGGTTTGCTCTTCAAAAATGGCTTGATCAAAGTAGTAAATTTGTTGGCTGTGTTTTTTATCTACTTTCGTCATATTGCGACCTCCTTAAAGCTTGAATTGAATAGCTGTCTATTTGCAGCACTGTAGCAATATGCAAGGCGTTAAACTTAGCGCGAGTTCAAAAGAAAGCAGCGTGCTTAGGCTGTTAAAGCAGCAGCTAAATCTGATAATGAAGTGATAGTAACAGTGGGTGCTAGCTCCCAAGGGTCAAATACCGCTGCGGGCGAACGTTGCACCCATGCAGCCTGCCAACCGGCCGAAACCGCGCCAGTAACATCAAAAGGATTAGATGACACCAGCCAAGTGGCCTCAGCTAGGCTTTGGGTTTTATCGAGAAAATGTTGGTAAACCGCTGGATCAGGTTTAAAGCTTTTTACCTCGTCAACGCTCACCACCGCACTAAAAAAGTCTCGGATCTCTGCCGTTTCTAGTAACAACTCAACCGCAGCTTGCTGACCATTAGAAAATGCATAGAGCCTAAAGCCCGCTTGTTGCAGATCAGCTAAAGCTAACTTTGCATCGGGGTGAGCTGGCAATACTTGGTAAATAGTCAACAAATCCTGCTTTTGTTGCTCACTGAGAGGCACCTGAAACACTTGGCAGCAATAGTCCAAAGCTTGCGCCGTACACAAGGCAAAGTTTTGGTAGTTTTGCATCAAGCCTCGGCGAAACGAATACTCTAATTGCTTATCTCGCCAAGCTTGCGAAAAAGGTGCTGCCTGCTCGCCCATATATTCGCGCAGTTGATTTAGCACACCTTGGGTGTCGATCAGGGTGCCATAAACATCAAAAGCCAGTGTTGTTGCCATCAAACTCCCTCCATCAGACTCACTACTTCAAAATAGCAGAGTAACAAAACAAGGCCGCTGTGTTTTGAACTCATCAACAACAATAGAAGATAGCTTTAGGCTTAACTAGGGGCAGTTGAGCTTTAACAGAGAAACATGTGTTCAACATGAAATCACTTTAGCTGCATTTACATCTACATTTTGGATTTAGTAGGCATCCATGAAAAAGAAATTACCCAGCTCCACACCAACTAACAAAAAAGCCCAGAGCGTTAACTCTGGGCCTATAACTATTAGCCATTAACCATTTAGCACTTTTCTTATTTTAGTATTGCGCGCCAAAAACTTGTGTCCAATATTGGCCATAAGTACTACTGCTATTTTCACTCATTGCTGCACCTAACTCGGTGTATTTATCACTCATGATATTTGAGCAGTGACCACTACTCTTCAACCAGCTAGACATGGCATCTTCCAAGGTGCGGTTGCCTGCGGCAATATTCTCACCAACATAAGATGAGCTATAGCCTTGACCTCTTGCTCGGCTAGAAGGGCTAGAGCCATCTAAGCCAGAATGTGAGAAGAAGTTGTAGTTTGCCATGTTATTAGAATGCTCTTCAGCGGCCAATTGCAGGCTTAAATTAGAACTTAATGGCTCAGCGGCTGGATAATAGGTGCTGCCACACTTACGCCCAACACTACGTGCTTCGTTTACTGCTTTCAGCATTTTAGCTTGCAGAGTATCTTCTACAGGATCGGTAGGCTCAACTGGGTCAGTTGGTTCGACTGGGTCGGTTGGCAATACCGGATCAACAGGGTCAACGGGATCAACCGGGTCAACTGGGTCGACTGGATTAGTTGGTTCGCTAGGATTCTGCCCACCAGGGTCGGTCGGTTCAGTAGGATCTGCTGGGCCACTAAGACCAAGTAACAACAATAAAAATTTGAAGAATGACATATATTTCCTTATATCGTCAGGACTGCGTGTGTTCGTAAGCCAAGGTACACATTCACCGTAATTCAACTTCGGCAGTTTGTAGCACGGAGTTACTGTTCCCTCAGTAACGAAAGCACTCATTAAAAGTTTGATTTAACTTGTGAAAACCTTAATTTCGTCGCTCAATTTGCACAAGCAGGAAAATAATACATAACTACATATTTAAAAACATGATCTAAACACTACTTTTAACAAATCGATCAACAAAATCCATAATCAATTGATTTACAAATAAATCCAAATATAAGCAACTTGTTTCAGCAGCCGTCAGAGGCAGTTATTGCATTATTTGTATGACTGATAGATTTAAAAACAGTGAAAGAAACGCAATATTTAATTGAGCCTTAGGTTCAGCAAGAGCTTACCCTACCGAGCAAAAACTTGGGTCCAGTAAATGCCATAACTACTGCTAGCATTCTCAGCTTTGGCAGCCCCTAGTTCACGGTAATTAGCATTCATAATATTGGCGCAATGGCCGCTGCTGTTAAGCCACCCGTTCATCGCCGCCTCTACCGAGCGCTGCCCTGCGGCTATGTTTTCCCCTACATTTGACCAAGAATAACCTTGGCGACTAACCCGAGTAGCCACGCTTGAGCCATCTAAGCCGGTGTGAGAAAAGAAGTCATAATTGGCCATATTGTTGGAGTGTTCTTCAGCGGCTAATTGCAACTTCAGGTTACTGGTTAGCGCAGCTACCGCGGGATAAAAAGTATCTCCGCAATCTCTACCTACACTGCGTGCTTGGTTAACGGCATCTAGCATTAATGCCTGTACCGAACTATCTGCAGGCTCTTCGGGCTCAGGTTCGTTTGGCTCAGGGTCAGCGGGTATTTCTTGTTCGTCAGATTGCGGCGCGGGTGAATCACTAGCACCGCCACAAGCACTAAGGGTAAGTAACAACAACCAAGTCAAAGGTAATACTTTAGAGAAATACATCTACCAACCTATATGATGAGGAAGCGAACATCGCTAGTAAGATTGTCGCCTAGCAGTGAAAAAGCTGATTAGTAACCAAGCCTTAGCTGAATCTAAGCGCAAACATTTAAATTTGTAGTATCTTCATAACAAGTTATAAGTGGGACAAGGTCACACTAAACAGATAGTACAAATTCATAAATAACATACACTTAGCCTAACACTACTGGTGATGTTTTATCAAAAAGTTATCACCATCTTCTGTTAATTAAGAGAGCTAATATCTACCTCAAACAAAGGGTGGGGTTTGTTTAAAACAAAACTCTGCCAAACCTGCTGATAGACTTCTCGCTGATTAGGAAAAGGCACCAAATCACAGGCTTCTTGCAGGCTACACCAACGATACTCGGTATGTTCATGGTTCAATACTATCGCTTGCTCTGGTGGGCAAAGTACTGCAAATACTGGAATAATCTGGATCACGTTCACATTGGCTTCAAAAAACTGTTCGAGAATTTGCCCGTTGTATAGCTGGCACACTTCAATTTGGGTTTCTTCTTTAAACTCTCGAATGATCGCCTGCCAGGCTTTTTCCTCGCCCTCAATATGCCCCGCTACATGGCACCAATAATTGCCCTTGCTTCGCTTCATTAGCAACATTTTGGTTTCACCATTGATTTGCGACAAAGCGACACCCGCCACTATCGAAGTACTCAGAGGGATCATGATCATTTCCTTTGTTAAGAGAAAAACTAAGCAGCCAAACTCTCGTCAGATTAAACTGAATAACAAGCAGATACGTACACTCATTTACTAACCACAAACTTTGGAAAGCAAAAATGCGACTAGGGCTGTTTATTTTCGATAACGATTGCAGAGTGCAAGACAATCCAGCGCTAGAACAACTAGCACAGCAAGTCGACCAACTCATTTGCGTATATATAAACCAGCCCACCAGCCCTTTTGTTCAGCATTTTAGCCAAACCAGCGTTAGTTCGGCCAAACAGGCTTACTTAAACCAGACCTTAAGTGAACTCAATCTTAGCTTAAAGCAACTTGGCCAACAGCTGTTTATTGAAGATGGCAGCTTTGAGCAGCAAGTCGCCTGTTACATTCAACATTATCGCATTACCGATATGGGTAGAAGTGTTCACCCAGGCAGCGACGAAGCCCAACAGTGGCTAGCCTTACAACAGGCTTACCCGTTAATCCGCTTTCACGCGGCCAATAGCTCCTGCTTATTTGAACAGCAGCAATTGCCTTTTGGCTTAACTAAACTTCCGGCTAGTTTCACGCCTTTTCGTAAGCTAGTAGAGGCTTTAGAGATCCCCAAAACCTTGCCGCTGCTAAAGCAATTACCTAAGGCTCCTAACTTGCTCGCTCATGCACCAACAGCCATGCCGCCAGCAGAAGGCAATCGCTACTATCGAGGTGGTGAACAAGCAGCTCAAGACCATTTAACAGGCTACTTTTCCAGCCAAGCCGCCAGTAGTTACAAGCAAACGCGTAATGCTTTAAGTGGCGAGGATTTCTCAACCGGATTATCACCATTTCTGGCCCATGGCGCGCTTAGCCCTAGGCAAGCGATGCAAGCACTAAAGGCTTACGAAGCCGAACATGGAGCCAACGAATCCAGCTATTGGATTTACTTCGAATTGCTATGGCGAGAGTACTTTTACTGGTATGCCAGAGCGCATGGTGACAAGTTGTTCGTTTTTTCTGGCACCACAGGCAAAACACCCCATTGCAGTTTTTATCCGCAACGCTTTAAGCAGTGGTGCAGTGGTACTACGCCCTACCCACTGGTTAATGCCTTAATGCACCAGCTCAATGCTAGTGGCTGGATGTCTAATCGCGGCAGGCAAATCGTTGCCAGCTGTTTGGTTAACGAACTGCAAGTAGACTGGCGCTACGGCGCGGCCTACTTTGAGCAATGCTTAATTGATTACGACGTAGCCAGTAACTGGGGAAACTGGCAATACATCGCAGGCGTTGGCGCTGATCCGCGCGGTGGCAGACACTTTGACATCGATAAGCAAACGGCCATGTTCGACCCAGAGCAAAAGTTTATTAAGCACTGGAAAGGCCAACAAAGCGTTAGCCCACTGCAAACTAGCAGCATGGTTGACTGGCCGAGTTAGGCGGCCGACACAAAACTAACAAAAATAGTTCATCTATGGTTCATCTTAGTTCTCTAGTGTTTAGAGCTTTCTATCTAAACGGAGTTAGTAAAGATGAATTTTCGCAAGGAATGGTTAGCCTTTCTGCCCCTTAGCGTTGCATTAGTTGCCTGTAATGATGACGACAGCACACCCAGCCCACAGCCACTAAGCATTAACGTACTGCATGTGAATGATCACCATTCACACCTGCAAGCAGACACTGGCATAGACCTTAACCTAGCCGGTGAAGAGACCCGCGTATCGGTTGGTGGTTTTCCTAAAATTGTGGCGAAAATCAATGAACTGGCCGCAGCTAAAGACAATGTATTAAAACTGCACGCTGGTGATGCGATTACAGGTGACCTTTACTACACCTTGTTTAAAGGTGAAGCCGATGCAGCATTAATGAATGAAGTATGTTTTGATGCCTTTGCCTTAGGTAACCACGAATTTGATGGCGGCGATGCCGGCCTTAAAACCTTCTTAGAGTTTTTATACAGCCCGACCTGTCAAACTCAAGTATTGGCCGCCAACGTAGAGCCGGAAGTAGGTGTATCACCTCTCGCTCCTGTTACCCGTTGGGACTACTTCCAACCTTACATGATTAAGTCTTTTGGTGATGCCCAAGTAGGTATTATTGGCATCGACATCGCGACTAAAACCAAGAATTCATCTAGCCCTGATACCACTACCCAGTTTCACGACGAAGCCACCACAGCGCAAATGTACATTGATGAGCTAAAAGGCAAAGGGGTGAATAACATCATCTTGCTTACTCACTACCAGTACAGCAACGACTTGGAGCTAGCGGCCAAACTTACCGACGTAGACGTTATTATCGGCGGTGATTCGCACACCTTATTGGGTGACTTTGAAGCGCTAGGCTTGAATTCTGCTGGTGAATACCCAACCATGCGCACTAACTTAGATGGCGACCCAGTTTGTATCGCCCAAGCATGGCAATACTCTGCGGTAGTTGGCGACCTTGCCATTACCTTTGATGGCAACGGTAAGTTAGAAAGCTGTGCCGGTACTCCACACCTATTGCTAGCAGATAGCTTTAAACGTAAAGACAGCAATGGTGACCGTGTTGAACTTGTAGGCGCTGAGCGCACTGCAGTAACCGACGACGTTGCAGCAAATGCCAATTTGTCGATTGTTAGCGATGATGAGAATGCAGCAGCTGTACTAGCGGTTTACGCTGCGGAAGTTGATGTATTGAAACAAGCGGTAGTGGGCAGCGTAGCGCAAGACTTATGTTTTGAGCGTATTCCAGGCCAAGGTCGCAGCACCTTATGTGATGTTTCTGCCACCAACGCCAACGGCTCAGATATTTCAAACTTGGTGGCTCAAGCCTTTTTAGAGCAAGCGGTACGTGGTGAGGTAGCCATTCAAAATGCCGGTGGCGTGCGTAACGACGTACCACAAGGTGATTACACCATTGGTGATGCCTACACCTTATTACCTTTCGCTAATACCTTGGTTTACCTGGAAATGACTGGTGCCGAAATCAAAACAGTGCTTAACGAAGCCGTTGATTACGCCCTAGATCCAGAAGGCTCTACTGGTGCTTACCCTTATGCAGCAGGTTTGCGTTACAAGGTTGATATGTCACAAGCAGCCGGTGCACGCTTATACGACGTAGAAGTAAAAGCCAAAGGCACTAGCGATTGGATTACCTTAGCCGATAGCGACAGCTTCACTGTAGTAACTAATAACTACATTGCCGGCGGCCGAGATGGTTACTTTAGCTTTGCCGACATTGCAGCAGACGAGAGCAAATTTGAAGATAGCTTCCTAGACTACGCCCAGTCATTTGTTGACTACGTAGAGCGTCGCGGCAGCATCGACAAGCTTCCTCTAGAAAACTACAGCACCCAGATGTTTTACGACACAGACGGCAACTTACAAAACTAAGCCCGCTTGATTTGCTGTTCGTTACTCTACAAAGCCTGCGATTAAGCAGGCTTTGTTATTTGTAAGCTGTAACAGCTAATTAGTTTCAGCCGCTGCTGATTCTCAAATAGCACCCGCTTTAGCGGTTTGTTCCAAGCTGTACAAAGCTCTTAACAATCTAAAAGCTAATCACACTCAGTTTGCTGCTCTACCAAGTGCTGACGGCTCTGTGGGTTAAAACTAAATAGATAACAGCCACTGTTGGCCGCCCTTAATCGAATATTTTCGCCATCTATATCACCTATGCCGTTACGGCGATTATCTCCCCAGTTGCGTCCCCACAAAGGTTGGCCATTTACTTCAAACTTGTATTGATAACGGCCTTTTTGCAGTTTTACCCTAACTTGCCACTGGCCGTTTTCATTTAAGGTCATGGGTAAACTGCCATCCCAGCCATTCATATCACCACGCAAATACAAGCTTTTTAAGGCAATGGCGCTTGGCACTAGTGCAGTTGTTGGTGCTACTACCTTGCCAGGGTAGCCCGCCACCAAGCTTGCTTGCTGTTCCCCAAAATACAGCACCGTTACACTCTCTCCCGCCAGCTGTTCCAGTTGATAGCTAGCCGCGCCAGCCAAAGCCTCACGGCGTTTTAGGCTCGGCTCTCCCAACACAGGCCATAAGCGATAATCTTGATTCGCACTTAATGAGCTAATTTGCGCCATATTGAGCTGCGCTCGACTGGGTGTTTTATTGGTATTAATGAGCACCACCAGCGCTTGGTGCTGGGTAGCTAAAGCATAGGCAAATACCTTATCGCTTTGGGTATCTAAAAAATGCAGCGAAGCCTCACCAATAAAAGGGTGTTCGCGGCGTACCTTAAGTAGGTGGCGATATTGATTTAACAAGGAGTTTGGCAAGGCGAGTTGCTGCTCTACATCCTGCCAATTAAACAAACCACGGAGCTGGGCATCGGGTTGATGTTCTCCCAACATACCTAATTCATTGCCATAAAAAATAAACGGTGTTGCGCGACTAAGTAGCTGCAAACTGGCGGCTTGCAGAGCTTGATTAGCATTGCCTTTATATACAGTCATTGGTCTGGAGAGATAGCTATCGTGGTTACTCAAAAAAGCCGCCGTTTGATAGCCCGGTGGATAATCTTGGTCTTGCTGCTGATGCAGGTTTCGCAAACCCTGATCATTACCACGTTTAATCGCGCCGGGAATTTGCCAGGCAAGGTCAAAATCAAAACCCATATGAATTTGGTTGTGGCCGTTACCAAAATACTTGGCCACCACCTCAGAAGGTCGCCACGTTTCGGCTATTAGCACTTTGCCTTGCTCATAGCTGTCAGCAATAGCTCGATACTCACGCAATATTTGAAAGGTTTCTGGTCGGTCAGCCTGCTTGCCTGGGCCGTCTTCAATTAAATAAGGAGCGCCGTCTATTCTGGCGCCATCAAAGCCGAAATCGAGCCAGTATTTTAATACCTCTTCTAAGGCTTGCCGCACCTGTGGGTTATACAAGTTTAAATCGGCAATTTCGCTGCTTTGGAAGTAACTATAAAAATAGCTATTGCCATGAGCTTTCCATACATCTTGCCAACTACCTCCTCCCCAAGCGGCTTGCCACTGAGAAGAGGGATTTGTATCCCATACATACCAATCACGCTTATCGCCGCCATTGGCAGAATTAATAAACCAAGGATGTTTTATCGAGGTGTAAGCGGGTACAAAATCAAACAACACTTTTACCCCACGGCTATGGGCTAAATCTAACAGCTGCTTCAGGTCACTCTTATCACCAAAAACCGGATTAACTTGGTAATAATCCACCGCGTCATAACCATGAATATTATCTAAAGGATCTTCAGAGCTACGCGCACTAAGGTAAAAAGGCGAAAGTAAAATGGCGTCTACTTCAAGATCTTTACCCGCATTTTCCTTGCCATCATTTAGATAGTCGAAGCGCTGAATAATTCCCTGAATATTGCCAACCTCATGCTGTTGATGAGAGGCAGCAAAAGACTTAAGCCAAATATGATAAAAACTGGCCGAGCGATACCAATTTTGCGCTTCAGCAGCATATAAGCCCTGACTCCACAGACAGCCGAGCAAGATAAAAACCCAACGTAACACCAGCCAATCCCCCACACTAAAAACAATTAGCATAGCTGCATCTACAGATAGTTTTGGTGAGCAAGCGCTTTGTTTTAGCTAAAGGCGTCAGCTAACGGTAAAGGAAGCTTATTTCTAAACAAACTTTTGGACACAAACGTGTCACCATGCCTAACCCATTTTTGGACATAAGCTAAGTACTTATTGAAGTATTATTTCGCGATGTCTTAACACATTAAAGCTTATTGGATATCTCTCCCGCCACTTGTTTCTCTTGCACCCAACTACGCACCGCTTGATGTACTAAGCCTTGGCTGGTTTGGCTTCGCCAGATCACTGCCGACGGTATACTGCGCTGTAAGTCTTGATGCACAGGTAAAGAGACTAAACTGCCCGTCTCTACAAGTGGGCGGACAAAGGACGGCGGCGACATGATCCAACACGCGCCGCTGGCGGCTAATTCCGCTGCGGCAAACAATGTGTCAACTTTCCATACCTTGGCTGAGATTTGTTGCGAGCTAAAGTAGCTACTACGTGCCAGTATGCCTTGGCGATAACGCTCTAGTTGATGTAATTGGGTCGGTTTACGGCTTGATTTTCCAAATGCCAATTGCGCTAACTCATGTTTCGGTGATACCAAGTAATGCAACTGTACATCGGGCATAGGCATATAACTCATCTGGCTAGATACCGCCTGCTGCAATAGCGTAAAGCCAATATCTGCCTCCCCTTTGGTGACCAACGCGATAATGTCTTGTGATAAAGCCTCGCGCACCCGTAACTCTAGATTAGGAAACCGCTCTGCCAACATCATTAACAGTTCTTGTTGTTTGGGTAAATCGAAGTAATCATCTATGGCAATGGTAAATTGGCTCTCTTGCTGCGGGTGTAATTCGCTAGCCAGTTGTTCAAAGTAACGACAATTCGCCAGAATACTTTTTGCTTCGCTAAATAGCACTTCACCCGCTGTTGTTAGCACGGGCTCACGCGCACTGCGGTCAAACAACTCCTGTCCAACATCCAACTCTAAGTTAGAAATTGCCGTGCTCACCGCAGAGTGAGCTTTACGCATTTTGCGCGCAGCCGCTGAAAATGAACCTAACTCAGCAGCTAACACAAAGGCTTGTAATTGATGCAGGCTGAAATTCATCACTTCTCCCTCGCTTCTCTATTTCACTCACTGTAGCACAACCTGCCTGATTTTTAGAAAGGTAACTAACTTTGTATTTTCTCTAATTGTTATAAATTACACATCAACAGCACGGGGCACCAACAACAGCTACCGAGTCAAATAACTTAAACCTTACTAGAGAGAAAATCATTATGTCACACGCTATCGATACCACTTACAACGCAGACGTAGACCCAGTAAAAACTTACGAACGCGCAGTGTCTCCAAACCTTGCTTTTTACCAGCAGGTTCGTGCAACCAAAGCGAACGATACCCGTCGCCATGTTTACGACGACATCTTGCTTCCTCATACCGGTAATGCGTTTTTTGTTAAAGCTGGCCAAGTCATTCGCTTTGAGCAGCGCCCTGGCTTGCACAATGGCCGCACTCAAATTATCGATGTGCACATGGTGACGCCAGACCTAGAGCAATGGGGTGACCACTTAAATACCAGTGCGCTAGATGGCCTTAATCAACGCTTACACAGTGCCGTTTGGTCACAAAGTGGCTTCTGCGAAAAAATGGTGACACTGGTAGAAGATGAATTCCCTTATGAAAAAATGGAAGAGAACTACAGCCACATTTTCTTTGCGGCGCACTGTTGCCCTGATTGGATCACTATGGTTCATGGTAAAGAAGGTAATGTGAACTCGTGCCAAGAAAACTTCTACCAAGCATTTGGTCGTATTCCTGCCATTGCCAATATGGAAGATGAGGCCGAGAAGCGCCGTATCATTAAACTGTACTCAGATCGCAATGACATCAATATGTTCCAACCGAACAAGTTTGACCAAGACGCGAAAGGGATCACCCGCTGTATGTTAGCCCCAAGCCCTGCGGTAGATGATGGAGTGGGCTGTGAGTTTTACGCTGAAAAGGATATGTACTTTGTGGTGAGTAACTGCCCTTACGCGGACCAAGCGCTGCCTTATCCAGAAGCGCGTCCGAACCCTGTGTATGTCAGTGTTTATGACACAGGTATCGCGCCAGAGACAGGCCACTTAGGTGACAACCAAGGCTGGGAAGATGACATCTTCGCCCGTATTGCTACTAAAGATAACAGTGTGAAATAACACCTAAACCAAAACGCACGCCTATCAAAGGTGTGCGTTTACTTTTCTTTAAATGAAACGGAGGCTCTAATGTCTACTCCAAGCAAACCGACGCGCTCTGCCATACCAACAAATTTGAAACCGTTTGAACTGAATAAACTGCTAAACACCCCCTGGAAGAAATTGGCCTTAGTCGGTTTAGTGTGTAGCCAGCTACTCATTTTTGGTTTTTTGGCCATCGCTGGCGTAATAGGTGCTCTGATTCATTTGAGCGTTGAACAAATTGCTAGTTTAGGCGCTGGCTTATGGGTGTTGGGAGAGGTATTGTTTTTTGCTAGCATCGCTATTCTCGGCAAGCCGGTTTTTAATATCTTAAAAGCACAAGCTATGGCTTGGCTAAAGCGCTCGAATATCAAGAAATAGCCAAGCATATCGGTGAGTATTGAACTCACCGATATGCGTTTATTTCTGACTTACCTTATGGCAGCCTTCTGCCAGTAAACTTAGCCTTTAGGTGATACCTAAAAATTAATTATGTTGGCTGCATAGTTCCCTGAGAGCAGTATGAACAGGCCCTGACTCTTTGCCAATTTTCCATATTAATGCGGCGGACACTTGCTTTATAAGTGATGGCTCAACATTAAGTGCGACCAACCGACCTGATTCAATATCGGAGCTAACAAACGGCTCAACCACCATGGCCCAGCATAAACCATATCCCACCGCAGTTTTGGCAGCCGATATAGATTCGCATTCCCAAGTATTCGGTGAAATAGCGGTGTCGTTGCGGTTAGCGTGATGCGGCATGTATGCTTGGCGATGATGTTTTAAATCAATTAAAGACACGCATTCTAAGGACGCCAGTGGGTGCTCTGGAGTGGCAACATATAACAAGTTGGCAGGCGGCAAAGAAATAGCACCTAAGTTACTAAATAGCGGCTGCTCAACTAAGGTGAATCCAATATTCGCCTTTTCTTGGATTACCGAGCTAATCACTTCTGAGGAAGGACTTTCCACCATTTTTAGCGCTAAACGAGGAAAGCGCGTTGCGAGCATCTCTAAAATTTGTTTCTCAAATGGGATGCTATAAACACTATCGAGGGCGAGCGTAAATTCAACCTCTTCCTCTGGTTCTAGCGCATTGGCTAACCTTTCAAAATTTTCACATTGGGCTAGCACCAACTCAGCTTCTTTTAGCAACTGCTCTCCCGCTGGCGTTAGCGTTGGATTGCGTGTTGAGCGATCAAACAGGTCCTGATTCAAGTCGAGCTCTAAGTTCGCAATCGTCATACTGATGGCAGAGTGTGTTTTTTTCATCTTTCTGGCGGCAGATGAAAACGAACCTAACTTTGCAGAAGTCACAAAAGCCTGTAGCTGCAATAAGCTCACAGTCAACATGTCAGAAATCCTTACACCTTAAATGTATAAATCGTTGATTTAGCTTAATGATAGAGCCTTTGTGATGCATTTCAAGCGCACTAGTAAGCCATATCACTCTCTTAATGTGTCAATTTTTCTTAAGGTTTACTGAATTTTAATTAAATAAAAAATGACTAATATGGGCATCACCAAACGGGGAGAGATTGGAAAGCAACCATGTTGCGGAAGATTAAGCGTTTACTCTCTTAATGAAGTTATGAGGATTTGTTATGTCACATCAATCAAATACAGGCATTACGGCGCTCGTTGACACACGGTTTAAGAAAACAGCACTGGCTGTGTTTATAGCGACAAACGTCGGCATGGTGGCTGTGCCAGCGAGCTTGGCATCTTATGGTGCGTCACAAGGATGGACGGTAAGTCAAATCGCTTTTTATTCAAGCATTGGCTTTGTGGTTAACGAGGTGTTTCTGTTTGGTTCAGCGGCATGTCTGGGTAAGCCCATCGTGATACTGATAACGGCAGAAATAAAGCGACTATTTAAACAAAACACCAATAACAAGAAAGGCAGAAAAAGCGATAACCAATAGCATTCACCTTTTTATTGAACAAACAGAATTCAGGGGGCAACCCCATACTTTAATCCGGTGCACAAAGGAGTATCGGTAACCAACTTCGAACGGATGCTGCATATTTTTTGAGGAAATGAATATGACTAATCTAAGCAAATCATGTGGTGAACAACTGACCGAAAACTTCAACTCTTCTTATGACGCAGAGGTTGATCCAGTAAAAACTTACTCAGACTCTTTATCGGCTGACTTAGCCTTCTACGAGCGGGTACGTGATACCAAACGCAACAACACGCGTAAACATGTTTATTCCGACGTATTAAAAGCCGAAACAGGTAACTCGTTTTTAGTCAAAGCTGGTCAAGTGATCCGCATAGAGCAACGCCCAAATGCAAAAGGTAACAATGGCCGCACCCAAATCATGGATGTGTTAATGGTTACCACCGACTTGGCGCAGTATTCAGACCACCTGAATTCAACGGCCATCGAAGGCTTTAACCAACGCCTAATGTCGGGTATTTGGTCACAATCACGCCACTTCCGTAAAATGGCAACGTTGGTAGAAGATGAATTCCCCTATGAGGAGTTGGAAGACGGCTTTACCCATATCTGGTTAGCTGCTCACTGTTCGCCAGAATACATCGGCCTGGCACATGGACTGGATAAAGTGACGAACTCTTGCCACGAGAACTTTATGCATGCATTTAACCGCATTCCAGCTATCGCTAATATTCAGGATGAGAAGCTACGCAAAGAAGTGGTTCAGTACTTTGCTGACCGCAACGACTGGAACATTTTTCAAGGCAACCAGTTCATGTTGGACGAGCAAAACATCACGCGAGCTCGCATGTGCCCAACGCCACCAGTGAAAGATGGCACTGCGATTGAATGGTATGCCGAGCAAGACATGTACGTAGTGATCTCTAACTGCCCATATGGTGACCAGCACACTTGCTACACCAAAATAGAAAACAACGATGTCTTCATCGAAGTATTCGACACCGGCATCGAACCTTATGCTCCAGCTTTAACCGACAAGATCCAAGGTTGGGCAGGCGAAGCATGGAAACGCGTGGAAGCTCGCGATAGCTCATTAGCTGAGCAACAGCCATTAGAGCCAGTGACATTGCAATTTCCTATCGATGTTATCGATTTGAATCAATAAGTAACGGCCCCTCTAAAACCTCGCAATAATTGCGGGGTTTTAGAACGATAGGCTTTTAATTGTCTCGAAAACACCTAGCTTGCTTTGGGGCAATTACGAGTTACACCTCCCTGTTTTTTAACAAGTTTGGCAACGCTCAAAACGTAAGCAGTTAGCCCAAAAAAGACAGAAGCCCGCTTTTAGCGGGCTTCTTTTATCTCATGTTTTGTACTAGCCATTTAAGGTAATGATATCTGGGAACCTATGAGACCATACCACCCAAAACAAACCATTGTGAGTAGGCAGCTGCTCTCCATCTTCCCCTACCAAATAAGCAAAGTCGTGTTCTTGGTTGTATTCAATGCTTAACTGCTGACCGTTGATTTCAAAGACTTCTCCACCAAAGGTGCGCGCATCATCAAGGCTAAATGCAAATTGGAAATCGCCGCCGTCGTAGCCATAAATCAGTTCTTTTTGGTAAATGGAACAATAAGCCTACGTAACTTACTTAAGCGGCTAAGTAACAACGAGTAAGACACTGTGCCGAAGCGGGCGATATTCATACCCTGAGTTAAACCAAATTATCCGCCGATGTTTTCACTCAATAGCTTTAGCAAGTTTTGAGGAAATCAAGGCGAGTTGAATTAACTCTGGAGGTATAAATGAAAACCGTTAAACCTTGGTACGTGGCCCAAATGTCGATTGGCGTGGTGCAGTGGGTAGCGATTGCCCTGCTACTTGCCCCACTAATTATTGAACGCACTGGCAGCGGAGCGTTAATGGGCTCGGTCATGTCGCTCATTGGCATTTTTGGTATTAGCGCGCCACTTATTGGCTGGCTGGCCGACAAATACGCGATTCATCGGCAACTGCAAAAGGTGGCGCTATTCTCTCACTTACTATCGCTAATACTGCTCTACTTCGCTACTACGCAAAGCTATATGTACTTGCTGGTTGGCTTAAGTATTGGCATTGGTACGGTGTCGCAGTTGGTGCTAAACCCAACTTTTGTGTTAAATGCACTGCCAGCCAAGCTACATAGCCGAGGCTTAAGCAGGCTATTCCAATTTCAGTTTTTAGGTATTGTTATCGCCGGCTCATTACTAGGCTTAGTAAGCCTATTTAATTGGACTAGCGAGCAACAATTGCAATTGCAATTGCTAATGGCACTGGTGAGTATTTCTATCGTTACGGTGTTTATTGCCCCGCCACCTAAAATAAGCCAGAGCAAAGAGCTTGAGCAAGCGGCTGACGAAACCAACAAAGAAGAGACTCTGACACCGAAAAACAAAGCGGCGTTTTGTGCCTTTTTGGTCACTATTTTTCTTTCAATGTTTACCTCTACCAACCTAATGGAAACAGGTCCACTAATTATTAAACAGGTATTTTCGGTGGACTTGGGGCACTCGGCCTTTGGCTTAGCTATCTCAGCCATTCTAACCATCATACTGCTTGAACCCGCCGGTCGCTGGGCAGATAAAAGCGGCCCTTATGTTGTGTGGATAACCGGGCTTAGCTGCTACGCCATTACCGCTATTGGTTTGTGCTTAGCTGTGGGAACACAAATACCTAGCGCCCTACCGGTTTTGTTGATTGTGCTGCTGATGCAGGCTATTTCTTGGTTTGATATGGTGATCCCCGCCATCGCCGAGCAACTCAGCCCCTACTCTCCGGCGCTAACCCAAGGTATCTTGCTGTTTGCTATGTCTTTTGGTTTTGGTTCTGGAGCACTAATCGCTGGCGAACTCATCGACAGCGACGGCTTTGTAGCGATTGTAGAGTTTTGCGCTATGAGTATGCTAATTACTTTAGCCATTGCAGCACTTACTTTAGGCCTTAAACGCCGCTCTCGTTAAACCATTTGCTATGCCGCTACACTGTTATGCGGCATAGCAATATCTTGTTCGCCTCTCTATCTCAAGGTAATGTAATTAAACAATATCCGCTTCCATTCGAATTGTTTTATCAGTTAACGGTTCTTATAGTTAACCCTACACTTTATTAACGCCCGTATTTGCCAACATATTTATCTTGTTAGCAGCAAACCAGTTAAGGAGCAGTAATGACTACAGAATTTATACCGCCTAAAGTTTGGACCATGGACAGCGAAAGTGGTGGTCAGTGGGCAAGCATTAATCGACCCGATTCAGGCGCTCGGCATGAGAAAACCCTGGCTGTGGGCGCCAACCCTTTGCAACTGCATTCGCTCGCTACGCCTAACGGGCAAAAAGTAACGATTATGCTTGAGGAGCTGCTTGCACTGGGTATTAAAGAGGCAGAGTACGACGCTTATTTAATTAACATTGGCGAAGGCGATCAATTCTCTTCTGGCTTTGTTGATATTAACCCAAATTCTAAAATCCCGGCCTTAAGTGACCATTCCGGTGATACGCCGATTCGAGTATTTGAATCAGGTGCTATTTTGCTTTATTTGGCTGAAAAATTTGGCCACTTACTTCCTAAAGATCCAGCAGCACGCACCGAAACCATGAACTGGCTGTTTTGGCTGCAAGGCTCGGCCCCTTACCTTGGTGGTGGCTTTGGTCATTTTTATGCCTATGCGCCAGAGAAATACGAATACCCAATTAACCGCTTCACCATGGAAACCAAACGCCAGCTAGATGTATTGGATAAACGCCTCGCCAACAATCAGTATTTGGGTGGCAGTGAATATAGCATCGCCGATATTGCTACCTGGCCTTGGTATGGCAATGTGGTGCTTAACACGGTGTATGAAGCCGCCGAGTTTTTGGATGCCGCTAGCTACACCAATGTAATGCGTTGGGCCAAAGAAATTGAACAACGGCCGGCCGTGCAGCGCGGCCGCATTGTTAATCGCGTTTGGGGCGAAGAGTGGGAGCAATTGGCAGAACGCCACAGCGCAGCAGATATAGATGCGGTGCTAAGTAAAAAGCCTTAAGTTCTAGCAAGGTGTCTAGCGCTAAATAAGCGTTCAAGCAAACCAATAAAGCCTCTTTTGAGGCTTTTTAGTTTCTCAACTAC
Organism: Agarivorans sp. Alg241-V36; assembly: GCF_900537085.1. Classification (NCBI taxonomy): domain Bacteria; kingdom Pseudomonadati; phylum Pseudomonadota; class Gammaproteobacteria; order Alteromonadales; family Alteromonadaceae; genus Agarivorans; species Agarivorans sp. Alg241-V36. The sequence goes on along the minus strand of NZ_UNRE01000002.1, from coordinate 127,258 downwards.
TACTGCCAATAGGCTTACTCACTGGCAACTAAAGCCCATAGTGTTTTAGATAAGTTAGAGTCTTCAACTTCCAGAATTAACTCCCTCAATTCACCGTTATCCATGTAACTTGCTTGATGCCGAATATACTCCTGTAATGAGGCATCTTTAATCGGGCCTCTCGCTTGCTCATCGATCCACTGTTTCGCCAACGTTGGCTGACGCGCTAGCATCGTTCTCACTAGTGCACCGCTAATACTTAGCTGCAAAGCTTCGGGGTAGCGATACAAGTGTTCAATATGCCGAGTAAGCTCTTGAGTGCTCATTGCTGAAATAGCATTAACCGCGACTTGTTGAGTGAGTGATGGTTCTAACTCTGGTTGCTCTAATAAAAAATCTAAAGCTAAGTTGGGTTGCAGCTGTGCCCATTGCGTTAATACGCTTGATTTTGCGTGGCTAGCCGAACTTTCTAGCTCAACGGTTTCTAGCCATTCTAAGGCTAAGTTAATATCTTGCTTGGCCAACTCATTAGCAAAAGTCGTGATTAAAAAACTGTGATTCGTTAAGTCTTGAGGGAGCTTGGCGATGAGGTAAGCCAACTGCTGTTTATCGCTAAGCGGATCCAACAAGGCGCTTAACACTATAGCTTGGTAAAAACTTGCCATTTCTTGGGTATCTTGTCGTTCTAACCACGCGAAAACTTCCATCAAGTCGTATTTAGCCCATTGCTCCAGTAAGCCCATTGATTGGAGAAAGTTTTCTTTAGACGCTGCACTACCGACTTGCATGGTCAATTGCCCAGCAAAGTCATTAACTCCAATGAGAGAATTCTTATCCTGAAGCCTATCTCCCTCGGTTAACGGCTCCCCTAACGAAAAAGTGTCAACTGTTGGGCTGCTATAAGCTTTTGCATTTGCAGGTATCTGCGAACGCGCTTGAACACTAACTAACTCTGCTAAGGTTTCGTCTTTACCGTCAAATCCCTTAAGTGAGAATGCGCCCCCCATCAGCAGGGCAACAAATGAGAGCATAACTAAACATCGAACATTCAACATTAATTGGCTCCATCACTTAGCGTTAATAGCTAAACAGTCTGGGCCACAGCAAGACTTTATTTAAACTAAGCCGTGGCCAGATTCATTGAATAAAGCCTACGCCCGATTTGAATAAACAAAATATGTAGCTTCCATAAAAAAACACATTTCACTTAAACTGTTAAGGGCAATAAGCTTTAAGGGCTCAACATCAATTAGATAAACTAGGCTGACTCACTATATTATCTGGTCTAAATGGTTTAACTTCACCACGTTTTGATACATCAATTTCCACTAAGCTATACATCGCTCGACGGTAGTTATGTGTTTGGTTGGGTGCAGTGGGTGTATAGCCTGAGTTTTTGCCATTTAAATGGTCGTGATAAAACGCCCAATAGTTATTCGCCCAAGAAACAACCGAGCCATGGTTAGTGCCTGGATTACCAAATGGATGAACCATAATGCCTCGCTGATCAAAATTCGATAGCGGATTATTGTTATTCCATGCCACCGCCTGCTTTATTTGGTAGCCACCAGGATAAGGCCATTGAGCTGGCGCAGTAACACTTGCCCATTGTAACCACAGGTCACTACCTATCATGTAAGCATGGGGCCCTTCCAGATAACTGCCCGGCTCTAGCATTAAATCGAGAGGGTTATAAATATAGTTGAAGTTGGCATCAATTTTTGCAGCCCAAATTGCTTTGTTACCCCCACTGCCATTTTTAGCGTAGAAAATGTACCACTGGTTGCCCACCTTGATTACCGACGGGTCAAACACATGGTCAAAATTATTGGAGGTAGCAATCGGTGAAGGCCTCGCAACAAATGGACCCGCAGGGGAATCTGCCACCGCCACACCGATGGTTTGATGGTTATTGTCACCTCTCACACTTGGGAAGAACATGTAATACTTACCATCATCTCCCTCTACAACGTCAGCCGCCCACATAGTGGCGCTATTGCCCCAACCTTCGGCAGACTTTCTAGCCCAAGGCACGTCTTTTTGGCGTAATACCAAACCATGCTTCTGCCAAGTACTCTGATTTAGTGAGGCATCAGCAGAAGAAAAAACTTGATAACCCGGCATACAAAACCCGGTATTAGCCCAAGGTGCATAAGCATGTTTTTGTAGCTTGTCACTGCGTATTTGGCAAAGTTCTTTACTGTCTGTTGAGGTATAAACGTACAGGGTTCCGTTAAAAACTTTAGCGGTAGGATCTGCAGAGCCAACTGGCTGCCACTTATTAAAGTGAGGATTATTACCACCATCCCAAATTAGATTTGGAGCCCATACCTCAGGTAACAATGTTCTATTTCTTAATGTTTCGGCATATGAACTTACCACTAATAATGGGGCAAGCATTACACCAATCACAATTTTATTACAGTTCGTGAAATTGTTTTTAATTATATTCATTACTTCACTTCTCCTTGTAGAGCAATTGCATTTAGAATTTTATTTTTAGTAATAGCTAATTAATCCCGACAACTACACTGATTAAAAAACCATCAACCCGAGTAAAGCCTACCTTTGGTTAAAAACCATAATCATTTATTAGATAAATAGAGAGTCATTCACAATTACTAAAAAACGTAAAAGAGTTGGAAAAATAAACACTAAAAATAAGGGTACTTAACGGTTATGTTTTGTTCAGTTAATTTTCCGCTCTTAATAAAATCGCAAAGATAGGCGCTTTTTCCAGCGCTAAAGTAGTACTGTTGTTGAGAGAATAATAGACAGCTAAACAGAGCAAGGACTGCTGGGAAACGGCCATTCATTGGCAAAACGAAATGGCTATAAAATAATTAGGCTAAAAGCCATGTTAACAAGGTAGTTAACGAGTTAGATTAACGCTTTAGCGATTGCATAAATAGCTAACATTTCAAGTAGCTTACCTCCTATTAATTGAGCGACATTAAACGCCCAGTTATACCAACACCCTGCACAGACACATTCATCGCCGGTTCTAAGTTAACAAAATACCAATTCGATGTATTAGGCAAGCGATTGGCAGAACGCCACAGGTATTGATACGGTATAAAGCAAGCAACCTTAGACTCTGCAGTTCCAACTAAAAAAAGCACCCTCGGGTGCTTTTTTTGAGAAAGGCTAAAACTAGCCTGATAATTTAAGCTTTTCGCTTGCGAGAAACGCCAAGACCACAAATAGCCAAACCTAACATAAGTATCGACGCTGGCTCTGGAACAGTAGCTGGCTGAACAATAGAAACCTCTGAACCGAAACCAGCAACATTGGTTGGCGCATAGGTACCAAAACGCTGGCTGCCATCAGAGAAGATAGCTAAGGCCGTAGCACCAAAAAACTGATTACCATTTAGACCATTTGCATCAGGAGCATTTAAAAAGTCGGTATCAACACCAAAAGTAAAGAACTCGCCAGCATCAAAATCAGTAAACGAGATGGTTAAAATACTCGAACCATTCAAGGCATCGTTGGTTGGGAAAATATGACCTACAGAAGAAGAGGCACCTAATGTAAGTGGGCTACTGCTCAAACCAGGGCTCGTATTGGTTGAATCAAAGAACGCGCCAATTGGGCTTAAATCCCAAGTAATAGAGGTGATTTTCTCACCCTCTGTAGAATCATTAAAAAACTGGAATGCGTTATTGCTAGAAAATGTAGTTCCTTCAATAATCAAACCGCTTGAAATTGGGGTGGCTTGTGCAGCTGCGCTAAATAAAAGTACGCTGATTAAACTGATTAACTTTTTCAATGTCTGTCCTTAAGTTTTGAAAGTGGAAGTTAGTTGACTAGTTTGTCACTCCAGCGTCTTTAAGCACAAATCGGACCAGACTCATAAGCGTTTGATATTTATAGATATAAACCCCAGATAAACTTATAAGCTGGTCGAGAATGTAAAATTAACTGACAGTTAAATCAAATAAAATTACTTTAAGTTCATGGACTTAAGCCAACTGGCCTAAACTGAGCTCAGTCCACAATAACATCAAATAAACGCTACCCGTTTGCAGCATTAACCCTAGGCTAACGCCGCCATTAAATCATCGATATGCGCAGGCCCAATAGGCCTAACTCCAGATGGGTTTAAGGCTTTAATTGAATAATAGCCGCGAGTGATGTGGTCAACATTAACCGTCTCCGCCACTCCAGGTAAGGCCAGTATTCGTTGCATGTAAGCTGATAACAGCGGGTAATCAGCTATTTGTTTACGATTGGTTTTAAACAAACCGTAATAGGCAAGATCAAAGCGTATTAGCGTTACAAAGGTGCGAATATCAGTTTCGGTAAGCTTGTCCCCGATTAGGTATTGCTGCTTTGTTAGCCTTTTCTCCAACTCCTCTAATAGCTCAAACACTCCGGTTACCGCCTCTTGGTAAGCAGTTTGTGATTGAGTAAATCCAGCCTTATAAACGCCGTTATTAAACTGGTGATAAATTCGCGCATTTAGGGCGTCAATCTCTTCACTATGTTGCTCTGGATAAAGGCGAATGTTAGAAGGTACTAGCTGCTCAAAGGCACTATCAAACATCCGCAGAATATCGGCGCTTTCATTATTCACTATCACATTTTTTTGCATGTCCCAGAGCACTGGCACGGTGGCTCTACCGGTAAAGCTAGGATCGGCACGGGTATATATTTGATGCATGTAAGAGGAAGCAAACAGCGGGTCTTGATCGGCGCCTTGGTAGCCGCCAAAGCGCCAGCCTTGCGAGCTTAAACTTGGGTTAAGCACTGTAACAGGAATTAATGCTTCTAAGCCTTTAAGCTTGCGCGCAATCAGCGTGCGTGATGCCCAAGGGCAAATTAAGGCTACATATAATCTATAGCGCCCCGCTTCGGCTTTAAAGCCCCCCTCGCCCGTTGGCCCAGGACTGCCATCGGCAGTAATCCAATTGCGAAACCCAGAGGTTTGCCTTACAAAACGCCCCTGTTCATCGGCTTTTTGTAAAGGCTGCCAGTCTTCGGTCCACACTCCATTTACTAACATTGGTGACTCCTCATTCAATCTTAAATCTGATGAAAAACAAACGAACGCATGGATATAGCGCTAAGGTCAAAACCCTGGCAAACCACACTTAAATGATCTTGTTTACTTGACGCACCCGCCACAGTAATTGCTGGTATATAGTGCTCTATACTTGGGTTAGCCTTGCGCATTAAGCCGCCCATGGCTGCTGGGTTTAATAGCTCGGAAAACTGTCGCTGCTCTAAGCGCTTAGCAAAAAATGCATCGAACTCTTGGGCCCATTCATAGGGCTGCTGGCTCGGCTTTAGCGCTGCTAAGTTATGTACTACATTGCCCGAACCAATGATTAACACACCGCGCTTACGCAGCGCCGACAAAGTGCGCCCTAGGGCGAAGTGCCAACTCAAGTCTTTTGATACATCGATAGAAAGCTGAAATACCGGAACATCTGCAGCTGGATACATCCACTTAAGTACCGACCAAGCGCCATGATCAAGGCCCCAGCTGTTATCAGTTTGCACTTGTTGCTCACTTAACAACTCCGTTAGCTGCTGCGCCAACACAGGGTCGCCCTTGGCGGGATAACGCTGTGCAGATAAAGCCTCTGGAAAGCCGTAAAAATCATGAATGGTTTTAGGCTTGGCCGAGTTATCTACCAGACTTACTCCCTTGCTCACCCAGTGCGCTGAAATCATCAATATTGCCTGCGGCCTAGGCAGAGCTTGCCCAAGCTGCGACCAACTTTGGTTAAAGCGATTTTCCTCTATGGCATTCATTGGGTTGCCGTGGCCAATAAACACCACTGGCATAGACTGCGTTTTTGCTAGCTTAGCGCTAAGTGTGTTTAAGCCTTGCAAAGTAACCATCTCGCTGCTTTCTCCTTTGTTCTTTCTACCCCACAGCCACTTGGCTTGGGCGAAGCGTTAAACTGGAATGCAGCAATTATCGGCTTAAGAGATTCACCTCACAATGGAGAAGATATAGAATAACTATCTTCAATTTGTTCTTAATAGGCAGCTAGACATGGACTTGATTGACGGCTTAAAAGCATTTGTTGCTACAGCGCAAACCGGTTCCTTTACCGAAGCAGCGCAGCGCTTAGGCATATCTAACCGGCTAAGCTCAAAATACGTGGCGGAGTTAGAAACCAAGATTGGTGCTCGTTTGCTGCAACGCACTACCCGAAAAGTAGGGCTTACGCCTTCGGGTCAGCAGCTACTTAATCGCGCGCCCGCCTTATTGGATGAGCTAGATGATTTGCTCACAGGCATTGGTGAAGAAGCTAAAGGCCTAAGCGGTATATTACGTATAGCTGCGCCGGTTACTCTTGGTGAAATTTACATAAAAGGTTTATTGAGTCGCTTTGCCGCCATCCACCCTCAGCTAAGTATTGACCTGCGCTTAAGCGACGAGCATGTAGATCTAGCAAGTGATGGTTTCGACTTGGCCTTTCGAGTAGGCATGCCCGATGTAGTAACGTTAAAAGCTCGCAAGCTGTTTGAATTCACCAGCCACTTAGTGGCCTCGCCCAACTACTTAACGCTTAAAGGCACGCCACTTCGCCCCGATGACTTAGAGACCCATACTTGTATCATCGACACCAATAGGCGTAATGCTAAACGCTGGGTATTCCAGCAAAACGGCCAAGAATACGCCTTTAACCCTTCACGAAACCTAATGGTGAACAGTGCCAATATTGCTCGAGACTGGGCTGTGGAAGGTTGCGGAGTAGCACTATGCCCCAACTTTGTTTTGCATAAAGAGCTAAGTGAAGGGAAGCTGGTGCGGCTGCTGGAAAACTACGACCTGCCAATGCATCCGCTGTTTGCGGTTTACCTAGACGGTAATGTGCTGCCGCGTAAGGTAAGAGCGCTGATCGATTTTGCGGTGGAAGATGTTCAGAACAATCAAATTGTCTCTCTCCCCACAGCTTAGAGCAGGGAGAGAGGTTTTTACTTAGTTCAGCTAAAGCCTAGCTTAACTAAAGCCTCGCTTAACTAAACCAATGGCGGGTGCGGTTAGCAAACCAGACTAAAGAAAGCATTACTGGTACTTCAACCAATACACCAACCACAGTGGCTAATGCTGCACCAGAGTGTAAGCCAAACAGCGATATAGCAACCGCTACAGCTAACTCAAAAAAGTTAGAGGTGCCAATCATACAAGCTGGGGCAGCAATGTTGTGCGGTAACTTCATACGCTTGGCCAACCAATAGGCCAGAGCAAAAATACCGTAGGTTTGAATAAGCAAAGGAATGGCAATAAGAACAATTGCCTCTGGTTTAGCTAAAATCGTTTCCGATTGAAAACCAAACAACAACACAACGGTGGCCAGCAAGCCAATAATCGACCACGGTTTCATGGTAGCTAAAAACTGATTTAAGCGAGAATGGTCATTTTCTTTATCCAGCTTTTTACGCGTAACTGCGCCTGCTATAAGTGGCACTAATACGTAAAGCACTACCGATATTAACAAGGTATTCCAAGGCACGGTAATGTCACTCATGCCAAGTAAAAAACCGGCGATAGGCGCAAAAGCGAAGATCATAATCACATCATTAATCGATACCTGCACCAAGGTATAGTTAGCATCGCCCTTAGTAAGCTGGCTCCATACAAATACCATGGCGGTACACGGCGCTACGCCGAGCAAAATCATGCCTGCGATGTACTCGGTAGCGGTGCTTGGGTCTACCCAATCGGCAAAAATACCTTTAAAAAACAACCAACCTAGCAGCGCCATGCTAAAGGGTTTAATCAGCCAATTAATCACAATGGTAAGCACTAAACCTTTAGGCTTTTTGCCTACATCCTTAATCGATGAAAAATCAATTTGCACCATCATTGGGTAAATCATTAGCCAAATAAGTAAGGCAATCACTAAATTAACATGCGCGAACTCAAGGCCAGCCACTACCGCAAATACCTCTGGCATTAAGCTACCCGCAGCAATGCCCACAATAATAGCGAGGCCGACCCACACGGTTAAATATCTTTCAAACAATCCCATTTTATTACCTTCTTTCCCATCCACATGTGTCAATGAACTCTGTGATTAATCCACTAGCAAAGCTGTTGTTTATTCGCCTCAAAGCGCGCTAACTCTGTTTGGTAGTAGTCTTTGTTGTTGGCTTGAGTTTCTCGGATCACCCGTTCAGCCCAAGCGGGTAATTCCGGATGTAATTGGTAGTACACCCACTTACCACGGCGTTGATCTTGCAATACTTGGCATTTGCGTAACTGGGCTAAATGGCGAGAAGTCTTTGGTTGGTCGAGCTGCAAGGCCTGCATCAAATCACAAACACACGCCTCACCAGCCTCGGCAATAATCATCAAGGCTTTTAAGCGCACGTCATCGGCCAAACATTTATAAAATAATTGAGGGTTCATAGTTCATATGCATTTATTTACATATGTGTAATTTTGCATGTGTACGTTTTTTTGTCAATCTATAATACTGGTCAAACAAAACGGGGGAGGCTCACAACAACTCTCTAAATCGAAGCCCTTACAGCGAGGAAGGTAGGCATAAACATATAAAGGAGACATTGATCCCTACTACTAAGATTAGCACCGCCTTAATAGACTTTTTTGTTGTTAAGGCCATTTTTGCAATACAGCGCTTACCCAGTGAGTCGTGCGTAATTTTTATAAACTGATGAATACAAAAAGGCGAATCATATTGATCCACCTTTATGGCTTAATTTAAATACTTTTCGTCATCAGCAAAGGGTTATTACCATCACCCAAAATATTGAAAAAATATTTAGGCGCTCGCTTCATAAGAAAAGTGTTTACCTAGCAGCGCATGGTAGAAATCATTATCGGCTAATACTCCCACCAGCACGCCTTCATCGGCCAGTAACACTGGTAATCCCGTTCTATAGCGTATCTCTAAGCCCTCGCGCATCGATACATCTGCAGGTGCTATTACTTGGCTATCCCTACTTAGTGACTCTAACTTATCACCCTCTTGCCATCGATGCAGAGGCAAAAGCTTTTCACCACGCGTCACTGATATTACCTGCTTAAGATGGTTCACTTGAATAAAGCTTTGATCATACTCGCTCAATACCAGCTTATCGTTTAGAACTTTAAGCGCACTTGCTTTAGTCATTAAAGAGCGACCACACAGCACATTCAAGGGATTAGTATGAGCAACAAACTCCCCTACGTATTCAGTTTTAGGATTAAGCACTATGTCTTCTGGTTTACCATGCTGTATTAAACGACCCGACTCCATAATGGCAATTTTATTGCCTAGCTTCAGCGCTTCGTCTAAATCGTGACTTACAAATACAATGGTTTTATTTAGCTTACGCTGTAGCTCTAACAGCTCATCTTGTAACTGGGTTCTTATCAAAGGGTCTAGCGCCGAAAACGGTTCGTCCATCAACAAAATATCGCTGTCCATGGTAAATGCTCGCGCCAGCCCTACCCTTTGCTGCATGCCACCCGATAGCTCATGCGGGAAGTTATCTTTCCACTCGGCTAAGCCCACTAGCTCGAGAGTTTCTTCGGCTAAACGCCTGCGTTCGGCCTTGGCAATGCCTTGCATCTCTAAGCCAAAGGCAGCGTTATCCAAAACACTTAACCAAGGCATTAAGGCAAATTTTTGAAACACCATCGAGATACGATTAGTACGCAAGTGGCGTAAAGCCGCTTTGTCGCAGTTAGCCAAATCAATAGGCTGTTCGCCATCTTCAATGGTCAGTGAACCACGCGTAACCGTATTTAGCCCATTAATCGCCCGTAACAAGCTCGACTTGCCCGAACCAGACAAGCCCATTAATACGCAAATCTCGCCCTTTTTAATATCAAGGCTCACATCATGAACGCCTACCACATCACCTGTGGCATCAATAATCTCTGGGCGGCTAGCGCCTTTGTCTAACAAGGCTAATGATTTGGCAGTATGAAAACCAAAAACAACATCTAAGTTTTTAATACTAATTGCGCTCATGTCTAAGCCTCTTTGTTCTGGCTGGCAGGGCTTTTACATAAGCGGTCTAAAATAATCGCCACCAATACAATCGCTAATCCCGCTTCAAAACCTTGGGCTATATTCACCGTGTTTAAAGCGCGAACTACCGGCTTACCTAGGCCGTCAGCCCCTACAAGGGCGGCTATCACCACCATTGATAAAGACAACATAATGCACTGGGTTACTCCTGCCATAATATTTGGCATTGCCGCCGGCAACTCAACTTTAAGCAGTAACTTCAATCGGCTTGCACCGAATGCTTTACCGGCCTCAACCAGCTCATCTGGTACCCGGCTAATGCCTAAATAAGTGAGACGTATTGGAGCAGCAATGGCAAAAATAATGGTAGAAATAAGCCCCGGAACCACCCCTAAACCAAATAGCACTAAGGTGGGAATTAAATAAACAAAGGTGGGAATGGTTTGCATCAAATCGAGAATGGGCCTGAGTATGGTGTATAACCAAGGTTTATGTGCAGCAACAATGCCAATTGGCACGCCTACCAACAACGAAATAGTGGTAGCACTTAGCACCAATACTAATGTTTCAAGCATCTCTTCCCAGTAACCCATGTTCATAATTAGCAACAAGGCAGCTACGATAAATATCACGAGGGAAATACTGCGGTGTAAAAACCACGCTAATAAGGCGGTAACCACAATGGGCACCGAAGGCGGAAACCATTTAAATAACTCCACCAAAAACATAATCACTGATTCGAGGGTATATGACACTGAGTCAAAAAATCCGGCGGCGCTGTAGGTTAGCCAATCCACGAAGGTGGCCATCCATTCACCTAATGGGATTTTATGCTCTGTAATAAAGTCCACTGTTACTCCTTAATGGTCTGTATTGTATTGATTAAAGTGACAAGGTCACGCTAACTTGCTGCCGCATATTTGCCGCAGCAAGCTAAAAAATTTGGCTAGATGTTTAGGTAAGCTTGTAGCGCTTTGCTAGCATCGCTACCGTCACGTGCAGTCACTTGCTTAAGCCATTCAACTAGGGCTTCAGGGTTGGCTTTTAACCAAGCTTTGGCTGCAGCATCTGGCTGTTGTTTGTCATCCAAAATGCTCGCCATCAGTTGATTTTCCATTTCTAAACTAAAGCTTAAGTTTTTAAGCAACTGACCTACGTTTGAACAAGTTTCTAGGTAGCCTTTGCGCACGTTAGTGTAAACATTAGCGCCACCGTAGTTAGGGCCAAAGAAGTCGTCGCCACCGTCTAGGTAAGCCATATCAAAATTGCTGTTCATTGGGTGTGGCGCCCAGCCTAAAAAAGCCACCCATTGCTCACGGTCAACCGCGCGTTTTACTTGCGACACCATGCCAGCTTCGCTTGATTCAATGAGTTTGAAACCTTTTAGATCAAAAGCATTTTTGTCGATCATATCTTGAATAAGGCGATTACCATCGTTACCCGGCTCAATGCCATAAATACGGCCACGAAGCTGTTCTTTATGCTTGGCCAAATCGGCAAAGCTATGCACGCCCGCATCGTAAACATATTTAGGTACCGCTAGGGTGTACTTAGCGCCTTCTAAATTGGCGCGTACCGTTTCAACAGTTCCTTGCTCACGATACTTAGCAATGTCGGCTTCCATGGTTGGCATCCAGTTACCTAAAAACACATCAATGTCGTTGTTGGCCATAGACGAGTAAGTCACTGGCACAGACAACAATTGTGTCGTGGTTTGGTAACCCAAGCCTTTAAGTACTTCACTGGTAATTGCAGTTGTGGCGGTAATATCTGTCCAACCTACATCAGAAAAACGCACAGTGTCACATTGCGCAGCAGCAACCGTTGAGGCTGAAAAACTCAGTAGTAAAGCGGTACTGCCAATAATGGCGCGTTTAATCGGTGTATTGTTCATGACTCTTCCTTTTTAGTCGGTAGTGAGTGTTATCGAGGCACGCTTAGCGCCCCTAACAAATTCTTGCGTGTAACAACTTACTGGAGTGGTATTTGTCTCCAGTAAACTGTTATGTGTTTTAAAGTGTTCTTTGTCAGCGAAAGGCTGGGCGTTGGGCGCGCCCAGTGCGTTGCTCGGTTTCCCAGTCGGCAGCAATCCAAGTTGCTGCATCTGAGGCAGCAAGCGGCGTATTTCCTAAAATAGAATCTGCGATTTTTTCGGCGACCATAATGGTAGGAGCATTTAGATTACCGTTGGGAATAGTAGGAAATACTGAAGAATCTACTACCCGTAAACCGCCTACCCCTCTTACCTGACAGTGCTGATTAAGCACCGCCATTGGGTCGTTATCTGCACCCATCTTGCAGCTACAAGAAGGGTGATAAGCGCTTTCTACATTTTGCCTTACCCAAGCATCTATCTCTTCGTCGCTATCAACATCAACGCCCGGTTGAATCTCTTCACCGCGGTAGTCATCCATGGCTGGCTGCGCCAAAATCTCGCGGCTTAAACGGATACAGTCGCGCCAATCTTGTTTATCTTGCGCGGTACTGATGTAGTTAAATTCGATACTTGGTTTGCCATGAGGGTCGGCAGAAGTCACCCGAATGCGGCCACGACTTTGCGGTTTGTTTGGTCCAACATGTAACTGAAAACCATGGCCATCAAACGCCGCTTGGCCGTCGTAACGCATAGCCGCAGGCAAAAAGTGATACTGAATATTCGGCCACTTTAAACCCGCTCGCGAGCGAATAAAGGCGCAGGATTCAAAGTGATTGGTCGCCCCTAAGCCATCTTTTAATAGTATCCAGCGGGTGCCAATCAAACCTTTGCTAATTAGCCCTAGTTTACTGTTAAGGGTAATCGCTTGGCGACAAGCATACTGAAAATACACTTCTAGATGATCTTGCAAATTCTCACCCACGCCGGGTAAGTCATGCTCTAGGGCAATACCAGCATCTTTTAGCACTGCTTTGGGGCCAATGCCAGACAGCTGCAATAGCTGCGGCGAGCCAACAGAACCCGCCGACAATATCACCTCGTTGTTGGCATAAATCGATTGAATTTTTCCACCGACTTCAATTTCAATTCCTACCGCTCGCTTGTCTTTTAACAGTACTTTACGGGTCACTACGCCTTGTTTTACCGTAAGGTTTTGTCGCTTCTTAGCCTGTTTCAAATAAGCGTTTGAACTAGAAGCGCGAACCCCTTTATCTACGGTCATATGCATTGGGCCAAAGCCCTCTTGCTGGTAACCGTTGTAGTCGTTGGTTTTTGGGTAGCCTGCTTGCTGCCCTGCATCAATAAAGGCTTGGTAAAGCGGATTCAGAGTCATGTTATTGCCATTACACGTGGCCAGTGGGCCATCGCCACCTCGGTAGGCATCTTCGCCCCCTATCCACGACTCTGCACGACGAAAATACGGCAAGCACTCTTGGTAACTCCAGCCAGCAGCGCCTTGCTCTACCCACTCATCAAAATCACAAGCATGGCCACGCACATACACCATGCCGTTAATCGATGAACTGCCGCCCAGCACTCGCCCTCTAGGACAATGTAAGCGGCGATTATCTATGCCAGCTTCTGGCTGACTTTCAAACTGCCAGGCGTATTTATCGCTGTTCATGGGGTAAGACAGCGCGGTCGGCATTTGAATGAAAATACTGCTATCACTACCACCTGCTTCAACCAGCAAAACCGAGTGCTTGCCCGAGGCACTTAAGCGGTTAGCTAATACACAACCCGCAGAGCCCGCGCCAACAATAATGTAATCATACTTGGTGTTCATTTCTTTCCCTGACATTCCAATCAATAAGGTGTGCTATTTCCTAGGCCTAAACATAACCACTGTACCTGGCCTATTCGTAAGGACACTCAAGATCGCCCAGCTCAATCAACACACTCTTGTTTTGAGTGTAATGATTAAGTGTTTCAATACCGTTTTCTCTACCAATGCCCGATTGCTTGTAACCGCCCACTGGCATTTCCGCTGGCGAGCCACCCCAAGTATTTACCCAACAAATACCGGCTTCTATTTGCGCAATCACCCGATGGGCACGTGATAGGTTTTGGGTAAACAAGCCCGCGGCTAAGCCATACTCGGTAGCATTGGCGCGCTTTATCACTTCATCCTCGTCACTAAAGCGCAGGATCGACATTACCGGACCAAAGATCTCATGCTTAACTTGCGGCATTTCGTCGCTACAATCGGCAAAAATGGTTGGCTGCACAAAGTAGCCTTTACCAAGGCCATTAGCTGTTTCACGCTCTCCACCACACAATAAGCGCGCGCCAGAGGCTTTAGCTGCTTCAATAAAGCCCAGCACCTTCTCTAAATGATCGCGCGAGATAAGCGCACCAATTTGAGTCTCCATATCGCTAGGGTCACCAACTTTAAGCTTGTTGGTTCGCAGGGTGATTTGCTCAATAAACTGATCGTAAATCGCATCATGCACAAATACTCGAGTGCCGTTGGTACACACTTCACCTTGGGTATAAAAGTTAGCTAGCATGGCTGCCGACACCGCATTGTTAAGTTTGGCATCATCAAACACGATCAGTGGAGACTTACCGCCAAGCTCCATGGTGATGTCTTTTAAGGTGCCAGCTGCATCGGCCATTACCTTCTTACCCGTGCCAGACTCACCAGTGAATGACACCTTAGCGATATCAGGATGGCGAGACAGCATTTGCCCAACTCGATAATCACCCTGCACCACGTTAAACACCCCATCAGGCACACCCGCTTCGCTGAAAATCTCAGCCAGTTTTAATACAGATAAGGGCGTTTCCTCAGAAGGTTTAAACACCATGGCATTACCGGCCGCTAATGCTGGGGCAGATTTCCACATGGCGATTTGAATAGGATAATTCCATGCACCAATACCGGCGCAAACACCTAACGGTTCACGGCGCGTATAAAAAAACTGACCATGGCCTAGGTCTTGTTGCTGGCCTTGAATAGCCGCCGCTAGTCCCGCGTAATATTCAATCACATCGGCGCCTGTCACAATATCCACTTCAATAGCTTCTTGAATCGGCTTGCCGGTATCTTTTACTTCTAGCTCTGCTAGCTCGTCGTTACGTTCACGCAATATAGCAACTGCACGCATCATAATGCGGCCTCGCTCCATGCCGTTCATCGCCGACCATACTTTAAAACCCTGTTGTGCCGACGCGACAGCTCGGTCTACATCCTCTGCAGATGCTTGACCAATCTCGGCCAACGGTTCGCCAGTGGCGGGGTTAGCAGTAACAAACGTTTCAGCTGATGTGGCATCAGTTGCCTGACCATGGATGTAAAGAGACTTCATTTTCATCAAAATGCCTTGATAATTAATAGTGATTGCATGGTTAACGCGTTAGCTCAAGTATGGCGCGAGCTGTTTTTCGAGATAATCGGAAATGATTTTTTGCGCATTTTCTGGAGAAATTCCATCGGGATTTAGCGCCCCCCGTAGCCAAATGCCGTCAATTAAGGCCGCGATGCCCTGCGCCATAAACTGTGCCTGCTCGGCAGGTAAGGCTTGTTTCAATTCATAACGAAGATGCGACAACAAACGGCGCTCGTTAACCCGCTGTAATCGATGTAAATCTTTGTCGTGCATTGCCTGCGCCCAAAAAGCCAACCAAGTTTTTACCACTTTGCTTTCAACTTGGTAGCCATCAAAATTAGCTGCCACAATCGCCATTACCCTAGCGGCAACGTTATTAGGGTCAGCGGCTTGTAAGTGCGCAATAGACGTAGCAGATAACCGGCGCAACACAGTGCGCATAGTTTCTTCTAATAAACCGTGCTTGCCGCCAAAGTAGTGATGAATAATCCCTGAAGACACACCCGCTTTTTTACTGATTAAGGTAACGCTAGCGCCCGATAAACCCACCTCGTCAATCACCGCCATAGTGGCTTCTACAAGTTGTGGCTTACGTATTTCAGGCATTCCTACTTTAGGCATTTTGTTACTCAAATGTTTCTTAATTGAACGTGCAATTAAAAATAAATTTACAGCAATTCAAATAAAAGTCAAAGTTTAGTCAGTGCGTTCAAGGGCAAGCGGGGTGGCTTTCATGGCAGATTCACAGTGAATTGAACAGCGGCTTTACCCGCAGCTAAACAAACCCAGAACAGAGGTTTAAAGCGCCAGAATAAGAAGTGGGAATGATTTCTATTTAGTTATTTCAAGTAGATAGCGAAGTAATTACCGAATGAGAGACCAACTCCAAATAAGCGGTACACAGTAGAAAAACACCAGCAACTAGCCACGCTTAGCCCAGCTAAAAATGAATACATCTTCACGAAAAATTAATTTGAAATGAGATCCTAAAAGATCAAAAACCAGCGTTACAAGGGCTGTGGCTGCTTGCTAAAACAACATCCCAGCGCCAGCAAAGGTATCGCTACTATTTAGTTCAAAATAGCTACTTATACATCACCCAAAACTCGCTACACCTACACCCCGCCTTTAACCAAGGTGAAGAAGGTTCAAGCAAGCCTTATCACGTGTTGCGTATCAAGTTAGATTAGAAGAATTAATAGACAAGATATGAAGTGGTCTTTATATCTTGTCGCTTTTAGAGTGTTCGAAGCATACCAATTGAAAAGAATACAGCTACCTAGTACTAGATATGACGCAAGTACCTTATGCACTCTTTTTCATCAGCAGATGTCCAGCCACTTTCCATCGTTTGGATTAGATAAGTTTTTAGTGATTGGTGAAGAGAAAGCGCTTGTTTTACCAAAGGAAAACCACCATTTTTAATTAGCTTTGTGTAGTACATTGCAACATCGTCAGCATCGGTTGAATACTTGTCATTCAATTCAACAAAAACACCAAATACTTTATCAAGTTCATAAGTACACTCTTTAACTAAAGCGCTAGCCATTTGACTTTCTTTAGTAGAAAAAGCATTGGTAAATCTAGGAATAAAAGCCTTCGCAAAATCACCATCTGGACCAGCTAACTCAACATAAACTTGGTCAGAGAGGATGGACCCCAAAACACCACCAACCACAACTCCAATTGCAACACCAATAGGTCCACACCATATCCCTGCTACTGCCCCACCAGCAGCACCACCAGCAAAACCACCACCTACATTTGCGGCTTCTCTTCCAGTGGCTTTCAACTTATTGCTGGCGTTACTAATGTTATAAACAGCAATGCAAGCAGACAAAACCCATAGCGCTCGCCCAGCTCGGCCTAAGTTATTAGCTCTAACACTAACTTTTGGGTTTGCCCTTCCAGCACTAGACACTATTTGCTTATAAATCGCTGCGGTTTCTGGCTCCGTTAGCTCGCTAAAGGTTTTGCCAAATTGCTTGCTAGCATATTTGTTTAGCAATGTTTCAAGATCTAACCCTCGCGCCTTAAGCTTAACTACTTTTGCTCGGCCAATATCACTTGTATTACTTCGAGCAAAATCCATTATCTCATTTCGCATTTGACTTGCAGATAAAGCGGCCTGTTTTGGCGTAATCTGGCCTGATTTATATGCAGCAGTCAGTTCTGTAGCCATCGCTTTGGTCTGCGCCATGTAAAGAGCACGTACTTTTGAATCATTAATAAAGCGACTTCCAAAGTTAATTGCAGCAACTTCCATTTGCTGAATACTGTTTTGGATGTCTTTGTCGTTTAAATAAGCGTCCATTCTTATTTACCTTACTTTGAAATCGTTAAGTAGCTAGGAGCAAGCTTGCTCGAGTAATGGCACCCAGCTTGGGGGAGGAAGCGAGAAAAGCGTAATTTTTTTTCTTTCTCTATAGTTACCTGATGTGTCTGCCCTTGCCAAAACTCAAATTCGATATAGTTACCCTTCGACACAACATCTTTTAAAACTCCAGGGGTGTAGGCCTTGTATAACTCTACCCGTTCGGTAACCAATGACTCAGAATCAACGAGGCTTATATAAAGCGTTTCCTCGTATGGTGAATCGTTGCTGGTTAGCCAAAGAGTACCTATTGGTGGCACATTAAAGCCGTTCTCAACTACAAGGCCAGGTAAGTTTATTTTCTGTTCAGAGCTTGAGAGAGTGACGTCTACACTTCCCTCCACCTCTTCCACTAAAAAACCCTTTAACTCTTCCATTTAATGAATCGACTCCCTTCGGATAACGGCAAACGCCAACAGTGATAATCAAAAGCAATTCTAATTTGATGAAGGTATCACTTAAGATGTTGTAAATACTACCAGTAGTAACATAATAATCAATTAACTAAATAAATGTCTTTTGGCTGTGACCAATACAAAACGAAATAAGCGCTAGTTAACCCAATAAAGAACTCAACTACGGAGTTATCTCCATAAAACCTACTAATTGATTTTCCATTGATAATACAGCAGTATAAATACTCTAATTGATAGAGGACGGTTTAGAGTATGACGGTAAACTTTAAGGCAAAAATTACAAGTCAACGCCCGCACGATTTTAATATTCCTCTTCCAAAACAGTTTGAAAGCGACCGAGGCCGAATTATTAACAGTGCTGCGGTTCGTCGGTTACAGCAAAAAACTCAAGTTTTTCCCTTAGAGCGAAACGCCGCGGTGCGCAGCCGCCTTACCCACTCTTTAGAAGTACAGCAAGTCGGTCGACATATCTGCCAACTAATTTGCGAGCAAATTAAAGAAAATGCAAAAAAATCCCTACCTGACCACCAGCTAATAGAACTTGAGCGGCAACTAGAAAGTATTGTTGAAATGTCTTGCCTCATGCACGACATAGGCAACCCGCCCTTTGGTCACTTTGGCGAAGCCGCCTTAATTGACTGGCTAAGTAAAAACCTCAATAGCCTATATCAAGCCTCTCAGCCAACAGAACTAGACGAAACAGATAAAGAGACACCCAAACAAACTCTGCCCGCTGCCATTCATCGAGATTTAGTCAGCTTCGAGGGTAACGCCCAAGGCATTCGGCTTATTCACTCGCTATTAAAGCTAAACCTTACCTACTCGCAAGCCTCTGGCATACTCAAATACACCCGCTGTGGCAGCGAAGCCAAACCCACAGATGATGACCCTTTTAACTACTTAAAAAAGAAGGTGGGTTACTACCTTAGCGAGCAAAGCTACATTCAAGATATTCGCAACAGCCTAGACATAGGCCAATACTGCCGCTCGCCCTTTTCTTACATTATGGAAGCGGCCGATGATGTGTCTTACGGCATCGCCGATTTAGAAGACGCCATAGAAAAAGGCGTGCTAAGCGTAGATGATCTAAAAACAGCCTTAACAGACAAGTTCGCAAGTTTAGCCGCATCGCTGCCAGAAGCTGAGCGGGAAACAATGAGCAAGATGCTAGATAAAGCCTCAACGCGCGGGCGCGAAAGCAACAGCATGTTTTTTGTATTTTTACGGGTAGAGGTAAACCAGCGCTTGCCAGAGCATGCCAAAAACCAGTTTGTAGCAAACCTAGAAGCAGTATTCCAAGGCAGCCTAAACCGAGCCCTTATCGAAGATGGCAGCGTAAACCACCTGATAGTAGAAACCTTTAAAAGCGTCGCGCTAGAGCATTGCTTTTGCCACCCAGAGGTAGAAGCCCGCGAGCTACAAGGCTACCAAATTATCTCTGGCTTAATGGCCTGTTACCAGCCGCTATTGGAGCTAAGCCAAGGCCAGTTTGAATACTTAGTGGATAACACAAAACCCAAAGATAAAAGCTCAGCTTATATACAGCGCTTATTCAAAAAACTGCCGGCTAAGCACTTAGCAGCCTATCAAAAAGCCATGACGGAAGAGCCCATAAGCGAAGAGTTTGGCAACGAGCAGTGTCGCGAGTTTTATTACCGCACTAGACTCATCATCGACTACATCAGCGGCATGACCGACCAATACGCCTACGACGAATTTAGAGCGTTTAATGTGATAAGTGATTTTTAGTTCTTAGGCCAAGCAACTAAAGGGAGCAGATGGTTAAAGTTACTCTGACCCCTCTTTATTCTATTCGAGCTTCGGTTTTTTCTTCATTACTGCCATAACCCTTATCAGGTTCACCCCTAGCACCACCGGTTTTCCCAGTTTTCGTACTGATTATATTTGCCGACAGTTCTTGCAGTTTTTTAACAAATATATCCCAGTTATAACCACTAATCCCCCCGATAGCCAAATAACCTAGTGTTGCTTTAGTATCCATGCTATTTGGCTCTGTTGTATAACTTTGATGTGTTAAAACAACTAACCCACTTTGCAATATCGCAAAGGTTAGCAACCCGACATTAAGAGCCAGAACTGGAGCTAAAATAAATCCCCACAAATGATCACCATCAAAGGTTTTGTGAATCGCCTTATAACGATGAAATGAAGTAATACCAAGGACAGCACAACCTAGTAATGAACCAATCATCGTAAATAATAAATTGTACACTAGCTCAGGAAACACAAAGCCCTCTGCATCAATAGACCACATCCAATATATTGAAGAGAAGCCATTGACCCAGCCATCAATTAATAGCCATATGGCTAAAAAGGTGTAAATAACAATGTAGAAAGGTGCAATAAACGATATTTTACATTGGGGGTTGGGCTGAGGAATGGTCACTGTAGAGACTCCAAATCAGTAAAAAGTGTTCTTTTGATACCTCGCAGGCTTCTGATAATAGTATCAAATATGATAGAGTTCTCTTAGTTTATTTTTTCCCTCTTTTAAATAGAGGCTAGGTAAATAAGAGTTTTCATGAAAGAAAGTAACATTTCGTATAACTGGCCGAGTGATTTGCCATCTGAATTATTTGAAGAGCTAGAGTTAATCCCAGCTCAAGGGGAAGTATACAGATTGGTGAGTGGGATTCCACCCACCAGTGAAGACTTTATTCGTCACAGAGATACGAACACTGAGTATAATTACCAAAACAAAATAGAGCGCTTACAATCGTACGGTGTATCTGTTTGGTCAAAACTCACTAAGTTAAAACGCCGCAAAAAAAACTTCCCCGCTAATTCACAACTTGGTCAGATGCGTATAGTAAGCGGCTATTTAGTTCCAGAGCTCGGCGTTATTTCAAGTGAATCTCGCAGAGATGGACATGTTACACTATGGAAGCAGGTTAAAGCTGAGCCTCATGTGCATATAAAAAATGAGGTAAATGATTAATGAAAGTATTACCTAATGACACAGAACTTGGGCGTTTGAAGTTTTTCGAAATATACGAGGATTTTTTAGGCCCTAAGTGCTTTTCTGTAAAAGATGAGTTAGACCACCTTTACTTAGTCTACTGGAGTGGTGATTATGACAATTGCACTAAGTGGGTATATTTGCCGATCTCACAAAGCACTCTTGATGCCTTACTTCGTGAAGAGCTTACTTTCAACAAAGCCTTTACAGACTCGAAAAGACTAAAGGTTATGTCTGTGTACGAAGGTAAGCCAACCGTTTTTGAATCAATCACTAAAGAAAGCATCAATACAGTAAATCTCCCACCCAAAGACTTTGAACTAGATGTGGAGGATATCCAGTCAATAGCACCTGAGTCTCAGTGGGACTTCAATCTACACATTGCCAAAAAGTCCGATAAGCACGGTAAACCGACCGATTCAATCGTTGCTAATATTTTAGGTGTTTTCGGCGAGATAACAAAATCGTTGATGAAAGGAGAAGCTAAGACAACACCGACTATTCACCCGTTATCGGCACAGTTTGGTTCCTTTGATGTCAAACTAGGAGCTAGCGACCATGAAAGGGCTGCGGTTGCAATTGAACTGCTTGATTCATTACTAGCAGAAAGTGATAAAATAGAAGATAAGCTAGCAGAGATAGAGTTAGATCCCTATCGATTAAAGAATTTGTTGGATATTGTTCACCTCAACAAACTAGAATTGACTCTCAGAGCCAAAACATCTGACAGCCTAAAAAAACCCATAATCATAAGCTCTAGTAAATTATTGCCAGTTATTGAAAAACTAGAGAGCATGAGCCTTACAATTATAGACTCCTATAAAGTGCCACAAGCAGACAGCCTGGAACGTCTTATTTGTATAGTTAAACATCGGGTTAACGGCGGAAATTTGACCCATGAGCAAATAGAAGGATTAAACTCTCAGCGGCAAGTTAGATATTACACTCACGCAGCTCAAAATTTGGGCTTATTCAATAAGAACCTCACGGTAACTTCTGCGGGACGTTTTTTAGCTAAGAAAGATGATCTTACAGCCCAATTCCAATTTTTGGCTGATAGAGTCGAATCGAGTGACTTTGGCTGGGCTTGGATGAAATGGGCTCAAGTATCAAGTATTTCTGAATTAGATGAATTAACAGCAGAAGAATTTATTAGGACATGCGTAAAAGGGTTGAACCGGGGAACAATCCAACGACGAGCGACTAGTATAAAAAATTGGGTAAAAATACTTAAAGAACACCGTAGGGATTATGGTGATTCGTTAGCAAGCGAAGATTGACTTGCACATTGTAACTCTAATATCGAATAGTATAGTAACTGTAAAATCCAGAGCAGCTAGCTTAAACACACTGGGACGAAGCATCACAGCTTCGTCCTTTCATCTAAATTAAAAAATTTAAATACTTCGTAATTTTGCTAACCAAAACTCAACCGCTGAGAAAACAACCAAACTAAAATTGAAACTACTTTTAGGCTATGCAAATTCTCCAACTGAAGTCTCGAACGACAGCGGTCATAAAGGAAAGCTAGCTCAGCCCACCTTTATGCCAGCTATCGGCTAAATAAGTTAATTTATCTAGCATCCTCAATAGTCTTTCTTTGCTACGGTCAATAAATGGTTCTTCAAAAATAACACTTTTGTCATTGTAGGTACCTATAACAGAGGAAAATTTATAATCAAATAGGTCTCGATACCTTGCGAGTTGGGGTGGAGACTCTAAGTACCTAGATAAGTTTTCTTCAGCTTGAGCAAACGTCTTATAAAAAGCAAATTCGGTTTCTTCGCCTTTATCATTGATTAACTGAAAGCTGCCTTCGCCGAAGTACCTTTCGATAATCGACATGTCTATGACAGGATACCCATTAACCTTCGTACCTACGCAATGCGGGACACTAGAAAGATAACAACAAAGCACTTTATCTGCAGAAAGGGGAAAGTCAGAGCTATCATCAAAGTTCTCTCGAAAGTCCAGATAATCCTCAATGAAGAACGCCTTTTTCTGCTCAAGATCCGAATTAGCCATTACGTTGAGAGTATTGTAATAGCCCATGTTTCCAGTACGGTAACAAAAAGATTTAGTTTCCACTAAAAGATAAGTTTCTCCGATTCTAATGACTAAGTCTATTTCTTCATTTTTCTTCCCTCGCTTTTGCCTGTAATTTGTTTTAACTACTTTGCAGAAGCCTTCATTAAGCAGTGTATTACTATGCATAAGAGTAGAGAGTGCCGAACAAACTTCCTGCTCAAAAAGTGTCCCCTTTTGCATCCTTTTGTTCCGATCTAGCTTCGGTATCAACTGAGAGTTAACGAAATAGTCCACTACTCGACTAAACTGACCGTAAATTAGAGCGGGCAAGCACAAATGAACACCGTCATTTAAAACATAAAGCGGCCTAATGTATAAATCTTCTGGCGTAGATCTAGAATTGGAAAATATGGAAATTATTTCATTAGATTTTGCGCGATTAAAAGAACAGCAATGCATCAAAATTTCTGCAAGGTAACTTTTATCGAAAGCGGAGTAGAGCCCTGGATGTTCTAGCTCTACCTTTCCCTCAACATAACAACTCGCAAGCTTGGATAAGACTAACCACCCCAAACCCAAGTCATGTAAGCTAAGCAATGGGTAGTCTTTAAATGTCATATGTGCAAACTGCGCATAGTAGAAAGACATCTGGCAAAAAAGAACATAACTCTGTACTTGTGTGTTGTTGTCAGGCTTTGCAAAGGCTAACCTAAGACCTTCATCCAAAACTTCTAGTTTACTTGGTACATATTTAATTCGCGGATCATTGTAGTCTCGATTTTTATCTAGAATATAGATCATTTGATTCAATAAATCTTCAAGCCGTACAATGGCCACAACTTCTCCAAAGTCATGCTCTTTATTGCTACTTACGAATACTATTCGATCAGGTTTAACCTCTAACGAAAACCGTTGGCACTCTACTTTAGACCATTTCTCCACCAAGTATAATCTCAGCGAAGCCAATTTAAATAGTTCATCATAACCCTCCATAGATGTTGTTGGCTCCAGAGAGTGGCTAGATGTTTTAAGAAGCTCCTTAGTTCCATCCGTCAATGATTCAAACAGCTGGGGTAGACCATCAATAGGTTTTCCTCGTTTCATATCCTTACAGATTTGGATAAAAACATGAGATTGATAAATAAGTAGATGTTGCTCTGTGGGAGGACCATATTTTCCAACTATAGAACTATATTTATCATCGATACTACGTAGCAAAGAGCCTATAACACGTCCCGACTCAACGTAGTTATAATCAATTTTTTCTCTGTCCCCTAAAGTTTTTAGCCATTTATTCACATCAAAAAAATAGCTAGTCGGAGAGTAGTAATTCTTCACTATCTATTAACCCATAACCTACTAAATAACAGGCAGAGTAACTTTAAGCGCATTTGCGTTCTACTCCCTTAGCCACAAAAAAAGCGAAGCATCGCTGCTTCGCTTTCTATCATAACACACTGAAAAGCTTTTGATTTTACTCTTGGTAGGCTTCCATTGGAAGGCAAGCACAAAAGAGGTTTCTATCGCCAAACACATCATCAATGCGGTTTACTGTAGGCCAGAATTTGTTTTGCTTAACTGCGTCACATGGGAACACCGCTAGCTCGCGGCTGTAGTTGTGGGTCCACTGGGCGTCGGTGAGGTCGTCTAGGGTATGCGGGGCAAACACTAGTGGGTTGTCTTGTAAGGTCCACTCGCCGGTTTCTACTTTGGCTATCTCGGCGCGTATCGATAACATCGCATCAATAAAGCGGTCGATTTCGGCCAGCGATTCCGACTCAGTTGGCTCTACCATTAAGGTGCCCGCTACCGGGAAGCTCATGGTTGGTGCGTGGAAGCCGTAATCGTTTAGGCGCTTGGCTACGTCCATTTCGCTAATGCCGGTGGCTTCTTTTAATGGGCGCATATCAATAATACATTCGTGCGCTACTCGGCCATTTTGTCCGCTATACAAAATAGGGAAGGCTTGGCTCAAACGGCTGGCTAAGTAGTTAGCGTTTAGAATGGCGATTTCTGATGATTGGCGCAGCCCTTGGTTACCCAACATGGCTACGTACATCCAGCTAATTGGCAAGATAGACGCACTGCCGTAAGGGGCAGCCGATACCGCTGCATTGGCGTGACTAGCTTTACCGTTACTTACTACGCTGTGGCCTGCCACAAACGGAGCTAGGTGGGCTTTTACGCCAATAGGCCCCATACCTGGGCCACCGCCACCATGTGGAATAGCAAAGGTTTTGTGTAGGTTTAAGTGGCTTACGTCGGAGCCAATAAAGCCCGGTGAAGTAATGCCTACTTGGGCGTTCATGTTGGCGCCGTCCATGTACACTTGGCCGCCGTTGTCATGAACAATGTCGCAAATCTCTTTAATGGTTTCTTCGTATACGCCGTGGGTACTTGGGTAGGTAATCATCACACAAGACAACTGCTCAGATAGCTCTTCAGCTTTGCTGCGCATGTCGTCCATGTCTACGTTACCCTCTTTGTCGCAGGCCACTACCACTACTTTTAAGTTGGCCATTTGCGCCGAAGCTGGGTTAGTACCGTGGGCCGAACTTGGAATTAAACAAATGTTGCGGTGATGGTCGCCGCGGCTAGCGTGGTATTTTTGAATAGCTAACAAGCCTGCGTATTCGCCTTGTGCGCCAGAGTTAGGCTGCATACAAATTGAGTCGTAACCGGTGATGTTTACTAGCCAATCTTCTAACTGGCTAATCATCGCATGGTAGCCCTGCGCTTGGTCACTTGGGCAGAAGGGGTGCATGCTAGAAAACTCTGGCCAGGTTACCGGGATCATCTCGGCGGTGGCGTTTAGCTTCATGGTGCATGAGCCTAGCGAGATCATCGAGTGGTTTAGCGCTAAGTCTTTACTTTCTAGCTTACGAATGTAACGCAGTACGTCGGTTTCGCTGCGGTAACGGTTAAATACTTCGTGCTCTAGAATTGGCGTATCGCGCAATAGCGTTTCTGGAATGCAGGTTTCGCCTTTTACTATGGCGTCTAAACGGGCGGCATCTAAGCCGTGATCGTCACCTAGCAATACCGTGAATAGGTCGTTTACATCGGCTGCTGTGGTGGTTTCATCAAGGCTAAGCGCTACGCTGCCATCTAAGTCCATACGCAGGTTAATGCCTAGAGCTTCGCTGCGCGCTTTAATTGCGTCTTTATCGCTTACTTTAATGCTTAGGGTATCAAAGTATTGGGCGTGCTCTGGGCTTAGGCCTTTGGCTTCTAGGCCGTGGGCGAGTATGGCGGTTAAGCGGTGAATACGCTGGGCAATGGTGCGTAGGCCATCAGGGCCATGAAATACCGCGTAGAACGAGGCCATGTTGGCTAGCAATACTTGGGCAGTACAAATGTTTGAGTTGGCTTTTTCGCGGCGAATATGTTGCTCGCGGGTTTGCAGCGCCATGCGCAATGCAGGCTTGCCACGGCGATCTTTAGATACACCAATAATACGACCCGGTAGCGAGCGCTTATAAGCATCACGGGTGGCAAAAAATGCCGCGTGAGGGCCACCGTAACCCATAGGTACACCAAAGCGCTGGGCACAGCCTAGTACTACGTCGGCGCCCATTGCGCCCGGTGATTTAAGCAGTACCAAGGCCATAATGTCGGCGGCAACTGCCACAATGCCTTTGTTGCTATGTACTTGTTCTATTAGCTCGCTTAAGTCACGCACACGACCAGTAGTGCCAGGGTATTGCAGTAAGGCACCAAATACATTGTGCTCAACCACGCTCTCGGCTGGGCCTACTTCAATATCAAAACCAAAGAAGTCGGCGCGCTCTTTTACTACGTCGATGGTTTGTGGGTGAACGTCGTCGGCAATAAAGTACAGGTTACACTTTTTGTTTTTAGACACACGCTTGGCTAGCGCCATGGCTTCTGCCGCGGCGGTGGCTTCATCTAGTAATGAGGCACTGGCTAGCTCTAAGCCAGTTAGGTCTAAGGTTAACTGTTGGAAGTTAAGCAGCGCTTCTAAACGGCCTTGGGCAATCTCTGGCTGGTAAGGCGTGTAGGCGGTGTACCAACCTGGGTTTTCAAATACATTACGTAAAATAACGTGTGGCACATGGGTATTGTGGTAACCCATACCAATGTAGCTACGGTAAACCTTGTTTTGTTTAGCTAGCTTACGTAATGCGGCCAGTGCTTGTTGCTCAGTAAGGCTGTCACCAATGTTTAAGCCTTCGCTTAGGCGAATTTGTTCCGGCACCGTTTGCTCGATTAGTTGCTCTACAGAGCTTAAGCCAAGCTGTTTAAGCATGGTGTTAACTTCGGCTTGATCGGGGCCAATATGGCGGCGAATAAAGTCTTGGTTTTGCTCTAGTTCGGTTAACGGCAAAGAGGGGTTCATTGAACAATTCCTGTATTACTGAAACAAAGTGTGTCGCGTTTAGTTTGCTGTGTACTTTTTGATTTTTTAGATAAAAAAAGCGCCCCGACTAGCGGAGCGCATTATTTATCAAAGCTTATTCATCTTCTTCGATAGTGGCGGCGTAATCTTCGGCCGAGAGTAAGTTCTCTAGCTCGCTTTCGTCGCTCACTTTTACTTTGAACATCCAACCATCGCCGTAAGCATCGCTGTTTACTTGCTCTGGTGAATCTTCTAATTCTTCGTTAATTTCTACCACTTCACCGCTTACTGGTGCGTAGATGTCTGAGGCAGCCTTAACCGACTCTGCCACTGCGCAGTCATCGCCTGCGTCAATGTCGTCGCCTACGTCTGGCAGGTCAATAAATACCATGTCGCCAAGCAGCTCTTGAGCGTGCTCGCTAATGCCAACGGTGTAAACGCCGTCGCCTTCTGAACGTACCCACTCGTGAGTACTGGCATAACGCAGTTCGGCAGGGATATTAGCCATAATTCCTTTCCTCTATAAGTTCTTACTTAAGGTTTTAATTTAAAGTTAAATCTACAAACAAAATTCGATTATTTGGGCTTACACTTTGGCGCCATTACGCACAAATACAGGTTTTACTACTTTCACTTTAACCTGTTTTTTGCGCATTTCCACTAAGGCTTCTTCTACATCGCAATTGGCGATGCGAGCCAGCGCAATACTTTGACCCAAAGTTGGCGAGAAAGTGCCGCTGGTGACTACACCAGGCAAGGCTTCACCATATTCATTAACCACGGTAACCGCTTGGCCAGCACGCATTACGCCTTTGCTTTCCATTACCAAACCTACCAGCTTGTCGGTGCCTTCGGCTTTTTGTGCCTCTAACGCTTTACGACCAATAAAGTCGCGCTCTTGCGGTTCCCATGCAATGGTCCAGCCCATGTTAGCCGCCAGCGGTGATACGCTTTCGTCCATGTCTTGACCATATAAATTCATGCCTGCTTCTAAACGCAGGGTATCGCGCGCGCCTAAGCCACAAGGTTGTACACCTTGCGCTTCTAGGGCCTTCCAAAGAGCTACCGCTTTATCTTGAGGTACTACAATTTCGTAGCCTTGCTCGCCGGTATAACCGGTGGTGGCAATAAACAAATCGCCAGCTTGCACACCAAAGAACGGCTTCATGCCTTCTATGGCGAGGTTTTGATCGTTGTCTAATACAGCAGAAGTTAGCTTTTTAGCTTGTGGGCCTTGTACTGCAATCATCGCTAGCTCTGGGCGCTCGGTAATGCTTACTGCGTAATCGCTGGCTTGCTGTCTTATCCAAGCGAGATCTTTTTCGCGAGTGGCCGAGTTAACCACTAAACGGTATTCGGTTTCGCTGAAGTAGTAAGTAATAAGGTCGTCAATCACGCCGCCTTCGTGGTTAAGCATGCCGCCATATAGCGCCTTACCTTTAACCGTGAGTTTGGCTACGTCGTTCGCCAGTAGCTTGCGCAGGAAAGGCTGAGCTTGTTCGCCCTGCACATCAACAATGGTCATGTGGGATACATCAAACATGCCCGCGGCTTGGCGAACAGCGTGATGCTCTTCGATTTGCGAGCCATAGTTAATTGGCATTTCCCAGCCAAAAAAATCAACTAATTTTGCGCCTGCGTCGAGGTGCGCTTGATGAAGAACCGTTTGCTGTGTCATGTGCTGTTCCCTTTATTATGAGGACGCGAAGGGTAATCCCCCCTGCCAATGCTGAACAATTATAGCGAGATGTGCGCAACAAGAAAGCACCAATCACAAGCTGAGCTAATCTATAACTTGCACAATTCCCTTACATCCCTTCAACAGCTCGGTGACAAGCTTTAGTAAAAAACCGCCAAAAACAGCAAAAACCACCAATAAACCGAGCCAATCCTTAGTTATTCACTAATTATTGCTCGCTTGTGCAAACATAAGCACAATTTAAAAGGCAGCCTCAAAACTACCAGTCATTAGTTAAACTAATCGACATGAAAAAACTTAATAAAAATAAATCACCTGTTTGAGCGCAATCGCCTAGCCTTTTTTAGGGGGTGAATTCGTCTAACTACTGCCCAGTTTTTCGCTTAGCTCAAACCAATCTAGCTGTACTACACCCAAAAACCGACTAAAACAGTAATAGCCCAACTGCAATGAAGTCTGGTACGAAAAGGTTAAGCAAGCAACGCCCAAAACGAAGTACTGACTAGCATACATACAGCAAGCTCTATCGTTTCATCTAATAAACAGTAGCCTATTCAAAGCTATAAATAGGTATTGCTGAAAACTCCAATGATTATTTATTCCATCAAATAAACAAAACCTAAGCTCTTTTGTGACGCCAGTAATAACTAAAAAAACTTGTCTAAATAAACATCATATTTTGATGATTAAGATCAATAATAATTAACATGTTTGTCATCTAACCTGTAAGTGAATGAATTATGAAGGGATCTCAAATGAATTCACTAAATAAGCTAAAAGATAAAATATGGTTAATATTCAAATCACCGGATTTAAACATCTCTTTAAAATACGGCCTTGCGAAAAATGAAGGGCCATTTTTTAGTGAATTCACACGAACTTTTTTTAAGGAAGTAACACGTCGACATCCTAAAATGCCTATATTTGGTCGAATGACTCGTGGCGTAGCAGTTTGTAAGTTAGATGCTGATTACAACTCATAC
The DNA here is from genome assembly GCF_900537085.1 of Agarivorans sp. Alg241-V36. Taxonomy (NCBI): domain Bacteria; kingdom Pseudomonadati; phylum Pseudomonadota; class Gammaproteobacteria; order Alteromonadales; family Alteromonadaceae; genus Agarivorans; species Agarivorans sp. Alg241-V36. Next base: position 97,221 of record NZ_UNRE01000002.1, on the reverse strand, counting down.
TTTAGCTCCCTAGAGAGCTCTGCTCGAAGAAACGTTAGAAAAGCTTTGCGCCTGGGGTATGTATTCGAACCCATCAATTACAATGACTACCTTGATGAGATTTACGAAATTCGCTGCTCGGCTAGCGTTCGCCAAGGAGCAATGGACGCAGATATGTTGAATACCAAACCAAAACCTAACACCGATAAAAAATCTAAGAGTGGCACCCATAACTATCCATATTTTGGAGTGTTTGATAACAACAGAAAGCTAGTCGCCTATGCTGGCTGTATAGTTGCTGGTGAGCTTCTAGAGCTTTCACATTACTTTGGGCACAAGGATTACCAAAGAGATGGAATCGTCCCTTTGCTTATTACAGAGATTGCAAAAAAAAGCATTGAAGGTTATTCAGGTGTTAAGTACTTCGTATACGGTTCATACGTCAATTCATCCGAAACATTAGCTCGATTCAAAAAGAAACTAATGTTTAAACCTTACCATGTACATTGGAAGTTAAACTGATGAAACAGTTTGTTTATTCACTCGAAGTTAGTGAAATTGTTCCCAATGAAAAGATCGCTCTTTCCTCTACAAGCAAACTGATGATTATTGATAATTTCTCGTCATTTATTAGGAATGCAAAGATGTTGCGTAGCCATTTTGGTTCGGGGAAAGAGCTCTTAAAGCTTATGTTAAAGATCTCGTTAAAAAGAAGTTCAATGTATTGCTGTGGGACCAAAACAACACTTCAAAGTCATGGAGTCATCACTTATGGTCGCTGCACACATTACCCGGTAGCGAGCTCCGATGCGGTTATTGGCCCCGTGTTTACTAACAAAAATATGCGCGGACAAGGAATGGCTACCCGAGCTCTAATTTTTGCAACGCAACATATACACGCGAAACACCAATCCAAAAGAATTATTATTGACACCAGCGAAGACAACTACGGGATGCAAATAGCGATAAAAAGGGCTGGCTTCAATGGCCCTATAATAGAGTTTCAGCGCAATGAACGTTAAGCGGCAATAGTCCACACATAAACCTTAATTTCACTTTACCTGCAAGTTCAGCTCAAACGTTGGTGCTCTCGCAGAGTTTTCATTAGTGAGTGCAGCAGCTCGATGTCTTGGTTCGGCATGCTCATCATATCATCCATTAAACTAAGCATACTGGCGGGCACTACTGAATAGTATGTATGGAAGCCACTTGCTAGTTATTGTTTGCTAAAGATTTGGCGAGTTCTAACGCTGACTCAAACTCGTATTCGAGTAAATGCTGTTGAATTTCTCTTAGCAATTCATGTTCAGACTCGGGCAAGCTAAGCAACAAGGTTTCGCAAACATCTAGCGCTTCTATGTCGGCGTGTTCTAATAAGTCAACGAGCCGCTCGGGGCCAATAGATGCTGTTGATGTGCTTGGCTCTGCAGGTGGCTGGGGATCGGCTTGCTCAGAGACCCGAGCCAATAAGCGAGGGATGTCGGCAAGTACCAGTATAAGTTCACTAAGCGTTCGAGCGAGGGTATCGCTAATTTGTTCTGCCAAATTAAGCTCACAGGCTTTTTCTAGCGCAGCGCTTTGATGGAATAGCTGGGTGGCTCCAATGGTTCCAGCAACGCCTTTTATGCTATGGGCTAAACGCTGTTTTTCTTCTAAGCTTGCTGCTTGCATAAATTCTTGCTCAAACTGGCCAAAGCTCTGCTCAAAACGCGCTAACACTTTGCCATACAAGGCCGTATTGTTATTACAGGCGGCGATACCTTCGTTATATTTAATCACCCCAGAATCGAGCTTTCTGGTAACGGCTGGTGAATGTTGATGCGTAGCTTGTTTTACCTTGGGGTTCTTTGGCTTTATCCACTTGGCCAAGGTTTTAAACATTTGCTCTACGTTTAGAGGCTTGCCAATCAGGTCGTTCATGCCGCACGCCAAAGCCTTTTCTTTATCTTGGGTAGTGACGTTGGCGGTCATGGCTAGTATCGGTAACTCCGCATACTTTGGATTTAAGCGAATTTTTTGGGTAGCTTCGTAGCCATCCATTTCTGGCATCTGACCATCCATCAAAATTCCATCAAACTCGTCTTGCTCCAACATCGCTATGGCTTGCAGGCCATTTTCGGCCACTATCACTTCTATCCCCTGCTCGCCCAGTAACTCCATAGCAAGTTCTTGGTTAATATCGTTATCTTCGGCCAGTAACAATTTAGCACCGCTTAATGGTTTGGCTAGTTGATCTATCGCGCTAGTGTCCATGGGGAGTAAGCGCTCTGTTTGGCTAGACATACTAAACACTTTAAGTATTGATTCATGCAAGCTAGATGGTGTCATGGGCTTACGCAGTACGTCACTAACTTCTAATTGAGCATCACTAAACACGAGATGCAAATTCTCATTGCCCGCCATAGAAGTAATAATAATTTTGGGTGGCTTAGTCTCTGTCAGAAAAGCCCGCAGGCGATCGATGCGCTCTTGGGAGTATGCTTCTTCGCCCCATGATACAAATAATAAATCTATATGGTTTTGCTCAATTAACTGAAAGGTAGAATCGCGATCACTACTGGTTAGTACCCTAAAGTTCATGGAACTTAACATGTTAGTCATAGCGATTTGAGAAACTGGGTTTTCGTCGATAACTAACACACTTATATCTTTTAAAGTCTCTGGTGCGCTAAGTTGGCCATTACTGTGCTCAACACCTAGCGGTAAACTAAAGCTAAACTCTGTACCTTGTTGATAGGTGCTTTGCACTTGTATGCCGCCCCCCATCATCTCTACTAAGCTTTTACTAATAACTAAACCTAGGCCTGTTCCACCAAACTTACGGGTGGTTGAACTGTCTGCTTGAGCAAAGGCCGAAAACAATTTATTTAGCTGTTCTTCGGTCATGCCAATACCACTGTCTTTAACCGAAAACAGTAACTCTGTAGAGCTCGCATCGCTCTGCAGTTGTTTAATGGTAATGCTGACCTGTCCAGACTCAGTAAATTTGATCGCATTGCTCACTAAATTAAGCAGTACTTGTTTTATGCGTAGCGGATCACCAATAAGGCCTTTGGGAATAACCGCACTCATGTCGGTAACCAGCTCAAGGCCTTTTTCATGAGCCTTTTGCGACATAATGTCACTCACATCTCTTAGTACTTGTTCTAAATCGAAATCAATATGCTCGAGCTCTAGCTTGCGAGCCTCAATTTTAGAGAAGTCGAGAATATCGTTAATAATGCCCAACAACGCTTCTGCTGCACGATGAATGTTATTCACATAACCGTGCTGCTTTTTGTTGAGATCAGACTTAAGCGCGAGATGGCTCATGCCAATAATGGCATTCATGGGAGTTCGTATTTCATGGCTCATGTTGGCTAAAAAGGTCGATTTAGCTTGGTTAGCTTGCTCTGATACATCTTTAGCGGCACTTAATTCGGTGGCGAGGGTTTCAATGGCCGATTGAGACTTACGAATGAAGAAGGCCAATAAGCCCATGGCTGCGGCAAACACCAGGCCTAACAACAACAGTAAATCAGAGAGTCCGCGGGCACTTTGCATATCACTAAAACGTAGATCACGGGTATTCTCTAATAGGCTATCGGCTTGTTGTGCTGCCGCAATCATAGCGCTAGACACCTTATAAACACTTAAGGTTACCCGTTCTACTGCTCGGAAATTTTCTAAGTAATTGGACACCTCGGGGACAAAACTGGCAAAGGCTAATATCTCATCCTCTTCTATAAGCGAAAGCTGCAACTGTTCAGCGCGATTTAGCACGGTATCTAAATCTGCAGTAACCGAGCGTGCATACACCTTTTTAGCCTCTAGTGAGTTAGATAAGGCTAAGTCTCGGTCAGATTGTCGTGCATTGGTTAGGCGGTTTAGCAAGCTGTCGATGTCTTTACTAATTTTTAGTCGCTTGCTCATTAAGTCTTGCGTGGCATCTATCTGCCTACGCTTATTTTTTAGCACTTCCTGCTCGCTATCGCGCAAGGCAAACGCGGCATTGATGAGGTGGCTGGAGCTGCGATCTAAAGTAGTAATAATTGCTGAACGCTCGTCTAACTCGCCCAAGTTTACTACCTGTTCAAGCTTATTTAACTCTTCGAGATAGTTATCTGTTGCTTGAGACATACCTTGCAAAATGACTTGGCTATTTTCATCTTTGATACTGGATTTGAGTAAGTCGGTAATGCTGATAATTTTAATCACTGCATTACGGGCATTAATTAACTCTTGAGGATTTTTATTAAGCAAATAGCTTTTTTCGTGCACTTTAGCTATTTCAGCAGGGATGATTACGTTGTAGGTTTTATTGGCATTGTCTATCACTCTGGTGACTTCGAAACGCAACTGTTTGATTTTGTCGCTATCAAAATCGATGTATTTTTCTTGTAATCGCTGCAGCGACAAGGCACTTGAAGAGGCTTGCACAGCGGCAATCACCATCTGCTCACGAGCCTCAATCATCTCTTCAATCAACTCGACGTATTGAGCAAACCCTTGATGATAGTCATCAATCGCTTTTGGTAACTGGCTTAAATTGGTTTGATTGTTTTCATCGGTACTTGTGTTAACAAAAGCTTTAGACAACGAGGATGCTTCGGCAATTTTATCTAAGCTTCGTTTGGCTGCGGTAAAATTATGATCACGAGTAAATATAAGTTCTTGCAAGCGCGCTTGTTCTAACTTGCTGACTAACTCACCGGCTGAAACATAGCGATCTACCGCAAGGAAAAGCTGAGCAATACTAAAGGCTCCTACCACTACAACAATAAACAGTAAGCTAATCACTCCAGCAAAACCGAAGAAAATCCGTTTACTTTGTTTAATTCCCTTTAGTGACACTAGTTTCCTCTTTTTAACCAAGCATTTGTTGCACTCAATTTAGTGCAATAACAGCAATTTAGCCAACAACTAGCCAATCTAATCAGCTTTAGAGCCTAGCTTATGCGCTGGTGCTCTCGCAGAGTTTTCATTAGTGAGTGCAGCAGCTCGATGTCTTGGTTGGGCATGCTCATCATTTCATCCATTAAACTAAGCACACTGGCAGGCACTGCCAACTGGCCACCGTGGATGCGGTCTATTTCGTCAACAGGGAAAAACTGCAAAATACTAACGTCTAATACTTTGCCCAAGCGGAATAAATCAGACACGGTAAACTGGCTACCTTGCTGCTTATCCATCTTGCTATAAAAGGCAGTTTTGCCAATATTAGCTTTGTCGGCCAAGGCACTCTTACTAATGCTGTTATGCACCATGTAGGCTTCGATCCGCTCTATCAGCATCATTCTAAAACGATGTTCATCTTCGCCAAAAAACTCAAAACCTTCGGTATTCAATTCCGCCATTTGCCTTTGCTCTTTTTACACAATATGAAATAAAGCTTAGCTTCTTGTTCATATTATGAAAACAGATTTATTTAGAGTTGCTCTCAGAACGCTTTAAACAACCACCATGAGACAGCATTTATGCAGCAAGTTGCATTACTTCCCCCTTCCAAGGCTAAAGGCCAACAACTAAAAACCAGCTTAGCCTGGCTAAGTTTAATGCTAATAAGTATTGAGTTGCCCGCCAAACAATTAAACATTGGCGTGGGCTATGGCCCGCAAGTAGGCGCCAATGTTGAGCGACAAAATAATGCGGTATTTGATCTTAGTTACACCTTTTGGGATCGCCGCTTTGGCGAGAATGAGCGCTGGCAATTACTGCTGGGTGTGGGCTACAGCCACTTGGTGAGCGATGTGGAACAAAACAGTAAAGTAGATGTTTACTCAGTACTTCCCACCATTCGTTACAACTTAAAATCTCGCGACAACTTCGACCCATATTTCGGCTTTACTGCTGGGCCATCGATCATGTCATCCAATAAGTTGGGCTATCAAGAGCAAGGCTCGCGCTTTCTGTTTAACGACTTCATTAGCTTTGGCGCTTATTTTGGAGAGCACAGACAGTGGGAGCTTAGCTTTTCTTGGCGTCATCTTTCTAATGCCGATTTGCTTCCTCCCAACCCCGGTTTTGATGTGCCCTTTAGCCTTAGTCTTGGCCGCAAATTCTAAGCCCTAGCTTGCCAATACCGCGACGAATTAAAAGCAATCGGCTCTTTTCATATTACGAAATCGACCAAGTTCAGAGTTCATATTATGAAATTGGCATTCCGTAATATGAAGACATTGAAACAACAACATAACTTTGCAGCTTGAGGACCAAGTTGTTAACCCTAGGCAGGATTCGCCAAACCATAAGGTGAATAACCATGACAAATAGCAAAACGCTTAAAACGACCTTACTCGCGAGCTTAGCCGCTGCAGCCATTTTTAGCACTGGCGTAAGTGCTGCGCCTTCTAACCTAACGCCATTAACTATTGATACTTGGCAACAGCAACGCGCCGAAGGTTTAATAAATTTACCGTCAATTACCCCCAACCTAATGGCCGTTAACGCGCAAGACAGCTTTCGCATCAATCACCAAAAACGCCATTACGAGATTCATGAAATTGACTCAGTTGCCAGAATCATTAACCACCCGGCGGTGGCCAGCATAGTAGTGATGAACCAGCACGGCGATGTAATGCTAGAGCACTACCGAGATAGTGATCGCAACAGCATTTACTCGGACCAGTCTTCGACTAAGTCGATGGGTTACATATTGCTAAACCGTGCCCTTAAAGCCCAACAAATTAGCCTGGATGACAAGGTAGAAAAATACCTGCCAGAGATTGGCGCAGGCTTTAGAGGTCGCACTGTAGCCGATGTAGCTAACATGGCAGTAAACCATGATATCTCTGAGCTAGCCGCTTACACCGGTGACCCAGAAGCCTTAAAAATGTTTGACGAAGATGAGCGGGTAATTGGCCTGCAACGCAACGACCAGCGTAAAACCCTACGCGAATTTGCCAGTGAAATTGGCGCTATGGGTGCCAGCAATGAGTGGAAAGGAAAAATTGCCAATTACGCCACCATTAATACCAACGTACTAATGCTGATTCTTGAGGCGGCAACTAACACGCCTGCCGACCAGTTAGTGCGCGAACTAATGCATGATATTGGCGGAGAGAAAACCGTATACATGGGCACCGATTTTGAAGGCGTGCCAATGATTGGCGCTTCATTAATGTCGGCTAGCTTAGATTTTGCTCGCTATGGCCGCTTGCTCATTGAAGACAACAAGGCTGCAAAGCAGGATATTAAACAAGCTAAGAAAGACGGTGAGGTAGTGCCAGCAGAGCTTACCGCCATTGAGTCTCGCTATTACAAATCGGCGATTATGAACAAATATGGCTTGGGCCATAGCGGTTGGGGCGGACAACTTATTTGGGCTGACCCAGAGTCTGGCACCATTATCGCGATTAACAGCCGCATCGCCAGTGAATTGCCAGCGCCTTACGAGCACTTTAATAAGCTCTACCAAGCTGCTTACGACATTATCGAACTGCTACGTAAATAGGCCAAGGAGAGCAGCATGAATTTGCAAAAACTAAACAAAAGTATTCGACATAAAACGGTGATGATTAGAGCTTTACTGGCAGCGATGGTGATCATGCTTATGTTGTCATTAAGCGTACATGCCGACGAAGTACACCAACAAACCGGTGAAGAGTACGCCATGGTGGTGGCCAAAGGAAAACTACTGAGCTTAACCAAGTGGAAGGTTGAAGTAGACTTTGGCCAAGCCTTAGAGATTGGTTTAAAAAACAAAGATCTATTGCGAGACAACCAAGGCAAAGTAATTGCTTTTAACTCACCGATGGATGCACTTAATCACTTGAATCAATCGGGTTGGATATTGGTATCAGCCAATACCAGTGGCGACCAGTTCTCGGCGATTATGAAGCGCAGTAAGCCACGCGACTAATAAGCTTCGCAACTAAAAGCGCTGGCACTTTCTCTAAGTGTCAGCGCTAAAGCTTAGACTTTACAGCTGGCACGCTTAGGCAGGTCACCTTCTAATCCCAAGGCGCGGCGCATAGCTTGTTGCTTAAGCGGTTCAGCTTTATCCACCAAGCTCATGCCTACTCCGCGCAGCAGTTTAAGTGCAGGATTAGTATTGCCAAATAAGCGCTTAAACAATTCCATTGAGGCGATCATTTGGCTGGCTTCGCTTTTACGCCAGCGCTCAAAGTGGCGCAGATTGGCGTAGTCATTAATGCTCTTGCCAGCTTGTTGCAAAGCGATTAACTCTTGCGCCAGCGCGGCAGCATCCATTAACCCTAGGTTAACCCCTTGGCCTGCCAATGGATGAATGGTGTGGGCGGCGTCGCCAATTAAGGCAAAACCTTTACCGGCAAAATCGCGTGCATAACGCATCCGCAGTGGGAAGCCAGCGCACTCTCCTACTCGCTCACACAGACCTAAGCGATTATCAAAGGCCATAGTGAGCTGCTTATTAAACTCTGCCTCACTCATGGCTTGTAGCTCTGCCGCTCTGTCGGGGGAAACCGACCAAACAATAGAACAGGTATTGGCATCGCTTAAGGGTAAAAAGGCTAAAGGGCCTTCTGGGGTAAATATTTGGCGGGCACAATCTTGATGCGGTTCGGCGGTTTTGATGGTGGCCACAATCGCGGTGTGTTGGTAATCCCAATAGGTAAGCGGGATGTCTAACTGCTGACGCAACCAAGAGTTTGCGCCATCTGCTGCTACCAACAGCTTGCTGCTTATGCTTTGGCCATTGGCAAAGCTTAACCACGACTCGCTATCGCCACGGTGTAATTTGTCTACTGCATGCTCAACAATTGTTACGTTGCTCTGCTGGCTAACTTGCTGCCATAGGGCGTGACGAATAATGTCGTTTTCTACAATATGGCCAATATTTGGCACCAATAAAGCTTCGGCCTGAAAACGAATTTTAGCGAAGCTGTCGTGCTCCCAAACTTGCATGTCGTTATAGGGCGCGACTCGCTGCTCAAGGATGTGTTGCCATACCCCTAAAGACTGCAAAAACTGCTGGGAAGACAGACTAACGGCACTCACCCGCAGGCTGTATTGCGCTAAGTTAGGCTGTTGCGAGGGTTTGGGCTCAACAATGGCGATGCGTAAAGGGCTATCGGCTAAGGCACTGGCTAAGGCCAAACCTACCATTCCACCACCAATAATTGTTAAATCAACCGCTTGCATGTGCCTGTCCTAGTGCTTGTTAAGAGAGATGTAAACCTAAGCTTTGTTTCGCTAACAGCGATTTAAAGCTAGGGGAAAGTTGCATGGCCATTAGGCCAAGATTACGTGGAACCACCGAGGTTTTGTCATTGCTGGCAAACAAACTGGCCAGCGTAGAAGTCATGGCAATGGTGCGGGCATTGTCTTGCTCACGGCGCTGTTGGTAGGCGTCTAATAGGCTGTGTGCGCCTAAATCGCCGCCACTGCTGCACTGCTGTTGAATAAGCTCTGCCAAGGCCGCTACGTCGCGCAGTCCTAAATTAAAGCCCTGCCCTGCAATGGGGTGCAGCGCATGGGCAGCATTGCCCAGCACCAATAAACGGTGACTAAACAAACGTGGGTAATAACGCAGCGCTAAAGGATAGGCAAAGCGTTTACCCACGCCGATAAAGCGCCCTGCACGATAACCAAAGGCGCTTTGTAATTCGGCTAAAAACTCATTCTCACTGGCGGCCTGTAAGCGCTGAGCGTCTTCTGCATTAAGTGACCACACCACCGACCAACGATTGTCGGTCATTGGCAGTAGCGCCAATGGCCCGTCTTCGGTGAAGCGCTCAAAAGCCCGACCTGCGAGATCTTGCTCTGCTTGCACGTTAGCAATTAAGGCAAACTTGCCAAAATCATGCAGCTGCTGATTGCCAATTTGTTTACCCACTAGCGACTCAGCACCGTCTGCGCCCACTAATAAGCTAGCGCTTATGGTTTTCTGGTTATCTAGCTCCAACAGCACTTGCTCAGCTTGTTGCTCAATTTTGTTCACCTTGTTGGGGCAAAACAACTGCACTTGCTGGCGTTGGCTAAGTAGAGTGTGAAACTCACGACCAGCGTGCTCTAGCTCAATCACTTGCCCTAGGGCATCAAGCTGATACTCCTGAGCATTTAAGGTGGTATAGCCGCAATGGCCACGATCCGAGACATGGATATGCTCAATGGCGCAGGTATGTGGCGCTAGATATTGCCACAAGCCTTGTTGCCTAAGCCATTGCTCCGAGCCAGCCGATAAGGCAATAGCACGGCCATCAAAGCCTGGGTGTTGGCCAAAATTAAGTTCAGCCGCTTCGATTACCGCAATGCGTAAGGGCTGTTCAGCACTAGCGTTGCTTAAAGCTAAAGCAAGGCTTGCGCCCGCCATGCCCGCGCCCACTATCGCAATATCAAAGTGCTGATGCTGGTCTTGGATTTGGGCTTGGCTCATACTAGCTAGTCGCCATTAGTACTTCAATTTCGGCAATTGATTTAGGCACATCGCTAGTAAGAATGTCGCAACCGGAGCTGGTAATAACCACATCATCTTCAATACGAATACCCACACCTTGATAAGCTGCAGGTACTTCGGCATCAACAGGAATATATAGGCCTGGCTCAATGGTAATTGCCATGCCTTCTGCCAGCGGGCGGCTGCGTTTTACATCCCAATAGTCGCCCACATCGTGAACATCTAGGCCAATCCAATGCCCTAGGCCATGCATGTAATATTCTTTATAAGCTTCTTCTTCGATGAGCTTAGCAACGTCGCCCTGCATAATGCCCAGTTCCACTAAGCCACTTACCATAATGTTAAGCACTTCTTGGTTAACTTGGTTAATAGACACACCTGGTTTTAGCATGGCTAAAGCGGCTAACTGGGCATCTAATACCACTTGGTAGAGCTTGGCTTGCTCGGGGCTAAACTTACCGTTTACCGGGAAGGTACGGGTAATATCACCGGCATACATTTGGTATTCAGCGCCGGCGTCAATCAACACCAAGTCGCCGTCTTTCATCACGCTTTCATTCTCGGTGTAATGCAAGATACACGCGTTATCACCAGCGCCAACAATGGTGCCGTAAGCAGGTGCGCGTGAGCCGGCCATTAAAAACTCGTGATGAATTTCTGCTTCTAGCTGGTACTCATACATGCCAACTTTACAACTGCGCATAGCGCGCACATGACCCGCGGCAGAAATCTCGCCAGCTTTGCGCATAAGCGCTACTTCTTCGGCCGATTTAATCAGGCGCATTTCATCAACAATGGGTCGCCAATCTTCAATTTGCTTAGGTGCTTTAAAGCCTTGGCGTAAACCATTGCGCAGACATTCGATGGCGGCAAAGATTTGCTGATCGTAAGCGGGGTAACGACCTTGCGCCAAATACACTTTGTCTAAGCCATCTAGCTCAAGATGTAAATGCTCGCCAAGTTCTTCTATAGCGTGAGCTTTATCTATAGCCAAATTACTTACGGCTTGCTCTTGGCCTAAACGGCGGCCTTGCCAAATTTCGGCTAGCTTATCTTTGCGGCGATTAAACAACACCGTGCGAGTTTCGCCAGCGTGTTTAATAAGCAATAACATTGCGCTGGGCTCGTTAAACCCAGAGAAGTAGTAAAAGTCGCTGTCTTGGCGAAAAGGAAACTCAGTGTCGCGGCTGCGGGTTTGTTCCTCAGCAGCACAGAAAATCGCAACACTGTTGTCTGACATGGCAGCAAATAACTGCTGACGACGTTGTGAAAACACAGCAACTCCTTGGCTTATAAGTGTTTAATGCAGTGTAGGTTGTTGTTGGTCGCTATCACTGGCAGTGAGGTGAGCAAAGATAGTAATGGCGCCAATACGAACGTATTCCACTACTTGGAATAGGGCTTGTTCGTTCTCTTCTTCGTCATCATCTAAATCGGAAGACAATTGACTGATTTCGGTGAAGTCTTTAACCAGTTCTTGCACGTCTTCAGAGAGTTTATTTAGGTCGTTTTGCACTACCCCAAAACCCACTAAAAAGCTTTGTACCCATTGGGCTAAGGCTTCGGTGCGCTCTTCTACTACCACTTCATCGTCGGGCAACATCAATTGAAAACCCAATAAGCTGTCACTCATCCCGCTATGGGTGGCTTCCATTACTATTTTAAGCTGCTTTTTAATCTCAACCGGAAGGCCTTGGCCATCGTTAATCAGCGCATTAATCTGGCTCATCCAGTCACCGTCATTGGGTAGGCCAGCTGCTAGTAAGCCACTTAACAGGCCATGAACTTCTGCAGGGCTTACCAATATTTTTGAACCTATGAGTAGTTCACCCAGATCTTCGTAATCTGGATATGCAATTTTAGTCACGTTAAATACCTAGCTACTTTTAGTCCGCTAATCCTAACACTGCTTAAGGGTAGCGGCCATTTTTAAACTCATATTTGGGGCAGTAAAAGGGCTATTTTTGTTGGGCTTCTTTAAGCTGTTGGCGACGCAGGCGCACCCGCTCAATGTATTGATCGCGAAACAGTTTAATTAAGGTGCTCTCTTGTTGGCGAATAAAGCGCGCCGACATGTGGGTGGCCTTAGTAAACTGCAAACACAGTTGCGGATAAGGGTCACGCTTGTTTTCAATCTTGCGCACAATTCTCGCTTCAAATTGATGTTCGTAACCTTCGGTACTGTAGAGCAAGCTTAAATCTTCGAATTCGTCTTGGAGATCTTTAGGCAGGTAATCAACAATTTTGCTTAGGTCTTTGTGAAATAACACCCGCCCAACCAAAATTTTACTGGAAATAGGTAAAGGCTCGGCAGAAGAGCGCCACTGAATACGACAGCCTCCTTCGGAGACATCTAACACAGGAAAGACATGATCGCCCAAGTACATCATCGGCATGAACTGCGCCGCGTAGGCGTCTTTCACTTCTGATTTTTTGCGGCCTTGAGGGTCAACGTTGGCAATTTTAGTGTTAACCATTTTGATGAGGAGCTGAATCAAACGCACTGGGTAGACAATGCGGTAAAATCTGCGACGTTCATCGGCAAAACTGCCTGCTTGCGCCATGAAGCTTTGTATCCTGTTACCTAAAAAACTTTTGAAACTGGCGTTAAGGTTAACGCTCAAATAATTATAGTTGGCTATGGTGGACAAATCGTTAGGGATATTCAAGCAATCAAATAAGCTTTTATGAGACCGATAACGCAGTTTTGTTTAGCTTTACAGCAAACTGCTCGTTATTGCCGCAGCTTGCACAAAGCCACGGCAACAATGGTTGCAAGTTAGCGCGCTGCGCTATATATTCGGTCGTAATAGAGTTTAGCTAAGGCGAATCATGACGCAGGGCGTAGACATAATATTGTTAGGCAAGAATTATCGGGTAGCTTGCCCGGTAGGTGAAGAAGATAAGCTTCGCCAAGCCGCCGACGAATTATCTCAACGTTTAGAAGCGCTCAAACAAAAGAGCAGCGTTAATAGTACCGAGCACTTAGCCATTATGGTTGGTTTGCATCTCTCTTATGAGCTGCATAGCGAACAAGCAAAAAATCAGAATTATGCTGATAACATGAATCAGCGCATAGTAGAGCTACAAAACACCATTGAACGTGCCTTGTTAGAACAGAGCCAACCAGTGGATAATGTTGAATAGAGTACTCGCAGGGTATTCGAAGTTTTACTACAGTGTATAAAGAGTTTAGTTTCCTGGGGTGTTCGCCAGTTGGTGATGTCCCTGAGCCGATAATTGTATCTTAAGGGTAATTTTTCTCTGCTATTGAGCATGCTCAGCCCGACTGAGAAGCCTACGGTAGGGTCTTGTTTCCCGCCTTGAACCTCATGGTTCAAGGGCTAAAATCAACAGCGGCACTCTGGGTACTTCTTTCTTCCCCAAAACTGTTTCCCCCTCTCCATAAGAACCTCATAGCTCAAGGGCTAAAATCAACAACTGCAGTCTGTTACTTCTTTCTTCTGCCAAAAACCGCTCCAAAAGTTGTAATCACATACTTGAACTTGCACATTCGCAGGTAAGTAACCAATAGAGCGTAACGTCAAACAAGCGGGTGTTGTAATTCACCACTGGAAAGAAATGAGTTAAGAAAGTAATTTAAGCTGTGATGCCTTGGGTAAACCTAAGCTAAGCATACTCAGTATTAACGCCAAAAAATGGGTAGCCAAACGTTGCAACGATTGATCAAATCAGGGCGGAGCACGGAACCTTAAAGTCCACATGATAGTGTTCATCATGTCTTACCCACGAGCGTTTCTTTGAAAATTGAATATGCTCTTTCAGGTACTGCCCGTATTGTGTTTTAAGTAGATTTGGCTGCAACTCAGGATCAAAAATAACACGCCAAAGATCAACATTATACGCCAAAGCTTCCTTGTGTAATGCAACGATATGAGCAGCCATTGCTTCATAGTCGATGACTAAACTGTCATATTGCCCTTTCGAGTCAAACTCAATCTTGTACCCAAGTTTATTAAAGAGGTTTGTTGGAAGGTGAACTGACTTACCTTTTGCGTCCATAACAGGAGTCATAAAATCTACCGACAAACCATTACGATGTGTTTTGTGAGGCCTGAAACGGCCACCAGATTCAAAACCGGTTTCCGCGTATTTATAAACCTTCGTTGGTAACTCTTGGTAAAGGCGAGCATAAGACGAAACCACAATGTCGTGTACAGTCGAATGAACATAGGTTCGCCCAGCTAAGCGCGCAACGGTGCTGTAAGTGACAAAATTATCTCCCTCTGAAGGAAGCTCTACGCCATTTTCCAAGTGTCCATTTGAAGTCGTTCCATAGCAAACACTTTCGGCAGCAACAGAACCAAAACAAATAGATAAAGTTAAAATTACGAGTAATCTATCCATGTAGTACCAACGCTTCAAACACCGGAGGAGCGTAGCGACATCCGCGTGATTTGATTTGTTAAGGCTTGAGGACAAAAATTTGTTCATGATGATTAATCCATAAGCTCATATTAAAAAAATTAATTATCTTAGGTTCTTTTTCATCTCTTTCTTTAGGTGGCACCCATTCACCTACCGAAGTCTTGACAACACCATACGCCAAAAGCCTCTGGCCTTCTGAATATCCTGAGAGGTCGAGCCCCTTATCTGCCACAATTAGCTCAATACTTGGAATTGGTGTGACATTATCTAAGAGCTCATAGAAAGGGCTGTGTAGTTTAATTTTCCAGTATTTAAATTTTTCGGTTGGACCGATCAATTTAGAAATCACCCCAGTAAAACACATTGGATATTGCACCTTTCTATCTTCGATAAGGTTGTAAGCTGAAATATACTGCTCTTCCTCAAAGTAAAAGTTACTCCACTTGACCTTCTTTCCTCGGTAGTTGAGGACGATCAAGGAAGCAAGCTCGCTATCCTCTTCAAGCTTTGATCTCAATGTAAGAACTTGATTTAGTACTTTTATGTAACTAGAGGCTGTGCCTTTTTTGGTATACGCTTTACCCTTCGGGATTTTTTTAGGGGGGGGTGTTGATTTTTTTGTCGCACCACTTTCATCCTCCCTAAGTTCGGGTTGGTGAAGTATCTGAAGACTGAACTCATACTTGTTGTTATCTAATGACCTTAGTACATTTGGATCTGAGTCTCTTGCAATAACCTCAACCGCCCCCTCGGTGTTGTACGGACACAACTTGTACGAATGCTTTTGGTTTTGTTTTAACTTAAAGAAAGAAGGAACTGTAATTACTTTTTCTAGCCGTCTTTGCTCATAAGAATAAACAAAGGACATCTCTGCGTTACACCCATTGACATGACATATGTACTCGCCATCATAGCCGCCCTCGCAATCTTCAATGGTTACGTCGCCATGAGTTTTTTTGTCTTTAACTCTATTTACTTGTACGCCCAAAACTAAATCCTTACTGATTACGCCTTAACATTTTATTAAGATAAAACCCAGATTATCACCTTTCCTAAGCTGCATCAGCCACCTAGCTCGAATAATAACAAAAACATCAGCACAAAAGCATGCAAGCCCTTGTGGAAAGAAGGAATCGTAATTCACATTCCAATTACCCCACATAAAACCTCAATAATACCCTTACCACTTATCCCTGCTTAAAACACTTTATCAACTTAACTAACCGTTTATCGCATTCAAAACAGTTAACTTAGCCTCTCTCATAAGCTAATGCTCAAAGGACAGGATTTCACGAGGATACGTTTTGGCTCAGTTTGCTTTAATTTGGCTTTTGTTGCTGGTTAGTACCTTTAGCCATGCAGCTTGGCAGCAGCAGTGGCAACTGGAACTAGATGCTGGTTTTGCGAGTGCGTCTAACAGCCCGGTATTTGCTAGCGAGGACCAGGGATTTGCCGACGTGGCTTTACGCTGGTTTCCACAGTACGGCAATCTGCAAGCCCAGTTGGTAGCA
Source organism: Agarivorans sp. Alg241-V36 (assembly GCF_900537085.1). NCBI lineage: Bacteria > Pseudomonadati > Pseudomonadota > Gammaproteobacteria > Alteromonadales > Alteromonadaceae > Agarivorans > Agarivorans sp. Alg241-V36. Next base: position 80,985 of record NZ_UNRE01000002.1, on the reverse strand, counting down.
CTTAGTCAAAACAAGCAAAAACAAGATAACCAGCACGATTTGATCTTTGCCGAGCTGTTCTGGAAAACCGAGTTAGCCGAGCGTGACCTGCTGGTAGGTAAGCAACGCATCGACTTAGGTGTAAGTTATGGCTTTCGCCCCTTAGACATGTTTTTGCCCTACCGACGCAACCCAGTAGCGATTCAAGTTGAAGAAGGTGTTGGGGTGTTAAGCCTTAGTCAGTTTAGTGGCAGCGGCGAATATGCCTTGTTCTACACCGACTCCTACCTAGCCACTGAGTCCGAAGGTTTGCAGCAGCGCGGAGCCGGTTTACGTTGGTACCAGCTAAGCAATAATAGCGAATGGCAAGCGCTTACTTACTACGATAATAAGCGAGCACTTAACCTTGGCGGAACGTGGGTAACGACCTTTGGCGATGCTTGGGAAGTACATGCAGAATCGCGCTATCAACAGCATTACCTGCGCGCAGTTAGCCACTTAAATCCCGACAACATTGGCACAGTTCCGCCAGTTAACGAGCAAGAGTTTAAGCATGGTTTCCAAGCGCTAATCGGCATGACCTGGGCGAACTTAAACGGCGATAACCTTATCTTGGAATATTGGTTTGATAACCGCGCCCTAAACCAACAAGAATGGCAAAATGTAGCAGATATTAGCCGTTACCTTGAGCAGCAAAACGGCGGCATTAGCCAACTGCGTTATTCTCAAGGTGAGGTGTTTAATGGCCAAAACTTGGTTCAACATAATGTGATGCTGCACTGGCATCGAGATATTGAAGATTGGCAACCGGCATTTGATTTAATGCTAGCGCCCGAAGATGGTGGCGTGATCGCCACAGCAAGGCTGGATTATGAATTCAGCCAAGGATGGACGCTTGGCGCTAGGCTGCGCTATCTTGGTGGAGCTAGCTCTGCGGTATACAGCCTATTGCCCGAAAGCAAAATTGTCTTAATAAAACTTGAGGGATACTTTTGAAAACTAAATGTTTTGCATCGGTGTGGCGCTCACTGGCCATTTGTGCACTATTCTCCTTTGCCATTGGCTATGTCACCAATTCTATTTGGGGCGGCCCCTATTGGATGCACTACCTTATTGCGCTCGTTTTTGGTGTGGTTGGCACCATTACCGGCATGTTAATAGACATCCTTTTCCCTAAGATGAGTACCTTTTGGACCTTTCTGCTTAGTGCCCCCATCACCTTAAGCATTGGCAGTGCCCATACTTGGTATTGGATTAGCCCTTATTACGACAATTTCAATTGGTCGTTGATGCTTAAAGTAGTGTTAATTGCGCTATTTTTCTGTGCCGCCATTTACTACTACTTTTTTAGTCGCGAACAAAACCTAGAAATGGCCTCGGCGCTGCAACAAGCGGAATTAGAAAGGCTAAAGGCGGAGCAAGCACTTACCTACAGCCAACTTAAACTGCTGCAAAGCCAAATAGAACCCCACTTTTTGTTTAATACCTTGGCTAATTTAAAAGCCTTGATTGCGGTAGAACCGAAACAAGCAGAAGTACTGTTAGATAAGTTTACCGAGCTGCTTAGAGTTACCCTTAAAAAAAGCCGCCAAGAGAGCATTCGCTTAGAGGATGAAGTGGCCGGCATAAGCGCCTATTTAGCCATTCAACAAATTCGCTTAGGTGAACGCCTACAGTTCTCTGTAGAACTGGCCTCGCCAGAACTTAACCAGCACCAACTGCCTCCCATGTTATTGCAACCCTTGGTAGAAAATGCGGTTTTTCATGGTATAGAGCCTAAGGCCGAAGGTGGTCGGGTTACGGTGCAAATTGCGCTTAATCAGCAGCGCTGGCAAATAAGCATTGAAGACAATGGCATTGGTTTTAAGCAAGCCGCCAAACAAGGCAATGGCTTAGCCTTAGGCAATATCCAAAAACGCCTAGCTAGCTTGTTTCCCAACCAAGCCAGCTTAAACATTCACGCTTTAGACCAGGGCGGCACCTTGGCCCTTTTGGAGTTTCCATGCGAGCAATAATTGTTGATGACGAACCCCTACTGCGTTTTCATTTAGACAAAATGCTCGGTGAGTGCTGGCCAGAACTTGAGATTGTAGACAAGGCCGGTGACGGCCCAAGCGCCTTAGCCGCTGCCGAGCAGTTAGCCGCCGATGTGGTGTTTTTAGATATTCGTATGCCCGGCATGACCGGCATTGAAGTGGCGCAAAAGCTCAACCAGCTGAGCAAGCCGCCCCATATTGTATTTACCACCGCCTTTGACGAATACGCCATTCAAGCCTTTGAACAACAAGCGGTTGATTACTTACTAAAACCCATTGATGAGCAACGCTTATTACAAACCTGCCAGCGTATTCAGCAGCGCCAAGCTACGCCCGACGCTAGCCCCAACTATGACTTACAAGCCCTAGTCCAAGCCTTAGACGATAAACCTGAATATTTGCAATGGATTAGAGCCAGTAAAGGCGAAGCGGTAGAGCTTATCGCCATAGACGGCATCTTGGCTTTTGTTGCCGAAGATAAGTACACCACAGTGCGCAGCCAGCAAGGCGACTACGTAATTCGTACGCCACTAAAAGAACTACTGGGACAAATTGAACCCGGCTTGTTTTGGCAAATTCACCGCTCAACCTTAGTGAGAGTGAATGCCATTAAACGGGTGAACAAGAACATCTTAGGCAAACTAACCGTGGCTTTAGAAGATGATAGCGAATACCCGGTAAGCCGCAGCGCTAACCATTTATTCAAAGCGATGTAGGTCTTAACTATTTACCGTTCGTCTAGCCATAAAAAAGCCCAGCAACAAGGCTGGGCAAAAGATGAGTAAGCCAATAATTAGCTAGCTTCAGCTTCTGGCTGAAGTTGTTTACGCTTAAGGTGTCTGAAGAAATTACCCACCAACATAATCAAACCACAGAAGCCGTAGGTTTGTAGCAGCGTAGGATCGTCTGACATTAAGCCGATATCTGAGAACATGATGAACGCACCCAATACCATGTAAAGCACAATGGCAGAGGCTTCAAAACGGAATTCCCAAGGTGTTACGTCCATGTCTTTATTAATTGGCATAACGTAATCTTGCTCCCGCGGTTTAAAGGCGCCAATCACAAACATTAAGATGGTACAAACCACAAACAAAATGGCTAATTGGTGTAGGAAGTGCAAAGGCGTTTCAAACACTAATTGCATGGCGGCGTAAGACGATACAAACACTACCAAAGCCACTTTGGCTGCCACAGCAGGCACACGCTTAGAAATATAACCGACAAATACAATTGTGAAGATTGGCACACTAAAGAAGCCTGCAACCATTTGTAAGTATTGGAATAAACCTTCTGGCGCAAACATAATAAAAGGTGCAATACATACCGCAATAATCGCAATTAGTACCCCAAATACCCGGCCTTTAGCTACTAACTCTTGATCAGACTTACCTTCCCCAAACAAGGGCTTGTAAACGTTAAGCGCAAATAAAGTGGTTGAGCTATTAAGCACACCGTTAAAGGTACTAAGAATGGCACCAAACATTACCGCAACAAAAAAGCCTACCAGTGGTTTCGGTAATACTTCGTTCACCAAACGGGTATACATGGTGTCTGGGTTACCCGCGTCAGCGCCAAACATATGGAAAGCAATAATGCCGGGAATAATTAAAAACAGTGGCGAGATAACCTTAATACCACCGGCTAAAATTACCCCTTTCTGCCCTTCTTTAAGATTTTTAGCCCCTAAAGCACGCTGGATAATAGATTGGTCGGTACCCCAGTAATACAAGTTCACTAATAGCAAACCGGTAAACAAGGTAGAGAATGGCAGTGGGTCGCTAGAGGTACCTACCGACTGCAGCTTCTCTGGCGCAACCGTAACAATTTGATGCAGGCCATCGGCAAAGCTGCCGCCACCCAACACAATTAAACCAAATACCGGGATCATTAAACCGCCAATAATTAAACCTACACCGTTAATGGTGTCGGCAATTACAACCGCTTTTAGGCCACCATAAATAGCGTAAAAGAAGCCCAGCACACCAATGGTGGCAGAGATAATGGCAATGGCAGCAAACTCAGACACACCTAACAAGGTTTGAATATCAAAGATTTCACCCAATACCACCGCACCGGCATACAAGGTGGTTGGTAAAATATTAATCACGTATTGGCACAAAAATAACAAGGTAACAAACTTCTTCACCGATAAGTCATAACGGCTTTCTAAGAAATCGGGAATAGTGGTAATGCCCTGCTTTAAGTAACGCGGCACCAATAACAGCGCAATAATAATTAGGGTTACACCCGAGGCGACTTCCCAGCCCATTACACTCATATTATGGGTGTAAGACTGCGCGCTCATGCCCACAAAACTGGTGGCACTTAAGTTAGTTAAAATTAACGAGCTAGCAATTAAGCCGCCGGTTAAACTGCGGCCACCCAAAAAGTAGCCATCTTGAGAATCATGCTTGTTTTTCTTCACTTTGTTATAGGTGAATACCCCTACAAAGCCAGTAAACAGCAGGAACGATAAGAACACTGTTATAGACATGGTTAATCCTTCAATAAGTTGGCGAGCGGCAATCACTGCCCACTCGGTTGAGACTAAAATTTCAATAACTAAATTCGTTTCAGGTGCACCATCAAGGCAGACTCAGGGTCTAAAATCGGCAGCGTTAAGCCAATCTCGCGTAGGTTATCGCCGCTCAAGGTAAGGGTCTTATCTAACCAACTGGGGCGCTGCTTCATTAACTGGAAGCTGGTTTCTGGCATTTCTACCAACTTAACTTGGTAGCTTGCTCCGGGTTCTACGCAGCTAATGCGCAGAGGTGCTGGCAAGGCGTAATCAGGCATTGCTAGCTGACATACCGTGATCAACATTTCGTCGTCACTTTGTACGCCGCTTATGTGTTGGCGATTATCCGAAGCATTTAAACGGAAGCTTCGGCCACTGTGTAATAGAGGGCGATAATGCTTGTGCAGTGCAATATAGTGAGCAAAGGCTTGTTTCTCTTCTGCTGGCACTTTAACCGGGTCTAGCTCTACGCCCATGTGTCCGCTTAATGCGGTCATGCCTCGCATATTAATGTGATGGCAACGGCGAGTAGTATGGCTCTCGTCTGGGCCAATATGCGCCCCCATAACTTCTGGCGGGAAGAAGTAGCTCATGCCTCGCTGAATGGTTTGGCGCTCTAGTGCGTCATTACAATCAGAGGCCCAAAACCGGTGAGTACGTTTTAGTATTTCAAAATCAATACGGCCACCACCCGATGAGCAAGACTCAATCTCAACCTTGGGGTGGGCCGCCAACAATTTATCCAGCAAGGCATATAAGGCTTTAGTTTGACCATTTACCGCTGGGCGACCAACATGGCCAGGCTGGACTAACTCGCGGTTCATGTCCCACTTCAAATAACCAATGTTGTAGCGAGTAAGCAGCTCACTTAAGCGTTCAAACAGGTAGTTGAAGCAGTCTTTATTTTGCAGATTAAGTACATATTGCCAACGCCCTGATGGCTGGTGATAACCCTTTAGCTCTAACACCCATTCTGGATGCTCGCGGTACAAGATAGAGTCTTTACTGATCATCTCTGGTTCAACCCACAGGCCAAACTCCATGCCCTGTTGGTTTACATGCTCAATCACCGGCTCTAAACCGTTGGGGTATTTTTTCTCATCCAGATACCAGTCACCCAAGGCGCTTCGCTCGCCACTGCGACCAACAAACCAACCGTCGTCGATGATAAAACGCTCCACGCCCATCTCGGCGGCTTCGCTAGCCATCTTCATGATGTACTCAGGATCGTGCTCAAAGTAGATCCCTTCCCAAGTATTTAAATGCACTGGACGAGGTTTGTTTTCTGGAAACTTGATAATGTTGGCGCGAACATAGCGATGGAAGCGATCAGAAATACCATTTAAACCGGTATTACTGGCACAGGCGTACAACCAAGGCGTGCTGTACGTTTGCATGTAATCTAAACGCACTTCGCCCGCCAGTAGCAGTTCACCGGCTTGAACAAAACGGCGGCCGTCACTTTTTACATCGGCCCGTAATTGGTGGTTACCGCTCCAGCCCAAGTGAAAGCCCCAAACCTGACCATTTTGCTGATCAAAGTTATTGCTACCGGCAAACAAACCAGGGAAGTTTTCATGGGAAGTGCGGCCGCGACGGTTTTCTTGCATAAAACCACCGTGAGAGAAAGCTTGACGGTGGGTTTGAAACTCGCGGCTCCAGCGACCATGAAAAGTCATTAATTCGTTAGCATGGTGTGGCAAGGGCAAGGTAGCAGACAGCTTGGTGAGGTAGTACTTGGTATGTTCTAAGTTGGTCACGCTAATGCGTTTTTTCACCACATCGCTGTCGTAATCGAGCTCTATTTCAATTTTAAGCTCAAGATTGGCAACATCGTCACGCAGGGTAAATACCGCGCAACTCTCGCTGGAGTAATGATCGGTAGTGTTAAAAACTGGCGCCCAATCGTAACCGTTACGGTGCCCTTCTATGCCAGGCGCATTGAAGTGACCACTGCCTAACTCGGGACACAGACTTAATGGCACATCTACGTCTAAGCGTGCTTGCGAAATAGGTCGCTCAGTGGATAGCAGAATATCTTCATCTATCTGCTCTATTTTATTGCCCCAATGTAAAATTTCTGGCACCCGCGCCAGCTTGATAATGAGGCTGCAATTTTTGCTACAAAGGTGAACAATCTGACTCATAACAACATCCAAGTGTTTGCGTAAACATTGAGCGAAATATGCGCCTATTTACACTTATAAGCCATTTAACCTCGGATGTTATGTGATCAAGATCGACAGGGAAAACGTTTACTTGTGACGTTGATCGGGTTGTGTTTTCGAAAACACAGTATCTACTGTAGCGTTGAATCGCGTTTTATTAGCTCGCTTAAGATTTCCCTTAAGCTGGGTGTTACAATTTATTGGCTAAAGCGAAACAAAGAACTAAACACAAGGGATTTGCAGGTGAGCGTTACATTTAAACAAGTTGCCGAGCTGGCAGGAGTCTCTACTCAAACGGTTTCTCGGGTGACCAACGGTGCCACTAATGTTGCCGAAGAAACACGTGAAAAGGTTAATGCTGCCATCGCTCAACTTGGATATGTTCCCAACAAAGGCGCTCAGTTGCTAAGTGGAGCAAAGTCTAAGGTTATTGGCTTAATTACCCTTGATGTATCGCTGCATGGCATCTCAATTATTGCCAACAATATTCGCATTCAAGCCCAAGCGCACGGCTATGGAACCTCCTTTGCGGTAGTCGATGAACACGCTTTAGAAAAAGTGCTAACCGCCACACGAGAACTAAAATCCCAGCGCATAGAATTCATTATTGTGAACCTTCCGCTCACCAAAGATGAAGCAGAACAATTGGTTGCACTATTTGCTGATCTGCATTTTGTATTTATTGATGTACCCAATGACAGCCAAGTTAATTCGGTTAGCGCAGCCCACTACCAAGGGGCCAGTGAAGCCGCACAATTAATGCTAAAGCAAAAGAGGCAGCGTTTATTGCTGATTACTGGGCCACAAGATTCCACAGCATCAAGCCTGCGCCTGCAAGGCTGGCTAAGCCAAATTCAACAATTTGAAGCCACCGTAGTGGCGCAGCTGGAAGGAAATTGGCTCGCAAGCAGTGGTTACCAGCTTACTCGTGAAGCACTAGCCAATGGTGCAGTTATCGATGGTGTGTTGGTGGCCAGTGACCAAATGGCATTGGGGGTATTGCGTGCCCTTCACGAGCACAACTTAGCGGTGCCACAACAAGTCGCGGTGATAGGTTTTGATGACAGCGCCGACAGCGCCTACTTCTACCCGCCCCTTAGCACCATAAAGCAAGATTTTGCGGCGATCTCGGCGCAGGCTGTGGAAATGCTATTTAACGACTCTGCCAGCGAACCGCCTTTTAAAGCTTCGGTCGCCACTCAGCTGATTGAACGCGCCAGTACCCAAGTTTTAAACCCACAAGCTTACGATAAAGCGCATGTAGAACAACTGCTACAACAAGTTAAAAACGCCCTGCCTTAGCCACAATAGGGCTAGCTTTCATCACTAAATGCAGGCTGCAGTAGGCGAACCTTTACACTGCTTTCATCAATTAGCTCGAAGACTTTAGGCCGCACATTATCAATCCACCATTGATCGTAGAGCTGGCTATAAACTGCCTGGCGACTTTGCTCATCTTTAAATTTTCTTAACCAAACAAACCACTCGTCACCCTTATCATCAGAATATGTGTAGCTATTTACTAGCTCTACACCTTTAGATTGTTGATAAGGAAGTATTTCTTGTTCCATCCAAATAAGCCATTGGCGGGTTTTACCGGGCTTAATTCTGTACTCGCGCAACTCAATCACATTCATTTTGGGTCCTTGCCTGTAGCCTCTTTGGTCGAAGTAAACCTTTGTCAGTATTTTTTACATTATACAAGTCTTTGATGTATCAATTAAAAGTCAATATCCTTATTTTTTATAAGGTTATATTCATAGGACTGATTTTTGCTTACAAACAAATAAGTCAGCAACAAGTGTAACACGATAAAACTGACTACTATCATTAACTTACAATGGAAATGTAAAATGAAACTATTCCCCTCACTGTGTTGTGCTTTGGTGCTTACAGCCACCGTTAACACTGTACATGCGGTGCCCTTCTACCTAGACCTAGGTGGAACAAATACTGCCAAGGCCGACTTTTTTACCACCAATATTCATGCTACTTCTGCGTTGCATAATGGTAACTGTACGGGAGGCTTGTGCAGCCCTGATGAAAACTCTAGCTTCACAGAGTCAGGCAACGGCAGCGCTACAGGTTTATACCGAAACCCAAATACCCCACTGTATAACGCAGGCTTAAATAGCAGCTGGGCGATGACCTTTGACTACAGCGATTTAAGCGGCGGCTTTACCAATACCGGTGGCGTTAGCTTCGATCAGGGTGGCAACATAGACATTAATTTCGCTACGGTTCTAGGCTATGACCAAGACAGCGGTGAGATCATTTATGGCGACAGCATTAAAGTAGCTCAGTTAGTTGTTAACTCAGGCAGCGCGGTAATGGGTGATGTATCGCTAAGCGGTTCTCTAGATTACAGCTGGTACGACGCCGCTGTTGACGATGCGCTAACTGAAGGTTTTTTCACTACCGACTATGGCAGCTTATTTGAGCTTTGGGAAAATGGTGACAACTTGGTGTGGCAGCTTAACTTTAACATTACCAACAATATGAATACCCCCTACATCGGTGATGAAAACGAAGCCATTCGCGACACCATTCTTAATGGTCAACTTGCCATTGTATCGGTCTCTGAGCCAGGAACCTTGGCTTTGTTTGGCATCGGCCTTATTGCGCTAGGTTTACGACGCCAACACAAAAAACTCTAATCCTTTAGAGCTTGTTATAGGCAGGTGTATGGTTTTTTACGCACCTGCTTTTTTTTGTTTACCTTATCCATGCACAGCCCCGCGTTAAGTCGCTCGCTTCTAAACTCTTCTTCGAACATGCAAACAAAAACCAAACAATCGCTGCATTTGTAAGCTAAATCACAATTTGTAATACAATATTATTATAAACTCCTTTGCAACTCAGTCATATGGCTGCCTGTTTTATTCATTAACAATGGAAAATTCATGAAGACATTAGCGATTAGCTGTGCAGTGGCAGCATTGGTAGTAAGTGGGGCAAACGCTGCTACTTCAAGCCAAGCAACACCTGCGCCTAGCGATTACCAAAAACAATTGATGGCTAAGCTTGATCCTACTAAAGCGCCCAGCGAAAACTTCGAAATGAAAAAATGGAAGATCAACCTTCCAATTCCAGACCTTACTGAAGCCCGTAAAGGCAAAGAGATGGAGATTACAGCTGCCCAGCTTAACTACGTTAACTACCCTTACGTTCATCCAGAGTGGTTTTATACCAACGCTGAAACAGGTGCCATGGTATTTGCAGCGCCTAACACCGGCCCAACTACGCCTAACAGCAAAAATACCCGTAGCGAATTGCGCGCCATGTTAGACGTAAAAGAGGCATACCAGTACAAAGCGCCGGCCACTAACTTTGCCATTGAATCACACAACAACAGCGAAGCCTTTGGTTCGGTAGGCGGGCGTTTAACCGCAGCCCTTACGGTAGATGCCGTAAGTAAAAGTGGTATCGACACAAAAATGGGTGCTCACGCCGTGGTGATTGGCCAAATTCATGGCTCTAACAATGAACCACTAAAAATCTATTACCGCAAAATGCCTAACCATACTCATGGTAGCGTTTTTTGGAACTACGAAATAAACCCTGAAAACAAGAAAGATCGCTTCGATATCTCTCACGATGTATTTGGTAAGCACGACCTAACTAAAGCCGATGCTAATCCAGAAGATGGCATTTTATTGGGTGAATTAGTTAGCTACGACGTTAACTTCATTGGCACTGTTATGCACCTCACCTTTACCAGCAATATAGGTGAAGAAGATGAAAAAGAAGTGAAGTTTGCAGTGGATTTAGCCAAGCCTTACCCCGGTGAGGAAGCCCTAGATACCAGTTACGCCCAAGATTGGATGTACTTTAAAGCCGGCGCTTACAACCAATGTAACCAAGGCACTAAAAACCCAATTTGGGGTACAGGCTGTACCAACAAAGGTATAGAAGCAGGTGATTACACCCAGGTAAGTTTTTACAAGTTGGTATTAGACCAATAGTAAGGTTTTGTAGGGGCGATGCCCGCCCGACTCTCCTCATTGGGCATCGCTCTTACTTCTTTCTCGCTCAGCCCTGTTTCATCCCTTTGCCTACAATGGTGCTTAACTCTCTACCGGTAAGTGACCCGTTTTCACCAAAATAATCGTTTCTTGTTCAACAAAGGGATGATGCTGACTCATGTGCGGGCTGCGCAGCCAAGTATGTTTTGGGTAGCTACCATGTTCATCTTTAAACTCTCCCGACAGCACTAAAATTTCTTCTCCGCCAAAATGCCGATGCGGCTGAAATACCTCTCCTGCAGGCCACTTAACCAAAGCTACATGCTCATGCTCAAACTCATGTAAGGGCATTACCTCAAGGCCACCTATGCCGGGTAACCAAGCAGTTTGTTTAGTATTAACTCTCACCGACCTAAGGTCTCGAGCATCAAACTGATTAAGTTTTACAAATATCACGCAGCCTTGTTTACTAAAGGGGCTATGTTTAGTGCCCGGCGGGTTACGAATATACGTACCCGCAGGGTAATCGCCCAGCTCATCAGAAAACACGCCCTCTAATACAAATATCTCTTCACCTTGCGGGTGTGGATGCTCTGGGAAAAACGACTCTGGTTGATACTGCACAATGCTGGTTACATGGCCAGATTCTTTAGCTTCTCGCTCGAGCGGTTTACGCAATACCCCAGCCGAAGGGCTAGCCAGCCAATCCATTTGTTCGGTATTAATCGCCAAAGCTTGGTCAAAATTCATATTTAACATGATGTTTCCAAAACAAGGTTGTTAAACAATAGAGTTGCTTGCTTAACAATAAATTTCAAGCCAATGCTCTTATCCTTAGATTTGTGATTGCCAAGCACCAGCGACTGCAGCATGCTAAGCCAGTGCCGTTTACCTTTGCTTTCTCCTAGGATTGCTTATGTCTGAATACTTCGCCATTGTAGAGTGGCAACGCCAAGCCGATGAAACCTATACCAACAACCAATACAGCCGAGGCCACCATTGGCACTTTGATGGCGGCCAAACCATTGCGGCCTCTTCTTCTCCACATGTAGTGCCGCTGCCTTACTCGGTAGAAGCAAACGTTGACCCCGAAGAAGCCTTTGTGGCCTCGCTGTCGAGCTGCCATATGCTGTTTTTCTTATCGATTGCCGCTAAAAACCGTTTAGTGGTAAATAGCTATGAAGACAAAGCGGTAGGCGTAATGGCCTTAAATGAACAAGGTAAAATGGCCATGACCGAAGTAACACTCAACCCTAAAGTGGTGTTTGCAGAACAACAAGTGAGTCTTGAGAAGCTTGAGAAAATGCACCACCAAGCCCACCAGCAATGTTTTATTGCCAACTCAGTGACCACTAAAGTGACAACGAATATTGTGGTTTAGTGCTACTGACCAACAATAAAGCCTCAACAGGTGTTCAGGCTATTTTTCTTCCCTCAGCTAACGAGGCTTAATCGACTATTGTAGCAACTGCTATTCATCAACGTCTGCCAGGCTAATAAAGGTAGATCATTTCTAGGCACATTTTGGGATGTAAATGAGTTAAAAGCTCGGCTGGAAAAATATGTAGGATGAATTAAAAGTGATATTAGAATTAACACATCACACCGCCGTTGCTTTACTGCTTCCGGTACAAAATGCGCGTAGTTAATTGACTTGTTAATTATCGTTTTGTTGGCAAGTAGCAGCCAAGAAACTATCCAAGTATTGGTTACACTCCCCAAATGCATCACGAATCAACTTAGCGGTCTTCGGAGCTGTGTGCCTAACCAACCCTTTTTCCAATACTCCATCCTTTACGCTGTATGGGCGCCTTAAAATAGCATACTCTCTTGAAACTTCGTGACGCTGGAAACCGTCGGGGTCGAAATGCGTAGCTTTGTGTCGAGCGAGGAATGTGCTACTCAATTTGACATGCGTTGAGCCAAGAATTTCAAATGAAGAGGACTTCTGAGTGAATTTATCAAGTTCTTTCCAAGCATTTGAAAGCTGATAAGTTAACTCCATAAAGCTAGACGCAAAAGTTTCTTCAACATCAATCTGAAAGAACTCCCATCCTAAAGCCCCCTCTTCGATGGATTCCATATCTTTTAAAGCTAACTCTGTGAGCCTAGCTTGAATCTCAAACCGGCATAAAACAGTTTCGAGAAGATCTATTGTGTGGACAAAATCTCGAACACACTCAAGATCTTCTACTTCTTGATAATTCTCAGGATGATTTTTGGAGTCAAACCATGTCCGAATAGCCTTAGCTTTTTTGGCACAACCTGAAATTTTTTCGAGACTAATATTCGTTTTCATATCAACTTAGATCGCTAACGCCTCAATAACCGGTGCAGCTTTGCTACGTCCGTCGCCGTAGGCGCGAAGTTGATTGATTTGTTAGTTTAATGACTAATCACCTTTACAAGATAGAAGAACCCAGGAATGACAAAGGACAGAAAAATTAATATTCCAAAAACAGAGCTAAGTAGTGCTTTTAACCGGAACCAGAGACTATAGCGCCAGTCACAAACCTCACCGCTAATGTCGACCTCCACCATTTTTATACCGTAAAACCTATTAATTTCATCTGCGATTTTCTCTTCCGAAAACGGGCCTATTTCAAACTGTTTCTTTAATTCGTTGCCACCATCTTCAGTATATATAAACCATTTGTACCATATCCCGTCATCGTCATAAGCTTCTCTGGACAATTTTCTAATTTTTTTGGGGTCAATCTCGAACGGCTCTACTTCTTCATTGTCAGGCGTTTCTAATCTAATAGAGTCGCGCTTTAGTTCAATACGCCAATCTCCTCGAAAGTTACGTATTCTTCTAACTTGATAAATTAGGCCATATAAAATTAGCATTGCACCTAGAAAAAATACACCAGAGATAAATAGCTTGACCATCTCAGGAGGCTTGCCAGCTGTATCCCCATTAATAATCATGAATGAGCCGCTAAGCAGCAAAACAAAAATGAGAGCTAGCAGCGCACAATCGGAAATCACTTTTCTTATGGACGAATGTCTCTCTTGATACATTTTAAAAACCTAACAACTTATTAAGAGTAAAACTCCTTGTTTAAACAAGGAAAATTTCCTCCTTTCACGCATCTGATAAATCCAAGACTATCACCTTTTATTAACGGCATCAGCCACCTAGCCAGAAAAGTGATTGAAATATCAGCACAAAAGTATGCAATCACTTGTAGAAAGTAGAAATCACCGATTTCTGTATATCATCACAGCATTTATCCGTTCAGAAAGGTTCATTTACAACGAAATAGGTCAGACTGTATTGTTCGCCAATATAAGCTAAGCAACGGTGAATGAGGTAAGATTGCGGCCCGCAAGCAATCTCTTTGACTAGTCATGAAGTAAGCACTTTAAGCCCTACTCTTTGCTCCGCTCATTCATCAGCTCAACATTCCATTAATCTGCGCCAACTACCTTTTATCGCATCGAACAGTTATTAAACAACATCAATCGTAATCTTGCTCATGTACTCAACTGACAAGGATTGATCATGAAAAAGCTTACTTTAGCCAGCCTACTACTTGTTTGCTCTTATTCGGCAAGCGCTAGCATTAACGAGCAACAACTTGCGACTTACTACCAGGCTACCCAAGGCGACTATTCACAGTTAGATACTCTGTACAAAGAGCTGCAACAAGCCCACCAGCAACAACCTAGCGACCCATGGACCTTGTTTTATTTGGGAGGCACAGAAACCCTAAAAGGTGACGATGCTTGGATGCCTTGGAGCAAAATGAGCTACACCGAAGATGGCTTGGCACGTATGAATAAAGCACTAAACATGATTAGTGAACAGCAATGGCAGCAGCAATATCGTCACCTTCCGCAGGCCATTTTTATGCAAGCCACAGCGGCTGTTACCTATACTCGCGTGCCCGATTTCTTTAACTACCAAGACCAAGGCATGCAGCTATTCAAGCAAGTGCTTAACGACCAGCGCTTTTTGCAATCTCCAGCGCCAGCCACTTCTTGGGTTTATCGCTTTGCTATAGAAGCGGCTTTAAACAATCAGCAACCCGCATTGGCTGAGCAGTGGTTTAAGCAACTACAGCAAACTGGCGTGAAGGATGATTATAGCCAGCTTACCGCGCAGCTAATGGCTGAACATGGCAAAAGCTAAGGATGGAATATGTTGCAATTTAAAGGCTTAAATAAGTTCTACCAAACGGGTCAAGTAAGCCAACAAGCACTGAATGATGTAAACGAACACATTCGTGCTGGCGAAATGATTGCTCTTTGCGGCCCCTCTGGCTCGGGCAAAAGCACCTTACTGAACATTTGTGGTTTGTTGGATCTTAGCTACCAAGGCGAGCTCTACTTTGATGGTGAAAAGTTAGATAAGGATCCTCAGCATTGTATGCAGCTGCGCAGGCAGCAATTGGGCTTTGTTTTTCAGCGCTTTAACTTAGTGCCGGTGATGAGTGCTTACGAAAATGTTGAGTACCCACTAATGCTTAACCAAGTGCCAAGTCAGCAGCGTAAACAGCGCATTATGCAGATTTTAGATGCCGTAGGCATGGCAGAGTTTGCTCAGGCTAAACCCGACCGTTTATCGGGTGGCCAGCAACAGCGGATTGCGGTGGCTCGCGCGCTTATTCACCAGCCTCGCTTGGTGATTGCCGACGAACCCACGGCTAGCCTAGACAGCCATACCGCTCACCAAGTTGTAGAGCTAATGAAGTCTATAGGCAAAAGCCACAACACCACCTTTGTGATTGCCACTCATGATAACCGTATGAGTGAGCATTGCGACCGCCAAATAGAACTATTAGACGGACAAGTATTATCCAGGGAGGTAAGCGCATGCGTCGCTTAAAACATGCTCTACTTAACGTACAACGTAATCGTCGCCGCAGCATTATGTCGGTGCTCATTATCGCGATTGCGGTAATGGCTTTAGTCACAGCCGGCGGCTTTGGTTTGTTTACCTATCAATCGCTAGCCGAAGCAGCAGCCCGCGACACTGGCCACTTAACTCTGTCTAGCCCCGAGTATTTTAATGAGCAAGAAGATACGCCCTTGCAATATGGCTTAGAAAACTGGCAGCAACAACGCCAAGAGCTAATGGCATTAAACGGCATAAAGGCGGTACAGCCACGCATAGAATTTAGCGGTTTAATTAGCAATGGCGATAAGTCAGCCATTTTTATTGGCCAAGGCGTATTGGCCAGCGAGTTCACCCAAAAGGGCCCCTTTTTAGATCTTAAAGCTGGAAAGCTACTTACTGAGCAAGCTCAACAAGACATGCCACAAATACTGCTGGGTGATGAACTAGCACGCAATATGAAAGTGCAGCCCGGCGACTGGCTCACCTTACTCAGCACTACTACCGAGGGCGCGCTAAATGCCTTCGACTTTACCGTACAAGGCATTGTGTCTACTGGTGTTCCAGAGATGGATAAGCGTTTGGTTTATATCTCATTAAGCGATAGCCAAGCTTTGCTCGCCACCGATAAAATGAGCTTAATGTCGGTGTTTGCCTTTGCCAATCAAGATATTAATCAACTGCAGCAACAAGTAGAGCAACAGCAGCCAGCCCTATTGGTAACGCCTTGGTGGGAACAAGCCTTTTTCTACGAGGCAGTGAAAGGCTTGTACAACCGCATCTTTGGAGTAATGGGCTTTATTATGGCGCTAGTGGTATTTGTATCGCTGTTTAACACCCTAAGCATGTCGGTCACCGAACGTACTCGCGAAATAGGCACTCTATCTGCCTTAGGCACTGCCAACTCAGAACAGCTAATTGGCTTTGTATTAGAGGCAGTAGTGCTGGCATTAATTGGCAGTGTGATTGGTGTATTGCTTAGTGGCTCGGTATCCATCAGCCTGCTATTCGCCGATATTCAAATGCCTCCGCCACCCGGACGCAGCGTTGGTTACCCACTGCATATTACCTTTTCGTTTTATCTCGCGGCCATGGTCTCTTTAGGCGTGGTGTGTATTTGCGCTTTGGCATCTGCCATTGCCGCCAACAAAGGCTTAAAAAAGCCGATTACCGAGGCACTTATTTATGTTTAGTCTATTTAAACTGTGGGTATTAGGCGGCTTGTTTAGCATAGGTTTAGCCCAAGCCAACGAAGAAGTAAGCCTGCGTTTACTCGAAGCCGACAGCTATCGCTTGCAAAGCGCGTCTGCCAAAGTGGTGACCGAAGTGAGTCAATTTGAGAAGCAGCAACTTAAAAAGCAACACCGCTACAACGTGTATATTCGCCCAGAGCGAGAATCACTAGTGGTATTTAAAGCGCAATCGGAGCTAGGGCAAAAAATGCTGATGTTAGGCGATAACTACTGGCTGCTTATGCCAAACAGTCGCAGGCCGATTCGCATTACTCCCATGCAAAAGCTATTGGGGGAAGCCTCGGTAGGCGATATTTCTACCCTTACCTGGAGCGAAGATTACCAAGGCAAGCTAGGAGAGGTAAGTGAGATAGACGGGGTAAGCGCCCAACACTTGCAACTACAAGCCAAAACCAGTGGTGCCAGCTACCAAAAAATCGACTTATGGGTAGACCAAAACAATAATTTTCCACTTAAAGCGGACCTTTACTTAAAGTCAGGGAAGTTGGCAAAACAAGCCTACTTTGAGCAAGGCCAGCGAGACGGGCGAACGGTAGTGACAACCATGACCTTGGTAGACAGCATTCAAACCAATAAAAGCACGGTGATTGATTATCAGTCGGTGCAGGCGCATAGCCTAGCCGACAAATACTACAACCCTGCTTATTTAAGTAAGCAGTCTTTAGAGCAGCTTTAAAGCATTTATCAATCAACGCATTAAAGCTAATGCTTATTAGCAATTAATAGCATTAGCGAATCAGCTACTTAGACAATCGTGAGGTTTTAACAGTTAAATACCTCACGATTTAACTAAATTAACCGCATTATTGATCGAGAACCCGCGCCAGCCCTTGTTCCTTGCATTTCAGCTGGTAAAATCCTTTCCCAGAATTTTAAGCATCGAAGAAAAGAGCATCCCCATGGGCAGAAGTTTTGAAGTACGCAAGGCCTCAATGGCCAAAACCGCTGGTGCAAAAACCAAGGTTTATTCTAAATACAGTAAAGAAATCTACGTTATCGCTAAGAACGGCGGTGCCGATTTAGACGCAAACCTGCAACTACGCAGTGTGGTAGACCGCGCCAAAAAAGACCAAGTACCTAGCCACGTAATCGACAAAGCTATCGACAAAGCCAAAGGCGGCGCTGGCGAAGATTACGTTCCAGCACGATACGAAGGTTACGGCCCAGGTGGCTGTATGGTAATTGTTGACTGCTTAACCGATAACAACAGCCGTACCTTTACCGACGTTCGCCAAGCTTTTGTAAAAACCAAATCTAAAATTGGTAACCAAGGCAGCGTGGCGCATATGTTCGACCACCAAGCCATTTTTGCTTTTAAAGGTGACGACGAAGACGCGATTCTAGAAATCCTACTAATGGACGACGTGGAAGTTACCGACGTAGAAAGCGAAGACGGTATGATCACCGTATTGGCTCCTCACACTGAATACTTCAAAGTTAAAACTTCATTAACGCAAGCTTTGCCAGAGTTAGAGTTTGAACTGGAAGAAATTAGCTTCATTCCACAAACTTACACCACTATTAGCGGTGATGACGTGGCGATGTTTGAAAAGTTCCAAGCTATGCTTGATGACTGTGACGACGTGCAAAACGTTTACCACAACGTAGAGCAATAATAGCCTTAGGCGTTTTACCAAGCCTGTATTCCAGGCTTGGTGGCCTTTCGACCTCCCTCAGCTTGTATCAATTGATTTGCGCTTTAGAATCCTCAGCACCTTGCTTGATAGCCAATATCGATACACACTTAAAGTCTTATTTATCCATTAAAGCTTGTTTATGACACAGCTCGACCCTCGCCAGCAATTACGTAAACAAATTCGCCAACAGCGCAGTGCGTTAAGCCCTTTGCAGCAAATAGAGGCTAGCCAAGCCATTCTAGAATACTTGCAAGATGATCCCGATCTGATTGCTATGCAGCGTGTGGCCCTTTATTTGGCGTTTGACGGTGAACTGGATTTAAGCCTGTTAATCAATTGGCTGTGGCAGCAAGGTAAACAAGTTTATGTGCCCTTGGTTGACCCCACTAAAAATGGCGAAATGTGTTTTCACCGCTACCAAGCAAGCAGCCCTTTGCAGGCGAACCGGTTTGGCATTGGCGAACCGGTATTTGATTCAGAACAAGTGATTGATAGCCAGCAGCTAGATTTGATCCTAGCGCCTTTAGTAGCCTTTGACTCAAAAGGAAATCGCCTTGGGATGGGCGGCGGTTATTATGACCGCCTACTGGCAAAAATTAGCGATGATAAACCCTTGGTTATTGGCTTGGCTCACGACTGCCAGCAAATAAACGAAGTGCCTATTCAAGCTTGGGATCAACCACTTAAACGGATTATTACTCCCAGCAGATATTGGTGTTGGTAAGCACCGCTACTTCTCCCCTAAAATACGCTGAAAAAAGCGCCAAACGGGCATAGCGTTCGCGCCAGTGCTTGGTTATAATCCGCGCCACAATAGTGGGCGAACTGCTGCCCTCCCCTTCACTTTGCTCGGAGCACAGTAATGACACAAGATGAAATGAAAAAAGCCGCTGGCTGGGCCGCCTTGGAATATGTTCAAGAAGACACCATTGTTGGTGTAGGTACCGGCTCTACCGTGAACCATTTCATTGACGCCTTAGCGACCATGAAAGACAGCATTAAAGGGGCAGTTTCAAGCTCTGAGGCTTCAACCGAAAAGCTACTGGGCTACGGTATTGAAGTGTTTGATTTAAACAGTGTAAGTGAGTTGTCGGTTTACGTAGATGGCGCCGACGAAATTAACGCGCAAAACCACATGATTAAAGGTGGCGGTGCAGCCCTAACTCGCGAGAAGATTATTGCCGCGGTGGCCGACCAGTTTATTTGCATCGTAGACAATACCAAAGAAGTGCCAGTATTAGGCACCTTCCCGCTGCCAGTTGAAGTGATTCCAATGGCGCGCAGCTACGTAGCACGTGAGCTAGTGAAACTTGGTGGTGACCCAGTTTACCGCGAAGGTGTAGTTACCGATAACGGCAATGTGATCTTAGATGTTCACAACATGAAGATCGTTGACCCAGTAACAATGGAGCGCGACATCAATGCCATTGTTGGCGTGGTAACCAATGGTTTATTTGCGGCGCGCGGTGCAAATCAAGTGATTATTGGCACCCCAGAAGGCGCTAAAAAACGCTAATCAAGTAAGTCCTTAAAAAAAAAGAGTGCATAGCGCGCTCTTTTTTTTGTGAAATATTCCAACACACCAAAAATAATCTCGATCAAGCTCCAACCAACACACCTTTTCCAGCAGTAAAAACTTCATAACCCCACCTTCACCGAACAAAAATCACAAGATGAATATAATTTGATGTAATAAAATTACATTCCCTAAGTGCTGCTTTTTTGCTAAATTTAGCCGCTCGAGCGGTAACATGGGTATTAGGAAGCAAACATGGCAAAGTATTCGTTAGGCAAGGAAAAAATCAAAGTATTGTTGTTAGAGGGTTTACACCCTAGCTCACTGCAATCTTTCCAATCTGCGGGTTATGAGAATGTAGAAATGATCAAAACCTCGCTAGCAGAAGAAGAACTGATTGAGAAAATCAAAGACGTTCACTTCATTGGTATTCGTTCCCGTACAGACCTAAACGAACGTGTGCTAGCAGCAGCGAACAAGCTAGTTGCAATTGGTTGTTTCTGTATTGGTACCAACCAAGTAGACCTTAAAGCGGCCCAGCAAAAAGGTATTCCGGTATTTAATGCACCGTTCTCAAATACACGAAGTGTTGCAGAGCTAGTGCTGGGTGAAATCATTTTGCTACTGCGCGGCATCCCAGAGAAAAATGCCAAAGCACACCGTGGTGAGTGGATTAAGTCTGCCGACAACTCATACGAAGCGCGTGGCAAAAAGCTAGGTATTATTGGTTACGGCCACATTGGTACTCAGCTAGGTATTCTTGCCGAAACCTTAGGCATGCAAGTTTACTACTACGACATTGAAAACAAACTGTCTTTAGGTAATGCCACGCAAGTAGCTGACTTAGAACAGCTATTAGCCATGAGCGACGTAGTAAGCCTGCACGTACCAGAAACCGCTCAAACCAAATACATGTTTGGCGAAGCGCAACTGGCTGCCATGAAGCAAGGTTCAATCCTTATCAATGCTTCACGCGGCACCGTGGTTGAGATTGATTCACTGGTTTCGGTACTTGAAAGCAAAAAACTTGCGGGTGCGGCGATTGACGTATTCCCAACTGAGCCAAAATCAAACAAAGAAGAGTTTGTCTCGGCTTTACGTGGCTTTGACAACGTAATTCTTAGCCCACACGTGGGTGGCTCAACTCAAGAAGCCCAAGAAAACATTGGTATTGAAGTAGCCTCTAAGTTGGCTAAATACTCTGATAACGGTTCAACCTTATCAGCAGTTAACTTCCCAGAGGTTGCATTACCTGAGCACACTGGCACTAGCCGCTTGCTGCACATTCACCACAACCAACCGGGCGTACTAACCAAGATTAACTTGGCCTTTGCTGAAGACTCTATCAACATTGCAGCACAGTACCTGCAAACTAACGACAGCATTGGTTACGTTGTAATTGACGTAGAAACCGCTCAAGCAGAACAAGCCATTAGCAAGCTTAAAGAAATTGAAGGCACTATTCGCGCCCGTATTCTTCACTAAGCCTTAAGCCATACTTGTGATGCAAAAAAGCCAGTCAATTGACTGGCTTTTTTTATTGCCGCTAAAGAGGCTTAATCTCACTTTTGAGTGCTAAGCAATCTGCGTCATTTCATTCAAGGTGAACTCTTCTACCGCACCTTCGGTCGCCGCCATGTATTCAGCCAAATGCGTATTGCCCATGTGAGTTTGCCAAAGTTCACGTGACTCCCAGTTTTCATAAAACACAAAATGCGCTGGGTTTTCGTTGTCCTGATGTAGGTCGTAATTAATGCAGCCTTCTTCGGCTCGCGTGATGTCAATCAACTTAAGCAGTTCTGCTTTTACTAATTCAACTTTGTCTGCATTGGCTTTAATGTTTGCAACGATAGTTAACTTGGCCATGTGGCTATCCTCTAATTAATAATTTGCTGGTTCGCTTTAACGTGATTAATAGTAGCTTTTGTACTCAACGCGATAAACAGGGTAATATTTGAAACATTAGCTAATAATATTTGAAAATATAGGCGCAACTTTATGCTACTCGAAGACTTACAGGTGATATTAAAGGTAGCAGAATGCCGCAGCATTAGTGCTGCAGCCGCCAAATTAGATATGCGCGCAGCTACCGCTAGCGCAGCAGTTAAACGCGTTGAGGCTCACCTAGGTGCTGAAATATTTGTTCGCACCACCCGGCACCTGCGATTATCTAGTGCCGGCGAACGTTATATCCCGCAATGTGAACAAGCACTGTTGATGCTTGAACAAGCTAAGCAAAATATGAAGCATGACCTAGACGTGATTGATGGTGAATTACGCATTGCACTTTCCTCGGATCTAGGAAGAAACGTGATTAGCCCATGGCTCGACGAGTTTATGGCCAGCTACCCCGCCCTAAGCCTGCGCAGCAGCATCAGTGACAGCAACATAGATTTTTATCGAGACTCGGTAGATATGGCTTTGCGTTATGGCTCACCCAGTGATGCCAGTGTCTACGGTTTTAAGATATGTAAGGTGCCGCGGTTATTGTGTGCTAGCCCAGAGTATTTATTAAAACACGGTAGCCCACAGCAACCTGAAGACTTGAGGGAACACAATGGCTTGCTCTACCAACTACGCGACATTGTTCATGACGTATGGCGCTTTAGCCACCAGCAACAAGAATACAAAATAAAAATGCCGAGCAATCGTGCAGCCAACGATGGTGACTTAGTCAGACGTTGGTGTGTGGCTGGCCACGGGCTGGCGGTAAAATCTAGTTTAGATATGGCCGAAGATCTCTTATCCGGTAAGTTAGTGAGTGTGATGAGCAACTATCAGCCTACTGGTACCGAGCTATGGCTTATTTGCCCCAGTCGCCAATCCATTACTCCAGCAATGCGCTTGTTACGTGACAACTTACGAGAACAGACTCAAGACCTACTGCAACAACTGGTGTCCAAAAACATCTTGTCGGCCAAGGTCTTATCTTAAGTGACGGGGTCTTAGTTTCCCCTGCACAATCATTTACACTGTT
This sequence comes from Agarivorans sp. Alg241-V36, assembly GCF_900537085.1. Classification (NCBI taxonomy): domain Bacteria; kingdom Pseudomonadati; phylum Pseudomonadota; class Gammaproteobacteria; order Alteromonadales; family Alteromonadaceae; genus Agarivorans; species Agarivorans sp. Alg241-V36. Next base: position 58,090 of record NZ_UNRE01000002.1, on the reverse strand, counting down.
AACCAAAAATGTATAATTCTTCAAAATTGGTTTACCAATAAGAATGGAAGATTATATGACAGCCCTTACGGTTTTAGGATTAATTGCAGCAAGCTGCACCACTTTGTCATTTGTGCCACAGGTGATCCACATTATTAAAACTAAAAATGTGGCCGGTATTTCTTTAAGCATGTACTCCATTTTAACCACCGGGGTGGGCCTGTGGATGGTGTATGGCTTTCTAATCCGTGACCTTTCAGTATTTTTGGCCAACGTCATTACCTTCATCCTAGCCTCATGGGTGTTAATTTTAACTATTCATCAGCGACTTAAATCAAACAAAAACAAAGCTTAAAATGAAAGCTACTTGCTGCTCCACCAAGCGATTGTGAAGCGGTCTACACTTTAGTTTGTGGTCTTACGCTACAGTAAGTAGCAACCAAGCAGACCAAGGTCGCAAATTCAGAACAAGGAGCAGCAGTGAAGGCGTGGATAATCAGCATTTTGTGTTTATTTAGTTTCTCTTCTCTGGCTAGCATTGAAGTATCGATTATTGGCGACCAAGGTACCATTTCAAACTACCAGCAACTGCTTGAATTAAAAGGCAATAACCTAGGCACAATTGACGATTATCACTCCCCATATTCCGACCGAGCAACAGTTAGCCTGCTGCTGTTAGTGCAAGCGATCAGCTTCAGCGATTTAAACTTTACGATTGAATTTAAAGCCTCCCCCAATACTGGGCGCAGTCTACGAGAAGTGAAACAAGGTGACGTTGCCGTTTACCAAGCCGATATTTGGGAAAGCGACTTTGACGACAGTACCTATAAGTCGGTAGCCATTATTGCCCCAAATACCTTTGAGAAGGGCTTTTATGTTAGCAGCAATTCTCCCTTACTAACTCAGCCGCTAAGCCTAGAGCAACTTAAAGAATTGCCTATTAGTGTGGGTAAAACTTGGCATCAAGACATTGCCCAATTGGAGCAAAGCGGGTTTACTAACATCAATACACTTAACCGCAATCAGTCCTTGCTTGGCATGCTAAGCAAGGAGCGAATACAAATCGCTTTCTTAGAGTTCCCTAATAACCCTGACCTTGCCATTCACGACAGCTACGGTAGCTTTTATCCCATACCTAATTACAAGATTAAGTTTCAACAAAGTCGCCATTTTATGGTGTCTAAAAAGCATCCCTATGGTGCGGAGATTGCCCAAGCTATTGACCAAGGCTTAACTAAGATGGCGCGTTTAGGTTTGATTGAGAAGGCAATGCGGCAATCGGGTGTTAAACAGGAACGGGTAAAACACTGGCAAGCTCCTGAGGTTCAAACGCCAGAGCAAAACTAGTTCAGCAGCAACTCGCTAGCAACGCTATTGGTGGTAGCCTCAAAGCAACCATTCCACCCAAGGCTTAGTGAGCATTAAAAAAGGAGGCTTAAGCCTCCTTTTTAGTCATTGTTTAGGCTGAACTTATTGCTTGTCGTTATTAAAGCGGCGTTGATACATACCACCGTTCACCCGTTTAGCGGCGTCAACCATTGGCTGATAAGGCACATCGGTAATGCCCACAAAGCCAACGTTATAGTTCTCGCCATCAAAAGAGCGACCAGTAATGGGTGAGTCGATGTATTGGAACCAGTGAGCGCCTACAAAGTAAGGGTTATCGATAACTGAATTTAGGTAGTCTTCAAACATCTCTCCGCGTTCAGTTTGATCATTAGCTGTCACCAGGCCTGCATGGTAAAAGCCCTCTTTAACGCCAATATGAAATTCACCAATAATGCTAGGCATGTCTACTTCAGCCAAAAACTTCCAAGGTTCTGGATGCAGGCCTTCTTTGTAGTAGTTATAGCTCACCACATCTACGTGTTTAGCGGCAGCTCTTACGACCTCTGGGTTACACCCCCAATCAGCAAAGCGCGCGCCTAAATAGAGATGGTTAGGTAGCTGAGCTTTTAGTGACTCATTCACCACTTTGAAGTATTCGCTAGCATAAAGCTCAAGTAACATCGCGTAATCACTTATCTGTGCGTCGTTATGCTCCAGCTCACTCAGTCCTTCTGATACTGCTTGCCAAGAGGCAAGATTGCTTCCCCAAGTTTGGTTTAGCTTATCAATATCGCCGTATTTATCTTTGAGGGCTTGAGTGAATACCGCCTTAGTCGGGCTTTCATTATCGTTGCGCCCCAGTGTATGGATGGCAATGCCGTAATGGCCATTAACCGTGCCCATGCGGCCCCAGCTTTTTTCATTATCAATGAAAATGCCTACACACCAAGGTGAACCTTGCATCTCTGCTTTTACTTGGCTTACCGTTGCTTCGGCCCGCTCTCTAAATACTGGATCAAATGGGTCTGGTAGTGGTGCCCAAAAGTCATCGCCACTGGTGACCGTTTTAAAATCGCCAATAATCCAACCGTTAGCAAAGTAAGGAATTTTCTCATTGGAGTAAAACTCAGGCGCTGTCCAGTTACCTAGGCAAGAAAAGCCCCAATTAAGCATGCGGTCCATGGTAACTTCACGCCACTTGCCCATGTAATCAGCGCCGTTTTGACCGTATTTTCGTTGTAAGTTAGCCGAGTAAAAACTAAAGATCTCACCACGTTCCACTGGGCCTTCAAACAGCTCTCGCATGTAACTGTAGTGCTCGGCTAATGGGTCATCGTAGCTAGGCAGCCATTCAAAAAAGTCGCGGCGTTTTTGGTTAGCAACAAATGCTGAGTCAAAAGCGTCTTGGCTAATCTCTAGCTTTTCTTTTGAATCTTCTGGCGTTACATCATCGTCACTGCGGGCCGCCACTTTATCGTGGTCGTAATCCATCCCAGTGATCGTAAACGAATTAGCCAAGCGAATAATGTCTAAACCAGTGGCGAAATAAGGGTGCCCTTCTGGATCGACCAAAGACCATTTACCATCAATTTTTTCGGCGCGGAAATAGCCGGTGGCCGCTAGTTTAGGCCCCCCGGTATAACCGCCAAATCTTGAGCGTTGCGGCATAGCGCCCTGCTCCAACGCTTTAAGTTCTTTAGCGGTAACTGCCAGCAACTCTTCTTCTGAATGAACTTTTTCGGCCGTCTCAACCAAGGCGTTCTGGCCAAATTTATCTAAGCAGCCTCTTAAAAAATCTGGGTTACAATCAGGCGTTAATATCACCCTGAAGTTGTCTAATACTAATTGATGATCAATTAAAGTTCCGTGAATACTAAGCTCAATTTTAGCGACTGCGCTTAGGTCGATATTCATTTCACCCCACATCCAAGTAGCGTAGTGAAACGGCGTATGCCAAGCCGCAGGGTTTGAACGAAAGCCGGACTCATAGTTAAGCCCGCCCTTTAAGTAGTCACCCTTTAACTCGTTTAAATACGTTTTAGTTGAACCACCCGCCACGTTAATACTGCGGCTGTGCATTTGGCCCTGTTTATCGAAGATGTTGATGAATATCTGAGTAGAACGACGTCCTAGGTTAGTGGCATCAAAGGCAAAGCAAAAGTTAGGTAAGGCACTCCAATCGAAGGGTTGTTCGGGCTCAATAAAAATAGAAGTATAGAAGTTTTCTTTACTCTGCGTTTTTAGCTTTAAGGCCTGAGAGCCTGCAGTAATACCATTACCCTTGTTAACTAGCTCGGCGATTACTTTACTAAAGCTAAAAGCACTAGGTATGCCTTCAGCAAAATCATAAATCAGTATTGATTGCTCATGCTCAGAGATAGTTTTAGCAGAGTCAGCCCTTAAGCGCGTTTCCATTACGTGTCCTCAAATGATTAGCGTCCGCTTAGCCACGGCGTCAAGCCTAGGCAATATAACCAAGCCTTAAAGAAAACTTAAGTAACAAGCCTTAAGTTTTAAATTTGCAGGCAGCCAAGTTGCGCTATAAAACAGAAATATAACTAAGGCTAATAATGACTTGCGCCAACTAAATGTCAACCAATGCGACTAATTGGACAACCAATTTTACAAAACTTGTGAACCATGCCTCGTGTTGCACAGCAAGCTTAAAGCCGGCAGCAATAAACATCGCCCAAATAAGTAGTCAAACAGCGCTAAAACACTAAGGGAATAGAAAATTTAGAGGGTAAAGAGAGCAGTGAAAAGAAGGAAAGCAAACCACCAAACCTAAGCTTAGGCTTGGTGGGCAAGCTATACATGTTACAAAGCGCTAAGAGGAATTTTCACCACGGCTTTACGCACCTGACGAGGCGCTTCTACGGCGCACAATGGGCGATGGACTTCATTGGGATAAAACACCGCAAAGTCTCCTTTAGCAAGTTTTACCATTTGCTCATTGCTGGCCGTTTCAAAAAAGGCAACATCATTTTCCAACTCGGTTAAGGCTAAAGCCTCTTCGGCGAGTTCATGGGTATAGCCTATTTGCTCCTCGCCCTCTAAGACAATTTGAATATCTAAATGTTGCTTATGAATTTCTGCCTTACGCTTAGCAAATTCTTCGGTTTCTGGCGACATTAGTAATACAAATACACCTTCAGTAGAAAGATCATACCTACCATCTTCCTGCTCGGCAGCTAAAGCCATCGCCTCAGCAATCCAAGTGGAGAAAGACGGGTTTACATAGTCAACTAAGGCCAGCTTATTCACGTTTCCAAATAACATTGTTACATCCTATCGTTAAGTTTATTTGTCATACTTTAAAACGTTTGATATTTACTACAAGCTCATTGTTGTGTTCTTCGAGTGAGATCACTTGCCCGTTCACATTTTTGGCATTATTTGCAATAGAGCTAGCCAAAGTATTAAGGGTGGTAACATTTTCAGCGATGGTTTGAGTAACACTATTTTGCTGCTTAGCTGCCACAGCCACATGGGTATTCATTTGGTTAATGTTCTCAATGTGCTCACAGATATCTTGTAAGGCTTGAGAAATAGAACCCGCTGCGTTATCTACTTCTTTACTGGATTGCAAACTCGCCCCCATAGAGCTAGCGGCATTTGAAGCATTGTCTTGTAAAGCTGCCACTATCGATTCAATTTCTTGAGTCGACTCTTGAGTTTTTTGTGCCAGAGCTCTTACTTCATCGGCTACCACTGCAAAACCTCGGCCTTGCTCACCTGCTCGGGCGGCTTCAATGGCCGCGTTTAAAGCAAGCAGATTAGTTTGCTCGGCAATGTTGCGAATAACTTCAACCACCGAACCAATGGCCGAGCTGGAATCAATTAACTTGTCGATGCGTGATGAAGTATCGGTAATGCTTTGCGACAAACGGCTAATTAGCTGGCTATTCTCGCGTACCAACTCTACGCCGCGTAAGGTTTGTTCTCGTGCCGTTTGAGATTTATCAGCAGTTTGCTCTGCGTTAACAAACACCTCTTCCGCCGAGGCGCTCATTTCTTGTAATGAGGTCGCTGCTTGCTCCATTTGATCTTGCTGCGATAAAGAGTCTCGCTGAGATTCGCTAGAAGAAGAGCTCAAAGAATGCGACACCGAACTCACCTGCTCGCTTACCGAGCGAATGCTTACCAACAAGTTAGATAAGTTATCCATAAGCAGATTAAAGTTGCTGCTTAGCACTCCAATCTCGTTGCTATTGTGCACCGGAATTCGGCGAGTTAGGTCCCCATCACCGGTGGCAATTTGATGGAGTGAGTTGGCCACATCGTTAATTGGAATAACCACCAATTTACGCACATAGAAAAACACCGCAGCAACCACCACCGCTAATACTAAAATAATGTTGAGCATTACGTTGGTAATTTCACTATTAAGAGTGGCAATTACGCTGCTTTCATCAAACTGCAATTTGAGAGTGCCGATAAAGTCTTCACCGCGCTGCAACTCAACTTGATTGAAACTCTGTTTTTGTTTAGCCATGCTTGCCTGAGAAATAGCCTTCCCACGCTGATCCACTACTTCAACGGCATTAAGAATCGGTGATTGCACCAGAGCATCTACAATCGCTTGCGCTTGCTCAAAATCGTAAACAAATACCGCTTCAATTAGCGATGCTTTAGCCATTTCGGTAATCGCTTGCTGCTCTACTAAGTAGGCATCGGCCAGTTTACTTTTGGTATTGATATAGCTCACGCCACCGCCGAGTAACAGGCCCAACAAGCCAAACAGCAGTAAAATAATAATTAGGGATTTACTTAAACTTGCTTTCACGTTTAGTCTCACTTATGTCTATCTTTCTTGAATGTCTAACCACAATTCTTTGCGGTGCAAAGGTGCGTCGTCAGGCAGCAAAGGATTATTTATTTTTATTATTTGACGCTCTTTTAGACGCGCGGTTTTGAAGGTATTAGAGATGAGAGGTGATTGATAAAAAAGTTGGTCGTAACTGCCATCCGATATAGCTGTTTCTAAACCATCATTAATCGCATCGTAAAGTTCGCGATTTTGTGGATCCACATATAGGTACATCGCCATGGGATACACTAACAAAATGTTGTTTTCTACTGCTAGGTTTACTTCATTTTGAGTGGCAACAACTTCCCAGGCTTCATGAACAGCTAGAGGTAAGTAGTCAAATCGACCACCATCTACCATGTGAAACAAACTTTGAGCTTTAACAGGCTTTACCACTTCAAGTCCTGCATTCTCCAGGATCTCAGTATCACCCCAAAAACGCCCTAATCCGGCCTTTAAGCGCTTTAGGCTTTCTAAGCTAGATACTCCTTCAAAGGTAGCTTGATTACTTTGCTCAATAACAAAAACACGGTGGCCGAGTAGCCCTTTAAAAATTGGAATTTTAATGGCTTTAAGCTGTTGCTGCATCGAGTTAGATGCACCAGCCCAAATGACACTCACCTGGTCTTGCTTTACTTCTTCAACTAACCGAGCCTCGCTGTAATAGGTATCGATAGGTTGAATGTCTTGCGAATAGTTACTTTTTTCAAATGCTAGCTTAATCAAATCAATTACTAAGCGGTCGCGCTCACCCAAAACCATGGGCGTTGTTACTTGTGCTAGAACGCTATTAGATAAGGTTAAACCGCAAAACAAAAAGAAGCTGGCAATGGTTATTTTTTTCATACTTTTTCTCTTACCAAAACGCTATCAATTGCTGTTAAAAACCTTGGTGGAATACCACGCTATTTTTTAAGTTGATAATCTGTTTGAGTACAACATCTTCGGGTGCATCTCGTTTGTATTCTTCACTGTTTTGGTTTTCCATCACCAGAGTGAATACTTTGTATTGATGCAGGTTGGCGGCTTCTAGGTAAAAATCTAAGTCACTAGATTTAGAGAAGGAGTTCGTTACGGCGATGCTATTAGCGCCTTGCTCCATTAGTTCAGCTACTGAGGCTCGACAATATTCATCGGCATGCGGCTTAAGCTCTTCATTCCATTTGTTTTGACCATATTGGGCGTAGTAATCCCAGCAAGACACCACATCTTTGGTGATGGTTTTTGCAAACTCGGTTTTACCGCTGCCAAATGGACCACGGACAATATATAGATACTTCATGTTTCTCCCTGAAAATAAAAAGGCCGCCAAGCAATACAACTTAATTTGCGAGGCGGCACTGTTCTTACACTTTACGGCGTCTTAGCATGAATACGCCGACTAAACCCAATAACGACAACCAGCCAGCGCTACCGCCACCGCCAGTTACGCTACCCGTTGGGGGTGTTGGTGGATCTACGATGTCTTCACCCGAGTGAACCACGCCGATATTGGCTCCGGTATATAGAGGATCGGCTCTACCGGCTGTTTCTGCTCCTGTGTTATTACTAAGGTCAGAACAGTCGTCACCATAAATGCCACAGTTAAATACACGCGCTGCATCAGATAGAGGGGTATATGGCGTATCAGTAACAGAGACAAAACCTACGTTGTAGTTTTCACCGTCCCATGTACGACCAGTAATTGGCGAATCGATGTATTGGAACCAATGCGCACCAACAAAGTTTTTATGGGCATTTACTGATTCAAAGAAATTCACCATTTTTTCAGCACGATCTTCTTGAGAATCAGCACTTACAATGCCTTTACCATATAGGCCACTGTCTAGCGCGCCAAAATGGAATTCACCAATAATCACTGGCTTATCAATGGCTTCTATCTGGCTAAGTGCATCAGCATCCCAGTCCGCAGGGGCAATGCTTTCTTTGTAGACGTTGTAACTCAACACGTCTACAACAGCAGAAGCAGCGCTTACCACGTCAGGGGTGCGTCCCCAATCAGCAAAACGAGACCCCAAATACATATGATTTGGCAATTCAGCTTTCACCGCCGTTTTCACCGTATTGAAATATTGGAAAGCAAATTGCCAAGCAAGATATTGCAAGTCTTCTTCCATTCCGGCGACATAAGCTAGCTCTTCAGCTGGGCGCATTGCATCCCATGAAGCGTAGCTGGTCCCCCAAGCTGTGTTTAAGTCTGCAATACCATCTGGGTAGCGATCATTTGATAGGAAGTAAATAAAGCTATTTTTAGCTGGGCTAGTGCCGGCATCCGTACCATCGGTATTAAATACTGCTAATGTTTGAGCATATCTAGAACCATCGACGTTTTCATCTACCGAGCCCCAGCTCATTTCATTATCAACAAAGATACCCAGTAAATAACCTTCATTACCTGAAACTTGCGCTTTTATCTCTCCAGCCATAGTAGCTGCGTTGGTAGCAAAGTTTGCATCCCACGGATCAGGAAGTGGACCCCAGTAACCGTTGCCGATTTGTTTAACTGGCAAACGATTAGCACCACTGTTAACCCAGCCATTTGCAACGTAAGGTACACTGCCGTTATCGTAAAATGCAGGATCAGTCCAGTTACCTAAAGTGTTAAAACCCCAGTCTTTCATGCGCTTTACTGTAATATCGCGCCAAGTTTCTTCACCGCCGTGGCGAGCGGTTAAGTTACTTCCGTAAAAACTTACAGCTTCTCCACTCGCAACTGGACCACTGTGTACAACATCTTGCTGCTTCACATAATCAGCAGGTGTTTCGGTGAACATTGCTTTACGAACTTCAGATTCCTCAACATTAGATACACCAGTCATGGTGTAAGTATCGGCTAAACGAATGTTATCTAAGCCTGTAGAGAAGAAGGCATTACCAGCAGGGTCAACTAATTGCCAGTTGCCTTCTGCATCTTTACAAGCGTTAAATGATGCAGGAGTAGCCAGTACACAAGCAGTGCTTGGAGAGGAGGCTGGATTACCGCCATATTCATTTCGGTTGGTAAGTTCACCTAATACACTCATTTCTGGAGCACTTAAGGCGCTAAGTTTTTCTTTACTTGATATTTTACCTGCGAAGTTTATATGGTTATTTTGCCCCATCGCGTCAGCAATTTCCGCATAGGCAGAAACATGACTTAGGTCATTGATAACTCGCATGTTATCAAATATAAAATTAACATTGGCTTTATCGCTAAAATAACGAACAGCCGTTATTGCCCTTTTATCCAACTCTACCCAATCATTATCCCAAACATTAGCGCTTGCTGTAGCTGGAATATCACGAAGACCAAGAGTGCTAACTCTTAAGTCCTGGGTATTTAATGGTGCATTATCGTTTAAGCTGGTAAAAATTGTCTTAGTTTCACCAGGTCCAATCCAAGCACCTCGGTTTACGTCTTGCTGACCAAAGTTGGAGTTTACTCGTGTATGTACCCATTGACCTTCAGCACTCGGGTTGGTTACATCAATGGCTATAGCTACTTCTGCTCCTAGGTTAGACCAATCCCAACCAGGGTCTGGAAGGAAACGTATCGAAGTGTAAGCAGCGCCAAACATCACATCTAGTGCTTTTTCTCCTTCTGTCACACTGCTTTCGGTTAAAGTAGTTACAACATCAGGTTCCTTCTGCATGTAATCAGGAATGGTTTCAAAGGACTCTACCTGCTGCAGCGTTTGCACTGGTGCAGTTGGAGCATTAGTCGCCTCTCCCGAAGGTGGTGGCGTAACAACTCTCTCACCAACAGTGATATTATCGAAAAACAGTTGAGCAGACTCATCACTCGCCAACGCAAATTGCACTGATAAAACTTTATTCTTGTCGAAGGCTTCTCCGTGAGTTTGATAATCTCCGCCACCATCAAGATTAAAGTTGAAAGTTTCTGTAGTATTTGCTGGAACAGTAAAGTAGTCGATACTGGTTTGAGTTTGATCATTCCAGTCGTTCGCGGCATCCTGATCAATTAACTTAATTGAAAAATTGATATCTTGATCTGAAGGGTTAGTGACATCTACCGACATAAGCGATTCAGCAGACCAATCCCAAGCTCCCCAGTTCCACACTAATATAGGCTCGTTAGATGTCGTATATTCTGCGCTTATTGACTGAACACCGTCAGTGGCGTGTTCAGTAGACAACGTATAAGTAGTGCCACCTTGATTTGTTACTTGTAGAAACTCAGGGTTATTCTCCAATTCCGAGTAATCATCATACTCAAACGAGGTGATTAGCGTTGCCGCGCTAAGCGGTAGCGCTAAACCAGCGGCTATCGCCGCGGTTAGTAATTTAATCTTCATATTTCCTGCCCATTCCTTGTACCTAGCAGATAGCACTCCCCAACTCGCTGGGGAGTGCTAAATCGTTGTTGCGATTATTTTTTGTAACGAAGCTTGTAAACGTCTTGGTTGAACTTTTTAGCGGCTTCAACCAATGGAACGTATGGTGTATCAGTGATTGAAACAAAACCTACGTTGTAGTTTTCACCATCCCAAGCACGACCCGTTGTTGGCGAATCGATGTATTGGAACCAGTGAGCACCTACGAAGTAAGGGTTGTCTGCAATACTGTTCATGTAGTTGGTGTATTTCTTAGCGCGATCTTGCTGGCTAGCTGCCGACACGATACCGCCATGGAATAAACCTGAGTCTGTTGCGCCGAAGTGGAACTCACCAATAATGCTTGGCTTGTCTAACTCGGCCAACTTGCTCCAATCACCTTTAGAGGTAAGATCTTCGGCGTACAAGTTGTAACTCATCACATCTACATAAGGTGCTGCACCTTTGGCAATTTCAGGAGTTACCCCCCAGTCAGCAAAGCGTGCGCCTAGATATAGGTGATTCGGCAGTACTTTCTTAAGTTCAGCGCGAACCGTTGAGAAGTATTTTGCAGAAAGCATTTCAAGCATTTCGGCATAATCTTTCTTCATGTTTTTGCTTAAACGAGAGCGGTGATCAAATGATTTCTCAAACTCTCCCCAAGACGCAACTTTTACGCCCCAGCTAGTGTTTAGATCTTCAATTGCCCAATACTTTTCTTTTAAGTGTTCGGTAAAGGCCTTTTTAGCTGGGCTCTTCTTAAGGTTGTAGCTCAGCGCGTTCACAACTAGACCGTAGTGGTTGGCGTCATTTTTGGTATTACCCCAGCTAATCTCGTTGTCGACAAATACGCCCATCATCCACGGATCATTTTTGTCTACTTCGGTCATTAACTTCTTGGTCATAGCTTTAACGCTATTCACAAACTCTGGGTCAAACGGGTCGTGAATTGGACCCCAGTAGTCATTGCCGGTGCTAATACGTGCGTGGTCACCAAAGATCCAACCGTTAGCCACGTAGGCTACTTTCTGGTTGTCGTAGAACATTGGGTCGGCCCAGTTACCTAGCGTGGTAAAGCCCCAATCAACCATTCGATCTACAGTGATGTCTTTCCATACTTTTTCAGCTTCTGAGAAAGTACCGCCATATTTACGTTGTAAGTTGGCGCCATAGAAACTAAATACTTCGCCTTTCTTAAGTGCCCCTGAATGCACCCAGTTTGCGTAGTCATAGTTTTCAGCGAGTACGTCGTCATCTTCTGGTAGCCAAGTAAACATTGAACGGCGCACTTCTGAAGCGACTTCTTTACCACTGCGCTTGTCTTTATCAGCAAAGTCATGGCCAGTAATGGTTACTGTGTCGTCCATACGAATGTTGTCTACGCCAGTGGCGAAGAACAAATTACCCTGTGGATCAACCAAGGCCCATTTACCGTCGACTTTTTCGGTGCGGAAAAAACCAGTCGCTTTTAACTTAGGACCGTCAGCCCAGCCACCGTAGATGCTTCGACCAGGCATTTGGCTGGTTGATTTAAGAGACATTTTGGCCAACTTACCCATGGTCTCTAGTTCTTCATCTTCAGTGATTTTTTTCGGCCAATCAGACCCTGTGAACTGACCGTATTGGTCAATTAAGCCTTCGTAGCGAGTGGCGTCGGCGTCAATATTTGGAATAAGTCGAACACTCTTAATATTGAACTCAGCATCTTTAGTTGGGTTTTGTAAGTACAACTGGAAAGATACGATGTTAGAAACATCTAGGCTCTTCTCACCCCAGCCATAACTAATAGCCTGGGCGTTGTATGATTTTTTAGGTGGCTCGGCACGCATACCAGACACAATTTGGCTGCCGGTTTGGCCAAGCGGTAAGTAAAAAGTACCGTCATCGCCAGGGGCTAAGGTTACATAGCTAGACATGCTGTCAACTACGCCGTTGGCAGTGCCACCCCAGTTTTCATTTTCGGCATCATCAACCCTTACAAATAACTGTAATGGCTCATCTGTTTTGCTCTCTAGATCAAAAGCCAAACTAAAATCACCATGCTCGCTCCAATCCCAAGGTTGAGGCGCTTTAAAGGTGATATTTGGATAGGCATTGCTGGCAGCTAATTTAACAGCCAACAAACCGCCCATGTCGGTTTTTAACTCTGTAACAGTTGCTGCTGCGCTGCGGTCAAAAGCAACAAAGGTGGGTTGGCCTTCATCAAAGCTAGTGATTGATGCAACCGTTGGAATTGGGCCACTTACTTTAACTTCTTGTCCAGAGGCTTCGATGAAGTCACCGGTAGCGTCTACTAAATCGAAGTTATCAATAATAACGGTTTGTGCATCCATTGGACCTTGCACAAAGATTTGGAATTCGACGATGTTACGTAAGTTAATTTTCTCGCCACCCCAGTAGCCATCTAACTTACGTTTGGTGCCGTTAAATAACATCTCAACTGGCACAGTTTCGCCAGCGGGTACATTAACCGCATAGTTTAATTGGTTGTCACCTGAGCCCATAACGCCCACGTTGTCAGCCAACTTCAAAATGATGTTTGCTGGGCTATCAGTCGGGTTACTGATATCTAGGCTTAAGCTACCTTTGGCATTCCAGTTCCAAAATCCAGAATCTGGGTGCACTTTAACATTTGGCCAGTACTTAAATTTGTTGGCCTCTGAAACAGAATCGAAGCTTACTTTAAGCGCACTACTACCGTTGGTAACGCCTTGGTCGGTAACCACTTCGGCTTTAGCATGGTCTTTTTTAACTTTTTTGAAAAAAGCAGCGGATTCAAAGTCTGGAACGGTTCCACCTACATCTTCAACGCCGTCTTCGACGTCTCCAGAGCTAGGGGTTGATCCACATCCGTAAACACCCAGTAATGTGAGCGATAACAGTGCGGCAATTTTATTTTTTGTAAATTTCATAAGTTCTACCATTACGAGTGGGAGGCCCGTAAGCCAAGGCTTACGGGCTCTAGTGCTAAGTGGGTATTACTATGGGTGGCCTACCACCAAGTTTCGAACTGCGCGCCCACTGTAGTAGCAGAGTTTTTACCTTTCTCTGTTACGTAAGGGTTGTGACGCCATTCATAACTTGGGTTCTCTACACCTTCACCGTGGCGGTTGTTGTATACCGTAGTTTGAGTATCAGACTGACCGTAAGTCACGAAGAAACGCAGTACAGGGCGATCCCAGAAAGTGCCACCAATATGTACGTTTTGCGATAAGGTCACTTTGTATGAAGAGTTAGTTCCGCTTTCGCCGTAACCTTCACGAGCATTTAGCTTGATTTGGTCGTAGCTCAGCTCTAAGTCAGTAGAAAAACGGTCATCCCAGATGTAAGTAGGACGAATGGTAATGTTGCCCCAATCAGACTTATCAATAGAAACGGTATTGCGGTTCAGCGCTTCTTCATCAAATTTCTGGCCTTCATACACTAAAGCGTATTGAACTCGGAACGAGTCGCCTAGCTCTTGCATACCTTGGAAGAACGCACCAATCTGAGTTGATGGAGTATCCAACCAGCTTTGAGTCATCGACTTACCGATGTCACTGCTGTAACGCACAACAAATTCGTTAAAGTCTGCCCAGTCCCCTTGTTTAATCTGGAAACCAGTTTGATAACTGTTAGGCTGCTGATCTTTTGCGGTTGCACCACCATCACTTAAAGTCGTGTCTGAGCCAGCATAGAAGCCATAGTTAAAGAAAACTGCGGCTGCAATATTATCGGTCAGTTTCATTCCATGTAAGCGTGTATTCACAGAATGATAAGTACCACGGTATCCGGAACGGCCACTCGTATCACAGGTATAACTTGGGTCACTTGAACAAAAGTCACCGCCGAATACATCGCCATTAGCTTCTTTAGTTAGGCCCAAGTTGAATTTGGCAAAACCGAAGTCCCAGTCGTCGATACCTGCACCTACGCCATCATTTTGTAGCATGTGGTAATCGAGAATTTCCGCTTTGTAACGTTGGTAATAACGTTTACCCACCCAAATTACTGCACCAGGGCTTGACTTAAATACGCCTTGGCCTGCAACCCACCATTCATCCAAATTGAATTCTTTCATATTGGTAGCAATGTTGGTTTTAATTACCCAGTTCATGTCGTTAAGAACCAAACCGTAATCAATGTGGAATTCTGCAAAGTTACCTTCGTTACCCAAACGACCCGTTTGAGCATGTGGGTTACCAGCAGTTTCGATAATATTAAAACCGTTGTTGGCTAAATCTGAACGTAAGCCCATTACTTTGTCAGTAGAAGTACCTGTACCACCGCGGCCGTAGCCCCAGAAGCGAGCACCTTCAACCACTTGTGCTCCTAAGTAATCTAAAGCAGCTTCTTGCGCATTAGCCATACTGCAAGAGAGCGCTAAAGCGGATAGTGCAAAAATACGTGTTTTCATACGTTTACCTAACATCCTTATTTAAAAATAGTGTTTCGATTATTTATGCTGCTACGGTTTCTTGTTGATCTGTTGTAGTCAGCTTTTGCTTGGAACTTAGCGTGAACATTGCCAATACCGTGGCAACAGCAGCGAACACACCAAAATAGATATAGCTATGTGGGAATCCGTGTTGGTCGTACATCACACCCATCACTGGCGCAGCAATCGCCGTCATCAGGTTATTGACCACTTGGAATCCAAACATGTAAGTGAAGGAGTTTACTTTCTTATCAAACTGCTCGGCGGTGTAAGCAAATACCGACACAATCAACAGCGGATTAACAATGCCGAACAGCAATTTAGCAACAATGGCTAAGTAAAGGTTCTTCTCACCTAAGCCAGCAAAACCAATCATTAATAGGAATGAGGTAATACCAATAGCGGTAAGAATAAGGCTGCCTTTGGCACCAATTTTACGAATAATAAAAGGAACACCAGCACTAACAAAGAACAAAAAGATAGCGGTAAGCCCGTCCATGTTTGAGCTAAATGAAATACCCTCTTCTTGGGTTGGGAAGAAACTAATGAAGTAGCGAGTGAACTGACTCATTGAGGTCCAGAACACCACCGAAATAGTGCCCGCGTATGTCATGAAGGCCCACATCTTAGGGTTCTTCAATAGGCGAATTACGTCTTCCTTTTGAATCTTGTCTTGTGAGATAACTTCGTTATCAACATCTTCTAAGTGGCTTACTTTAAGCGTCCAAGCGCATAGCAACATCAGTAAGGCCGCAATACTACAGGCGTAGAAAATGAAATCTGGGTTGATGTTATACAGATAACCCGCCAATACTGCCGATACACCCCAGGCAGCGATACCAAAGCCGTTAACCAATCCGAAATCGTTATCATGACAACGCGCAAAACGGTCACTATAAGAGGCGATAACACCACTGCCCGCTTGGAACAGCATGCCCAGGTAAACCGAGCCAGCAACAATACCGAGAACAAAGGTAGAATCATTGCCTAACAGCGGGCCATAAACGTAGATGTAGAAAGGACCAATAAGCAGGCTTAGGAAGGAGATAAAGTAAATGAGGTGTTTTTTAAGGCCTAACTTATCAAGAATGTAACCAAAGGCTGGTTTAAACAAAACCGCAATACCGGTTTGCAAGCCAAACAAAACGCCAATCTGAGAACCATCGATGCCAACTTTGTCATTCAGCCATACTGCAAATAAAGAACCTGAGCTTAACGACCAGAAAAAGTTGTAAAAAAAGTACATAAGGCAAACTTTGCCCATGGCGACTCGGTTAGAATCGGTTTTCATGATTACTCCATTAATTTTGCGATAGCTACTCAATGCCTAGCACACTGGTAAACCAATATCTAAATAACAGGCTTTATCGTACATAATGATTAACCAATTTAAAGTGACACCGCTAACATTTCGGCATAAATACGGCTATTGGTTGGCAAAATGCTAGTCCACCCAGGCAATTGGTTGATGAGTTAATAAGCATTAACATCAACAAAGCCTTTATTTATGGGGGTTCCAAGCTGAAAAGCTTGTCATACAAAAGCATTACCGTATCCAATAAGTGAATTACGAAAGCTTAAATCTAAGTTACAAAAATGTGTCTTTGGTCACTTTTCTTTCATCTGAATCGCAGCTCAATCGCAAGTTAATGTACCATTAAGCCAAATTGGTTTACCTTTGTAGCCAGTAGTTATTGAACACTTTAGTTTTTCGACAAATAGAGGTAGATATGTCAGGGACAGGTAACAAGCTAAGCTTGGCCAGTAAACGCGCAATTGAACGTGGTTACGATACAAAAGGCCCAGAGTGGATGGTTGAATTTGCAGAGCAACCGCTACTAGGTGACTTTGCTTTTGAAGAAGGCGTAATTCGTCGAGACCCAACAGCAGTAATAGAAGTAGCGGGTGTTTACCACTGCTGGTATACCAAAGGCGAAGGCGAAACTCTGGGTTTTACAGGCGACCCTAAAGACAAGGTCTTTCCTTGGGATCTCACCGAAGTTTGGCATGCCAGCTCAGAAGATGGCATCACCTGGAAAGAACACGGTTGCGCCATTGCTCCTGGTGACGCCGGAGCCTACGATGACCGCGCAGTATTTACACCAGAAGTATTAGCCCACGAAGGCAAGTACTACTTGGTATACCAAACCGTGCAAGCGCCTTATACCAACCGCCAGTTTGAAGAAATAGCGATTGCTTGGGCCGATAGCCCATTTGGACCTTGGACTAAATCACCTGCTCCTATTTTAAGCCCAGCTAAAGATGGCGAATGGCGCACAGAGGAAGACAACCGTTTCTTGGTTAATGCTAAAGGCAGCTTTGACAGCCATAAAGTGCACGATCCCTGCCTAATGTTCTTCAAGGGTGAGTTCTATCTTTACTATAAAGGTGAAACCATGGGTGAAGAGATGAACATGGGCGGTCGCGAAATTAAACACGGTGTGGCAATTGCTAAAGACATTCTTGGCCCATATGTGAAATCGGAATACAACCCCATTTCAAATAGCGGCCATGAAGTTGCGGTTTGGCACAAAGGTGGCGGCATTGCTTCGCTAATTACCACCGATGGTCCAGAAAAGAACACAGTGCAATGGGCTGCCGACGGCATCAACTTCGAAATTATGTCACATATTAAAGGTGCGCCTGAAGCGCTAGGTATTTTCCGCCCAAACCAGGAAACCGATATTGAGTCTCCCGGTTTAGAGTGGGGCTTGTGTCATAAATACGATGACTCTTGGAATTGGAACTTCATTTGTCGCTACCGCGTGAAGAAACAAGTACTAGATGCCTCAACGTATCAAAACTCAAACTAAACGCTTAGCCCACCACTCGGTGGGCTAATTATTTTACCCACTAGCCTAGTGCTATTTCTCCTCGTTATATTATTTTGAGTATCCATGTCCACTTCTAGCAAAATCACAAAGCCCTCTCGCCAAACTATCGACTTTAATGCAAATTGGCAGTTTCAGTTACAGGACCCAAGGCACAAATCAGCAGGTAACGAATGGCGAACTATATCGCTGCCCCATGATTGGAGCATTGAGCAGCCTTTTTCATCGCAATACGAAGGCGCTACAGCTTACTTACCCGGTGGCATAGGTTGGTATCTCAAAACCTTTGATTTAGCAGAGCTAAGCGAAAACCAGCGGGCTTTTTTGCTGTTTGACGGTATCTACAACAATGCGACACTTTGGCTTAACAACAAAAAGCTGGGTGAACAGCGCTATGGCTACTCACCATTTTACTTCGAGATTACTGAACAGCTAAAAGCTCACGACAATCAATTACTGATTAAAGTTGATCGCAGTCGTATTGCAGACAGTAGGTGGTATCCCGGCTCGGGCATTTACCGAGATGTAAAACTTATCACGGTAAACTCGCTGCATACTCCGATTTGGAGTAGCGTGGTAGACACTATCGAAATAAACCAGGGCTTTGCCCAAATACTGCATAAATTTAGCATTGTTAGCCCACAAGCTAGCGGCAACATTCAGGTAGATAGCCATGTGATAGAGCTTGATACCGGTCGCCCTGTAGCAAGTTATCAGCATCTACTCGAGCTTAAACAAGGCTTGCAAAAGTGTGAATTTAGCTGCGACGTGCTACAACCTAAATTGTGGTCGCCAGAGTCTCCACAGCTCTATCAAATCACCACCACGCTCAGCCAAGGTAGCAAAGAGCTAGACTGCTTTAGCACTACTTTTGGCCTAAGGGATTTTCAGTTTACCAACCAACATGGCTTCTTTCTTAATGGCCAAGCCACCAAGATTAAAGGCGTGTGTTTACACCACGATGGCGGTTTAGTGGGCGCGGCAGTGCCAGACGCAGTGTGGGAGCGTAGGCTAAAACGTTTAAAACAAGCCGGCGTAAATGCCATTAGAATGGCCCACAACCCAGCATCAGAATCTCTGCTAACACTTTGTGATCGCTTAGGTTTTTTAGTTCAAGACGAGTTTTTTGACGAGTGGGACTTTCCCAAAGATAAGCGCTTAAACATGAATGAGCAGCACAGTGATTATGCCTCACGCGGTTACGCCGAGTTTTTTCGCCACAATGCCAAGCAGGACTTAAAAAATGCTCTAAGAGCACACATTAACCATCCCTGCATTTTTATGTGGAGCATCGGCAACGAAATTGAGTGGACCTACCCGAGAAATGTGGAAGCCACCGGCTTTTTCGATGCTAACTGGAACGGTAATTATTTCTGGAATCTCCCGCCAAATTCGCCTCAGCAAATCAGCAACAAGCTAAAAAGCTTGCCGCACCACGATTATGATATCGGGCAAACCGCTCAGCAGCTAGCTCAGTGGGTTCGAGAAGAAGACTTATCTCGGCCAGTTACCGCAAACTGCATTTTACCTTCGGTGAGTTACTTAAGCGGTTATGCAAAAGCATTAGATGTGATTGGTTTTAGCTACCGCCAAGTGCTTTACGACTATGGCCAACAGCACCACCCGCAACTACCAATTATTAGCAACGAGGCCTTACCTCAGTGGCATGAGTGGAAGGCGGTTAGCGAGCGCCCTCACCTAGCAGGCTTATTCCTTTGGACCGGTATCGACTACTTAGGTGAAGTGCATAAACAATGGCCCAACAAAACACTATCAGCAGGCTTACTCGATACCGCTGGCTTTAAAAAAGCGCCCTATTACTTATTTCAATCACTTTGGTGTGACAAGCCCATGGTGCAAATTCATAATCAAGAGTTTGATGAAGAACGCTTTATTTACAAGCCAGAGAGCTTGAGCCTTGAAGAAAGAGATTCACAGGCTTGGAAGAAGAAACTGTGGATTTGGCCTGAACAGCAACAGCACTGGAACTACAAAGGCAATCAGCTCATTGCTATCGAAGTCATCAGCAATTGCCAAGAAGTGGAACTACAGCTTAACGGCCGCAGTCTAGGCAGTAAAAGCCTTGCAGAACAAGCAGATCGCATTTTTCGCTGGGCGCTACCCTTTCAAACTGGCGAGTTGGTCGCACTAGCAAAGAATAAAGGCAAAGTGGTCGCCCAGCACCGCCTAAGCACAACGCAGGCTGCTAGTGATTTACTCGTTACCGTAGAAGACCCAGCTCCAGAAAAGGGTCAAATTGCCTACCAGCATTTGCTCATACAACTAGTAGACAACGAAGGTAAAGCGGTAAAACATCAAAATACTCAGCTCAACTTCGAATTACAGGGTCCGGCTGAACTTGTAGGCTTAGACAATGGCTACTCGACTAGCATACATGCTTATAAAACCAAGCAAATTAACACCTATCAAGGGAGAGCTTTAGCCTTAATAAAGTGCACAGGGGAAGCAGGCAACATAAGCCTTAGGGTTACCACCCCAGAGGGCTACTTTAAGGTGCAGCAGTGGCAGCTTTAGTAGCGTTATTCTATTAAAAGGCTAAGTAGCGAGCACTTACTACTTAGCTTAACCTGCCGCGCCTAAGTCCTGTAAATAGCAGAGTTCTTGCTCACTATAGCGCTCTTGTAATTGGGCAATAAATACTTTGCTAACATCTTGCTGTGAAGCACTTAAAAAGCCAAGTGCTTGCTGAGCCATTGCCTGAACCGGATAATAAAGCGTGCTATAGCTAGCTTTACTATCAGCAGCGTTATTAGAGGCACCAATAAACTCAAACTGCTTACTCGCACCTAGCTGATCTTTTAGCTGCTGCCACACCGGCCAACTGAGCCGCGCCGACAAACACACAAAGGCCGAGGCTTTAGAACATACAATATCGCGGTTCAAGCAATCGTTAGGATCATGGGATAAGCGACTCAGGCTAATATTGGCTTGCTTAAAAGGGCTATCAATGTGGCTTAGGCTTTGCTCAATAGCTTGAAACTGCTGCGCCTCGCACATTAAACTTAGTTGCTTATGGCCTCGCTCTACCAGTAGTTTTACTGCTAGCCAAAGGCTTGCCACGAGATCTAAATGCAAACACTGCTTGGGATATGCTGGCAAATAGCGTTTCGCCACCAATAAACCAGGATGCAAACGAACAAACTCGGCCAAACGCTCCTCTTTCATATACACACTTTCAAAATATAAAGATTGCACCCCCAAGCTTAGGTAGTTCTCTAACATCTCTATTTCTTGTTGTTCGGAGTGGGCCCCCGACACTAAGTGCAGCGGCATCGAATTAGCCGAGGCATGTGCCGACAGTTCTTTGAGCAAGGTCGCGGTTAAGGGGTCTTGGATCGACTGCACAATCATTGCAGGGCCAATCTTAGGATTGTTAGTTAGGTTTTGCGCATGGTAGTTAGGCGTAAAGTTAAGTGCCTTAATCGCTTGTTGTACTTTTTCTACTTTAGACTCACTAACAAAAGTAGTTTGATTAATTATTCGCGATACTGTGGCCACAGACACGCCAGCTTTTTTTGCGACATCAATAATAGTGGGCATATGTTTCCTTACTGCGCGTTTAGTTATTGTGATAGTTCAGATAAATCAAAAGACGAGCTAAGCTCGTCTTTTTTAGTGCACTTACCTCTTATTTCACTAGGTCTGGGTAGCGTTGCGGGTACAACTTACGGTTAACTTCGGCGGCCCCGGCTACCAGTTTTTCGTAGGGTGAATCGGCCACAGTGACAAAACCATTGTTATAGTTTTCTCCATCCCAAGCTCGACCAGTAGTTGGCGAGTCTAGGTATTGGAACCAATGAGCACCTACGAAATATGGGTTAGCAATAACGCTGTCCATGTAATGGGCATACTTCTCGGCGCGCCCTTGTTGGGTATCTGCCGCTACTAAGCCCGGGTGGAACATACCGCTGTCGGTAGCCCCAAAGTGAAACTCACCAATAATGCTTGGCATATCCAACTCGGCTAAATGGCTCCAGTCGCCTTTCGACATATCATTGCCATACAGGTTGTAGCTCATTACATCTACATACTGAGCAGCACTTTTCGCGGCTTCCGGCGTAATGCCCCACTCGGTAAAGCGAGCGCCCAAGTAAAGATGATTAGGCATAACCTGCTTCATCTGTTGCTGAACAATCGCAAAGTAGCGGTCTGAGTGATCTGCCAAGAACATACTGTAGTCGGCTTTAAGCGCCTCGTTGAGTTCACCTTGGTGAACATAGCCCTTGGCCAGTTCATCCCAAGATTTAAGCTCGCTGCCCCAGGCTTTGTTTAGTGCCTGTAAATCTTGCGCATATTTCGCCTCTAACAAGCCAACAAACGCAGCTTTAGCAAAGCTATCTTTTGCATCAGCACGCAAAGCGGCAATGGCTAAGGCGTAGTGGTTAGCGTCAAACTCGGTATTACCCCAGCTCATTTCGTTATCTACAAAGGTGCCAATACACCAAGGGTCTTGTTCAACCTCGGCAGCCACTTGCATGGCCATAGTTTTCACCGACTCAACAAATTCTGGATCGTAAGGGTCGTGCATTGGCCCCCAGTAATCGTTACCGGTGTTAATCCGTTGGTGATCGCCCACAATCCAGCCGTTAGCCACATAAGCTACTTTTTGATTGCCATAGAAACTTGGATCTGCCCAGTTACCTAACGAGGTAAAGCCCCAATCCAGCATTCGCGCTAAGGTTACGTCGCGCCAAACTGCAATCGCTTCATCACGAGAATCGGGCGCATATTTACGCTGCAAGTTAGCGCTGTAGAAGCTATACACTTCACCATGCTCAAGCGGACCGGTGTGAATCATGGTTGAGTATTGGTAATTCTGGGCGAGTGCATCTTTATAGCTAGGTAGCCAGGTAAACATGCTATTTCGCAGATCCGAAGCAACCGAACGAGAGTCTTGATTATCTACATAGCTGTCTTGAGAAATCTGGCTAGGACGCAAGCTAAGATCTTCCGACAATACCAAATCAGTAAAGCCAACACCGGTGGTGGTGTAGGTATCGTCCATCCGAATGTTGTCTAAACCCGTGGCAAAATACAGATAACCGCTTGGGTCAACTAAAGACCATTTACCGTCTACTTTCTCCGTTCTAAAGTAGCCAGTGGCTTCTAATTTAGGCCCTTGTTTCCAACCACCGTAAGGGGTTCTATCATCCATCTGCTTAGCAGCATCAATCAATTTCACATCGGCTTTAGCACGTGATTGTAACTCTTCGGCAGAATGAACCTTCTCGGCCCAATCTTCATTGGCAAACTGGCCAAATTCGTCCAACAAACCTTCATAACGGCTAGTATCGGCACTTAAATTGGGCACCAAACGAATGTTGTCTATCACTAGACCCACATCACTTTGCAGATCCTGCATGTACAACTGAAAGCTAACAATATTGCTTAGATCTAGCTTCTGCTCACCCCAGCCAAAGTTAATCGCTTGCGCTTGATAAGACTTCTTCGGCGGCTCGCCTCGCATCCCAGAATCAAGCGTTTTAGCCAGCTCTTCTAAAGTAAAGTAGTAAGTACCCGCTTCGCCTGCTGGCAACTGAACATAACCAGTACGACTATGGATAACACCATTGGCACTGCCACCTTGTTTTTCGTTAACGTCATCATCAACGCGGATAAATAGTTGAGCACCAGCCTCGCTAGTGTTTTCAACATCGAAGGCTAAAGTGAAGTCGCCATGCTCAGACCAATTCCAAGGTTTATCTGCACTAAAGGTAACACTGGGATAGGAAGCGTCGGCAGCGTAGTCAATTTTAAGGCCCTTGCCCTGACCTCGGTCTACCGAAGTAATAGTTGTACCGTGAGTTTTACTCACGATACCTTTCGAACCATCGTTAAAATCAGCTAAAGACAATATGGTAGGAATGGGTGCAGCAATCACTTGCGCTTCACGCGCTTCTGATTTTACAAAATCGCCAGTGCGTTCAATAAAGTTAAGATCGCGAATAATCACTTCTTGAGCAGCGATAGGCCCAACAGAGTAAAACTGAATCTCGGCGATGCTTTTTAAATTTAACTTACTGCCACCACGGTAACCCTCAATATTCATTTGAGTACCGTTAAACAGAAAATCGACAATAGTGGTTTTACCGGCAGGCAAAATGATGGGTAAGTCCACTTGGTTATCGGCAGAACCCATAATGCCAATGTTGTCGCTTACCTTCATTTCTATGCGAACATCTTCGCTGCCTGGGTTTTCTAAAGCGACTTTTAGCCCGCCTTTAGTATTCCAATCCCAAGGGCCTGCCTTAGAGTGAATTTTCACATTGGGCCATTTTGATTGCGCTTCAGCTTCTGAAATCGCATCAAAATTCAGCTTCAAGCCATCTTTACTTTGCTGGGCAGTTTTCTTAAGCACCGAAAACTGACTATGACTATGGGTGATTTTTTCTAATACTGCAGCTTCGGTGAAATCAAGCGGCGTTGCCGCGCTGGTCATATCACCCGAAGTGGCTGCATTTTCACTAGACTGCTTAGTGTCATCTGCAATGACGTTTGATGTAGATACCCCAGCTAATACAACTGATACTAGGATTGCTAAGTTGCTTTTTTTAAACAACACAATATTTCCTCCCTTAAAAGGATAACCAAAACCAATATTTGGACAACCACTAAGCAATATTGGATAACCAAATTGCAAAATTAGCACACCAATTTAAGTTCTAATGTGAGCCAAAGCGATATTTGGAAAACTCAAAGCCAATAAAAAAGTCATTAAAAACAATAAGTAATACCAATAAGAAAGGCGCCGTAACTAAGGGGACTAGTCACAGTCAAAAAGAGGAGAAACCTAGATGCCCGCGGAACCATTGCAGGAGAGCACCTAGGCTAGTAGCAACACAGAGCGACACCATATTGCTACCTTTTTTAAAACACTTAACTCACTAGGTAGTCGTAAACACCTTGCGCCACTGGAATGCCATTAAGGTCGCACTCTGCTCGATAAGCCACTTGAAGGTCATTTGGCGCAAGCACTTTATCAACACCCGGTACCGGTGGAACTTCGTGTAGTTCTTTCACCATTGCAGCCATCATTACTGCAAACATGGGATTACCCAACTTCTTCGGGTCAATCACTATCACTAAGCTTGCTAGCTTGCGCATTTTTTCGTAATCACCGTACATTTTTACGATATGGTTACCAAAGTTAGCGCCCATCAACATGCCGGTTAAAGCATCAATCGCTAGTGCAATTCCCGAACCTTTATGCCCACCAAACGGCAGCAAGTTAGCCACTTTATGCGGATCAGTCGTTTCATTGCCCTCTGCATCAATCGCTAAACCTTTACCAATCGACTGACCTGTTTCTTTAGCATGCAGCAACTTACCGTAAGCTGTTGCACTGGTTGCCATGTCGATGATCATAGGAGTAGAACCTTCAACTGGGAAGCCAAAGGCAATTGGGTTGGTTCCCAAAAACTTTGCAGCGCCGCCATGCGGGGCAACACAAGTGTCTGTTTGAGTCATACCAATGGCAATCATACCCGCATTTGTGGCTTGCTCCATAAAGTATGATAGCGCCCCACAATGCGAAGTATTCTTGACACTTACAAAACCTAAGCCGGTATCAGAAGCTAGGTTTATGCCGTGTTTGGTAGCAGCAATTAGCGCGGAATGCCCCATGCCATCATCTGAGTCCAACACCGCCACTGATGGTGATACTTGCTCTACTGAAAAAGTTGCTTTGGCATTCAGGCCGCCTTTAGCAAGACGCTCACAATAGTGCTCTACTCGCATTACGCCGTGAGAATGAACCCCAGTCGCGTCTGCATGAATCAATACTTCGGTTACTTCGTTGGCGGTCGCTTCATCTAGGCCAGCGGCAATTAATTTGTTTAGCGCAAGTGCTTTTAACTCGGCTTCTTTTACGTGTACTGTTGTCATATTTACCTGCGCGACTAAAAGTTGATTACGCCCTTAATAAGCGTTTTGTTGTTTACTACATCTTGTTGGTATGAAAGACCAACGGTGTCAAAATCGTAATCATGGTTTTTCATGATGTTTTCGTCGATTTCGCCTTTGCTCATCAACTCGATCACTCGCTCAAAATCTTCACGAGTTGCATTACGACTGCTTAATAAGGTGGTTTCTTTTTTATGGAATGTTGGGTCGTCTAGCACCAGGTCACCGATGTACAAACCGATGAATACAATCTTGCCGCCATGGCGAATTAGCTCAACGCTGCGGCTCATAGAGCCTTTGTTCCCAGTGGCGTCTAGTAAGGTGCATGCCAAGTTGCCGCCAAAGGCTGCTTTTAGGTCATCAACATAGCTTTCCGCAAGAGGGTTTAAGGTTTTAATGCCTAAGGCTTTTTCTACATGAGCACGGCGCTCATCACTTACGTCGGCTACGACCACTTCTGCACCATTTGCCTTTGCAATGGCAGCTGCTGCTAAACCAATTGGGCCAGCGCCTACTTGTAATACACGTTGGCCAGCTTTAACCTCGGCGCGGCGAACTGCATGCGCACTAATCGCAAAACACTCAATCAACGCGCCTTGGCTATCACTTACGGTTTCAGGCAATTTTACTAAGTTGCTTTCTAATACACTTAGATACTCGGTAAAGCCGCCATCTTGGTGAACACCATAAAGAGAGACATTTTCACAGCAGTTGGTTTTCCCTTCCTGACAAGCAGAACAAACACCACAGGGAATACAAGGAATCACCGAGAAACGTTCGCCTACTTTAGCAGTGCCACACTCACTGCCTACGGCTTCAACTACACCACTAATTTCGTGGCCAAGTACTCGCGGATAGCTAAAAAATGGCTGGCGACCAGCAAAAGCGTGAATGTCGGTGCCACAGATCCCTACTGCTTTTACCTTAAGTAATACTTCGTTTTCAGCAAATGAAGGCTTCTCACGTTCCACATATTCAATCGAGAAAGGTTCGTTACAAACTAATGTTTTCATTATTATTTCCTAATTCACTGCAATCGAGTCAATCACAGACTCAATGCCATATTCTTCAATAGATACAAACGCAGATAGCACCTGCTGGCTAAACTTGTCGTTATCATTACCTAATGTTCCAAAAATTTTGTTAATTGAAAGCAACAGCTTGGCTTGAGCAAGCGGCTCTGCATTGCCTTCAACTATCTGTTTAAATTGCTCTGCTAAGGGGTCAACAATTTGCTCGCCCTGTTTCACCGCACGAATCACCGAGTGCATCCAGCCGGCAATAAGAACCGGTAAACAAGTCACTTTTAAACCTGCTTTTTGCAGATGAAGCAGTGGATCTACAGCACGCTGAGGAAGCTTTTGCGAGCCGTCCATCGCAATTTGAGCGGTCTTATGTTTAACGTTGGCGTTGCTAAAGCGAGCTATCAGTAAGTTGGCGTACTCAGGCAAGTCAACATTAAGGCTAGGGCTTAAAGATTTAGCTTGCTCTTGCGTCATAAGCTTTAGGGTTGCGGCTTTAAACGTAGGGTCTTGCATGCACTGATAGATATATTCGTAACCAGCCAGCGCACCGTTATAAGCCAAGAAAGAGTGGCTACCATTTAGCATGCGCAACTTCATTTCTTCATAGGGCAGTACGTCGGCAACAAACATAGCACCAGCTAAATCCCAGTCTGGACGACCAGCGACAAAGTTGTCTTCGATTACCCACTGCCGAAAGTCTTCACAAACCACGCCGCATGGGTCGGCATAACCAACCTCTGCCTCAATGGCTGCAAATGCTTCTTGGGTCATAGCAGGACAAATGCGGTCAACCATAGTGCTAGGGAAGCTAACGTTTTGCTTAATCCAAGCAGCTAGCTCTTTATCTAACTTAGCTGCGTAAGCCAGTAGTGCATTTTTAGTAAGGTGGCCGTTCTCGGGAATATTGTCACAAGACAATACGCTAATAGCAGCTAGGCCGTTATCACGACGAACTCGCAAGGCCTCGGTAATTAATCCTAAGGCTGATTGCGGCTGCTGAGGGTTAGCTAAATCATGTTGAATCAACGCATTGGCTTCATCTAATTGACCAGATTGAGGATCAACACAGTAGCCTTTTTCTGTAATAGTTAAGGAAACAATCGCCACCTGCGGCTCTGCTATTTTGGCAATGGCAGCAGCAATACCGGTAGCAGGGGTATGAATGGCTTCACTAACAGTGCGCACTAAGCGAGAAGTGGTGGTGTCTTTAGACTTTTCAACCACCGAAAACAAGCAGTCTTGGTTTACCAAATTGGCAATCAGATCTTCGCTGCCAAACATGTTTACTTCACAAATACCCCACAACTCGCCAGAAGCTTGGTTGGTTAAATCGTTATATACGGCTTGATGACCACGGTGAAATGCGCCAAACCCAATGTGAACAATTTTAGTGCTTAACTGTTCCCTGTCGTACTTTGTTACTTCGTTAAACCGATCTTTAATCTGGCTTATTTGATTACCTACTGCCATTCATCCATCCAATTGTTCAACCAATACGGCATTTATACCGACAAACCGGTTCGATAGCCGTGATTACAATCACAAAATGGTAAACCAATTAAGCGTAAATGGCTAACAAGAATACAATAAACAATAGTCCAATACTGACTTAGATCAATAAAAAACCGTGTTAGAATTACCACAAATACAATAAAAACATACACTTAAGCAAAGAAAACACAAGCTAAAATCTATTTATTGCAGAAACAAGCTGAAAATCCATTTTGGTTGACCAAAATAAATTCATCCCATACCATCAACTTTATTAAAGGGATTAACCCTTCTTATTAATGCAATCAAATAGGACAGGTCATGTTTAGCGAGATATTAAGTTTTGGCGAACCGATGTATGAATTCAGTCAAATAAAGCAGTCTAAAGCCATGGAGCCAGATTTTTTAAGTGGCTTTGGTGGCGACGTTTCTAACTTCGCCATTGCAGCCGCACGCCAAGGTGCAAACGTAGGCATGATCACCCACCTAGGCGATGACGAATTTGGTGAGCAATTTAGAGCACTTTGGCAGCAAGAGTCGGTAGCCAGTGATTTGGTGCTGAGTAATAGCAATGCCCACACTGGTGTTTATTTTATTACTCATAACGAACAAGGCCATCATTTCTCTTTCTTAAGAAAGGGCTCTGCAGCTAGCCTGATTAGTAAGCAGCAACTTCCGGTTGAAGCCATTGCTAACGCTAAGTTACTTCACACCACAGCGATCACTCAGGCAATTAGCGACTCTAGCTGTGACGCGGTATTTGCAGCAATAGATCTGGCCCGAGAAACCGATACCTTAGTGTCTTACGATACCAATCTACGCTTGAAGCTTTGGTCACTTAATCGCGCTAAAGCGATCATCAACGAAACCATTAGCCAGGTAGACATTTGCTTCCCTAGCATTGATGAAGCACAGCTGCTCACTGGCCTAAAACATGCGGATGAAATCATCGATCACTACTTAAGGCTTGGTGCAAAAATAGTGGTGTTAAAGCAAGGTTCTGAAGGCGCAACAGTAGCAAACCACAATGAGCGTTTCAGTATTAAACCACATAAAGTCACCGCGGTAGACGCAACAGCCGCGGGAGACTCATTTGCCGGTTCTTTCTGTACCCATTATGTACGTGGAGCTGAACTACAAGAATGTCTTAAATACGCGAATGCTACGGCTTCTATCACCATTACTGGTTATGGCGCAGTGGCGCCGCTACCTACCCTTGCTCAAGTAGAGCAACGTATCGGCCTTAGTTAATCTTACTTTTAATATTACGGACAAACACATGGAAAATTTAAACTCTCTGCTTAAGCAATTTAAAGTGATTCCGGTTATTGCTATCGATAAAGCCAGCGACATCGTGCCGCTGGGCGAACAGCTAAGCAAAAATGGCTTACCGGTAGCCGAAATCACCTTTCGCTCAGACGCTGCAGCTGAAGCAATTCGAATACTTCGCCAAGCCCAACCAGAGATGCTAATTGGTGCAGGCACTATCTTAAACGAACAACAAGTAATAGCTGCTAAAGAAGCCGGTGCTAGCTTTATTGTGTCGCCAGGACTAAATCCAAATACGGTAAAAGCCTGTCAGAAGCACAACATTGCGATTATTCCTGGGGTAAACAACCCTTCTACTGTTGAGCAGGCTTTAGAGTTAGGTTTAGATACCGTTAAGTTCTTCCCAGCCGAAGCATCGGGCGGCATTGCCATGCTTAAGTCTTTACTTGGTCCATATACCAACATTCAAGTAATGCCTACTGGTGGCATCAATCAAAACAATATCGAAAAATATTTAGCCTTACCTGGCGTTTTAGCCTGTGGTGGTACTTGGATGGTAGATAAATCACTAATCAATAAAGGTGAATGGGATACCATTGGTCAATTAGTGAAAGACATTGTGGCGCAGCTTGCCGAGTAAGAGAACAAACATGAATACAGCAATTAAATCAGTTACGGCGCGTTTATTTAAAATCCCTTTAGCGGAGATTTTATCAGACGCCAAACACGGCGATCACGACCACTTTGAATTAGTGACCACCACCATTACTTTAGAAGACGGCAGTGAAGGTACCGGTTATACCTATACAGGCGGTAAAGGTGGCTATGCCATTAAAGCAATGGTTGAGCACGACTTAGCGCCTGCTCTTATCGGTAAAGATGCCAGCCAAATCGACGAAATTTACGACTTTATGGAGTGGCATATTCACTATGTAGGTCGTGGCGGCATTGCCTCGTTTGCGATTTCTTCGGTAGATATTGCCCTTTGGGATCTAAAAGGTAAGCGTTTAAATCAACCTTTATGGGAAATGGCTGGCGGCGGAGACTCTAGCTGTAAAGCATACTGTGGCGGCATCGATTTACAGTTCACCACCGAAAAGCTGCTCGCTAACATCCAAGGCTACTTAGATAAAGGCTATAACGCAGTAAAAATCAAAATTGGTCGCCAAGATGCCAATGAGGATATCGCGCGCATTAAAGCTGTTCGCGAGCTAATTGGTAAAGACGTTACATTTATGATCGATGCCAATTACTCATTAAGTGTTGAGCAAGCTATCGCCCTATCTAAAGCGGTTGAGCAATACGATATTACCTGGTTTGAAGAGCCCACAATTCCAGATGACTACCTCGGCTACGGAAAGATTGCCGACGCCACTTCTATTCCTTTAGCAATGGGTGAAAACCTACATACCATTCATGAGTTTGAGTACGCTTTTGAACGCGCAAAACTGTCTTTTGTGCAGCCCGATGCGTCTAACTGTGGCGGTATTACGGGTTGGCTTAAGGCAGCTAGATTGGCAGACCAACATGGCATTCCTGCCTGTTCTCATGGTATGCAAGAGCTGCATGTAAGCTTAGTTTCTTCTCAGCCTAACTCAGGTTGGTTAGAAGTACATAGCTTCCCTATTGATGAATACACTAAGCGCCCATTGGTGGTTAAAAATCACCGAGCAGTAGCGCCTGATAATCCAGGTGTAGGTGTAGAATTTGACTGGGAAAAAATAAAGCCTTTCGAAGTATAGAAGTAACTCTTAGCCAAAACACCGCACTATCGCGGTGTTTTTTTTGCATTAAAAACTCAGCTAGCTTGCATTTGCTACCTAACTACAAAAAAATCAATAAAACTCAATATTTGTTAACCTTTAGAAAATAAAGATCAACCAATATCGATCTTGATCGACAAATTGGTTATCCAGACATGCTTAAATAGCAGGCGAAAATAACCTTCTAGAGGAACAAAGATGGACATAAAAACATGGAATGCTTACAAGTATGCGTTAATTGTGGCTATTGGTGGCTTTGTATTTGGCTTAGATGCAGCAATAATCTCCGGTACAGTGCGATTTATAGCAGCAGAATTTTCACTTAGTGATCTACAAATTGGCACCGTAGTTGGTGCGCCAAGCTTAGGCGCAATTCTAGCGTTATTAGTGGCGGGGAAAACAGCAGATGCCTTAGGCCGTAAAAACACCCTGATTATTGTTGCCAGCCTATATGTATTCTCGGCACTATTATCTGCATTATCGACGAGCTTTATGATGCTAACCATTGCTCGCTTCATTGGAGGCCTAGCTTTTAGTTCTTTGTCTTTAGCGTCGATGTATATCGGTGAAATAGCGCCCGCTAAACAACGTGGCAAGTTGGTATCGGCCAATCAATTCAACATAGTCATCGGTTTGTTGGCAGCTTACTTCATCAACTATTACCTAGTGCTACAAGTCACTGAAGGCTCGTTGTTGTTTTCGCCGGACACTATCTGGCGCACCATGTTAGCCTCAGAGCTTATTCCCGCAGTATTATGGGTGATATTGCTATGCCGAGTGCCAGAGTCTCCCCGTTGGTTATTGATGAAGAATAAGCAACATCAAGCCCAGCAAGTACTGCGTAAACTGTTACCCGAGCAACGCGCGGAAGAAGTACAAATAGAAATAGAGCAACACCTCAAAGAGCATAAAAATGCCGGCAGCATAACCAGCCAACTTAAACTGCTGTTTTCCTCACCGATGAAAACCATTTTTGCCATTGGCTTTTTAATGGCGGTTGTACAGGGCATAACGGGTATGAACGCAATTTTGTTCTACGCCCCTACAGTATTTGAGCAGATCGGTTTTGGCTTGAATGCCTCTTTTCAACAGGCCATTTATATTGGTATCACCAGTGTGGTGTTCACGGTACTGGCAGTATTCTTTATTGATAAGGTGGGAAGAAAGCCGCTACTTATTTTAGGGCTTATGGCCGTGGTATTAAGCCATGCAACCTGTTGGTATGGCTTTAACAATGCCAGCTACAGTATTAACCAACAGACTATTGAAAAACTAGAAGACGTCATTGACACAACCCCACTTAAGGCTCAGCTAAACAGCCAATACGCCGACGATGTAAGCTTTAAAGAAATGCTAGCGAGTAACTATGATGCCGATACGCTAAGGCTAAATGAAGGCCATATTATTGAAGCCTCCATCAGCGTAAACCCGCTCGTCATATTAATAGGAATACTAGCCTTTATTGCCGCTTTCCATATATCTATTGGACCCATTATGTGGGTGCTGTTTTCCGAAATTTTTCCAAACTCGGTGCGCAGTGTAGCTATTCCTATGTTTGCCTTGGTAACCAGTATAGCTAGCTATCTGATTCAACAGTTTTTCCCATGGCAACTGGCGAACTTAGGGGCGGCAAATACCTTCTTAATGTACTCTGTGTTTGGCTTAATAGGGCTGCTACTACTGTGGCCAATATTGCCAGAGACCAAAAATAAAACCATTGAAGAGATAGAAGATAGCTTAGTGGGTAAAGCGAACAGCAAGACTAAAGCTGAAGCTACCGATTCAGGGATTGAAGGCAATGCACCTAACGCTTAGCAATTAACAGCTAATAAAAAAGCCGCTAAATACAGGTTTAGCGGCTTTCTAATAATGACTTAATGCTTAATGGCTTTCGGTAAAGTTACTGTCAAATTCCATGGCAAAGAAGTAGTCGTCTAAGTCAGTATCGTTATTATCGGAGCTAGCAATTTTTAACAGCTCTTGCTTACTATTTTCAATGTGCTGCCACACCGCTTGCTTAGCATCTTCTGGAGAGCGTTTTTGCAGGGCTAATAAAATACGTTTGTGGTCATTAATCCACATAGACTGTAAACGCTCTTCATGCAGAAACTGGTGGTTAAGTTCATTCCACAGCGGGTTAGTGGTACGCACTGTACTCCACATATCAACCGCCTGGTTAATCAATACACGGTTTTGCGTCGATTCAGCAATCAAGCTGTGAAATTGCTGATCTAGCGATTCAAATTTTTCACTGTCACCGTTTATTTCACTTTCTTGCAGCTGCAGTACTTTTTTAAGTTCTCGCAGCTCGTTAAATTTAATTTGCGTTGCGGCAAAGCCAGCAATACTACTTTCAATAATTTGGCGCGCCTGTAATAGCTCAAACGGCCCAACATCACTCTTAGGCAAAATGGTGCGTTTGTTAACTTTTTCAGGAGAATCAATGAAGTAAATTCCTGCGCCCTGGCGAACAACTACCAAGCCTTTCAATTCCAACATGATGACGGCTTCACGGATGGTAGCTCGGCTAGTTTCAAATCGCTCGCTTAGCTCTCGCTCTGATGGCAGTCGTTCTCCGGCTTTAAATACGCCAGAAAACAACAACTCCTCGATTTGCACGCCAATATCATAGTAGCGTCGCTTGGTATCCATCTTAGCCATAATGTCATTCAACCTTTGGGGAAATGTAGAAACTATCTAACTTTTGGTAAATCAATTCAAGTAAGTTCTAGACCGAAACCAGAATAGTACCGCCTTTTAAGCCTTATCGGTAGTCAACCATAACTACTGATGTCTCATTTTGATCTAAATTGTAGGACTAATAGAATTTTACAATATAAATATATGAAATTTAGTAAATATTTATTTACTACCTTGATTTCCCTCGTCAGCAATAGCAAGTTGTGAGCCTTATCACTTTAATGGTTAACCTTTATATCGTAGAATGCACAAATTGGTTTACCAAAATAGTTAAATATCCACTGGGAATCTAAAGGAAGTTAGATGAGCACTGTTACTCACAAAATGTTTATCAATGGTGAATGGTTGGAATCTTCAACCGGCAATACCATTGAAGTTGTTAATCCAAGTAACGAAAAGCTGGTTGGCTACGCCCCTCAAGCCAGCCGTGAAGAAGCCGCTGCGGCCCTGCACTCATCAGAATTAGCTCAAAAAGACTGGGCCAAACTGCCTGCGCAAAAGCGCGCTGAATTAGTTGCTGCACTTGCCGACGAGTTAGAAGAAAATACCGAACGCTACGCAGAAATGATTACCCAAGAACAAGGTAAATTGCTCAGCGATGCCCGTGGCGAAGTTGCTGGTTCTGTAGGTTTTTTGCGCTATGCCGCCGAGTCGGCTCGTCGCATAGAGGGCGAAATAGTCACCAGCGAAAATCAAGACGAACAAATTTGGGTTCAACGCGTTCCTTTTGGTGTAACTGTAGGCCTATTGGCGTGGAACTACCCCCTAGCCTTAGCCGCTCGTAAGTTAGGTAATGCCTTAGTTACCGGTAATACCATGGTGATAATGCCACCAGCAGATACACCATTAACGGTTCTAGAGTTCTCTAAGCTAATTGCCAAAGTTGGCTTCCCAAAAGGGGTAGTAAACATTGTCTCAGGTCTAGGCGGCGAAGTGGGTGATGAGCTCGTTCGCAACCCAATAACCAAGTTGGTTACTCTCACCGGCAGCTCAGAAGTAGGTTCGATTTTATACCGCTCTGCATCAGAGAACATTACAGCGCTAAACCTAGAGCTTGGCGGCAAAGCACCCTTTATTGTGTTAGACGATGCCAACATCGACGAAGTGGTAGAAATCGCTGTTAACTCAGGCTTTGGCAACTGTGGCCAAATTTGTACTTCTAACGAGCGTATGTATATCCACAAAACGATTTACGCAGAGTTCATGGATAAGTTTATTGCCAAAGTTAAGCAGTTAAAAGTGGGTGACCCAATGCTAGCTAGCACTAACGTTGGCCCCAAAGTAAATGCTCGCGAAGTAGAAAAACTGCTTGAAATGATCAACAAAGCCAAGGCCGAAGGCGCAACCATCGCTTGTGGTGGCGGTAAACCTAGTGGTGAAGAGTTTGCCAATGGTTATTGGTTTGAACCTACCGTGGTTACCGATGTAAACAACCAAATGGACATCATGAAGCAAGAGGTATTTGGCCCTGTTGTAGCAGCAATGCCAATTGATAGCCTAGAGCAAGCATTACAGTACGCCAACGACATTGATTTAGGCTTGTCAGGCTATGTATATACCAACGACATGCGCAAGATTATGCAAGTTGTAAACGAATTGGAAGTCGGCGAAATCTACGTTAACCGGCCCAATGGAGAACTATTAAATGGTTTCCATACAGGCTTTAAACGCAGTGGTATCGGCGGCGAAGACGGCAAACACGGATTGGAGGGCTACTTGCAGAAAAAAACCATTTACCTGAACTACCAGTAATCTTTTTTATTCCTTTTGACAATTGTTAGCACTTTGCCTTGGTAGTAATACCAAGGCCTTTTTTTATCTCTTCCTTACTGAGACCCTGCTCACTATAAATCACGCCACAAGCCAAAAAACCGCTAAGCTGATCACAAGACCCACAACAGGTTAACAACACCAACAAATTGATCGACCAGATCTCATAAATAGGTTAATAAGTGTGCGATATTTGTTATCACACTAAACAGGGAGATAACAATGAAAGGATTCACTAAGCACCCACTACTATTAGCCTGCAGTTTAGGTTTATCACTCAGTACATACGCAGCAGACTGGGATAATATCCCAATTCCAGCCGAGCTGGACGCTGGACAAAGCTGGGAATTACAAGATAGTTATTCCGACTCTTTTAACTATTCTGGCAAGCCAAGCTCCTTTACCAGCAAATGGAAAGACGCTTACTTTCACAACTGGACAGGCCCAGGCCTCACATACTGGTCAAGCGATGAATCGTGGGTAGGTGACGGTAATCTGATTATTAGCGCATCTCGCCGCCAAGGTACTAACCAAGTTAATGCTGGGGTTGTTACTTCTAAAACAAAAGTAAAATACCCGATATTCTTAGAAGCCAATATTAAAGTTAGTAACTTAGAGCTATCTTCTAACTTTTGGCTTTTAAGTGAAAATGACCAACGTGAAATAGATGTGTTGGAAGTGTATGGCGGTGCTCGCCAAGACTGGTTTGCCAAAAACATGTCTACCAACTTCCACGTATTTTTCCGCAATAACGACAACTCCATTAGCAGTGATTTTAACGACCAAACCCACTTTACCCCTACTTGGGGCAATTATTGGCGTGAAGGTTTCCACCGATTCGGCGTTTATTGGAAAAGCCCTACAGAAGTAACCTTCTACATTGATGGCCAAAAAACCACTAAAGGCGCGTGGAGCCAAGTGGTAATGAAAGATAAAGACTATACCGGGGCAATATTAGATAAAAGCCGTTACAACATGGATCAAGAGATGTTCATTATTCTTGATACAGAGGATCACTCTTGGCGCTCAGAAGCTGGCCATATTGCCACCGATGCAGACCTAGCGGATGGCGATAAGAACAAGATGTACGTGGACTGGATCCGTGTTTACAAACCTACAGGTGGTAGCACCACCCCACCAACCGGCGACATTACCCCACCAAGTGGCTATACCAACCTTCAAGCTGCACACTCTAACTTATGCATAGATGTGAAAAGCGGCGCAGTATGGAACGGTAGCACCTATCAACAATGGTCATGCAACACCGGTAATAACAACCAACGCTTCCAGTTTACCGCTCTGGGTAATAACGAATACAGCATTAGTGCAAATGTTAGCCAACTATGTATGGAACTGGCTTCTGGCAGCTCAGCAGACGGAGCTAAAGTTCAACAATGGGTTTGTAACCACGCCAATACGAGCCAAGTATGGAGCCCCATAGATAAAGGCAGTAGCACCTTTGAAATTCGCAATAAACAAAGCGGAAAATGTTTAGAAATAGCTAACAACTCGGGCGCTAACGGCGCAGATCTTAGACAATGGTCATGTGATGGAGGTACCAACCAACGTTTTAAATTCCAGTAGCTTTTAGCAATTCCTTTCTTTCGGCCAGTGGCTCCCTTGCCACTGGCTTTTTTTACATTCCAAATAGCTATGGCTTAATACATCAGCTTACTTACTGGGTGCACAGCAACTGGATCGCACCAATAACTGAGTTGGCACAATGGTGTCTTGGCTGGCTTTACTGCCCTGTAATATCTTCATTAGCGTATTGGCGGCGGTTTTGCCGATGTCTTCTTGCGGCTGGCGAATGGTAGTAAGTTCTGGGTTGGTATATTCGGCGAACAATAAGTCATCAAAGCCCACTATTGATAATTGCTGCGGCACCTTAATTCCTAGCTGAGTGGCCGCTTTCATCGCTCCTAGCGCCATCATGTCGTTAAAGCAAAACAAGGCTGTCATGCTGTAATGTTCATGCAAACGCATAAAGGCGCTATAACCCGACTGAAAACTAAAATCGCCATCTTCAAAGGCTGCCTCATCCAAAGGAATGTTTAACTGCTGCAGGCTGTCTTGATAGCCTGCTTTGCGGTCTACACAAATGGGGTTTTCCATGGGGCCAGTAATACAACCTATTTGGCTATGGCCAATATCTAACAAGTAATCCACTGCACGCTTGGCCGAACCTCGGTTATCAATACGCACCGTAGGAATGGGAAAGCCTGGGAAATACTCACAAGCCATCACCATGGGGATTTCTGTCCCTTGGCGAATTTCCATCGGCAGCTCTGCAGTAAGCGAAATGATCCCATCGGCTTGTTTGCTGCGTACCAAATCCATATAAACCTTGGCCTGCTCTACCGTATGAATTGAGTCCCCCAGCAACACCTTGTAGCCGTTTTGCAAGGCCACCTGCTGAATCCCACGCACAATGCTAGCGAAAAACATATTGGCGATATCGGGCACAATAATCACAATGGTTTTTGATTCGCTACGCCTTAAATTTCGTGCAATCACATTGGGAGAGAATCCCGACTCAGCCACTGCCAGCTCAACTTTCAAGCGAGTTTTTTCCGATACCTTCTCTGGGCTCATCATGGCTCGAGAAACCGTTGCGGTAGATACGCCCGCCAATTTAGCAACATCTTTAATGGTAGGCATCAACTGTCCTTAGTTTGCTCATAAGCGAGGCTAACTTTAGTTATAGCTTAGCTAAAATGTAACGGATTACATCAATTTTCATAAAGTACTTTATTTTAAATCACTTAAGAACTCAATCCAGAATTTGTACAAAAAATAAACTTTTAAATTGATCACATTTACGCAACATGCGCTAGATAAACGCAATTTTATTGTATAAGTTTTATTCAACTACTAAATAAATGCCATGCAGTGCGGCTTTATATGCCTCCAGCTTTAATTAGCGCATGGTTTTTTTATGCCACCAAATGTAATCGATTACATTTAGTGGCAACAAAGTACGACAATTTGGTTTGAACTTCGATAAAAGGATTGCCGATGAAAACCTTACAAGGACCCGCGCTGTTCCTCGCTCAGTTTGCTAGCGACGAAGCACCATTTAACTCACTAAGCTCGATTGCTGCTTGGGCTGCTAGTGTTGGTTACAAAGGGGTGCAAATGCCCAGCTGGGATAAGCGTTTATTTGATTTAGAGCGCGCCGCCGAAGACCTTAGCTACTGCCAAGAAGTGCTAGCACTGCTTAAAGATAACGGCCTAACACTTACCGAGCTATCTACCCACTTGCAAGGCCAACTGGTAGCGGTACACCCAGCCTACGACGAAATGTTTGACGGCTTTGCGCCTGAATCTGTAAGAGGCAACCCAAGCGCTCGCCAAGAATGGGCGGTAAATCAATTATTGTTAGCAGCCAAGGCCTCTAAAAATCTCGGTTTGACTGCACACGCTACCTTCTCGGGCGCGCTGCTTTGGCCGTATATGTACCCTTGGCCTCAGCGCCCACAAGGTTTAGTTGAGACCGGCTTTGCTGAATTAGCTAAACGCTGGTTACCCATTCTTGATGCCTTTGAAGCTGCAGGCGTAGATGTATGTTACGAAATTCATCCCGGAGAAGACTTACATGACGGCGTTAGTTTTGAAATGTTCTTGGATGCAGTTAACCAGCATCCGCGTTGCAATATCTTGTATGACCCTAGTCATTTTGTGTTGCAGCAGCTGGATTATTTAGACTTTATCGACCGCTACCATGCTCGCATCAAAATGTTCCATGTTAAAGACGCCGAGTTTAACCCCACGGGTCAACAAGGGGTGTATGGCGGCTACCAAAGTTGGACCGAGCGCGCTGGGCGATTCCGCTCTTTGGGCGATGGCCAAGTAGATTTTGTCGGTATTTTTTCCAAACTTGCGCAATACAACTTTAGCGGTTGGGCAGTGGTTGAGTGGGAATGCTGCCTTAAACACCCAGAAGCTGGTGCGCTAGAAGGAGCAGCCTTTGTAGAGCAACACATTATTGAAGTCACCGACAAAGCCTTTGACGACTTTGCCGATAGCGCCATCGACCAAGCTGCAAACCTTCGTATCTTGGGTTTATAGGAGAACCTCATGGATAGAATTAAACTAGGTATGGTAGGTGGTGGCAGCGGTGCGTTTATTGGTGCCATTCACCGTATTGCGGCGCGTTTGGATAACCAGTATGAGCTAGTATCGGGTGCGCTAAGTTCCGACCCAATAAAAGCTCAACAATCGGCAAACGAGCTAGGCATAGCCGCGGATCGCTGCTACTTGAGTTACCAAGATATGGCAGAAGCTGAAGCGAACCGTCCTGATGGTATTGAAGCGGTAAGCATTGTTACTCCCAACCATCTACACTTCCCTATCGCTAAAGCATTTTTGGCCGCGGGCATTCACGTAATTTGCGATAAACCAATGACTTGCTCACTGCACGAAGCCATGGAGCTGAAGGACTTAGCGAATAACAGCGGCAAGCTATTTGTGCTCACACACAACTACAGCGCCTACCCCATGGTGCGCCAAGCTCAGCAAATGGTAAGCGAAGGCTTACTGGGAAAACTACGCTTAGTGCAAGTGGAATACGCCCAAGACTGGCTCACTACTGCGGCAGAAAACACCGGCAATAAACAAGCAGAATGGCGCACCGATCCTAAACGTTCTGGCCCTGCCGGCTGCTTGGGTGATATTGGCACTCACGCATTTAATCTTGCGGCATTTATTAGTGGATTGCACTTAGAACAAGTTAGCGCCGAGCTATCCACCTTTGTTGGGGGGCGAGTGCTAGACGACAACGTTCATGCCATGCTGCGTTTTGAGCAAGGTGTTCGCGGCATGTTGTGGAGCTCGCAAGTCGCGCCCGGTAACGAAAATGGCCTGCGCATTCGCATCTACGGCAGTGACGGCGGGATTGAGTGGTCGCAAGAGCACCCTAACCAACTGCTTTATAGCCCCTTCTCTCAAGCAAGTCGCATTATTAGCCGCGCTGGTTATGGCTATAACGCTGAAGCAGAGCACTTAGTAAGAACCCCTGCCGGTCACCCGGAAGGCTATTTAGAAGGCTTTGCCAATATCTACACCGAAACCGCCAGCGCGATACGGGCTGCGCGTAATGGCTCCTCGCCTACCGACATTCTTGCCGATAGTTTGTTGCCAGGGGTGAAACAAGGTGTAGAGGGGCTGCAATTTATTAACGCCATGATCCACTCATCGCAGAACAATGGTAAGTGGACTGCTTTGGAGAACGTTCATGAGCTTGCCTGAACCTATTCTTAGCCTAGAAAAAATAAGCAAAAGCTTTTCTGGGGTTACCGTATTACACGGGATTAGCGTGCAGATACTGCCTGGCGAAGTGATGGGAATTTTGGGTGAAAATGGTGCTGGAAAATCCACCTTGCTGAAGATTATCTCGGGGATTTATCAGCGCAGTGCTGGACGGGTATTAGTCAATGGCAAGGCAGTAGAAATAAACAGCCCGGCCGACGCCAAAGTTTTGGGCATTGCAATGATTCCACAGGAATTCAATTTAATTGCCAGCCTAAGTGTTTTTGAGAATATCTTCCTAGGTCAAGAGCTTAAGAACAGTGTACTGCTAAACAAAAAAGCCATGCGCCAACGCACCCATCAACTATTGAGCTTACTGGAAACCAGCCTATCGCCCGACGCACTGATTGAATCGCTTAGCGTTGCCGAAAAGCAAATGGTGGAAATTGCTAAAGCGCTGGTCAACGATGCGCGCATTCTAATTATGGATGAACCCACCACGGTATTAACCAGCCAAGAAGTGGCGGTGCTGTTTAAGCTTATCGACAAACTTAAGGCGCAGGGCGTAACTATTTTGTTTATTTCCCACAAGCTTAAGGAAGTTAAGCAGCTATGCGACCGCTTAGTTATTTTGCGTGATGGCGAGCTCATTTCGGTGGATCAAGTAAGTGAGATTGATGAACAAGACATGGCCAGAAAAATGGTGGGGCGCGAGCTCAATCAAGTATTCCCTGCTCGCTCGCAAGTACAAAGTAAGGTGGCGCTAAAGGTAGAAAACCTCAATGTGAAAAACCTACTCAGCGATATTAGTTTTGAAGTACGCCAAGGTGAAGTACTGGGTTTTGCTGGTTTAATCGGCAGTGGCCGCACCGAAACCGCAGAAGCTATTATGGGTTTGCGTCGACGCCAAAGCGGCGATATTTTTGTTCATCAGCAAGCCGTGAACATCCACAACATTAAAGATGCAGTAAAACATGGCTTGGCCTACCTCAGCGAAGACCGCCAAGGCTGCGGGCTAACCATGAGTTTTAACCTGCCGGAAAACATTAGCCTTATTTCTCTGGGCAACTATTGCAAGGGCCTGATTAACCACGGTAAAGCCCGCCAACAAGCACAACAGTATGTGGCTAAATTTGACATTAAGGCCGCGTCTTTAGATACCGAGCTGTTGTATCTAAGCGGTGGGAATCAGCAAAAGGTGTATTTATCTAAGTGGATGGATACCCAGCCGCAAATCCTGATCCTCGACGAACCTACTCGAGGTGTAGACGTAAACACAAAAAAAGAAATCTACCACTTTGTGCAAAGCATGACAGAACAAGGTCTAGCGGTGGTGGTGATTTCCTCAGACATGGAAGAACTGATAGGGCTGGCTCACCGGGTATTGGTGATGCGCGAGGGCCAGATTCAAGGAGAGCTGCATGAGCAAGAGATCAACGAACAACAAATCATGTTTTTGGCCGCAGGTTTGCAAAGCCAGGCAGCGCCGGTATCTGCGCCGATGCAGGAGAGCCCCCAATGAGTGAGGTAGCCAAAATGAACCATAAACCGGGAAGTAATCCCTCGGCCAGTTGGCTAAACAAACTGCCGCGCTTCACCCTATCTAATTGGGCGCCATTAGTGGCCTTGCTAATTTTGGTGCTGTTATCGGCCATGGCTAGCGACCACTTTTTAATTCCAAGAAACCTCACCAATGTGCTTAGACAAGTCTCATACACCGGCATTATTGCGCTAGGTATGACCTTCGTGATTATCGCTGGCGGCATCGACTTGTCAGTAGGATCGATGGTGGCCTTGGTTGGCGTGCTGGTGATTATGCTGCTCAATTATTTAGGTGATGGTTGGATGGCCGTCACTGTATCTATCGCGGCAGCTATGGCCATGGGCGCCGCATTTGGCGCGGTAAACGGCTTACTCACCACCAAGGGCAAAATTACCGCCTTTGTCGCTACTCTCGCCACCATGTCTATTTTCCGCTCGCTCACCCTTTACATCAGTGATGCCGGTGAAATGGTATCGCAGAATAACCACTACCCCGATATTGGCGGCGGTTACTGGATGGGCATTCCCATTCCGGTTTGGCTATTTATTGGTTTAGCCTTTGTGGGCCATGTGATTTTGCGCCACACCGCCTTTGGTCGCCATGTATGTGCCGTGGGCTCTAACCCCAAAGTGGCTACCTACTCAGCGATTAACGTACAGCGGGTGTACTTCTTAACTTTTGTGATTGTAGGTTTCACCGTGGGTTTATCTGCGGTGATGCTGTCATCACGATTAAATTCGGTGAGCCCTGGCGATGCGGGCTTGTTTTACGAACTCGACGCCATTGCAGCTGTGGTAATAGGCGGCACTTCGCTGTCTGGCGGCAAAGGCACCTTATGGGGCACCGTAATCGGCGCCATCATATTAGGCATTATTAACAACATGCTGAATTTAATGGGGGTGTCCCCCTACTTACAAGGAACGGTAAAAGGCTTAGTGATTTTGATTGCAGTGCTCATGCAATTTAAACGTGACCGCTAAACCCACACCGTACATTAATACAAAGGAGAGTAACTCATGCGTTTATTGCAACACATAGGAAAACTACTACTTGCCGCCACTTTTATTGCTTCACTGGGATTGAACGCCGCTGTAGCTAAAACCTTAAAAGTGGGTGTATCCGTTCCCTCAGCAGACCACGGTTGGACCGCAGGCTTGTTGTGGTGGGCAGAAAAAGCCGCCGACGACTTTAAGAAAAGTGAAGACGATATAGAGTTTTACGTAGTGGCAGCTAGCTCGGGTTCAAAACAAGTTGG
This sequence comes from Agarivorans sp. Alg241-V36, assembly GCF_900537085.1. Classification (NCBI taxonomy): domain Bacteria; kingdom Pseudomonadati; phylum Pseudomonadota; class Gammaproteobacteria; order Alteromonadales; family Alteromonadaceae; genus Agarivorans; species Agarivorans sp. Alg241-V36. The sequence continues at coordinate 14,422 of NZ_UNRE01000002.1, read as the reverse complement.
CGATGTGGAAGATTTAATGATCAAAGGTATCGATGCTTTGGTGATTCTGCCGCATAACCCCGCCACCTTACAAAAAGTGATTGAGGAAGCCTACGGCAGTGGCATTTACACCGTGGTTGTAGACCGCGAGTTAGAAACGCCTGCGCAAAACGTGTTTATCGCTGGCGACAACGCCGGCCTAGGCAGTGTAAGCGGCGAGTGGCTAGCCAAAGAAATGGATGGTAAAGGCAAGGTCGTAGTGATTGAAGGCATGTCTATTCCGATTAACAAGCAACGTGTAGATGCGTTTAACGAGGTCATTTCACAGCACAAAGGCATGAGCATTCTCGACAGCCAACCTGCCGATTGGTCTACCCAAAAAGCCTTGGCTGTTATGGAGAATTATCTACAGAAGCACCCAGAAATTGACGCGGTTTGGTGCCAAGATGATGACATGCTAAAAGGGGTAATGCAGGCGATTAAAGAATCTGGCCGAACCGACATTAAAACCGTATTAGGTGGAGCAGGCTCGCAAGACATCATCAAAATGGTGGTAGATGGTAACTCTGTAGTTCGCGCTACGGTTACTTACCCACCAAGCATGGTTGCCTCTGGTATTGCCTTAGCGATTACCGGTGCTCGCCATGAAATGCTTGGCAAAATGTACCACAGTGCACCTTCGCGAGTTATTTTGGCGGCCGAGCTTGTGGACACCAATAATGCCACGGAGTTTGTAGTGGCCGACGCAGCTTATTAGTTTTAGGAGAGACCATAAAGCCCAAGCCTGCTTATTACTTAGCAGCGCTTGGGCTTTATTTTTTAGTCATTAAGTAAGCTTTGTTTCTGCGAGAACAAGCCGAGAGACTAGTCTTCGGTCAGTAGCTCAAAGCTCACATCTACACTATCTTTATAAATAAGTTGAGCAGCCTGATAAGAGCCAGCATTCGCATCGGTTGCGGCAAGGGTGGCGCGCTCTATCTTCATCATTGGAATGGCAGATTGATTACGGTAATTAACTTCAACCACCGGGCCTAGCTGGCCGTCATAGCCTTCGGCCAATTGCTTCGCTTTAACATAAGAGTCACTTACGGCCATTGCCCGCACTTGTTGCTTGTACTGCTCTTCTTGCGAGCTTTTGTATTGTAGTTGGCGCACTTCATTCACCCCACTTAACATGGCAGCATCAAGAATTCGAGTTAAGCCGTCGAGGTTAGCCAGCTCAACAATAATGCTACGCTGGGCCCGGTAACCAACAAATACGCGCTCGCGGTCTTGGTATTTATATTCGGCCTGAATTTGCAGTTGACTCGCTTCAAAGCGATCAGACTCAGTTAATAAATTGGCGAGGTTTGATTGGGTAACCTTCACTATTTTATCAACTTGTTGCTTGGCATCACTGGCCGTTTTTGCCAGGCTAGTAGCATGTAAATCCACTTGCACTTGATCAGCAATAACCACCAATTTCGCCTCACCGCTAGTATGCAGCAAAGCGGCAAATGCAGGAGAGATGCTAACACTGCAGGCAACCAAGCCGGCTAACAATAACTTGTTCATTACTTACCTCTGCTAATCTAGATTGCTTATTCGCTCAACGTAAAGCGCTGAGGAGGAGCAACATAACCTTGATAGGCGTCTACCGGCAAGGCCGATAGCAGCTCAACTTGCTGTTGATTCTCTACCCTTTGCGCTACGGTTACAATTTGTAAATTCCTAGCGGCACGACAGATTGCACTTAAGAAGTGGCTATCGCCATCTTCGGCCAAGGCTTGTGCGGTATAACCGTAGTCAATCTTAACGTAGTTAGGTTTAACCCGACTTAAGTAGTTTAGTGAGTTTAAGTTACGCCCATATTGATCAATACCTATCTGAAAACCAAACTCTCTTAAACTATCTAAGCTGGCCTCTAAATCGGTATTCTCTTGCAGAAAAGCGGTCTCGGGGATTTCAAAAGCCATACGCGATGCTACTGCTTGATATTGCTGAGCCAACTCAACTAACCAAGACAAGAAGCTCGCTTCGCTAATTGCCGATAAGGTTAGGTTAATCGCCAAACTTAGGTTCTGGTCACTTTGCAAGGCTCGCGCGGCTTGCTCTACCACCATTTGGTCAAACTGAGCGCCTAAACTAAATTGCTCAACCGCTGGCATAAACTGGCCTGCAGCATATTGTTGGGCATTCACTTCTATGGTGGTAAATAGCTCGTGGTGCAGTACTTTGTCGCTATGAATAAAGTTAACCACCTGCGCCTTATAAGCCAAGCTTTGGCGACTAATGGTATTTTCTAATAGCTGCTTCCATTGGCTGCGAGGAATATGAGTATGCTCAACATCGGCTAAGCTAAAGAAGCCTTCGCGCAGTTCACGTGCATTATGCAAAGCGGTATCGGCTGCGGTTAATAGCTCGCCAATGGTTTCATCTTTTTGGCGCAATACTAGGCCCATCACCAATGGTCGCGGCATATACTGCTGCCACGTAGCTAAACGGGCTAATAAGTCTTTATTAATTTGCTCGGCGAGCTGCAACAATTGCTGCTGATCGAAACCCTCTGCTAAGACAGCAAATTCTAAATTGCTAATGCGGGCAAACACTAGTTGCTGCTGTTGCTGGGTATAAGTGGTAAACAGCTCACCAACCGAATTAATAAACTCATCTCGGGCACTAAAACCATCGCGCAGGTGAATAGCCTCAATAATGTCGAGCGACAGCAGCGCAACACCACCCACACCAGATTCAGCCAACCAAGATTTGCTTTGACTGATGAAATAAGCGCGATTACCTAAACCTGACACTGAGTCTTGAAAAGCTTGCTGGCGCAACGCGCTGGCTTCCTGAACTTGGCTTTCAAACTGCTGGGCAATATTATCCGACATATGGTTAATGGCCCCAACCACACTGCGTAACTCTTGGGTATGTGGCAGAGGAATGGTTTGGCCAAAATTGCGCTGTTCAATTAGCTTTGCTTGCTGTTGAATTTGCTCTAGTGGTTTTAACAAATAACGTAGCGCGCGCATTAACAGCAGAACGGTAGCTAAATACCCCACCACAAATAGCTTGGCTAAATCAACCATGGCGTTCCATAGCTGCAAGTAAGCAAAGCCTGGGTGCCCCACTACTTTTAGCTCGCCCAGCTGCATCCAGCCACTGGTTAACACTTGCTCTTGAGCACTTGGCTGGAATAGCTCTAGTGAGGTGAACCACTCGGGCACGCCGTCGATAGAGCGAGAGTTTCGGCGGTCAATGTGACTATCATCCGCAAACAATTTAAGGCTAATTTGCTGGTAATAACCACTATCAAACATCGCGTTAATGACGGATTCAGCGCCAATTACATCTTGGTCTTCCAGATAAGGGCTTAGCGATAAGCCTAAGGACGTAGTGGTGTTGTTAACATCCGATAGTTGCTGCTCAGACAAATAACTACGGGTATTGCCAATTTCGATACTAAATACTACAGCCAGCAGGCCGCCGTAGATAAGCAGTACCACAATTAACAACTGGCGATATAAGGTCATAGTGTTCCCCTAAGCATCGAAATTCTTTACTGGTTTTTTAAGTTTATTTAGCCGCCAGCGCTGCTGGAGATCGGCCCAAAGCTTGAGGCGGCTAGATTTGCCGGCTAACTGACCACGGCCTTTTTCTTTCATCAACCAAAGGTGCTGACCATTAAAGCTATAAATGGGTACCAGATCCCCGCGCTGGGTGGCAGGCAATATATTTGGATTGATGTTATCGAGAATAATCGGTACTGATGCAGGCGTTTCATAATACGCCACCACCATATGAAATTGATTGTAAGTAAGAGATTTTACATAGACTAAGCGCATCTTTTCGTCGCTTACGCCCAGTTCTATTAAAGAGAAGTATTTGGCAATGCTAAAGTCGTCACAATCCCCGGCTGCGGCACCTAAAAACTCGACGGGAGTGGCCCAATAATCTTCTTGTCCCCACACATCTATGTCATCAACAAACTGCATTTGGTTGAAAAAATCGTTGATGGCGCGAAGCTGGTCAGCTTCTGCTATAGAATGGCTGTCTTCAATCAAGCCACGCCAGGCTCGAACCCTAAGCTCAGCCTTTTCACCATAGAAGTTGCGAACAGTACTAGCGAGTTCTTCTAGCTGGTAAGCGGTAGCAAATAACAATATTGGCCAAGCCAACAATGCTATCCACCACCTAGCTAAAAGCCCTTGCATTAGCCTATTACTGCTTTAAGTGCGGCGTGTAAATTGACCAACGAGGAATAGCTTCACGGTATTGCTCTTGTACAAAAATTCGAGCTCGGCGATTGGCCGCTTCTGCTTGCTCGGTATCGCCAGCAGCTAACAGCTCTTCTTCTCCAATCGCTTCTAGTTCAATGCGCTCTGCCGCTACGGCATAGTCATCAATGAGCTGCTGGCGCACACTTGCCGCACGACGTTTAGACAGCTTAAGGTTGTATGACTTACTACCACTGGCACTAGCGTAGCCTTCAACACTGATTTTCACATCAGAGTACTTCTGCATAAAGTCAGCAACTTGTTGCAGCTGAGGGGCATATTCGTCGGTCAATTTACTTGAGTCATGACCAAAGAAGACCATCAACTCATATCCGTCATCTACGCTTTGAAATTCTGAACAGCCATCATTATCAACCGCTGCACCGGCTTCGGTATCAGGGCAAAGATCACGTTCATTAATCACACCATCACCGTCTTGGTCTTGGCGGTCATAGTTAGCAGGCTCAGCCTGGTAGGTATCAGCAGTTTGACTACACGCAGTTAAGGCCAAAACAGCCGCCGCGACAATTAAGCTCTTGTTTTTCATTAAAAAGTCCAGTCCTCTGGTCGGTTAACACGTAATGCTTCGAGCAATAGGCCCGTCGCATTGAGTAAACGGTATTTAGCGCGAAGTTCATCAATATCAGCACTGATGAATTCATTTTGCGCTTCAAATAGTTCATTTTCGGTATTCAGTACATCTAACAGGCTACGTTTGCCTAAGTTAAATTGCTTTTTGTAAGCTTCAACAGTTTGAAAACTCGCTTCAACATGCTGTTGTAAAAAGGATTTTTGACGAACCAATACATCCCAAGCATTCCAGGCTAAACGGGTCCCTTCACTCACTTGGCGATAAGCATCTTCACCCACAGCTTTGGCACGATTAACATCGTAGGCGCTACGGCGAATTTCAGCAGCGTCACTGCCACCATTAAACAGGTTGTAACGCAGGCGAAGCATCGCGGCTAACTCATAGTCTTTGGTGTCTTCGTACCCTCTGCGATTTTTATCCCAGTTACCATCTAGTTCCAAGGCGATTTCAGGATAGTTGTTAGCTTTAGCCACAGTAGTTTGTGCATTAGCGGCGGCAACGTCGAATTGAGCAGACTTAAGGGTTGGGTGCACATCTAAGGCGGCCGCCAGTGCTGAGTCTAGATCAGCAGGTATTAAAGCTACATCGGCACCGGGTTGCACCAAATCTTTGGGTAACTCGTTAACCACTCGTAAAAACTGAGTTTGCGCATCCATTAGGTTATTTTTAGCAGATAAAGAGTTAGTCGTTGCTCGGGCAACACGACCGTTCACTTGGGTCAAGTCGGCACTAGAACCAACCCCTGAATCGGTGCGCTTTTTAATGTCTTTTTGAATGGCTAAGTGAGTTTGTAGATTGCTTTCGGCAAGCTCCGACAATTGTTGCTGCTTAATCACTTCTAGGTAAACATCAACAACTCGCAAGGCGATATTTTCGGCGTCATTGTATAACAGCCATTGATCGGCCAAGGTTTCGTTTTCGGTACGTGAGACTTCCCCCGAAGTAGCAAAACCACTGAACAGTAGCTGTCGAATACTTAAGCCAACTTCAGTTGGCGTGCCGCTTTCTGTAATTTCGTCCTCAGTATCTGTTTGTGCCCAACCAGCTCCAGCAGTTAAATCGATAGTTGGGTAATACCCGCCTTTAGCACTTTGGTATTGCTCGCTACTGGCCTTAAATTGATTAAAAGATGACTGCAGCTGAGGATGCTCGGTAAGCACTTTAGCTACCGCTTGTTCTAATGACTGTGCCGAAGCCAAGTTACAAGACATCAATAGACCAGACACTAGGGTTAAGGTCAGCTTATTCATTAACACTCCTTGTCGTAGACTAACCAAAAGGTTAGCAAACAGACTTTCTTATCGTTCGCGTAGCGCTGTTTGTTGCGCTTTAATTATTGGTTTTAGCAAATAATCTAAAATACTTTTTTTGCCAGTGATGATATCTACACTAGATAACATGCCGGGAATTATGGGCAGTGGCGATTCATCATTCCCTAGATAGTTTTTATCGGTTCGTACCCTCACCAAATAATAACTATTTCCTTCTTCATCTAAAATGGTATCGGCACTTATATGCTCAAGTTGACCATCTAATCCACCATAAATAGAAAAATCGTAAGCGCTGAATTTAACAACAGTTTTAAGCCCTGGCCGAAGAAATGCAATATCTTTTGGCTGAATTTTCGCCTCAACCAAAAGGTTATCTTCTATAGGGACAATTTCCATAATGCTCATACCCGGCTGCACTACGCCGCCTACGGTATTAATATAGATTTTTTTGACCGTACCTTTTACGGGCGAAACCACCGAGGTTCTATCAACCCTATCACGTAAGCCTACCTGCCCTTCGCTTAAAGGTTGTAGCTCTGCTTCAATTTGGTTGAGTTCACGGCGAGCTTCACTAAGGAAATTGAGTGCAATATCGCGACGTTTATAAATGGTTTCGCCGATGGCGCTATTGATCTTCGGCTCTAGCAACTTGCTACTTTGCAACTCACCATTTAAGTCGTTAGCTTGGCGGCGCAATTTTAGTATTTCAACTTGCGAGACAATGCCTTCTTCGGCTAAAGGTTTGGTAATACGCAATTCTTCTAAGGCAAGATTATAACTGGTATTTACATGGGTAATTTTGGATTTAAGCTCGAGCAACTCTTGCTGCTTTTGCTCTATTTGACCGGCGGTAATAGATAGCTGATTTTGTAATGCACTTAAACGTGCTGATTTTTGCAATTGCTGGCCGGTAACTTCTGAGGGGTATGCCTGTTTAAATTCATCATCAAAGGCGATATCAACTTCAACAACTTGCACTTGGTCGCGCCATTGCTGGGTTGGTAACTCAGGGCTTAGCTGAATACTGGCGATTTCACTTCTAAGGCGAGCCACGTCGCCTTCTAGGTTGATCACCCTTTGCTGTTGCTCTCTAAAGTCGGAACGAAAGCGGGTATCGTCAATTAATAATAAAGGCTGAGCTGGCTCTACTTGCTCACCTTCTTTAACCAAAACCTGCTTGAGAATACCGCCTTCTAGATTCTGTATGGTCTGAATTTGTTGGGAAGGAATCACCTTACCACTGCCTACTGTTACTTCATCAACTTTGGCCCAGTGAGCCCAATACAGTGAACAGGCGAGTAATACAAAGATAAGCCACAATAAACGCTTAGAGCGACGTGGCGTTTTCATCAAAATAGCAGCGTTAATATCGTCTACAAACTTTAATTCAGCTTCCGAGAGATCTTGCGTGCGCTTACTCATTTGGCGCTCTCACTTTGCCACTGCGCAACAACTCTAGTACTTCTGCTTTGCTGCCATCGGCAACCACTTGGCCTCGTTCCAGAACGATAATTCGGTCCACTAAATCCAACATCGACATTTTGTGGGTAATCAATACAAAGGTTTTATCTTCGGCCACTTGCTTCAAACGTTTTTTGACGAGATTTTCTGAGTAGGCATCCATGCTGCTGGTTGGCTCATCCAATACCAATACAGGCGGATTAAAAAGCAAGGCTCGTGCTAAGGCAACCGCTTGGCGCTGACCGCCCGATAAATAAAGTCCTCGCTCACCCACTTGTCGGTCTAAACCTTCTGGGTCAACATCGGTAAATTGAGTAACCCCGGCTAGCTCGGCGGCTCGGAAAATTAGCTCGTCTTCAATATGCGGCACACCCAAGGTGATATTTTCACGAATAGAGCCAAAGAACAGGTTGATGTCTTGCGGTAAACAGCCCATTTTTTGTCGAATATCTGCCGGGCTAATTTGGTTTAGATCCACGCCATCTAAGCGAATAGCACCTTGCTGAGGTGCATAAAACCCCAATAAAACTTTCTCTAAGCTGGTTTTCCCTGCGCCAATTTTGCCAATAATTGCGACTTTTTCTTTGGCTTTAAGTGAGAAGCTTACATTCTTAAGCACTTGCTGTTCACTACCAGGATAGGTAAAGCTCACATCAGTAAAACTGATCGCTCCGTCAAAATGAGAACGATGCATGTAGCGCTCTAAATTCTCATCAGGCAATTTCATAATGTCTTCTAGGTTTTCCAGAGCGGATTGCGCTTGGTTATAACGCGTTGCCAATAGTGATACTTGAGAAAATGGCACCAAGGCCCGTCCAGTAAGCATAACAGCAGCTACCAAGCCGCCCATAGATAGCTCACCTTGAGAGATTTGGAATACCCCAACCACTACAATTAGTACCGTGGTACTTTGTGAGACAAAGGCATTAACATTACCAACCGAGGTGGCTAATTTACGAATAGCCATATTCCAAGTGGCAATGTTGCCTACTAATTCTTCCCACTTATGCTGAAACTGACTCTCAGCCCCCGCTAGCTTCAAAGATTCGATACCGTTCAAGCTTTCAATTAAATGGGCATTTTTTTGGCTGGCAAAACGACTACCTAGTTCCACTTCTTGATGCATTTTTCGTTTGATGTAAAAAGAATAAAGTAGCATCAGCAAAGCCGCACCAGCAGGCACCAAAGCCAGTGGCCCAGCCACCATGGCGATGACCAACAAGAACAACAAGGAAAACGGTACATCAACCAAAGCAGCGATGGTTGAGGAGGTGACAAACTCTCTGATGGAATCAAACTCTTGTACATTTTTTGCAAAAGCCCCCACCGAAGGAGGCCGCACTTCTGCCTTGATATTGAGTAATTTTTCGAAGATCCGCGCCGAGAGTAAAATATCAGATTTCTTAGCGGCTAAATCTAGGGTGTATGCGCGCATTTGCTTGAGAGCAAAATCAAATACTAGCACTAAGGCCATACCAGCGGTGAGCACCCATAAAGTATCAATCGCGGAGTTGGGCACTACCCGGTCGTAGACGTTCATAACAAACAGCGGAGAAGCGATAGCAAACAAGTTCAGAAATAAGGAAGCGACTAAGGCATCTCGGTAAATAGGAGCAGAGCGGCGCAGTGTATTCCAAAACCAATGGCCTTGCTTGTTGCTTAGCGACTCAGGAGAACGCGCGTCAAAGCGATAGCGTTTACGAACATAACAACAAAAGCCGCTGTAATCCGGTTCGAGCTTATCTAAAGAAATATGTTCATGACTATCGGGAAGTTCTGGCCACGCTACCTCGATGCCTTCATCACTTCGCGAAAGTAGCACACAAGAGCGACCATCTTTTAGCAACAAAATACAAGGTAAGAGTAATTCAGGTATTTTGTTAATTGGTTTTTTAACGATTGAGGCGTCCATACCGGCACGCAAGGCTGCACGAGGCAATAAGGCTGGAGTGAGTAAACCATCCTCTAAGGGCAGGCCAGCAGACAGCGCGCGCGCAGAGAAAGGCTTACCGTAATATTTAGATAAAAATACTAAACTACTCAGTAAAGGGTCTGTTCTTTCTGCGGTTAAATCTAAATCGCGATATTGCTGCTGTGGTTTAGCGTCCTGCACCGAGCATCCTTTCCATAAACAAAAACATCAAGAGTAAGCCTTAGCTTACTCTTGAATCCATATTTTCCCAAACCTTAAGCGGCTAGTTGTCTACATTAAGCTGTTGTTCTTCAATTAATTGGGTCAAAATATCATTTTCACTCATACCACTAAAATCGACATTTTTTAGGGTAATAGTTTGATGAATACTTTCACCATTGCTGGCGCCGTCTTTATCAATTGAAATAATCGTATCATCACCGACTGTTTCAAACGACAAATATGACTCTAAACTTGCCTCGGTTTCGCCTTGCAGCAAATCACTTAAATCAAGCACATCAGGCGCATTATCTGGATCACTATCATCTTTTAGCGTGAAGTCGGTAATGGTGTCGTTGGTGGTAGATTGGTCATCGCCGTCTAACCAGGCAAACATATCGCTGTCATCGCCACCGGTAAGAATATCATTACCTTGACCACCAATCAGCAAGTCTTCACCTGCACCGCCATCAAGCTGGTCATCACCTGCATAGCCCACTAAGGCATCATCTCCAGCATCACCTGAGATAGTATTGGCGACCTCGTTGCCCACTAGGACTTCGTCCCCATCACCGCCATCCACAGAGTCTCCATGAACTCCAATAAGCTCAGCGGTGGTTGTATCCAGCGCTCCATCGCCAATAATGCTGTATTCAAATTCTTCTTGGGTATCAGTAGCCGCTGATTTTAGATAAACAGCGCTGCTGGCATCGATGGTTAGATGCATCTGATAAAAACCGCTATCGGTGTCATCATCGGCGACAATTTGTATGTAGTAATCACCTTCTTCTAGAGCGGTAAAACTACCTCTTGGGCCTTGCCAGTCTTCTTGAAATTGCTTTTCCCCGTTATCGGTGAGTAAAAGGTTACCCTGTGAATCATATATGAAGGCATCTACTTTCACTCTTTCTTGACCAGAAATAGTGGCCATATTTGCCCACAGAACTTCACCTTCAGCTAAAGTTACTTTAATCCAATCTTCATCGGCACTGGTTACAGGATCACTATCGTTTACCAACTCACTCTGGTAGGTAAATGAATAACCTCCCGATACAATCTGGGGAATATTCCCATCATTTAAACTAAATAGAGAGCGGTCACTTAAGTCCACTGCGTCATGGCTATTAAAGTCAACGTCAACAAAGCTTACATCTGCTTCGGTGGCGATAATCGATAATTCTTCGGTTTCAAAGTTGCTATCGTGAATACCTAAGCCGACTCCATCATCAGAATCGAATAACACTTCATCGCTACCACTAACAGAACCGCCAAGCGCATTGCTTGCTCCATCAAAGCTAATTCCCTCACCGGTATCGTTCCATAACAGAGCTAAACTGGGCACGCTGATGGTGCTGCTACCGTCTTGGTTAGTAATAATCACATCACGGTTGGCATCAACCACCGTTTCAAAAACAGTGTTTATTTCGATGTTAATAGAACTGCTATCACCATCAAAATCAGTAACAGTTACCGCTATGTTTTCTTGTTGCCCCCAGCCATCACCACCTACATCAAGCTCATAAGAATATGCGCCGGTAGCAAAGTTGAATAACAATACACCACCTAATGCTGTGGTAATGCTAAGGTTTTTCTCTTGCTCTGGAACTGCATTGGGATCGTACTCATAAATAGTCCCATCAATTGAAATGGCACTTACGTAGCCATCATCAGCCCCCACCATAAAGCCATCTGTTGATGCTGTTTGCAGTAAACCGAGTGAAGCATCAACTTCAGCTTCTAAGTAGCTTTCAACAAGAGTGGTTGATAGATCTGTTACATCATCAACAATAAAGGCAAACTCATCGGTGGGTGATTCTGAAGAAACATCCTTCAATACATCTAAATCAGCCTGGCCAATACCGATACCATAACTGGTATCAATATTGTCTTGAACAAACTCATCCCATGCAGCTAGACCATTAGAGCCGTTATATTCAACGGTATCATCAATCCCATAGCCAAAGTTTGGTTCGCCATCAGAGATAAAGTACAGCAGGGTATTATCTGCATCTGGTTGCTGAGCACTGGTACTAGTTGAAATCACTTCGTTAAGCGCTATATCGTAATGAGTACCACCACCTGAACTTAAATCTTGTAGGTAACTTAAGGCATCTTCAACATTGTCACTGATCCAGCCACTGCTTATTACAGAGTCTGAAAAGCCGACAATTTGCACATTTACGTTACCCGCTGCATCGGCTTGCTCTATTAAATTCGACAAGGCATTAACTGCGATTTCTAGGTAATTTAAACCATCCCCATGCTCACCATTGGTCATACTAGCAGAGGTGTCTAATACCAATACAAGATTGGTCGTTACCAGTAAGGGGCTTGATTCCAAGCTATGTGATACATCGCTGCCTACAGGAGTATCATCAACTATATTCACATCTAGAGTTGCTTGAGTAACAAAGCCAGATGCAGGGTTGGCAACTACATAATTGAAGCTTTCACTGACGTTATCGCCAGCCAAACTAGAGCTTTCAAGCTGGTACTCATAATCACCTTTACTAAAGCCATTATAGTCTTCGGTATAAACACTTAGCTGCCCTTGATTGGTATCAATTGAAATCACACCGTTAGCGTCAGCGGTGTGCGGAACACCTTGATAAACCACAGAGCTCAATTCTAGACCATCAGTTAAGCCATCATCATTTGCTAATAAGTTACCCGTGGCAGAAGTGGATAGAGCGCTAGGGTCCGAACCGCTAGCTAAACCCGACTCCGCAACTTGAGCACTATCATTAGCTAAATTAACGACGTTACCACTAACATTAGCAGTGCTTTCTGCGCCATGTTCATCTTGTAATACGTACGAAAACTCGACTAAGCCACTACCATTTGCACTGGCTGTATAACTGACAACTCCAGCAGCAGTAACGTTCACCACTCCATTTGGTACTGAGATAACTTGAGTAATACCAGGAGTCAGATCCGTACCGTGGATTGATTTTACGCTGATTGCATCGCCATCCAAGTCACTATCGTTGGCAACTAAGTCAAGCAAAACAGTCTCTGATGATGCTATGTTTGCGAAGCCATCATCTTGTGCGTCTGGTGCATCGTTCACTGGGGTAATGTCTAGGTCGGCAGTACCGGTGCTGATGGTCGCGTCACCATCACTAATGTCGTAACTAAAGCTTACGCTGCCGTCATCGTTTTCAGCGGGCGTATACGTCCAGGTACCATTGTTATTGTTGGTGAGAGTGCCATTACCAGTCAGGCTTAGGTTGCTCACCGATAAATCCGCTAAGTCATTATCGATATCTGCGGCATTGGCCAGGAGTTCGGCTTCGGTGATCACTCGACCACCCACTGCATCTTCTGCCACTGGGTCTAACACCACATTGCTGGTGGTAGGTGCATCGTTCACTGGGGTAATGTCTAGGTCGGCAGTACCGGTGCTGATGGTCGCTTCACCATCACTAATGTCGTAACTAAAGCTCACGCTGCCGTCATCGTTCTCGGCTGGCGTATACGTCCAGGTACCATTGTTATTGTTGGTGAGAGTGCCATTACCAATCAGGCTTAGATTACTCACCGATAAATCCGCTAGGTCATTATCGATATCTGCGGCATTGGCCAGAAGTTCGGCTTCGGTGATCACTCGACCACCCACTGCATCTTCTGCCACCGGGTCTAACACCACATTGCTGGTGGTAGGTGCATCGTTCACTGGGGTAATGTCTAGGTCGGCAGTACCGGTGCTGATGGTCGCTTCACCATCACTAATGTCGTAACTAAAGCTCACGCTGCCGTCATCGTTCTCGGCTGGCGTATACGTCCAGGTACCATTGTTATTGTTGGTGAGAGTGCCATTACCAGTCAGGCTTAGGTTGCTCACCGATAAATCCGCTAAGTCATTATCGATATCTGCGGCATTGGCCAGAAGTTCGGCTTCGGTGATCACTCGACCACCCACTGCATCTTCTGCCACCGGATCTAACACCACATTGCTGGTGGTAGGTGCATCGTTCACTGGGGTAATGTCTAGGTCGGCAGTACCGGTGCTGATGGTCGCGTCACCATCACTAATGTCGTAACTAAAGCTTACGCTGCCGTCATCGTTTTCAGCGGGCGTATACGTCCAGGTACCATTGTTATTGTTGGTGAGAGTGCCATTACCAGTCAGGCTTAGGTTGCTCACCGATAAATCCGCTAAGTCATTATCGATATCTGCGGCATTGGCCAGGAGTTCGGCTTCGGTGATCACTCGACCACCCACTGCATCTTCTGCCACTGGGTCTAACACCACATTGCTGGTGGTAGGTGCATCGTTCACTGGGGTAATGTCTAGGTCGGCAGTACCGGTGCTGATGGTCGCTTCACCATCACTAATGTCGTAACTAAAGCTCACGCTGCCGTCATCGTTCTCGGCTGGCGTATACGTCCAGGTACCATTGTTATTGTTGGTGAGAGTGCCATTACCAATCAGGCTTAGATTRCTCACCGATAAATCCGCTARGTCATTATCGATATCTGCGGCATTGGCCAGAAGTTCGGCTTCGGTGATCACTCGACCACCCACTGCATCTTCTGCCACCGGRTCTAACACCACATTGCTGGTGGTAGGTGCATCGTTCACTGGGGTAATGTCTAGGTCGGCAGTACCGGTGCTGATGGTCGCGTCACCATCACTAATGTTGTAACTAAAACTCACGTTGCCGCCATCGTTTTCGGCGGGCGTATACTTCCCGGTACCATTGTTATTGTTGGTGAGAGTGCCATTACC